>JASGDT010000022.1:0-51655 GCA_047607085.1 Pseudoxanthomonas sp. | reverse complement strand
CACCTGCGCCGGCAAGCCAACAGCACGTCGGGGACGTAGCCCCGACCTACCGAAGCAACAAATCCTTCGTCGCGGATAGCCGTGCCCTGTTGCCGGGGGTCGCGACAAGCGCGACAGGGATGTCGCGCGCGCGAGTCGGGGCAGGATTGCCCCGACCGAGCGAAAAGCGGCCCCCGGCGGCAGGGCACGGCGACCAACCGAAGCCAACGCTGCAACTGGCGTCCCCCAAAAAATGCGAGAAACACAAGGCAAAACCCCTGCATCGCTTTCAGCCGAAACCACAAAACCCATCGCTTTTCCACAAGAAACACCACCCAAGCTGCTACGATTACGCGGTTTTTTCCTCCCCTTTCCCGCGTCCCACCTCCATGCGAGCCAACACCGTGTCCTCCGTTTTTGCGAATGTCGAACAAGTCCCCGGCGATCCGATCCTGGGCATCACCGAAGCCTTCAACGCCGATGCCCGCCCCGGCAAGGTCAACCTGGGCGTGGGCATCTACTGCGACGAACAGGGCCGCATCCCGGTGCTGGAGTCGGTGAAAACGGTCGAGCAGGCATTGGCGAAGGAAACCAAGCCGCGCGGCTACCTGCCGATCGACGGCCTGCCGGCCTACAACAGCGCCACGCAGAAACTGCTGTTCGGCGCCGATTCGGCACTGCTGGCCGAAGGCCGCGTGACCACCGCGCAGACCATCGGCGGCAGCGGCGCGCTGCGCGTGGGTGCGGATTTCCTCGCCAAGACCTTACCCTTCGCCAAGGTTGCGATCAGCACGCCGAGTTGGGAAAACCACCGCGCGCTGTTCGGCGCGGCCGGTTTCGACATCGTTGATTACCGCTATTACGACGCCGCCACGCATGGCCTGGATTTCGCCGGCATGCTGGAGGATCTGGGCAAGCTGGAGCCGGGCACCGTGGTGCTGCTGCACGCCTGCTGCCACAACCCGACCGGCGTGGACCTGGACGAGTCGCAGTGGAAGCGGGTCGTCGAACTGGCGAAGGAACGCGGCTTGGTGCCGTTCATCGACATTGCCTATCAGGGCTTCGACCGCGACGCCGACAGCGATGCCTTCGCGCTGCGCCTGTTCGGCGAATCGGGCATCCCGGCCTTCGTCGTCGCCAGTTCGTATTCGAAGTCGTTCTCGCTGTACGGCGAGCGCGTGGGCGCACTGAGCATCGTCTGCGGCGACCGCAACGAGGCCAGGCGCGTGCAGTCGCAGATCAAGCGCACCATCCGCGCCAACTATTCCAACCCGCCGACCCACGGTGCGCAGTTGGTATCGGGCGTGCTGAACAGCGACGAATTGCGCGCGCAATGGCTCGCCGAACTGGGCGCGATGCGCGAGCGCATCCACGCCATGCGTGCGGGTCTGGTGCAGAGGCTGGCGGCGCTGGGCGCGCCGGAATACGGCTTCGTGCAGCAACAGGCCGGCATGTTCTCGTATTCGGGCCTGAACGCGGCGCAGGTGAAGCGCCTGGCCGAGGAATACGCGATCTACGCCGTCGGCACCGGCCGCATCTGCGTGGCCGCGCTGCGCAGCGACAACCTGGATGCCGTGGCCAAGGCGGTTTGCGAGGTCGGCCGCGGCTGAGACTCAGGGGCTATTGCGGCGGCACGACGGCAGCCTTCAGGAGCGCCCGTACGCCTCCAGCAACTGACAGGTGTAGAAAAGCACCGCCTCACGGTTCAGCATGGCGTTGGCGAACTTGCGGCCTTCTTCCGCAATCGCCGCATGCGAGGTACCGCGCTCTTCCGCGTCCAGAACGCTCTCGACTTCCGCATCGGAAGCGATGGGAATGTAATGCTTCCACGGCTCGAGCCCGTGGAAGTAATAGAGGATGCTGTCGGAATCGTATTTCAACAGGACGCAATGGCTTTTCAGCGCGATGACCACCCGCGAGCAGGCTGCGCCATTGCCGTCCATGGAAATGATGAAGCGCCCCGCGAATTGCATCGGCCACGACCGCATCAAGCCGCCGCCGATGCCTTGCTGTTCGAGGATGTGCTCCGTCTCCGGTGCATCGCAGTGAACGATGAGCGGCAACTGGAACGAAACGCGGGGATTCCCGCGGAAATGGGCGAATGATTTCAGGCGCGGCGGCCAGTCAAGGGCACGGGCGTTTTCAGCCTTGATCTGCGCGCTGCCCGACACACTTCCGGAACCTGTCGTCGCGCCGACGAAACTGGCGGTATTGGTCTTCGATGAATAAGGGAAGGGATCGTCCCATTTTGCAGACTGGTAGTACTCGCTCCACAGGAAATCGACGTCCGGCAGCAATATCGCGCGATGACCGCGAGGCTTCTGGAACGAGAACACCGGAATGCTTGCGTCGTCGAACGCGCCATCCCCGAGAAAGACGGCAATGGAAGCATCGACGCCACGCCTTGATCCCTGCAAGGCAGCTTCAAGATGGCGAAGATAGAAGCCCGCCCGCTCTTCGATCATCCTGTCGAAGAACCCGTTGGGTTTCGGCACCTGCACCACTTCCCTTCCGGAAATCCTGTAAATCGATATTTCAGGGCTGCACCGGTTGAGTCGATCCAGTTCTGCGGCTGCTTGCGCGGTATTCGGGTCAAAGCCGGCCCACGCAGCCATTTCCTTTGCGACCCAGGCGGAAATCCGCTCGTGGCACCCGGAAGGCAAGGGGTGCGGCAGCAATCCTGCACGCCACAGACGCAGCCTCAGCTTTCGCAGCGAGGCCTGCGCCTTGCGATGCCATTTCGATTTCCGTGGCTTCATTCCAGAACATCCCCTGATGCACCGCGACCTTCCGCGATGGAAACGAGATTCCCCACACCGTGGATGCCTTCATTCATCCGGGAGTGTTCCTTCCGGTTCCTTGCCCGCAGACAGACGGCTGTTTTCGCAGATTCCCCGCAGGGGATTATGCATCACCGGACCATGTCTTGCGCACTACACAGCGAAAACCGACATGCGTGGTGGAACTGTCGATCTGTTGCGGGTGGCGAGCGGCGGGACGGTAGCGCCGGCAGTAGTTTTCCGCGCACAGGTGCGAACCGCCCTTGATCACGCGGCGCGGGATGCGCAGTTGCGGCATCAGCGGGTCGAAGCTCTCATCCGCTTGCGCGGCACGCCATTGCCTGGGTTTTGCGCAGCAGGAACGCTCCGAGCCGGTCGGTACCTGCCGCGTGGCCTCGACGTACCAATCGCTGGTCCATTCCCAGACGTTGCCGATCATGTCGAAAAGGCCGTAGCCGTTGGCGGGGAAACTGCCGACCGGGGAGGTGCGTTCGTAACCGTCGAGCAGGCTGTTTTCATGCGGGAACGGCCCTTGCCAGTAATTCGCCAGCAGTCGCCCTTCGGGCGCGAGTTCATCACCCCACGCATAGTCGCGGCCAATCAGTCCGCCGCGCGCGGCATGTTCCCATTCGGCTTCGCTGGGCAGCTGCTTGCCGGCCCATTGCGCGAAGGCTTCGGCGTCGGCGCAGGCGACATGCACGACGGGATGGTCTGCCAGCCCGTCGAGGGTGCTGCCGGGGCCGAGCGGATGCCGCCAGCACGCGCCGATCTCGAAGTTCCACCAGCCAGCGGGATTGCGCAGATCGACGCGATGCGCCGGCTTGCGGAACACCAGGGAACCCGGTTGCAGCAGGGCCGGATCGACGCCGGGGAAATCACGCGGATCCAATGGCTGTTCGGCCACGGTGACGTAGCCGGTCTGCTCGACGAAACGCGCGAAGCGCGCGTTGGTCACCGGGCTGCGGTCGATGTGGAACGCGCCGATGCGGGCTTGCCGCAGCGGCGCTTCTTCGGGGTAGAACTTCGTCGAACCCAGCACCACCTCGCCGCCGGGAATCGCCACCATGTCGAGGTCATCACGCATGGCGGCATTGTCGTCATTCACGAGCGTGAATGCCACGGATCCGGCAACGACATCTTCGCCACCTGCATCAAGGCCGGCGGCGCAGGATGAATTCGTCGTCCAGCGTGTTGCCCACGGGGAACTTGTAGCCGCCGACCTTCTCGAAGCCGTACCGCGCGTAGAAGCGTTGTGCGCCGAAGTTTTCCGACCACACGCCGATGTAGATCGTACGCGGGCCGTCGCGTTCCAGCCACGCCATCGCGGTGGCGAACAGTTGGCTGCCCCAGCCGCCGTTGTGGTGTTCGCGCAGCACGTACAGGCGCTTCAGTTCGCCATCGCCTTCGGCAACTTCCGGATGCGGCAGGCCGCACGGCCCGGCGAAGGCATGGCCGACGGCAATGCCTTCCTGCTCAAGCAGCCACATCGCCTTGTGCGGATCCTGCAACTCCTTGCGCTGTGCATCAACCGCGTAACTTGTACGCAGGAAGTGATCGAGGTCTTCCGGCGGATACAGGTGACCGAAGGTTTCGACGAAGGTCGCCGAAGCGATCTTCGTCACCGCTTCGGCGTCGTCGGGTGTCGCTTGACGAATGACGAATCCGCCGTTCATTCCTTCGCGCGCACCCGCACATGCACTTCCGCCAACTGCGCGTCCGGCACCGGCGACGGCGCGCCGGTCATCAGGCATTGCGCGCCGGTGGTCTTGGGGAAGGGGATCACGTCGCGGATGGATTCGGTGCCGGCCATCAGCGCGGCGATGCGGTCGATGCCGAAGGCGATGCCGCCGTGCGGCGGCGCGCCGTAGTTCAGCGCGTCGAGCAGGAAGCCGAACTTGGCCTGCGCCTCGATCGCGCCGATGCCGAGCAATTCGAACACCGCGCTCTGCATTTCCGGGCGATGGATGCGGATGCTGCCGCCGCCGATCTCGTTGCCGTTGAGCACCATGTCGTAACCGCGCGACACGGCGGTCTTCGCGTGCGCCTTGAGTTCGGCGATGTCATCGACTGCCGGCGCGGTGAACGGATGATGCAGGGCGACGTAGCGTTGTTCCTCGTCGTCCCACTCGAACATCGGGAAATCGGTGACCCACAGCGGACGCCAGCCTTCGGCGATCAGGTTGAAGTCCTTGCCGGCCTTCAGGCGCAACGCGCCCATGAAGTCGCTGACCTTGTTGTACTTGCCCGCGCCGAAGAACACGATGTCGCCGTTTTGCGCGCCAACGTGTTGCAGCAAGGCGGCGAAACCTTCTTCGCTGAAGAACTTGGCGATGGGCGAAGTCACCGCGCCGGCTTCGTCGATCTTCGCGTAGGCCAGACCCTTGGCGCCATACTTGGCCGCGTGCGCGGCGTATTCGTCGATCTGCTTGCGCGACAGTTGCGCACCGCCGGGGATGCGCAGCGCGGCGACGCGGCCATCGGCATCGTTGGCGGCGGCGGTGAAGACGGCAAATTCGCAGCCCTTGACCTGTTCGGCCACGTCCACCAGTTCCAGCGCGATGCGCAGATCCGGCTTGTCCGAGCCGTAGCGGCGCATGGCCTCTGCCCAGGTCATGCGCGGAAATTGCGCGTCCAGTTGCACGCCGACGACTTCCGCAAAGACATCGCGGATCATGCCTTCCACCGCGTCCTGCACGTCGCGTTCGCGGACGAAGGCGAATTCCATGTCGAGCTGGGTGAATTCGAGCTGGCGGTCGGCGCGCAGCGCCTCGTCGCGGAAACAGCGCGCGATCTGGTAGTAGCGATCGAAGCCGGCCACCATCAGTATCTGCTTGAACAACTGCGGCGACTGCGGCAGCGCGTAGAACTCGCCTTCGTGCATGCGCGCCGGGACGAGGAAATCGCGCGCGCCCTCGGGCGTGGCCTTGGTCAGGATCGGAGTTTCGATGTCCTGGAAGCCGCGCGCGTCCAGCCAGCGGCGCAGCGCCTGCACCAGCTTGATGCGGGTGCGCTGCATGCGCTGCATTTCCGGGCGACGCAGGTCGAGATAGCGGTAGCGCAGGCGGGTGTCTTCGCCGGGGTTTTCGTGGGCGTGGAACGGCAGCGGCGCGGCCTTGTTCAGTATCTCTATTTTCGTGGCGATCACTTCGACCTTGCCGGTCTTGATCTTGTCGTTGACCGCGTGGCGCGCGCGCACCGTACCGGTGACTTGCAGCACGTCTTCGTAGCCCAGGGCGGCGGCGACGGCAAACACTTCGGCAGCATTCTCATCGCCAGCCGCCGGTTCCACCGTCACCTGCACGATGCCTTCGTGGTCGCGCAGGTCGATGAAACAGACACCCCCAAGGTTGCGGGCAACGTCGGTCCAGCCACACAGGACGACCGTCTGGCCGATCAACGCCTCGTCGATCAGGCCGCAGAAATGGGTACGCATGAATACTCCGGAAGCAGGTATCGGCCGCCAATGGCCGCAAAGACGGAATTTTAACCCGTCGGCGCGCTTGCAGGCATTCCGTGCCACCCATCACCCATCGCGACGACATCTTGTTCAGGCTGGCATCGGCACTTTGTGACACAACGAAGACAGCCGGATGAACTCCATGACCCAGCCGCGTTCGCCATTCGCCCCCCGCCCCGCCCGCGTGCCGACCCTTGCCGGCGATTGGAGGCATTGACCCATGCCCGCGCTGCTTGCGGTTTGCGTGCTGGTGTTGGCGGGACTGTTGCTGGCCTCGCGGCGGTGGGTCTGGGCCAAGGCCGGCCTGCTCAGCCTGTTGCTGCTGGCCTTGAGCGCGTGGTGGCTGGTCAACCGGCTCAGCGGCGACGGCATCAACGCGGCCACGCTGTACCACCTGCAAAGCGGGCTGGAAGGGGCCGGCATCGCCGATTTCCGCGGACCCATTGCCATTTTCATCACGCTGGCGCTGCTGTCGCTGCTGCCGCTGGCACTGGTGCCGGTGCAGCGCTTTCGCCTGCGCGAACATGGCGGCAAGGTGTTTGCCGCCTTCGTGGCGGTGTTCGTGGCCGGCGTGCTCGCCAGCCCGCTGGCCCGCGACGGGCTGCGCCTGTACCGGCAGACGCGGCCGGTCGATGCCATGCAGGTCGCAGCCGAATACGTCACGCCGAACAAGCCCCTGCCCCGGCGCAAGAACATCGTCTGGATCTACGGCGAAAGCCTGGAACGCACCTACCTGGATCCGAAGGCCTTCCCCGACCTGATGCCCAACCTGACCAAATTGGCCGGCGAAGCGCTCGACTTCCGCGACATCACCTCGCCCGAAGGCAGCGGCTGGACCATCGCCGGGCTGGTGTCGTCGCAATGCGGCGTGCCGCTGACCGCCTCGGCCGGCGACGAGAACAGCATGGGCCGGCTCAACCAGTTCCTGCCCGGCGCGCATTGCCTGGGCGATTACCTGAAACAGCAAGGCTACGCCGTGCATTTCAACGGCGGTGCCGATGCCGGCTTTGCCGCCAAGGGCGATTTCCTGGCCAGCCACGGCTTCGACGTGGTCAAGGACCAGCGCTATTTCCGCGAGAAAGGCGTGGCGAAGAAGCATTTCTCCGACTGGGGCGTGCACGACGACGTGCTGCTGGATGACGTGTTCGACGACTTCATCAAATTGTCGGCCGCAGGCCGGCCGTTTTTGCTGAGCGCGCTGACCATGGACACCCACCACCCGGCAGGGCATCTGCCGGTGTCGTGCCGCGACGTGCGTTACGACAGCGAATACGGCGACATCAACCTGCTGCGCGCGCTGAAGTGCAGCGACCGGCTGATTTCGCAATTGGTGGAGAAGATCCGCCACAGCAAGTACGCCGACAACACCTTGATCGTGGTCGCTTCCGATCATCTGGCCATGCCCAACGACCTGAGCAAGGTGCTGGCAGACCTGCACCGGGAGAACCTGCTGCTGTTCCTCGACAGCGGCCAGGCACCGCAACAAATCGTGGCCAAGGCCGGCAGCACGCTGGACAGCGGCGCGACCCTGCTGCAATTGCTGGACCCGGCGCAGCGCGAACTCGGCTTCGGCCGTTCGCTGCTGGCCGCCGACGCGCCACCCAGCGCCAGCGCCGCCGCACTGGCCGATGGCGGCGCACGTTTCCCGCTGTACCTGGGCTATGGCCGCCAGTTGTGGACCGGCACCGAAACCCGGACCCTGCGCATCGACGACGATGCGGTGCGCGTGGGCCTGCAACGGATCAAGCCGCCGGTGCTGCTGGAATACGACCGCGACTGGAACCTGCGTTCGGTGGTGCTGAACGACGCGCCACGCCAGTTCATCGACCGCCAGCCGGACAACGTGCTGGCCTATGTCGATCGCTGCACGGCTTTCATCGACGACGCCTCGCCGAAGGACTGGTGCGCCGCGTTGTGGGACCACGACAACAATCTGATGGTCTATGACGACGTGCAACTGCAACAAGGCGTGCAGGTCGATGCGCCGCTGGCCCGCACCGACGTGCCACGCCCGCGCCCACGCCGTTCGCTGACCCTGGCGATGGAAGAAAAGCGCATGCGCGCCGGCCGCTACCAGTTGTTGCTGCGCGCCAGCCAGTTGCCGACGCATCCGTTCTGGCTGGAAGCGGTCTCCGCGCAAGGCAAGGTGGTGCATGCGCGCGAATGGGTGCACCCCGATGCGATCACCGGCGATCTGCGCCTGCCGGTGTGGCTGGATGCGGCCGTCGATGGCCTGGAAATCCGCGCATGGCTGGACTACACCGAGTCCTTCCGCGTCGAACGCGTGGCCGTGGTGCGCCAGCGCCCGCTGCACGGCAATGCGACCACCGCGCGCGGGTGATCAGTCCGACGTCGTTGCCGGCTTGCTTTCGGTCTTCGCCGCCGGAGCGGGTTCGGCGGGCCTGGATTCCGCGGGCCCGGACTCGGCCGGCTTCGATTCGCCAGCCGAAGCGCCGCCGCCATCGACCAGGTTGCGCTTCTTGTCGCCATCCTTCTTGAAATCGGTTTCGTACCAGCCACTGCCGGCCAGCCGGAACGACGGCGCGGTCAACTGGCGCTTGACCGTCGGCCGAGCGCAGGACGGACAGGTTTCCGGGTCGGGATCGGACAACTTCTGCAAACGGTCGAAGCTGTGGCCGCAGGCGGTGCATTGGAAAGCGTAGATCGGCATGGCGGAATCGGGGCTTGCAACGATTGAGAACGGGCACCGATTTTAGGGCACGTTCGCCGGTTTCAAGTGGCGCGGTTGCGTTCGCGCGCCGAACGCGAGGACGAGCAAAAGCGGCTATACCTCCATCAACGCCAGCCATGCCGCTTCGGCCTGTTCCAGTTGCGCGGCGGCGGTTTCGCGGTCGCGGCCCAGGGCGGCCAGTTTTTCGGCATCGCAGTGGTGGGCCGGGTTGGCAAGCTCGCGGTCCAGGTCGGCCAGCAGGGCTTCCAGTTCGCCCACCTTTTTCTCGGCTTCGGCCAGTTTGTGCGGGTTCGGCGGTCGTCTTTTGACAAGCATGCCCGCGGCGACGGGCGCAGCCGGGTGACCAGCCTTCGGCTGTTGCAAAGCTCTCGGCGGCGGGGTCGGCGCGGCTTCGGCCAGTTTCTGCCTGGTGCCTTGCGCCGCCGGGCGGGTGCGCAGCCATGCGGCGTATTCGTCCAGGTCACCATCGAAGGGTTCGACCACGCCGTCGGCGACGCGCCAGAAGCTGTCGCAGACCAGGCCGATCAGGTGGCGGTCGTGGCTGACCATGACGATGGCGCCGTCGAAATCGCTCAGCGCCTCGGCCAGCGCCTCGCGCATTTCCAGGTCGAGGTGGTTGGTCGGCTCGTCCAGCAGCAGCACGTTGGGCTGCTGGAAGGCGATCAGCGCCAGCGCCAGGCGCGCGCGCTCCCCGCCGGAAAAGCCGTCCACCGGCTCGAAGGCGCGGTCGCCGGGGAAATTCCACTTGCCGAGGAAATCGCGGAAGGATTGCGTGGATGAATCCGGCGAGATTTCCCGGAAATGGTCGATCGGCGATTGGCCTTCATGCAGCGATTCGACGGTGTGCTGCGCGAAGTAGCCGATGCGCAGGTCCGGGTGCGCGCTGCGTTCGCCGGCCAGCAACGGCAGTTCGCCGACCAGCGTCTTGACCAGCGTGGTCTTGCCCGCGCCGTTGGGGCCGAGCAGGCCGATGCGGTCGCCAGCTTCGAGGCCGAAGCCGACGTCGTGGAGAATCACCGCGTCGCGGCCGTAGCCGGCCTCGCCATGATTGATGCGGATCAGCGAATGCGGCAGCTTCGGCGGTTCGGCGAATTCGATGCGGAACTCGCGCTCCACGCGCACCGCTTCGGTGCCGGCCAGTTTCGCCAGCCGCTTCATGCGTGATTGCGCCTGCCTGGCCTTCGACGCCTTGGCCTTGAAGCGGTCGATGAAGCTTTGCAGGTGGGCGCGTTCGGTCTGCTCCTTTTCGTGGGCGATCTGTTGCTGGCGCAGTTGTTCGGCGCGCTGGCGCTCGAAGTCGGTGTAGCCGCCGACGTACAGCTTCGCGCCGCCGCCATGCAGGTGCAGCGTGTGCGTGGCGACGTTGTCGAGGAATTCGCGGTCGTGCGAAATCAGCAGCAGGGTGCCGGGGTATTTGAGCAGCCACTGTTCCAGCCACAGCACCGCGTCCATGTCGAGGTGGTTGGTGGGTTCGTCCAGCAGCAGCAGGTCCGACGGCATCATCAATGCGCGCGCCAGGTTCAGGCGCACGCGCCAGCCGCCGGAGAAGGCCGACACCGCACGGCGATGGGTGTCCGCCGCAAAGCCCAGGCCGTGCAGCAGCTTGCCGGCGCGGGCTTCGGCGTCGTAGCCGTCGAGTTCGGCGATGCGCAGGTGCGCGGCGGCGACCGCGTCCCAGTCTTCGGCGGCGCTCGCATCGCTTTCGGCCTTCAGCGCGGCGGCCACTTCCGCGTCGCCGCCGAGCACGAAATCGATGGCCGCATCCGGCAGCGACGGGGTTTCCTGCGCCACGCTGGCCACGCGCAGCTTGCCGGAGACCTCGATGTCGCCCCTGTCGGCTTCGATTTCGCCACGCAATGCGGCAAACAGGCTGGACTTGCCTGCGCCGTTGCGGCCCACCACGCCCACCCGGTAACCGGCATGCAGGGCCAGATCGACATTTGACAGCAGCAGGCGCTCGCCCCGACGCAGGGCGAAATTGCGGAAAGAGATCATCGAAGCGGCCTGCGCCAGATAGCTGTTGGTTATGTGGTGATGGGTCGAATTCCTTCGACGCAATTCTACTCTTAACCAATAATTTACGTGTCAGTCAGCCGCCGGCAGGTCTCATAAGGCTGCACTGTTCTGTAAACCCGAGCTGTCTCACCGGCAGTTTCCCGGCCGGTTTCCCCCGCATCAAATCGGAGCAACACCCATGTACCGCAACAAGCACACCCTCCTGTCCGTCGCCGTGATCGCGGCGCTGGCGGCCAACCCGGCCTTCGCCCAGGACGCCGAAACGGCCCAGAAAGCCAGCACCCTGGACACCGTCATCGTCACCGGCACCCACGTCAGCGACCGCACCGTCGCCGAGTCGCAGTCGCCGATCGACATCATCAGCACCGAAGCCCTGCAGGCCACCGGCACCACCGAACTGGCCACCGCGCTGGCGCGCGCCCTGCCCTCGCTGAACTTCCCGCGCCCGGCCCTGACCGACGGCACCAGCGGCATCCGCCCGGCGCAGTTGCGCGGCCTGTCGCCCGACCAGGTGCTGGTGCTGGTCAACGGCAAGCGTCGCCACACCTCGGCGCAGATCAACGTGAACGGCAGCATGGGACGCGGCTCGTCCGCGGTGGATCTCAACGCGATCCCGATCTCGGCGATCGAGCGCGTGGAAGTGCTGCGCGACGGCGCCTCGGCCCAGTACGGTTCCGACGCCATCGCCGGCGTGGTCAACATCGTGCTCAAGGGCAGCGGCGCAGGCGGCAGCCTGGCGGTGGACTACGGCCAATACTCGGCCGGCGACGGCAACAACTTCAAGCTCTCGGGCGACACCGGCGTGGGCTTCGCCGACGGCCGCGGCAGCCTGCACCTGTCCGCCCAGTACAACAAGCAGGACGCCACCAACCGTGCCGGCCCCTACCAGGGCACCTCGCCTGACACGGGCAACTACCCGGCGGTCGGCCAGACCGCCTTCATCTATGGCGATCCGGAAGTAGCCTCCACGGCGGTCTCGGCCAACGGCGAATTCCGCTTCAGCGACGCGGTCACCGGCTACGCCACGGCGATCGCCAGCAACCGCGACATCACCTCGTTCGCGTTCTACCGCTCGAAGAACCACAACGGCCAGAGCGCGCTGCTGGCGCAGTTCTATCCCGACGGCTACGTGCCGGAAATCAACCAGTATTCCAAGGACCGCTCGCTGGTCGCCGGCGTGAAGGGCACGACCGACGGCGGCTTCGGCTGGGACGTCAGCTACAACTACGGCTACAACCGGATCGACTTCAACACCCGCAACACGATCAACTACACGCTGGGCGCCGACTCGCCGACCAGCTTCTACGACGGCGCGCTGGAATACACCCAGAACGTGCTGAACGCCGACTTCACCCAGTCGCTGGACTGGGGCCTGGCCTATCCGGTCACGCTGTCCTTCGGCGGCGAATACCGCGAGGAGAAGTGGAACCAGTCGCCGGGCGAATACAACTCGTACGCCGACGCCGGCCTGGGCATTACCGGCTCGCTGACCGGCGCGCAGGGCTTCGGCGGTTTCACCCCGTCCAACGCCGTCCACGCCGACCGCCACAGCTACGCGGTCTATGCCGGGCTGGAAGCCGACTTCACCGACAAGTTCTCCGCCGGCATCGCCGGCCGCTACGAGGACTACTCTGACTTCGGCAGCAAGGGTTCGGGCAAGCTGTCGGCGCGCTACGCCTTCAACGACGCCGTCGCCCTGCGCGCGACCGCGTCCAGCGGCTTCCGCGCGCCATCGCTGGCCCAGCAGAGCTACCAGGTCATCACCAGCAACTACAGCAACGGCGTGTTCTACGAATCGGGCACCTTCCCGGTCTCCAGTGCGGTGGCGCAGGCGCTGGGCGCTTCGCCGCTGAAGGCCGAATCCTCGCTGTCCTACAGCGCCGGCCTGGTGCTGCAACCCGCGGATCGGCTGTACGTCACCCTGGACGCCTACCAGATCAAGATCGACGACCGCATCCTGCTGTCGTCCAACCTCAACGACGCCGCCGTACTGGCCCAGTTGCAGGCGCTGGGCTACACCAACGTCACCAGCGTGCGCTACTTCGCCAACGCGGCCGACACCCGCACCCGCGGCATCGACCTGGTCGGCACCTACACCGTCCCCTTCGCCGCCAGCAGCCTGGACCTGACCGCCAGCTACGGCTACAGCAAGACCGAGATCACCCATGCGATCGAACAGCCACAGGCGCTGATCGACATCGGTTCGTCGCAGACCATCCTCGGCCGCGACGAGATCGGCCGGCTGGAGAACAGCTACCCGCGCGACAAGGCGATCCTGGGCGGCGTGTGGAAGCTGCCGCAGTGGGACTTCAGCCTGACGGCGACCCGCTACGGCAAGTTCGAGGTACTCAACTCGGCCACCGCCGCGCGCGACCAGAGCTACGACGCCGCCTGGCTGGTCGATGCTTCGGCCAGCTACAAGCCCAGCGCCAACTGGACCTTGACCCTGGGCGCGGACAACCTGTTCGACCATTACCCGGAAAAGGCGTCGAATCCGTTGAACTCGACCTACGGGCAGTTGCCGTACAGCAGCTACTCGCCGTACGGCTTCAACGGCGCCTACGTCTATGGCCGCGCCCGCTACACCTGGTAAGCGCTGCGCTTGCGACAGCGAAGGGAAAAGCCCCGCGAAATGCGGGGCTTTTTCCGTTCTTGACTCGGCAGCCCGCGTCAAGGCATCCGATTTGCATCCTGCCGTGTTGGTCGCGCCTCGCGGCGTACTCCTGCAATCCCTGGCCGGATCAACAAAAGGCTGCTCCCACGACCTCGCCGGCGCAAACGCGGGGCATGCGCGCAAAAAAGCATGACACCCTCTAGACTAGTGGGTCATGACCGTCTCTTCCTTCACCGCCCGCGAACTGGCCGAGCGCTTCGGCCTGCAACTGCACGGCAATGGCGATGCTCGGGTGAACGGCGTCGCCACACTGGCGCATGCGGGCGAAGGCCAGTTGGCCTTCCTGGCCAACTCGAAATACCGCAGCCAGCTTGAAACCAGCCGCGCCGCCGTGGTGGTGGTGCGCGAAGCCGATGCCGATGCCACGCCGAACGCCGCGCTGATTGCAAGGGATCCCTACGCCGCCTTCGCCAGGATCGCTGCGCTGTTCGAGAAGCAGCCGGCGCGCGCGGCGGGCATCCATGCATCGGCCGTGATCGATCCGTCCGCAACGGTCGCGCCGACCGCGCATGTCGGCCCCTTCGTCAGCATCGGCGCGAATTCGCGCATCGGCGATGGCTGCGTGGTCGGCCCCGGTTGCGTGATCGGCGAGGACTGCGAACTGGGCGACGGCTGCGAACTGATCGCCCGCGTCACCCTGGTCGCGCGCGTGCGCCTGGGCAAGCGCGTGCGCGTGTATCCGGGTGCGGTGCTGGGCGCGGCCGGATTCGGCCTGGCGATGGACTTTGCCGACAACGGCGGCGGCAAGTGGCTCAACGTGCCGCAACTGGGCGGCGTGCGCATCGGCGACGATTGCGAGATCGGCGCCAACACCTGCATCGACCGCGGCGCGCTGGAAGACACCGTGCTGGAAGAAGACGTGCGCCTGGACAACCTGATCCAGATCGGCCACAACGTGCACATCGGCGCGCACACCGCGATGGCCGGCTGCTCGGCTGCCGCCGGCAGCGCGAAGATCGGCCGCTACTGCCTGATCGGCGGCGCGGCCGGCGTGCTCGGCCATCTGGAACTCTGCGACAAGGTCACCATCGACGCGATGTCGCTGGTCACCCGTTCGATCCACGAGCCCGGCACCTATGCCTCGGGCACCGCGCTGGACGAGATCCACAATTGGCGCAAGAACGCCACCCGATTCAAGCAACTGGACACGATGGCGCGGCAACTGCACGCGCTGGCCAAGAAGGAGCAAGCATGACGCCCACCCCGCAACTGCCGATCGACGCGATCGCCATCCGCCAGCTGCTGCCGCACCGTTACCCGTTCCTGCTGGTTGACCGCATCGTCGAACTGGAACTGGGCAAGCGCGTGCTGGCCTACAAGAACGTCACCCAGAACGAACCGTTCTTCAACGGTCATTTCCCCGACCGCCCGATCATGCCCGGCGTGTTGGTGGTCGAGGCGCTGGCCCAGGCCGGCGGCCTGATGACCCTGATCTCGCGCCCGGAAGGCACGCCGCTGCGCACGTTCTACATGGTCAAGATCGAAAACGCGCGCTTCAACCGCATGGTGGTGCCGGGCGACCGCCTGGACCTGGACGTGTCGATCAAGCGCCAGATCCGCAACATGGCGCTGTACTGCGGCGTGGCCAGCGTCGATGGCGAACAGGTCGCCGCTGCCGAAGTACTGTGCGCCGAAGACATGAACAGCTGACATGGCCACGGTCATCCACCCCAGCGCCGTCATCGACCCGTCCGCGAAGCTGGGCGAGAACGTCAGCGTCGGCGCGTTCACCCTGATCGGCGCGGAGGTCGAGATCGGCGATGGCAGCCAGATCGGCCCGCATTGCAGCGTGCATGGCCCGACCCGCATCGGCCGCGACAACCGCATCATCGGCCATGCCGCGATCGGCGGCGAGCCGCAGGACAAGAAATACGCCGGCGAGCGCGTGGAACTGACCATCGGCGACGGCAACCTGATCCGCGAATTCGTCACCATCAACCGCGGCACCCGCTCCGGCGGCGGCATCACCACGGTCGGCAACGACAACTGGCTGCTGGCCTATACCCACGTCGCCCACGATTGCCACGTCGGCAACCACTGCGTTTTCTCCAACAACACCACCCTGGCCGGGCACGTCAGCATCGGCGACTGGGTGATCTTCAGCGGCTTTGCCGGCGCGCACCAGTTCTGCCGGGTCGGCGCGCATGCCTTCATCGGCATGGGCGCGCTGTTGTCCGGCGACGTGCCGCCGTTCACGATGGTCGCCAATGACGAGCACGGCCGCCCACGCGGCATCAACGGCGAAGGCCTGAAACGCCGCGGTTTCGACGCCGGGCGCATCGCCGCAATCAAGCGCGCCTACCGCACCCTGTACGTCGCCGGCCTGCCTTTGGCCGAGGCCAAGACGCAGTTGGCGGAACAAGCGAAAGAAAGCGCCGACGTGCGCGCGCTGCTGGATTTCATCGACAGCGGCGAAAGGCCGTTGTTGCGATGAGCAACAGTGCCGGCAACCGGCAACCGGCAGCCGGCTCCTATCGCGTCGCGCTCTGCGCTGGCGAAGCTTCCGGCGATGCACTGGGCGCGGGATTGATTGCCGGGCTGCGCAAGCGTTTTTCCGACGCCGGCTTCAATGATGTGCAGTTCGCCGGCATTGGCGACGGCAAGATGCGTGCAGCCGGTTGCGATGCGTGGTTCGATGCCAGCGAGCTTGCCGTGATGGGTTTGGCCGAAGTGCTGCGCCATTTGCCGCGTTTGCTGAAATTGCGCCGGCAATTCCGCCAGCGCGTGCTGGCGTGGCAGCCGGACGTGTTCATCGGCATCGACGCGCCGGACTTCAACCTCGGCGTCGAAAAATGGCTGAGGCAGCGCGGCCTGCGCACCGTGCATTACGTCAGCCCCTCGGTATGGGCGTGGCGCGAAAACCGCGCGGAAAAGATCGGCCGCAGCGCCGAGCGCGTGCTGTGCCTGTTCCCGATGGAACCGCCGATCTACGCCAGGCACGACATCGATGCACGCTTCGTCGGCCACCCGATGGCCGATGAATTGCCGCTGGAACCGGACCGCATCGCCGCACGCCACGCGCTGGGCTTGCCCGATGATGCGCCGGTGCTGGCGCTGCTGCCCGGCAGCCGCCTGGGCGAAGTGCATCGCCTCGCCGGACCCTTCCTGCAAGCGGCAAGCATCGTCGCCGAAGCAATCCCCAACCTGCACGTCATCATCCCCGCCGCGAATGCCCAATGCCGCCAGGCGCTGGAACCGCTGCTCTCCGATTCCCGATTCCCGATTCCCCGTTCCCGGCTCCTCACCGGCCACGCCCGCGAAGCGATGATCGCCAGCGACGTCGTGTTGCTGGCCTCCGGCACCGCCACGCTGGAAGCGATGCTGTGCAAGCGGCCGATGGTGGTCGGCTACAAGGTCGCGCCGACGACGATCTTCATCGCCCGTGCGCTGAAACTGCTGAAGACCAACCGCTACGCCCTGCCCAACATCCTCGCCGGCGAAGACCTCGCGCCGGAACTGATGCAGGAAGACTGCACGCCGCAAAACCTCGCCAACGCCGTGCTGCACTGGCTGCGGGATCCGCAAGCGGCCGCCGCATTGCAATTGCGTTATCGCCAGTTGCATGAATCGTTGCGGCAAGATGCTTCGGCGAGCGCGGCGGATGCGGTGGTGGAAATGCTCGGAAAACCGGGAACCGAAAACCGGGAACCGAAAACGGGAAAGGCATGATGCTTCGCGCCTCGACCGATTCCCCATTCCCCATTCCCGATTCCCGGCTTCACACAGCCGGTGTGGACGAAGCCGGCCGCGGCCCGCTGGCCGGACCGGTAGCCGTGGCTGCCGTCATCCTCGACCCACGGCAACCCATCGCCGGCTTGCACGATTCAAAACGGTTGAGCGAGAAAAAACGCGAGGCGCTGTTTCCGCAAATCCTCGAACGTGCGCGGGCATGGCGCATCGAGTTCGTCGAAGCCGACGAGATCGACCGGCTCAACATCTTCCAGGCCACGATGGCCGGCATGCGCCGCGCCGTGCTGGCGCTGCAACCGGCAGCCACGCACGCACTGATCGACGGCAACAAGATCCCGCCCGGCCTGCCCTGCCCCGCGCAGGCCATCGTCGGCGGCGACGCGCTGGAACCGGCGATCATGGCCGCGTCGATACTGGCGAAAGTTTCGCGCGACCGGCTGATGCGGCAACTGCATGCGCAATGGCCGCATTACGGCTTCGACCGCCACAAGGGCTACCCCACGCCGGCGCACCTGGCCGCCCTGCGCGAACACGGCCCCTGCCCGCAACACCGGCGCAGTTTCGCGCCGGTGCGGCAATCCCTGCCGACCTTCTGACATGGCGAAGCCTTCGGCTGCCATGACCATGACCTGCCCTCGGTTTCCGGGTATTCCCCCCATTGCACACAAACCGGTCCGGCGGCGGCTTCTGCTAAAATCGCGCGGATTCGCGTCCGGCTGCGTCCCCCGCTTGCACCGGTCGCCCACTGCTGCAAACCCATGGAGTTCCCGATGTCCGCTGACCTGCTCAAGGCGCTTGGCCTTGCTTCCACCAATTCCGGCACCTACCTGGGCAACGGCGAATGGTCGCAGACCCGCGACGCCGGCGTGCTGCAATCGGTCAACCCGACCAGCAACGAGGTCATCGCCGAAGTCTTCGCCAGCAGCCAGGCCGATTACGAAACCCTCATCGCCCGCGCCCAGGCCGCCTACAAGTTGTGGCGCACCACGCCCGCACCCAGGCGCGGCGAGGCGATCCGCCTGTGCGGCGACGCGCTGCGCGCGAACAAGGATCTGCTCGGCTCGCTGGTGGCGCTGGAAATGGGCAAGTCCAAGCCCGAAGGCGACGGCGAAGTGCAGGAGATGATCGACATCGCCGACCTGGCGCTGGGCCAGAGCCGCATGCTGTACGGCTACACCATGCACAGCGAGCGCCCCGGCCACCGCATGTACGAGCAATGGCACCCGATCGGCCTGGTCGGCATCATCAGCGCGTTCAATTTCCCGGTGGCGGTGTGGGCGTGGAATTCGTTCCTGGCCGCGATCTGCGGCGACATCTGCATCTGGAAGCCGTCCAACAAGACCCCGCTCACCGCCATCGCATCGATGAAGATATGCAACGACGCGCTGAAGCAGGGCGGCTTCCCCGACTTGTTCTTCCTGTTCAACGACGCCGGCACCGAGCTGGCGCAGCAGTTCGTCGATGACCCGCGCATTCCACTGATCTCGTTCACCGGCAGCACGCAGGTCGGCCGCGTCGTCGGCGAGCGCGTGGCGCGCCGGCTGGGCCGCAGCCTGCTGGAACTGGGCGGCAACAACGCGATCATCCTCGACGAAACCGCCGACGTGAAGCTGGCCATTCCCGGCATCGTGTTCGGCGCGGTCGGCACCGCCGGCCAACGCTGCACCACCACACGCCGGTTGATCGTGCACGAAAGCATCTACGACGAAGTGCTGGCCACGCTGGTCAAGGCGTACAAGCAGGTCGAGACGAAGATCGGCGATCCACTGAACCCGGCCAACCTGATGGGCCCGCTGAACAGCCCGGCCGCCGTCGCGCAATTCCTCGATTCCATCGAAAAGGCCAAGGCCGCCGGCGGCACCGTCGAAACCGGCGGCGCGGCGCTGGATCGCCCCGGCAACTTCGTGCTGCCGACCATCGTCAGCGGCCTCAAGAACACCGACGCCATCGTCCAGCACGAAACCTTCGCGCCGATCCTGTACGTGATGAAGTATTCCACGCTGGACGAAGCCATCGACATGCAGAACGGCGTGCCGCAGGGCTTGTCGTCCAGCATCTTCACCACCAACCTGAAGGCCGCGGAGAAGTTCCTGTCCGCCGCCGGCAGCGACTGCGGCATCGCCAACGTCAACATCGGCACCAGCGGCGCGGAAATCGGCGGCGCGTTCGGCGGCGAGAAGGACACCGGCGGCGGCCGCGAATCGGGCAGCGACGCGTGGAAGGCGTACATGCGCCGGCAGACCAACACCATCAACCATTCCGACGCGCTGCCGCTGGCGCAGGGCATCAAGTTCGATTTCTGACCTTGCCGCAAACTGCATGATCCGCCCTTCCCCCACCGGAGACATCGCATGAACGCCCCCGTTCGCCAGACCAGTACGCTGGCCATCATCAGTCTGGTCGCCGGCATCCTCGGCTGGACCCTGTTCCCGTTCCTGGGCAGCATCGGCGCGATCATCACCGGCCACCTGGCGCGCCGCGAAATCCGCAACGGCCACGGCGCGCTGGACGGCGACGGCCTCGCCATCGGCGGGCTGATTCTGGGCTGGCTGGCCGTACTGGTCGCGATATTGGCAGTACTGGCCTTCGTGCTGTTCTTCGGCGGCCTGGCCTGGTTCGCGCACGCCAACAGCTGAGCCGCATGTACGCACTGGCCCGCCCCTGGTTGTTCGGCATGGAAGCCGAACGCGCCCACGCCCGCACGCTGGGCGCGCTGGAACGCCTGCATGCCTGCGGCCTGATCGGCCTGATCGCGCGCAAGCCCAAGCCCTTGCCGACCAAGGCGCTGGGGCTGGTGTTCCCCAATCCGGTGGGCCTGGCCGCCGGGCTGGACAAGAACGGCACGCACGTCGATGCGCTGCTGGGGCTGGGTTTCGGCTTCGTCGAAATCGGCACGGTCACGCCGCGCGCGCAGGCCGGCAATCCGCAGCCGCGCTTGTTCCGCCTGCCGCAACGACAAGCCATCATCAACCGCATGGGCTTCAACAACGACGGCGTCGATGCGCTGGTGCGCAACGTCGAACGTGCGCGGCGCAACGGCGGCGGCCTGCTCGGCATCAACATCGGCAAGAACAAGGACACGCCCAACGAGGACGCCGCCGGCGACTACCTGCACTGCCTGGAGCGCGTCTATCCGCTGGCCGATTACCTCACCGTCAACATCTCCTCGCCCAACACCGCCGGCCTGCGCGAATTGCAGGAAGAACAGGCGCTGCGGCAACTGGTCGGCGCGCTGCGCGAAGCGCAGGAACGGCTGGGCGCGCAGCACGGCAAGCGCGTGCCGATGCTGGTCAAGATCGCGCCGGACCTGTCCGATGCCGACAGCGACGCCGCCGCGCGCGTGCTGGGCGAACTGAAGGTCGATGGCGTCATCGCCACCAACACCACCGTTGCGCGTATCGGGCTGGAAGACGTCAAGCACGCCGACGAGGCCGGTGGCCTGTCCGGCGCGCCGCTGCTGGGCCGCTCGACCCATGTGCTGCGCCGCCTGCGCACGCGCCTGCCCGAAAACATCCCGCTGGTCGGCGTGGGCGGCATCGTGTCCGGCGCCGACGCGCTGGCCAAGATGTCCGCAGGCGCCACCCTGGTGCAGCTTTATTCCGGCCTGGTCTATCGCGGCCCGGAACTGATCGGCGAATGCGTCGAAGCCATCCGCCGCCGCCGCGATTTCCGCACCGGCCTGGTATCCCCGACATGAGCCCACCCGGCTGGCATGTTGCCGAAAACGCGAGCCTGCGCCAATGCAACACCTTCGGCATCGACGCGCGCGCGCGCTGGCTGTTGCGGATCGGCGACATCGCCACCCTGCCCGAAGCCCTGGCGCAACCGGCATGGCGCGATGCGCCGCTGCTGCCGCTGGGCGCGGGCAGCAATCTGTTGCTGGCCGGCGATTTCGACGGCGTGGCGCTGGCGTTCGATGCACGCGAAGTGACGATTCTCGAAGATGGCGAAACCGTCCGCGTGCGCGCGCAGGCCGGCCTGCCGTGGCACGACTTCGTGCTGTGGTCGCTGGACCACGGGCTGTGCGGGCTGGAAAACCTGTCGCTGATCCCCGGCAGCATCGGTGCCGCGCCGATCCAGAACATCGGCGCCTACGGCGTGGAAGTGGGCGAATTCATCGACACGATCGCGGCCTTCGACCGCAGCACCGGCGGCTTCGTGCGCATCGCACGCGCCGACTGCGCGTTCGGCTACCGCGACAGCGTGTTCAAGCACGACGCCGACCGCCACGTGATCGTCGCCGTCGAATTCGCCCTGCCGCGCCGACGCCAGACCAGGACCGGCTACGCCGGCATCGCCGAGGAACTGGCCGCGATGGGCGTGGCCGAACCGACCGCGCGCGATGTTTCCAACGCCGTCATCGCCATCCGCCAGCGCAAACTGCCGGATCCGGCAACGCTCGGCAACGCCGGCAGTTTCTTCAAGAACCCGTTGATCCCGGCGGCATTGGCGGAAGGCTTGCAGCAGCAAAACGCGGGGATTCCCGTGTTCCCGTCCGGCGACGCCGCCACGCGCAAGCTGTCCGCCGCGTGGTTGATCGAACAGGCCGGCTGGAAGGGTTTCCGCGAAGGCGACGCCGGGGTTTCCGCCGACCACGCGCTGGTACTGGTCAACCACGGCAACGCGACCGGCGCGCAACTGCTGTCGCTGGCGCGGCGCATCGCCGCATCGGTGCAGGAAAAGTTCGGCGTGGCGATCGAACCGGAACCGCGCATCATCGGGGCGAACTGGTAGTCGCGATACGTTGCCGCTTTCCCGATCATGAGCACCCACGACCATCCGTTGCCCGCCCCGCGCAACCCGCACCTGCGTGCCGCCGGCCTGATGCTGGCCAGCACCCTGGCCTTCGGCCTGATGACGATCACCATCCGCTACGCCTCGGCCACGATCGCGACCACCGAGATCGCGTTCTTCCGCAATTTCTTCGGCTTGCTGGCCCTGCTGCCGCTGCTGCTGCGCGGCGGCTCGTCGTTGCCGCGCACCCGCCACCTGCCCCGCTACCTGCTGCGCACTGCGGTTGGCCTTGCGTCGATGCTGTGCGGCTTCTGGGCCATCGGCCACCTGCCGCTGTCGCAGGCGGTATCGCTGTCGTATTCCACGCCGCTGTTCACCACCCTGGCCGCCGTGTTGTGGCTGGGCGAAAAGGTGCACGTGCGGCGCACGCTGGCGGTGCTGGCCGGCTTCGTCGGCGTGCTGGTGGTGCTGCGGCCCGGCGCGGATTTCGACCGCGGCCTGCTGGTCGCGCTGGCGGCGGCGGTGCTCAGCGCACTGGTCGCGATCCAGATCAAGCAACTGTCGCGGCTGGACACGCCGGACACCATCGTCTTCTACACCTACGTGTTCTGGGTGCCGCTGTCGCTGGCGCCGGCGCTGTTCCAGTGGACGTGGCCGCAGGGCATCGCCTGGCTGTGGCTGACGCTGACGGGACTGTTAGGCACCTTCGGCCAATTGCTGTGGACGCGCGCGCTGCGGCTGGGCGAACTCTCGGCGCTGCAACCGATCGGCTTCATGCAGTTGCCGCTGGTGGTGCTGCTGGGTTGGTGGCTGTTCGGCGAAACCCTGGACCGCTGGGTGCTGCTCGGCGCGGCGATCATCCTGGCATCGAACGCCTACATCGCCCGCCGCGAAGCCCTGCGGGCGCGGCAGTCGGCTTCCAGCGCGCCGACCGCTGCGGCCAAACCGGGCGAATGACGTCGCCTGCTCCGCACCGCCGCGCAACGGCGCAATCGCGCGGATAATGCACGCAAAAGTGCACGACACGCTCTACACTTCCAGCCGATGCCGCCCTCCCCCCACCAGGACACCACCCTGCGCACGCTGACCAGCGATGGCCCCGGCGTCGCCGACGCGGCCAACGCCTGCGTGGTCGTGATCCACGGCGAAAGCCTGGGCCGCCGCGTGGACATCGGCACGCGCGGCGTGGTCGTGGGGCGCTCGCTGGAGGCCGACCTGTACATCGGCCATCCCAGCGTTTCGCGCAGCCATTGCCGCATCTGGCGCGATGGAGAGAGCTATTTCATCCGCGACCTCGGCGCCACCAACCCCACCCGCGTCAACGAGCACGTCATCAACGAATCCGAACTGCACGACGGCGACCACATCGTCGCCGGCGAATGCATCCTCAAGTTCATCTGCCGCTCCGGCGTGGAAGCGCGCTACCACGAGGAAATCTACCAGCTGGCCACGCTCGACCCGCTGACCGGCCTGTGCAACCGCCGCCATTTCATCGAAATGGCCGACAAGGACATCGCCCGCGCCGTGCGCCACCGCCGCGCGTTGTCGATGTGCATCCTCGACGTGGACCTGTTCAAGCCGATCAACGACCGCTACGGCCACATCAGCGGCGACGGCGTGCTGCGCAAGATCGCCAGCATCATTCACGACCATGCCCGCGGCGACGACATCGCCGCGCGCATCGGCGGCGAGGAATTCGCCGTGCTGCTGCCCGAATGCGAAGCGGACGCCGCGCAAGACTTCGCCGAACGGCTGCGCCAGGCCATCGCCGCCGCATCGTTTGAACTCGGCGACGAAACGCATCACATCACCGTCAGCATCGGCGTGGCCGCATTGACTGCCGAACGCGGCAGTTGCAGCCGCATGCTCGCCGCCGCCGACGCCGCACTGTACCGCGCCAAGCACGGCGGCCGCAATCAGGTCTGCATGGAGCCGTAAGAGCGCAACCCGCGCCGCCGCAACCAGCGGCCGCAAGGTTCGGAAAACCCGCGCGCAACTACCCAGCCCAGGGCCCAGCACAGGACCAGCAACGGCGCGTACCACCAGAAGCCGCTGCGCACATCACCGCCGCAAAGCTTGTACAACGCCACCAGCGCGAACACGACGAACATGTGGCCCAGATAGATCTCGTAGCTGAACCGGCCGAAGCTGCGCAACCAGCCCAGTCCGCGCATCGGCACGCCATCGTCGCGCGCACCGGCCACCCCCATCGCCGCCGCGCCGGTCAACACCAGCATGTAGCCATTGCCCAGCGAGGCCCACACTTCGCGGCCGCACAGGAACACCGCCAGCAGGCCGACCGCGCCGCCCACCCGCAACAATCGCGCAGTACGTGGCGGCATGGTTTTCCCGTGTACCAGCATGGCCGTCAACACGCCGGTGGCGATCGCGGCCATCCCCGGCAGATACGCCTTTTCCTGCCAGATCTCGTTGCCATCCAACGTCGCGCGCGTGGCCGGCAGCGACAATGCGAACATCGCCAGCAACACCATCAGCAACACGCGATTGCGCAACAGCAGGCACAGCAGCGGAAAGCCCAGGTAGAAGACCTCCTCGATCGACAGCGACCACAGCACGTCCCAGCCTCCCGGCAGCCAGCCGGTGCGGCCTTCATACCAATTCAGATACAAGCCCAACGCCGACAACAACGCGCCGGGCAGCGACTGGTCCGGCCCGTCGATCACGTAATACGGCACGCCAAGCAGGTGCATCGCACTCAACACCGCCAGCAAGGCCAACAGCAGCGGCAGGATGCGCGCGGCGCGGCGCACGTAGAACGCGCGCAGATCGATGGCCGCCAGCGTGCCCCAGCGTCGCAACGAATGCGAGGCGATCAGGAAGCCGGAAATCACGAAGAACACGAACACCGCTTCGTAGCCGTTGTAGCTCAGCGCGTTCAGCACGCGCTTCGGCAGCCAGTCGGCCAGCGCGGTCTTGTTCAGCGGAATGCGCAGCGCAAGATGGTGCACGACCACCAGCAGAATGGAAACACCGCGCAGCGCGTCGATGCCGGGGTTGCGCGCCGACGCTTGCGGCAGGCGCAATGCGCTGTCGTCCGATACATTCATTGTTTCCGCCTCAGCCGCTGGAATACGGGCCCTTGCCCGGGAACACCTTGAGCAAGGCGCGGGTGATGACGGTCGGATAGATGGTGAAGTGATCCTCGCCTTCCAGCACGCTGGTTTCCACTTTCAGCCCCGGATAGCGGCGCGCTTTCAATTTCTCCGCCAATCGGCGGTTGTCGCCAACCATGTCGCCGTTCTTGAAGTAACGCGGCTCCGGCCCCTGCGTTTCGTACTGCCCGGTGGAAAACAGCACATGCGCGCGCAGGTCGTCGTGATTGGTGGCGTAATCGGCCTCCACCTTGTCGATGGCATGCCCGTCGAACCACAGCGACGGGCTGGACAGGATGTAGGTCTGGAACATCTCCGGTTTTGTCAACAGCACGTAGCTGCCGAACAGGCCGCCATACGAGTGCCCGGCGAAGGCGCGGCGGCTCACATCCACGCGATAACGCGATTCGACCTGCGGGAAGACCTGCGCCTGGAGGAAATCCCGGTAATGCGCCGCGCCACCGTATTCTTCGGCCGAATAGTCGTCGGAATCGCCGCGCGCCGCCGGCTGGGTCGGCGTGTAATCACGCGAACGGCTCTGCTTCGAGGTCAAACCGGATTGTGGCGACAGGCCGACGAGAATGAAGTCCTCGATGTTCACCCCGCGCTGCCCCACCATGTTGCGGATGCTGCGCACCAGCGGAAAGCTGTAAAGCGCATCGGTGACGTACAGCACCGGATAACGGCGTTCGGCGTCCTTGTCGTAATCGTTCGGCAGCGCGACCCAGATCGGGTAGTCGCGCCCGGCGGCGTCATCGCGCACGAACAGTTCTTCGGTATTGCCCAGTTCCACCGCTTTGAGGGGGATTTCACTTTCTGCGGCAGTTTCGGCAACCGGCGAAGGCGCTGGAGCCTCCACGTTTGCCTGCCTGCAGGCCGAGATTGCCAATATCGCGACACAAAGACACACACCTTGGAATTTCCGCAACTCTGTTCCCCTGCAATTTGCCGGCATCGTCGCCGGACATCTGTGGTTATCAACAAGCTAGAGAATAACTCAAGCGTGACCTGCACGAATCAATCGCCCCAGTGCCAGCCACCCGGCGGTTCGCCTTTCCACCAGTTGATTGCACCCAGAACCACGATCAAAGCGAGGAACCCCGTCATGAATATGCCGGGGTACGTGCGCGGCGGAAAGAAAACATGCAGGAGGATGACAGCCACCAACCAAGCCGCCCACACCACCCAGCCCTGCCAGGCACACGGAAGGCCCCAGCCCCAACCGTAGGTTTTGCGCGGGAACCAGTATTTCTTTTCGTCGCTCATTCCACTCCCCGGATTCGTGGCGAAAAACCGTACCCTCTTTCTCGCATGCTTCCGTGCGTTTCCTTCGCCGCAAGCGGAAGCAGGGATTCAACCACGTACAGCGTATTTTTTCTCGACGTACTCATCGACCAGCGCGACGAACTCCTGCGCGATGTTCTCGCCGCGCAGGGTCACGGTCTTTTCGCCATCGACGAACACCGGCGCGGCCGGCGCCTCGCCGGTGCCCGGCAGCGAGATGCCGATGTTGGCGTGGCGCGATTCGCCGGGGCCGTTGACCACGCAGCCCATCACCGCCAGGGTCATGTTCTCCGCGCCGGGGTGGCTGATCTTCCATTCCGGCATCTTCGCGCGGACGTGCTCCTGCACCACCTTGGCCAGTTCCTGGAAGAACTCCGAAGTGGTGCGTCCGCAGCCGGGACACGCGGTCACCAGCGGCGTGAACGCGCGCTGGCCGGTGGTCTGCAGCAGTTCCTGGGCGACGATCACTTCCTGCGTGCGCGGCTGGCCCGGCTCCGGCGTCAGCGAGATGCGGATGGTGTCGCCGATGCCTTCCTGCAGCAGCACCGCCAGCGCGGCGCTCGAAGCGACGATGCCCTTGCTGCCGATGCCGGCTTCGGTCAGGCCCAGGTGCAGGGCGAACTCGCTGCGTCGCGACAGGTCGCGATAGACGGCGATCAGTTCCTGCACGCCGCTGACCTTGGCCGACAGCACGATGCATTCGCGCGGCAGGCCGATTTCGACGGCTTTTTCCGCCGAATCCAGGGCGCTGCGGATCAGGGCTTCGCGCAACACCTGCGCGGCATCGTGCGGGCGCTCCAGTTTGCTGTTCTCGTCCATCAACCGCGCGGCCAGCGACTGGTCCAGCGAGCCCCAGTTGGCGCCGATGCGCACGGGCTTGTCGTGGCGGATGGCGAATTCGATCAACTGGCCGAACTGCAAATCCTTTTTCTTGCCGAAGCCGACGTTGCCGGGATTGATCCGGTACTTGGCCAGCGCCTCGGCGCAGGCCGGTTCCCTTTCCAGCAACTGGTGGCCGTTGTAATGGAAGTCGCCGATCAGCGGCACGTTGACGCCCATCAGTTCCAGCTTGTCGCGGATGCGCGGAATGGCGGCGGCGGATTCGGGGTTGTTGACGGTCAGCCGCACCAACTCGGAACCGGCGCGCCACAGTTCGGCCACCTGCTTGACACTGGCGGCGACATCGGCGGTGTCGGTATTGGTCATCGACTGCACCACCACCGGGTGGCCGCCGCCGACGACCACGCCGCCGATGTTGACGGCATGCGTGGGCCGTCGGGCGCTGGCGCCCGACGGTTCGGTGGGGCGGGTCACGCCATCATGTGGGGCGTCGTGATTCATGGCGGGCATTTTACCGCGCTGGCTGGGGATGAACGGTTTGGAGTGGGCGAAGTCGGTTTCCCTGCGCGGGCTGCGGGCCGGGCACGGCGCGACACGCCGCAAGTACGTCCATGTAGGCTCCTCGGCGGCATCCATGCCGCCGAAGGTCGCGCCCTGCCCGGCCCGCAGCCCTTGTCCAGCCTCGTAGCGCGCGGATCGAAAAGCGGATCCTCGCTTCTTTTCGATCAAATCGGCTGAAATGTTACCAAGCACGGGCGGGTAGCAGCGCGGGCGACTCTCGGCAACACGGATGTTGCCGAGAAGCCCCCATGGATGGGTTCACGGCGTGTCGCCCGCACTGCTACCCGCCCGCGCGTGCCGCGAAATCAAACTCACGTGCAAAACCCGTGATAATCGCCAAATGCACGACACCCCCGACCGCGACATCCTCACCCCCAGTCAGCTCAACACGCTGGCGCGCAGCCTGCTGGAGGACGCCTTCCCGCTGGTCTGGGTCGAGGGCGAACTGGGCAACGTCACCCGCCCCGCGTCCGGGCACCTGTACTTCACCCTGAAGGACGCGCGCGCGCAGGTGCGCTGCGCGATGTTCAAGCCGAAGAGCACCTGGCTGAAGTTCCAGCCGCGCGAGGGCCTGCGCGTGCTGGCGCGCGGGCGGCTGACGCTGTACGAAGCGCGTGGCGACTACCAGTTGGTGCTGGATCACATGGAGGAAGCCGGCGAAGGCGCGCTGCGCCGCGCGTTCGAACAATTGAAGGCGAAGCTGCAAGCCGAGGGGCTGTTCGACGCGGAACGCAAGCGCGCCCTGCCCACCCACGTGCGTCGTCTGGCCGTCATCACCTCGCCGACCGGCGCGGCGGTGCGCGACGTGCTCAGCGTGCTGGCGCGGCGCTTTCCGCTGCTGGAAGTCGATGTATTGCCCAGCCTGGTGCAGGGCGAAACCGCCGCCGCGCAGATCGCATCGCTGCTGAAGCGCGCTGCCGCCAGCGGCCGTTACGACGTGGTGCTGCTGGCGCGTGGCGGCGGCTCGCTGGAAGACCTGTGGGCGTTCAACGACGAAACCCTGGCGCGCACGATCGCCGCCTCGCCGGTGCCGGTGGTGTCGGCGGTCGGCCACGAGACCGACTTCACCCTGGCCGATTTCGCCGCCGACCTGCGCGCGCCCACGCCGTCGGCCGCCGCCGAACTGCTGGTGCCCGACCGCCGCGACCTGAGCGCACGCCTGCAATCGCTGCAACGCCGGCTCGCCACCTTGCAAAACCACGCGCTGCGCAACGCCATGCAACGCGCCGACCGCGCGGCATTGCGCCTGCAGGCCCTGCGCCCACAGGCGCGGCTGCAACTGCTGCAACGCCGACACGAAGAAGCGCGCCGCCGGCTCGATGCCCTCTGGCGGCGGCGCATCGACGGCGAGCGCGCACGCCTGCGCCACGCCGCTGCCGTATTGCGCGCCACCGCACCGCAGCGCCGGCTGGCCGTGCTGCGTGAACGCCTGCTGGCGCTGGGCCAGCGCCCGCAAGCGGCCATCGCCCGGCAATTGCAGAACGACGCGCTGAAACTGCGCGGACTGGCACGCGGGCTGGAAGCGGTCAGCCCGCTGGCGACGGTGGCGCGCGGTTACAGCATCCTGTCCAAGGCAGACGGCACGCTGGTGCGTTCGGTGGCGCAGGTCGAAAGCGGCGATGCCCTGCGTGCGAAGCTTGTCGATGGCGAGCTGGATCTTGCCGTCCGGTGACCGCACCGCAAGGCAGGTCTGAACGCCGCAGTCATTTTCCGTTTGCCCATCCGCCACGGCATCGGCGACACTCGCTTTCACGCAATCCAAACAATCGGCGCCCCGCATGCACCACGACACCGACCTCATCAACATCGTCGCCGTCGGCCTAGCGGTGGCCTTCGTGCTGGGCGCGATCGCCAACAAGCTGAAGTTCTCGCCGCTGGTCGGTTACTTGTTGGCGGGTGTCTGCATCGGCCCCTTCACACCCGGCTTCGTCGCCGATCAGCAACTCGCCAACCAGCTTTCCGAGATCGGGGTGATGCTGCTGATGTTTGGCGTGGGCCTGCACTTTTCGCTGGAGGATCTGCTCAAGGTCAAGGCCATCGCCGTGCCCGGGGCCCTGGCCCAGATTCTGGTGGTGTCCCTGCTGGGCACGGCGCTGGGCCAGTACCTGCATTGGCCCTTGCTGGACAGCCTGGTGTTCGGATTGGCCCTGTCGGTGGCCAGTACCGTGGTGGTGCTGCGTGCGATGGAGGAACGCCGCCTGCTGGAGACCAATCGCGGCAAAATTGCCATCGGCTGGCTGATCGTCGAAGACCTGGCGATGGTCCTGGCCCTGGTGCTGCTGCCGGCCCTGGCCTCCGCGCTGGGCAGCGATGCCGCCGCCGGAGAGGGCGGCATCGGCAGCCTGCTGGCCGCACTGGGCTGGACCCTGGTCAAGGTCAGCGCGTTCGTCGCGGTGATGCTGGTCGTCGGGCGCCGGGTGATCCCGTGGACGCTGGAGCGCGTCGCACGCACCGGTTCGCGCGAGTTGTTCACCCTGTCCGTGCTGGCGATCGCGCTGGGCGTGGCTTTCGGCTCGGCGGCGCTGTTCGGCGTCTCGTTCGCGCTGGGCGCCTTCTTCGCCGGCATGCTGTTGAACGAATCGGAACTGAGCCACAAGGCCGCCGCCGATTCATTGCCGTTGCGCGATGCATTCGCGGTGCTGTTCTTCGTTTCGGTGGGCATGCTGTTCGACCCGATGATCCTGGTCAATCATCCCTGGCAGGTGCTGGCCACCTTCCTGATCATCATCCTCGGCAACGCTTCGGTGGCGTATCTCATCGTGCGCCTGTACAGGTATCCGACGCGCACGGCACTGACCATCGCCGTCAGCCTGGCGCAGATCGGCGAGTTCTCCTTCATCCTGGCCGGGCTTGGATTGCAACTGGAAATCCTGCCGCAGGACGGCCACGACCTGATCCTGGCCGGCGCGCTGCTGTCGATCATCGCCAACCCGTTTTTGTTCGCGTGGCTCGACAGTTGGCAGGCCAGGCAGCAGGCCGAGGAACCGGTCGCGGCCGAGCCGGAACTGCCGCCGGGCCCGTCGCGCGACCTGCACGACCACGCCATCGTCATCGGCTACGGTCGCGTCGGCTCGGAACTGGCGCAAGTGCTGCGCGATCGCGGCGTGCCGGTGATCGTGATCGACGACAACCGCGACCACGTGGAGCGCGCGCACGCCGCCGGCATCCCCGGCATCCGCGGCAGCGCCGCCGCCGACAAGGTGCTGGCCGAGGCGCACCCGGACCGCGCCAAGATCGCGGTGCTGGCGATCCCGCAACCGCTGGAAGCCGGCGAGGCCATCGCCAAACTGCGCGCGATCAACCCCTCGCTGACTCTGCTGGCACGCGCGCACAGCGACGCCGAAGTGAAGCACCTGCTGGAACACGGCGCCGACGGCGCGGTGATGGCCGAGCGCGAACTGGCCTATTCGCTGGCGGAAATGGTGATGTCAACGCCGCCTTACCGCGCCTTGCGCAACGCCTGAGCCATGCCGATGCTGTACGCACAAGTCCATCTCGCCCTGCCCGCCTGGGTGCACGACGCCATCGACGCCGATGCAACGTATCCCGACGACGAGACCAAAGTCGCGCTGGCCATCGCGCTGGCACGGAGGAACGTCGAAGCCGGCAGCGGCGGCCCGTTCGGCGCAGTCGTTTTTTCGCCGGACCACCGCGTGATCGCCGTCGGCGTCAACCGCGTGGTGCCGCAGAACAGCTCGCTGGCGCACGCCGAAAACATGGCCTACATGCTGGCGCAGCAACGCCTGCAAAGTTTCCGCATCAACGAACGCTTCGACGGCCCGGTGACGCTGGCGACCTCGGCGCAACCGTGTTGCCAGTGCTATGGCGCAACGGTCTGGGCCGGCATCGACCGCCTGCTGATCGGCGCGCGCGCCAGCGACGTGGAAGAACTCACCGAATTCGACGAAGGCCCGCTGCCGGCGGACTGGGTGGGCGAATTGAACAAGCGCGGCATCGAGGTGGTGCGCGACATCCTGCGCGATGCCGCGCGCGCCGTGCTGCAAGCCTATGGCGAGGGCGGCGGTGCGCAATATTGACGGCCTGCTGTGCTTCTGCCGCCCCGGCTTCGAGCCGGAACTGGCGGCGGAACTGGGCGAACGCGCGGCGAACCCCGGCATCGCCGGCTACGCGCGCGCCAATCGCAACGATGCCTATGTGGTGTTCGCCAGCGACGACGCGCGGCTTGCTTCAAGCCTGCGCTGGCGCGAGCTGATCTTCGCGCGGCAGAAACTGACGCTGATCGCCGAACTGCGCGGGCTGGATCCGAAAGACCGCATCACGCCGATGCTGGATGCGTTGCGGAGCCGCGAATGCTTCGGCGATTCGTGGATCGAACATCCCGATTCGGACAGCGCCAAACCGCTGGCCGGCCTGGCCCGCAGCTTCGGCAACGCGCTGCGCCCGGCGCTGCGCAAGGCCGGCCTGCTGACCGCGAAGGGAAACCCGGCCCTGCCGCGCCTGCACGTGGTCTTCGTCGCCGGCGACCATGCCTTCCTCGCCGTTGCCGACCCGGCCGACAGCGCGCCGTGGCCGCTGGGCATCCCGCGCCTGAAACTGCTGCCGGACGCGCCATCGCGCTCGGCGCTGAAACTGGAGGAGGCCTTCCTGTCGCTGCTGGACACGCGCGAACGCGAAACCCTGCTCAAACCCGGCATGACCGCCGCCGACCTCGGCGCCGCGCCGGGCGGCTGGACCTGGGTGCTGACCCGCCACGGCCTGCGCGTGTCCAGCATCGACAACGGCCCGCTGCGCCAGCACGTACTCGACACCGGGCTTGTGACGCACCTGCGCGAAGACGGCTTCCACTGGCAACCGCCGCGTCCGCTGGACTGGATGGTCTGCGACATGGTCGAACAACCCCGCCGCGTGGCCGAACGCATGGCCATGTGGTTCCGCGAAGGCTGGTGCCGGCACGCGGTGTTCAACCTGAAACTGCCGATGAAGAAACGCTGGGACGAAACGCGGCTATGCCTGGACCTGTTCGCGCAACAAGCCGGAAGACCACTGGAAATCCGTGCCAGACAGCTTTACCACGACCGCGAGGAAATCACCGTTTTCGCCATGCCGGAATCCGGGAAGGCCTGAGCAATACCGCATTTTCCCGTCATGGTCGGACACGCGTCCGGTCAGGACGGGCAAAGAGCTGACGCCACGCGGGAACTCAACGTCCCAGCACCTCATCCACCGCACGCTGCGCCAGTGGCGCCATTCGCGCATAACCGGCCACAGTCGGATGCACGCCATCGGCGGCCAATTCCGGATCCAGGCCACCTTCGGCATTGGCCATCGCCGTGTAGTAGTCCAGATACACGAAGCCATTCTCGTGCGCGTACTGCTTGATCCATGCGTTGAGCGCGCGGATCTTCGCTGCCGGTCGGTAACCGACGCGCCACGGATACGCGCTGGCCGGCAGCACCGATGCCAGCACCACGCCGATGCCGTTGGCGCGCGCCAGTTCCGCCATCGAACGCAGGTTGTCCTCGATCATGTTCAGCGACGCCGGCCCGGTATTGCCGGCGATGTCGTTGGTGCCGGCCAGAATGACCACGGCCTCGGGTTCGAGTTCGATCACGTCCTGGCGGAAGCGCAGCAGCATCTGCGCGGTGGTCTGCCCGGAGATGCCGCGGTTGACGTAGCGCTTGCCGGGGAAGAACCCGGTGCCGCCGACGCGGCCCCAGCCTTCGGTGATGGAATCGCCGTAGAACACCACGCGGCCTTTTTCGTGCGGCGCGAGCCTAGCGTTGTCGTCGCGATAGCGGGCCAGGTTCGGGAAGTCGAGCAGCATGCCCTGCATCCACTTGACCTGGCCTTCGGTCAACTCCGATGGAGGCGCGAGATAGCCCTTCTCGACCGAAGGCGGCTGCCCATCCGGCTCGGCTTGCTGCGCATGCAATGAAGCAGCCGCCAGCAACGCGGCCATCGCAACACTCCATGACGAAAAAACCTTCATGACACGCTCCAGATCGAGAATCCGCAACCGCGCCAGCATAACGCGCCCAGCCAGGGGGAAGGCCCGTCTCATCACCTGCAACGGCGGCGTGGCATGCTGTCCGCCCGAGGAGGCCCGCATGAACAACCCGATCGCACTCAAGCAACCGGCCGCGTTCGCCGACGAGTTCCTGCGCCTGACCCTGTTGCAGGGCTTCCAGTCGCTGACCAAGCGCGATCTGGAACTGCTGATCTTCGTGCTGCTGGAACGCGACGGCGCGATCGGCCGCGACGAAGGCAACGCCGCCGTCGCCGCCAAACTCCGCGTCACTCCCGCCAAGGTCAAGGCCCTGCGCCGCGACGGCTACGCCCGCTGGCGCGCGCTGGTGCCCGAGGACGACGAGGCCGCACTGCGGCGCATCGCTGCCAGCGTGCTGACCGAAGCCAACCTGCGCTCCGGCGCGAAACACGTCAGCGAACGCAGCCGCAAGGACGGTTTCCTCGCCATCCGCATCGAGCACCCGGACGATGCCTTGCGTTTCGAGCAGGCCATCCTCGACGTCGGTGCCCTGCCCGTGCACGAGCGCAACCGCGAAGTGGTGGCGGTGCGCTTCGACACCCTGCTGAAGATCGCCGAGAAATGGGGCTACCTTCAGCCGGATGCGGAAAAGATTGCCCAGGAGTTGAAGAAACTCGCGCCGACTGCCGACGAAGTGGCCGATCTGCTGAAGAAGGACCTGGGCAAGCTGCGCTGGGAGGACGCACGCAACGCGCTGAACAGCCTGGGCGCGAAAGCCATCTCCAGCACCGCCGAAGGCGGATTGAAGGGCTTGCTGAAGATCGTGTTTCCCTTCATTCCCGGTTGATGCGTTTCCCGCAGAGGCGGCGCAAGCCGCCGCTACAAACCCGATGCCTTGCGCCACAGCAGGTTGGTCAGCGGCGGCAGTTTGCCGGCCAAGCCCAGCAACGGGCCGCGCAGCAGGGTCAGGTGCATTTCGTCGTTGGAGAACAACTTGTTGATGCCATCGAAGGCATGCGCGGCGACGGCGTCTTCGCTGCGGCGCGTGCGCGCCCAGCGCATCAGCCGCTGCGCTGATGCCCAGTCGGCGCGCTTGCTCCGTGCAGCGGCAACCGCCTCGCGCAATGCGGCCACGTCGCGCAGTCCCAGGTTGACGCCCTGCCCGGCCAGCGGATGCACGGCATGCGCGGCGTCGCCGACCAGCAGCACGCGGTCGCGCAGATAGTCGTCGGCCAGTTGGCGTTTCAGCGGGAAGGCGGCGCGCTTCGACACGGGTTCCGCTTCGCCCAGCACACCGGCGCTGGCGGCGGTGAGTTCGCGGGCGAAGGCACCGTCGTCCAGCGCCAGCACGCGCGCGGCTTCGTCATTCGGCAGCGTCCACACGATCGAGCAGCGACCTCCGGTGGACGGCAGCAAGGCCAGCGGGCCGGTCGGCAGGAAGCGTTGCCACGCGGTTTCCTGATGCGGTTTTTCGGTTGCGATGAAACAGACCACGCCGCGTTGCGCGTAATCATGCAATTCGATGCCGATGCCGGCCAGACCGCGCAAGGTGGAATTCGCGCCATCGGCGGCGACGGCGATGCGCGCGTCCAGTTTGCCGCCCTCATCCAGACGCAGGCGCACACCGCCCTCGTCCTGTTCCAGCGCCTCCACCCGCGCCGGGCAATGCACGCGCACGCCGGCGGCCGGCAATGCCGACCACAACCGATCCACCAGCAGGTCGTTCTCGATGATCCAGCCCAGTTGCGCACGGCCCAGTGCGTCGGCGTCGAAGACCAATTCGCCGCCGCCGGCCGCATCCCACACGCGCATGCGCCGGTACGCTTGCGCGCGCGCATCGCGCACGGATGGCCATACGCCGAGTGTTTCCAGCAAGGCCGCGTTGTCCGGCGAAACCGCATAGACGCGCAAGTCGGGCTGCCGTGGCGACCAGCGTGGCGGTTCGCGGCCTTCGACGATGGCAACTTGCAGCCCTTGTTCTGCCAACGCGAGCGCGCAAGCCGCGCCAACCACGCCGGCACCGACGACAATGGCATCCAGTTGCCCGCGACGCGCGTTCATCGCATCGCCTCCGCTTCCGTTTCGCGGCATAACGCCGGCACTTGCCCGCGGAAACCCATCGCGCCGCCGACCAGCATCGACTGCACCGCCGGCAGACGATTGGCGGCGAGCAGACCCAGGCTGCGCAGCGGGCGCAGCAGCGGCGAATCGTTCGACGTGAGGCGCGCCAAGCCATCGGAGAATTGCAAGGTGCGTTGGCGATCTTCGCGGCGGCGTTCGACGTGAGCCTGCAACAACGCCGGCGCGCCGGGGTCTTCGGCATCGGCAATCAATTCGGCCAGGGTCAGCGCATCGCGCAGACCGAGGTTGAAGCCCTGCGCGCCGATCGGATGGATCGTCTGCGCGGCGTTGCCCAGCAGCACCGCGCGCGATGCGGTCAGGCGGTCGGCCAGCACGCGCGCGATCGGATAGGCGCTGCGCTCGCCGCTGGCGACGAAGCGGCCGGCGCGCCAGCCGAAGGCTTGCTGGATGCGCGCCAGCCACGCGGCCTCGTCGAGTGCGGCCACCGCATCGGCGTGTTCGCTGGCCACGCCGTGCACCACGCCGTAATGGCGGTCGCCGCGCGGCAGCAGCGCGGTCGGGCCGTCGTTGCGGAAGCGTTCCCATGCGCTGCCGTCGGGTGCGCGTTCGCTGCGCACGCGGGCGACGAACAGGGTCTGGCCATAGTCGTGCTCGCTGCTGCCGATGCCCAGCGCTTCGCGCACGGCGCTGCGGGTGCCATCGGCGGCCACCAGCAGACGCGTGGCGATCTCGCGTTCGCCCTCGGCATCGGCGATGCGCACGCGGCGCAACCCCTCCTCATCGCCAGCCAGGCCGACGAAACGCGCCGGCCTGTAGCGCGCGAGCCGAGGCAGTTCCGCCAACCGCGCTTCCAGTGCCTCGCCGAAATCGCGCGCGGTCACCACCTGGCCGAAGCATTCGCGGCCGTAATCGGCGGCATCCAGTTGCACCTGGCCGAAATCGCCGGCGCGGCTGATGTGGATGCGGCGGATGCGGCCGGTCGGCGCGCGCAACTTCGCCATCACTCCCAGCGCGGTCAGCGCATTGATCGTGGCGGCGGCAAAGCTGAGGTTGCGCTGGTCGAACACGGCCGGCAGCGCGCCGGCCGGCGTGGCCTCGACCATCGCGGCATCGATGCCGCAGCGATCCAGTGCAATGGCAAGGCTGGCCCCGACCAGGCCGCCGCCGACGATCAGGACATCGTGGGTTCGGGTCATGCCGGCAATGATACCGGCCGGCTCCATGGCCGGCGGTGGTTTTGGCTAGAATGTGCGCCATTGCCGTGATCCAAAGGCCCCGATGAACACCCACGCCCAGCGCGCCGTCGTCCTCGTCCTGCTGCTGTCGCTGATGGCGGCCACCCGCAGCTACCTGCTGTACCACTTCGCGCCGGTGCCGGATGCCTCGTGGGCGGTGTTCTTCATCGCCGGCTTCTACCTGCGCGGCTGGTCGAAGTGGGCGTTCCCGCTGTTCATGGCGGTCGCGGTAGGCGCGGATTACCTCGCCATCCGCGAACAGGGCATCGATTTCTGGTCGCATTACTGCGTGTCGCCGGGTTACTGGTTCCTGATCCCGGCCTATCTGTCGTTGTGGCTCGGCGGCAGCCTCGCCCGCCGCGTGTATTCACCAGCGCAGCCGGGCAAGTCGCTGGCGACTGTCGTCGGCGCGCTGGTGGTCAGCGTGGTGTTCTGCCATCTGTTCGCGCAGTGCGGCTTCTACTGGCTGAGCGACAGCGTGCCGCAACCGGCCACCGTGGCCGGCTGGTGGAAGAACTACAGCGACTGGCTGCTGCCCTACCTGCGCACCGCCGCCATCTACACCGGGCTGGCCGTGATCGTCCACGTCGGCGCGCAGCAGATCGCACGGCTGGTGAAGGCACAACGCAAAGCAGTCTGAGCGGTAGGTCGGGGTTACGCCCCCGACGCTCACGCCCCGGAAACATGGCGCGTCGGCCGCGTAGGGCCGACCTACGGAAGCCCCACGCATGGGAAACCGCCTGTCGAAGATCTACACCCGCACCGGCGACGACGGCAGCACCGGCCTGGGCGATGGCAGCCGCACCGGCAAGGATGCGTTGCGGGTCGAGGCCTTCGGCACGGTCGATGAAGCCAATTCCTGCATTGGCGTGGTGCTGGCCGCAAGCAACGTGCCGCCGGAGGTGCGCGAATTGCTGACCACGGTACAGCACCAGTTGTTCGACCTCGGCGGCGAGTTGTGCATTCCGGGCCACGCGGCGATCGTCGATGCCGACATCGACGCGCTGGAGCGCCAACTCGACCACTACAACGACACCCTGCCGCCGCTGAAGGAATTCATCCTGCCGGCCGGCGGCGAAGCGGCGGCGCGCTGCCACCTGGCCCGCACCGTCGTCCGTCGCGCCGAACGCACCACCGTCGCTCTGTCGCGCCACGAAGCGGTACGCAGCGAAGTCCTGCGCTACCTCAACCGCCTGTCGGATTTGCTGTTCGTGCTGGCTCGGGTGCTGGCTCGGGCCGATGGGCAGGGCGAGGTGTTGTGGAAGCACGAACGCCGGCACGGATGAAGGCCGCAGCGATCTTGGCGGCTACCGATTGGATGTGGCCACATCCTGTGTGAGGATGCAACTGTCGATACAGCCATGCTCGCGCCGCCATGATCCTCTACACCCACCCCGCCTGCCTGCTGCACGACACCGGCCCCGGCCACCCGGAATGCCCGGCGCGGCTGGAGGTGGTGCTGGAATCGCTGCGCCGCGACCACGCCGACCTGGACTGGCGCGAAGCGCCGATGGCCAAGCTGGGCGACCTCAAGCGCGTGCACACGCCCGGACACATCGCCGAAATACTGGAAGCCGATTTCGACGGCCACCGCATGCTCGACCCGGACACGGTGATGGTGCCGGCCTCGCGCGCCGCCGCGCTGCGCGCCGCCGGGGCCGGCGTGGCGGCAGTCGATGCGGTGATGAACGACGAGGCCGACACCGCCTTCTGCGCCGTGCGCCCGCCCGGCCACCACGCCACCGCGCAGGCGGCGATGGGCTTCTGCCTGTTCAACAACATCGCCGTGGCCGCCGCCCACGCGCTGGACCGGCACGGGCTGGAGCGCGTGGCCATCGTCGATTTCGACGTGCACCACGGCAACGGCACCCAGGCGATCTTCTGGGAAGAACCGCGCGTGGGCTATTTCAGCACCCACGAATCCGGCATCTACCCGCATACCGGCCTGCCCGGCGAACGCGGCCACGGCAACGTGCGCAACCTGCTGCTGCCGCCGGGCAGCGGCGGCTTCCGCTTCCGCAACGTCTGGGCCGACGACATGTTGCCGCTGATCGACGCCTTCAAGCCGCAGTTGCTGCTGATTTCCGCCGGCTTCGACGCGCACATGCACGACCCGCTGGCCGATCTGATGCTGGAAACCGAAGACTTCGCCTGGCTGACCGCCGAGCTGCGCAAGCTCGCCCAGCGCCACGCCGGCGGCCGCGTGGTGTCGATGCTGGAAGGCGGCTACAGCCTGGAGGCCCTGCGCGAAGCCAGCACCGCGCATGTGGCGGCGTTGCGGTAAAGCCGGCAAATCGGCCCCAAATGAACCCCGCCCGACGCCGGGACAACGTCTTCATTGCCCCTGCGCAGGCGATGCGGCAAGCTAGCCGGCGATTTCAAACCGGGCTACCCATCGCGTGCGTCCACACCTGCGCCTGCTACCGCTCCCCCTGGCCATGGCCGTCGCCCTGCCGGCCATGGCCGCCGATGAAAAACCCGTCGACTGGGGCCAGTGCCCTGCCCAGGATCCGATCCCGGCCTTTGCCGGCGCACCGGCCGTGGCCCACGGAAAGGATTCGGCCAAGACCCGCGCCGGCCGCATGGAGCTGCCCACGGTGATTTCCGGCGATGCCCAGAGCGGCACCGACACCCAACTGCAGTACGACGGCGACGTGACCCTGCAACGCGGCGACCAGTACCTGCACGCCGACAACCTGCGGTTCAACCAGGAAGACGGCACCTACGTCGCCACCGGCAGCGTCCAGTACCAGGATTCGGACATGCGCGTGATCGCCGACAAGCTGCATGGCGACCAGGATGCCGACCGCCACCAGATGGAGAACATCCGCTACCAGTTGGTGTCCCGGCGCGGCAACGGCGGCGCGACCAGCATCAACATGGCCGGCGCGCTGGGCGCGATGAGCGGGGCCTCCTATTCCACCTGCGACCCGGAACAGCGTCTGTGGGAGCTGCGCGCGCGCCGCATCGACGTGGATACCGACAGCGGCTGGGGCGTGGCCCGCGGGGCCAGCATCCGCGTGGGCAAGGTGCCGGTGCTGTACGTGCCGTGGCTCAAGTTCCCGATCGACGACCAGCGCCATACCGGCCTGTTGTACCCGTCGATCGGCCTGTCCAGCCGCAACGGCTTCGACTGGCGCCAACCCATCTACCTGAACCTGGCGCCCAATTACGACGCCACCCTCACCCCGCGCTACATGAGCGAGCGCGGCACCGAACTGGGGGCCGAATTCCGCTACCTGTACAAAAATGGCAAGGGCGTGCTGTCCGGCAGCTGGCTGCCGCACGACGAACTGGTCGAGGATCGCATCCGCGACGCCGCCACCGGCGATTACATCCCGTATTACGACCCGATGCAGACCGACAACCGCGGCGCATTCAAGTTCAACGGCAACCACAACTTCAACCGCCACTGGCAGGCGCGCGCCAACCTGATGTGGATCAGCGACCCGCGCTACATCGAGGACTCGGGCAATTCGCTGTACGGCATCTCGCCGACCAACCTGACCAGCACCATCGGCCTGTATGGCCAGGGCCGCTACTGGAGCGCCGGCCTGATGGCCCAGAATCGGGTACTGGCCGATTACACCAGCAGTGAGAGCAGCCTGGCGTACAACCGTCTGCCGCGCGCTTATTTCGACTGGGAGCAGCCCTTCGCCCGCTGGCTGGTGGCCGGTACGCACGTCGAAGCCGTGCGCTTCCAGCACGACGTCAAGGACGGCGGCAGCCGCCTGGACATCAAGCCCTACGTATCGGCGCCCTTCCAGGGTGCGTCCTGGTACGTCACGCCCACGCTGGCCTGGCGCTACACCGCCTACCAGTTGGACCGCGAACTGGCCGACACCCTGGGCGGCGACACCTCGCCCAGCCGCAGCCTGCCGATCGGCTCGCTGGACGCCGGCCTGTACTTCGACCGCGACACCGAAATCAAGGGCCAGCGCTACCTGCACACGCTGGAGCCACGCCTGTTCTACCTGTACGCCCCTTACCGCAACCAGGATGACCTGCCGATCTTCGACACCCGCGCCTTCACCTTCAGCTGGGGCCAGCTGTTCCGCGACAACCGCTACACCTCGGCCGATCGCCAGGCCGACGCCAACCAGTTGACCCTGGCCCTGACCAGCCGCCTGCTGCGGCAGTCCGATGGTCACGAGAGACTGGCGTTGAGCGTCGGCCAGATCCGCTATTTCGATGACTCCCTGGTCAGCCTGTCCTCGAGCGAAGCGTCGATCGAACAAGGCAAGTCCGCCTGGGTCGCCGATGCCAGCTACGCGCCGACCGATCGCTGGACGATCGGCACGTCCTATCAATGGAACCCGAAATACCGCCGCGAGGACCTGACCAGCGTGCGTGCGCGCTACCTGTTCCCCAACGATGGCGTGGTCAACCTGGCCTACCGTTACCGCCGCAATGCCAATACCGGCGACGACCAGCTGAAACAGGCCGATTTCTCCTTCCTGTACCCGGTCTCGCCGACCTGGAGCGTGGTCGGCCGCTACTACTACTCGCTGCTGGACACCGCCAGCAGCGACCCCACGTTGCTGGAAGCGCTGGCCGGCGTCCAATGGGACAGCTGCTGCCTGGCGGTGCGCGTGCTGGCGCGGCGCTACGTGCGCAACCGCGCAGGCGAAATGAACAGTTCGCTGGGCGTGGAATTCGTGCTGAAAGGCCTGGGCTCGGCCGGCCGCAACACGGAGCGCATATTGCGCCGTGCTATCCTCGGCTACTACCGCGACGACCTGTACCTGGTTCCGCCGAGCAACGTCGCAACCGACATCGATGACGATTCCGACGACGATTCCGGCCTCGACTCGCTGCCTTGATCACACCGCCTCGAAGCCTGTCGCTTTCGAGCCGGCCGCCCCGAACCACTCACGCATGCCTACCATGACCCCACGCATTCCCGTCCCATTCCGCCACGCCGGCACCTTGGCCATCGCCCTGCTGCTGGCCTGCGTGCCGGCCGCCGCGCAACAGGCGCAACCCCTCGACCGCATCGCCGCCGTCGTTGACGAGCAGGTCATCCTGCAAAGCGAACTGGAACGCGCCGTGCACAACGTGCAGGCGCAATACGCCAGCCAGCCCGGGCAATTGCCGCCGATGGACGTGCTGCGCCGGCAGGTGATGGAGCGCCTGGTGCTGATGAAGCTGCAAGTGGCCCGCGCCAACGACACCGGCATCCACATCGGCGAGGACGAAATCAACAAGGCCGTCGCCAGCGTCGCCCAGCAGAACAACCTGTCGATCGACGGCCTGCGCCAGCGGCTGGTGGCCGACGGCATGTCCTACGACGACTTCCGCAATTCGATCCGCGACGAGATGACCGTGCAGCGGCTGCGCCAGAGCTTCGCCCAGAGCCGTGTCCAGGTCAGCGAGGCCGAAGTCGATGCCGCCCTGGCCCAGCAGGGCAGCGGCGGCATCCAGTACCACCTGGCCCACATCCTGGTCGGCCTGCCCGACGGCGCCACCGCCGAGCAGATCGCCACCGGCCAGAAGAAGATCGACGGCATCAAGTCGCTGCTCGACAAGGGCGAGATGGACTTCGCCGCCGCCGCGGTGCGCTATTCCGACAGCCCCAACGCGCTGGAGGGCGGCGATCTTGGCTGGCGCAGCCAGGACGAAATCCCCACCGCCTTCGTGACCACGCTCAAGGGCGCTTCGGCCGGCCAGGTGATCGGCCCGATCCGCGGCCCCAGCGGCTTCCAGTTGCTCAAGCTGGTGGAAACCCGCGACGCAGCGCAAGGTGGCGCACCCCAGCAGGTCACCGAAGTACAGGCCCGCCACATCCTGGTGCGCATCACCGAAGTGCAGGACGCCAACGCCGCCAAGGCAAAGATCGACACCTTGCGCGCGCGCATCGCCGGCGGCGCGGACTTCAACGAGGTGGCGAAGGAGTCTTCGGAGGACCCCAACTCCCGCAACAGCGGCGGCGAACTGGGCTGGTTCCCGGTGGACGCCTTCGGCCCCGACTTCGGCCAGCAGATCACCGCCCTGCAGGACGGCCAGGTCTCGCAACCGTTCCGCACCGAAGCCGGCTGGCACATCGTCAAGCGCGAAGGCAGCCGCCAGACCGACGTGACCGACCAGAACCGCCGTGCCCGGGTTCGCGAAACCATCGGCCGCCGCAAGCTGGAAGACCAATACAACCGCTTCCTGCAGGAAATGCGCAGCGAAGCCTACGTCAGCGTGCGCGACGGTTCCGCCGCGCCGGCCACGAACTGATCGATGACGCTGCCCCGGCTGGCGCTGGTTCCGGGCGAACCGGCCGGCGTCGGCCCCGAACTGTGCGTGCGGCTGGCGCAACAACCGCGCCACGACTGCGGACTGGTCGCCTTCGGCGACGCCGACAGCCTGCAAGCCGCCGCCGCCGCGTTGCAACTGCCGCTGCGGCTGCTGTCCGGAAATGAAACCGCCCGCGCGCCGGGCGAGCTGCCGCTGCGCGAAATCCGCAACGCCGCCGACAACAGATTCGGCCACACCGACCCGCGCAACGCCAGCGCCGTGATCGCTGCGCTGGACGCCGCCGCCGATGCTTGCCTGCGCGGCGAATTCGACGGCCTGGTCACCGGCCCCACCCACAAGGCCAACATCAACGCCGGCGGCATCGCCTACACCGGCACCACCGAACGCCTGGCCGAACACGCCGGCTGCGACGTGGTGATGATGCTGGCCAACGACATCGTCCGCGTCGCCTTGGCCACCACCCATCTGCCGCTGCGCGAAGTGCCCGATGCGATCACCCGCGACACCGTCGAACGCGCGCTGCGCATCACCCACGCGGCGATGCGCCATGACTTCGGTATCGCCGACCCGGCCATCGCCGTACTCGGCCTGAACCCGCACGCCGGAGAATCCGGGCACATGGGCCGCGAGGAAATCGACATCCTCGAACCGCTGCTGGCCACGCTGCGCGAAGAAGGCTTGCAACTGATCGGTCCGCTGCCGGCCGACACCGCCTTCCTGCCACACAAGCTGGAAGGCTTCGACGCGGTACTGGCGATGTACCACGACCAGGGCCTGCCGGTGCTGAAATACAGCGGCTTCGAGCGCGCGGTCAACCTGACCCTGGGCCTGCCCTACCCGCGCGTCGCCGTCGATCACGGCACCGCGCTCGACCTTGCGGGCAAGGGCATCGCCGACCCGTCCAGCCTGTTCGCCGCGGTCGCGACCTGCGCGCGGATCGCGGCGACGCGGCGTAAACTCGCCGCATGAACCCGATCGACTGGGACGACTTCGCCAAGGTGGAACTGCGCGTCGGCCGCGTGCTGTCGGCCGAGCCGTTCCCGCAGGCGCGCAAGCCCGCCTACATATTGCAGGTCGATTTCGGCGATGAAATCGGCATACGCAAGTCCAGCGCGCAGATCACCGCGCATTACCTTCCCGACGAACTGGTCGGGCGGCTGGTCGTCGGCGTGGTCAATTTCCCGAAGAAGCAGATCGGTCCGCTGATGTCGGAATGCCTGGTCACCGGCTTCCACGACGCCGACGGCAACGTCGCGTTGTGCGTGCCCGACCGCGACGTGCCGCTGGGGACGAAGCTGCTGTGAACGCGCCCGGCTCGAACCGGCGTGCACCCGCCCAGACCTTCGGTGCGGCGAAGAAAGCACTCGGCCAGCACTTCCTGCACGATCGCGGCTGCATCGACAGGATCGTGCTGGCGGTGAACCCGCAGCCTGGCGACCACCTGGTGGAAATCGGCCCCGGCCAGGGCGCGATCACCTTCCCCCTGCTCGACCGCCACGGCGAACTGACCGTGATCGAATTCGACCGCGACCTGATCTTCCCGCTGACCGAGGCCGCGCGCGCGCGCGGCGCGCTGGAAGTGATCCACCGCGACGTGTTGCAGGTCGATTTCGGCAAGCTGGCCGGCGACGGCCGCAAGCTGCGGCTGGTCGGCAACCTGCCCTACAACCTGTCCTCGCCGATTTTGTTCCATGCGCTGGAACACGCCGCCGCGATCGCCGACATGCACTTCATGTTGCAGAAGGAAGTCGTTGACCGCATGGCCGCCGGCCCCGGCAGCAAGGTCTATGGCCGGCTCAGCGTGATGTTGCAGGCGTATTGCAAGGTGACGCCGCTGTTCGACGTACCGCCGGGCGCATTCCGTCCGCCGCCGAAAGTCGATTCGGCGGTGGTGCGGTTGCTGCCGAAACCGGCGCACGAAATCGCCGTGAAGGACCCAACGCATTTCGAGGAAGTTGTCCGCGCCGCCTTCGGCCAACGCCGCAAGACCTTGCGCAATGCCCTGTCCGGCACCTGCGATGCGGGACGAATCGAAGCTGCCGGCCTGCGTCCGGACGCTCGCGCCGAGCAGGTGGAGGTCGAAGCGTTCATTCGCCTTGCGAACCAATGCGGGAACGGGAAATAGGAAACAGGAGATGGAAAAGGCCAACGTCTTGTACCTTGCCGATTCCCCACTCCCCATTCCCGCTTTTGTCCCCATTCCCGCTTTTTGCTTACACTCACCGCATGGACGCCTCCGACTACGCCATCGACGTTGACGTCGCCGCCCGTTTCCTGCCGGATCGCTCTGCGCCCGACGATGATCGTTACGTCTTCGCCTACACCATCCGCATCCGCAACAGCGGGCAAGTGCCGGCGCGATTGCTGGGCCGGCACTGGATCATCACCGACGCCAATGGCAAGGTCGAGGAAGTGCGCGGCGAAGGCGTGGTCGGCGAGCAACCGTGGCTGCGCCCCGGCGACGACTACGAATACACCAGCGGCGCGGTGCTGGAGACCGCGCAGGGCCTGATGCGCGGCAGCTACGCGATGCTGGCCGACGACGGCACCCGCTTCGACGCGCCGATCGCACCCTTCGTCCTGTCCGTGCCGCGGACCCTGCACTGACGGTGCGCCGCGCATGAGCATCTGGGCGATAGGCGACCTGCAAGGCTGTTACGACGCGACCCAGCGCCTGCTGGAGCGCATTCGCTTCGACCCGATGCAGGACACGCTGTGGTTCTGCGGCGACCTGGTCAACCGCGGCGGGCAGTCGCTGGAAACATTGCGGCTGGTGCATTCGCTGCGTGCGCATTGCATCGTCGTGCTCGGCAACCACGACCTGTCGCTGCTGGCCATCGGCGCGCGCAGCCCGGCCGAACAACGCAAGGTCAATCCCGACCTGCAACGCATCGTGCTGGCCGACGACCGCGACGAACTGCTCGACTGGCTGCGCATGCAGAAACTGGCGCACATCGACCACGAACTGGGCTGGATGATGGTCCACGCCGGCCTGCACCCGCAGTGGAACGAAGACGAAACCCAGCGCCTGGCCGCCGAAGTGGAAAAGCAGCTGCGCGGCGAAGACTGGCGCAAGCTGCTGAAGCACATGTACGGCGACAAGCCGAACTGGGGCCCGCAACTGCGCGGCCCGGACCGCTGGCGCGCGGTCATCAACGTGCTGACGCGGATGCGCTACTGCACCCAGCGCGGCCGCATCGCCATCGAGGAAAAAGGCGCGCCAGGCACGCAGGCCGGCGGCCTGTACCCGTGGTACGAGGTGCCCGGCCATGCCCCGCGCGGGCTGAAGATCGTCTGCGGCCACTGGAGCACGCTGGGCTTGATGATCGGCCACGGCGTGCACGCCATCGACACCGGCGCGGTCTGGGGCGGCAAGTTGACCGCGCTGCAACTGGACGGCGACGAACTGCGCATCGTGCAGGCGGCGGGCCGCGACGTGCCGCCGCCGGCGAAGGGTCAGCTTCCGGGCGATTGAGGTGCCCGAAGATTGAACCGCATCGCCGTCGGCGCGCCGCGCGAGCCGGAGCGGGATGCGCGACTGTCGAAAACATGGATGTTTTCGACAAGCCTCCATGGATGGATTCACGGCGTGTCGCGCATCCCGCTCCGGCTCGCGCTTCCGTGCATCCAGACGACTGAACGAAAAGCCGGCTCGCCTTCAACAACGCGTGCGCGTGTATTCGATGAATTCGAAAGCGAAAGCGTGTTTTGCATCGGCCGGATGCGCTTCGCGCTTGGTAGCCTTCCATTGCGTTGCATCGAATGGCGGGAAGAACGCATCGGCGTTCTCGACCTGCGTATCCACATGCGTGAGATGCAGCACATCGGCGAACGGCAGCGCCAACGCATAGATTTCGCCGCCACCGATCACGCACAGCTCGTCGGCGTTTTCCCGTGCCGCGATTTCCTTCGCCTTCTCGATGGAAGCAACCGCACGCATGCCGTCAACGGGAACCTGGCCGCTGCGTGTCAGCACCAGGTTGGTTCGGCCCGACAACGCGCGGCCCAACGATTGCGCGGTCTTGCGGCCCATCAGGATCGGCTTGCCCAGGGTGAGCGCCTTGAAGTGCCTGAAGTCGTCAGGCAAGTGCCACGGCATCGCGTTGTCGCGACCGATGGCGTGGTTGCGATCCAGCGCAGCGACGAGGGAGATTTTCATCAAACCGCCACCGGCGCCTTGATCGCCGGGTACGGGTCGTAGCCGAGGATTTCGATGTCCTCGAACTTGAAATCGAACAGACCCTTCACGTCCGGGTTCAGCTGCAACTTCGGCAGCGCACGCGGCGTGCGCGACAACTGTTCGCGCGCCTGCTCGAAGTGATTGGAATACAGATGCGCATCGCCCAGCGTGTGCACGAAATCGCCGACGCCCAATCCGGTCGCCTGCGCCACCATGTGGGTGAGCAGCGCGTAGCTGGCGATGTTGAACGGCACGCCGAGGAAGATGTCGCCGCTGCGCTGGTACAACTGGCAGCTCAACTTGCCGTTCACCACGTAGAACTGGAACAGGTTGTGGCACGGCATCAGCGCCATCTTCGGCAGGTCGGCGACGTTCCAGGCGCTGACCACGAGGCGGCGCGAATCGGGGTTGCGCTTGATCTCGTCCACCAGCCATTGCATCTGGTCGATCTGCTGCCCGCCTGCGCCTTCCCAGCTACGCCATTGCTTGCCATACACCGGGCCGAGTTCGCCGTTGGCATCGGCCCATTCGTCCCAGATCGAAACCTTGTTTTCCTTCAGGTAGGCGATGTTGGTTTCGCCTTTGAGGAACCACAGCAGCTCATGGATGATCGAGCGCAGGTGCAGCTTCTTGGTGGTCACCAGCGGGAAGCCTGCGTTCAAATCGAAGCGCATCTGCCAACCGAACACGCTGCGCGTGCCAGTGCCGGTGCGATCGGACTTTTCCGCGCCGTGTTCCAGCACGTGTTGCAGCAGGTCGAGGTATTGCTTCATTTTTCACCTCCGGTGAATGGCTTCATTTTTCACCTCCGGCAGGTTGCAGCGTTGGCGCACGCCGCGACAGCCACAACAGGAACAAGCCCAGCGCGACCAGCGGCAAGCTCAGGATCTGCCCCATCGTCAGCCAGCCCAGCGCCAGGTAATCCAGTTGCGCATCAGGCACGCGCACGAATTCCACCAGGAAGCGGAACCCGCCATACAGCAGCGCGAACAGACCCGACACCGCATAACGCGGGCGCGGCTTGCGCGAGAACCACCACAGCAGCGCGAACATCACCAGGCCTTCCAGCAGTGCTTCGTACAACTGCGACGGATGCCGGGCGAAGCGGTCCAGCGCGCCGGCGGCGTATTGCGCCTGCAATTGCGCGGCGTCCAGGTTCAATGCAGCCACGTTGGGATCGGTGTTGGGAAAGATCACGCCCCATTGCGTGCCGGTGTACTTGCCCCACAGTTCGCCATTGACGAAGTTGGCCAGACGCCCGACGAACAAGCCCGACGGCACCAGCGGCGCGACGAAATCCATCGTGTCGAAGAAATGCAGGCGCTGCTTGCGCGACCACAGCCACGCGGCGACCAGCACGCCGATCAGGCCGCCGTGAAAGCTCATGCCGCCTTCCCAGACCTTGAACACGTTCAATGGCGCGGCGAGGTAGGCCGGCAGGTCGTAGAACAGGATGTAGCCCAGCCGCCCGCCCAGCACCACGCCGAGCATGCCGTGGAAAGCCAGGTCGGAAAGCGCCTCGTAATTCACGCCGGGCAGGCGCCCCTGGCGGATGCGGATGCGGCCCAGCCACCAGGCCAGCACGAAGGCGACCGCGTAGGCGATGCCGTACCAGTGCACCTTCAGCGGGCCAAGGGAAAAGGCGACGGGGTCGAACTGGTGGAGATAGGGCATGCGTGGGGCTGGCTATTCGGTCAATGGCTATTTTGCCTGATGCCGAAGCGGAAACCCCCAACCAACGATGAGCCGCGCCCTGTCGCCGCGGGTCGCGACATGCGCGACCGGGATGTCGCGCGCGCGAATCGGGCAGGATTGCCCCGACCGAGCGAAAAGCGGCCCCCAGCGACAGGGAACGGCGGCCCGCCGAAGCCAGTGAAGGTACTTCTACAAAATCTGCGGCCGATTCGGCAATTCATCCTCGTCCGGCACGCTGCCGTCCTGCGGGAAATGCGTGGCCAGCAGGCGCGAAACCGCCTCCACGCCTTCGATCACCGCCGTCTCGGCCTGTCCGGCGCTCAGCCGGGCCTCCATTGCCGCGCAGACTTCGCGCCATTGTGCGTCGGTGACTTTGCCGGCCAGGCCGCGGTCGGCGATTATTTCGATGCGGCGGTCGGCCAGCAGCAGATAGATCAGCACGCCATTGTTGGCGGCGGTGTCCCAGGTGCGCAGCCGGGCGAAGGCGTCTTGGGCGCGTTCACACGCCTGCACGCCGCGCAGCACCGGGCCGGGCGGCAGGGCCGATTCGACCGCGAACATCACCTCGCCGGTGTGGCTGCGCTCGCCGGCGGCGATCGCGTCGGCGATGCGATGCAGGCTTTCCTCCGGGAACCACGCCTGCGCGGAGCGGGCGAACAGGTGGCGCAGCAGTCTCATGTCATCCGGCTCCCGTCACCACGAACCCGACGCGCCGCCGCCGCCGGACATCCCGCCGCCGCCCGACCAGCCGCCGCCGCCGCCGAAACCACCGCCCCCGCCACTTCCCCAACCACCGCCTCCACTCCAGCCACCCCAGCCACCGTGCCGTGCATAACGGCCAGGCGACACCGCGAACAAGCCGAACACGAACCCGAAAAAAGCCGCCAGGCCGGTCACCGGCCACAACGCCGACAACAACCAGGCCACGCCGCCGGCCGCGCCGCCGGTGAACAGGCTGCGCAGCGACTTCGGCGCGCGACCCAAAATGCCGCGAACGATATTGGCGACGATGAACGCGGCGAACAGCGCGAATACCCAGCGATCGCCATCGGGCGAATCGCTGCGATTGCTGCTGACCGGCTCCGGCAGCGGCTCGCCATCGATCAGCTTGACCAGCACCGCCGTGCCATCGATCAAACCGCCACCGTAATCGCCGGAGCGGAATTTCGGGGCCATGTATTCCTGGATGACACGGCTGGCGGTGGCGTCGGGAATCGCCCCTTCCAGCCCGTAGCCGGTATGGATGCGCACGCGGCGGTCGTCCTTCGCCACGACGATCAGCACCGCATCGTCGATCTTCTGCCGGCCCAGCTTCCACGCATCGAATACGCGCTGGCTGTAGCTGAAGATGTCTTCCGGCTGCGTGCTCGGCACCATCAGCACCTGCAACTGGCTGCCCTTGCGTTGTTGCAGGTCCAGCGCCTGCTGTTGCAGTTGCTGCTTCTGTGCGGCATCCAGCGTGGCGGTGACATCGATCACCGGCGAGTCCAGCGGCGGGATCGCCGCCAGTTGCTGCGCCCACGCCGACCCGCAGGCCAACGGCAGGCAGACCAGCAGCAGGCAGGCGAGCAATGCGCGACGGAACACCGTCATCCGCCCGTGGCCGCGATCAGTTCGACGGTGCGGGCTGCGGTGGCGGCGTGCCGAAATCCACCGCCGGGGCGTTGGAAATCTGGGCTTCGTTCTCCACACTGAAGTTCGGCTTTTCCTTGTAGCCGAAAATTTTCGCGGTGATCAGTTGCGGGAACGAGCGCACGTAGGTGTTGTAGTCCTGCACCGTGGCGATGTAGCGCTGGCGGGCCACGGTGATGCGGTTCTCGGTGCCTTCCAGTTGTGCCTGCAGCGTGAGGAACTGCTGGTCGGCCTTCAGTTGCGGGTAGTTCTCGGTGACCATCAGCAGACGCCCCAGCGCCTGGCTCAGCTCGCCCTGCGCGGCCTGGTATTGCGCCAGCGAAGCGGCATCCTCGGCGTTGACGTTGATCTGGCTGACCTTGGCGCGCGCCTCGGTCACCGCGGTCAACACCTGCTGCTCATGCGTGGCGTAGCCCTTCACCGTGGCCACCAGGTTGGGGATCAGGTCGGCGCGGCGCTTGTACTGGTTCAGCACTTCGGACCAGCCGGCCTTCACCGCCTCGTCCTTTTGCTGGATGGCGTTGTAGCCGCAGCCGGACAGCAGCACGAGCAGGGACGCCACGATCAGGGAACGCAGGAACACACGCATGACCGACTCCTTCGCGGATGGGATGCGCGCATTGCAGCACCGCGGCGGCCGCCGCGCAATGGGCGGCGCAGCGGCGTGAAGAATGCGTTAGAACCCGTTCAAAGTCTTGCTGCGCTTGCCAGATGGCGCGCGTGCGGTGCTCGGAATGCTCACGTATCACACATACGCTGCGCTTCCTGCGCTCCACCACGCGCCATCTGGCGGCGCTCGCGACAGACTTTGAACAGGTTCT
>JASGDT010000021.1:0-30813 GCA_047607085.1 Pseudoxanthomonas sp. | reverse complement strand
ATCACCACCGAACACGCCGCGATCCGGCATGCGCTGAACCTGGAATCGGTCATCACCTACGAGGGCACCGAGACCGTGCACCAACTGGTGATCGGGCGCGAATTGACCGGCATCAATGCGTTCTGAGTTGCTTTCCTGCATGCAGCAAGCGCAAAGGGAATTTCGATGTGATCACCATTCACGGCTATTCGGTATCCGGCAACTGCCACAAGCTGCGCCTGCTGCTCACGCAACTTGATCGCGAGTACCGTTGGATCGAAACCGACAGCAGCAAGGGAGCCACGCGCACGCCGGAATACCTGGCGAAGAATCCCAACGGCAAGGTGCCGATGCTCGAACTCGACGATGGCCGCGTCCTGGTCGAGTCGAACGCGATCCTGTTCTGGCTCGCCGAAGGCACGGCCTTCCTGCCCGACGATCCGTGGCAGCGTGCGCAGGCGTTGAGCTGGATGTTCTTCGAGCAGTACAGTCATGAACCCCATATCGCCGTGGCGCGCTTCATCCGCGGCTGGACGCCGCTGGATTCGCCGCGGCGCGCGCTGGAACTGCCGCGCTGCCTGGAGCGCGGCAATGCCGCATTGGCGGTGATGGAACGGCACCTGCAGGCGCACGACTGGTTCACCGGCCCGCGCTACGGCATCGCCGACATCGCGCTGTTCGCCTACACCGCGGTCGCCCATCACGGCGGATTCGACCTGTCGGCGTATCCGGGCGTCGGCGCCTGGCTTGCGCGCGTGCGCGCGACGCCGGATTTCGTCGAGATGCCGGCGCCGGCGGCGGAGAACGCGGCATTGCTGGCGGCGTCGAACGCATGACGAATCCCGGCCCCCTGCTGGAAACCGAGCGCCTGATCCTGCGCCCGCCGCGCGCCGAGGATTTCGACGCCTTCGCCGAGACGCAGGCCGACCCGGACGCAGCGCGTTTCATCGGCGGCCACGTGGCCCGCGGCGAAGCCTGGCGGCGTTTCCTGTGGCAGCCGGGCGCGTGGTTCGTGCAGGGCTTCGGCATGTTCAGCGCGATCGAGAAAGCCAGCGGACTGTGGATGGGCCAGATCGGCCCATGGAAGCCGGAAGGCTGGCCAGGCAACGAGATCGGCTATGCCTTCCACCCGCGGGCCTGGGGCAAGGGTTATGCCACCGAGGCGGGAACCGCTGCCATCGACTGGGCCTTCGACAACCTGGGCTGGGACGACATCATCCATTGCATCGCCCCCGACAACGTCGCATCGCAGAACGTCGCCAAGCGCCTGGGTTCGACGCTGAAAGGGCCGGGCAAATTGCCGCCGCCGCGCCAGGACGTCAGGGTCGATGTCTGGGGCCAGACCCGCGCGCAATGGCAAGGGCGAAAGCGATCCATGTAATGAAACAACACCTGGAGGGGTGCATGAATCTTCAAACCATTCCCGCGCGGATGAAGGGCGTCAACCGCGCCGAAATCTGCGACCGCAATTTCATCGAATTCGTCGAAGGCTGGCGTGACAATGCATCGCCGCGCCCGCGCGAGGAGGGCGAACCGGTCTTGCCCGGCAGCGCGCTGGATGCGCGCGGTTTTGCCGAACTGCTGGAATCGCAACTGATCTCGCGCCATCTCGACCTGATGGCACGGGTGCTGCGCGTGCAGAACAAGGTCTTCTACACCATCGGCAGCAGCGGCCACGAAGGCAACGCGATGGTCGCGCGCGCCACGCGGCATACCGATCCGGCGTTTCTGCATTACCGCAGTGGCGGTTTCATGGCCGAGCGTTTCCGCAAGTTGCCCGGCACCGATGGAAAACCGCGTGATCCGGTGATGGATTCGGCGCTGAGTTTCGCGGCCAGTGCCGAAGACCCGGCCTCCGGCGGTCGCCACAAGGTCTGGGGCAGCAAGCCGTTGTGGGTATTGCCGCAGACCTCGACGATCGCTTCGCATCTGCCGAAGGCATTGGGCACGGCGATTGCGATCGAGCAAGCCGGGCGCATCGGTCATGCGCTGCCGATTCCCGGCGACAGCATCGCGATCTGTTCCTTTGGCGATGCGTCGAGCAACCACGCCACCGCGCAGACCGCGTTCAACGCGGCGGCGTGGACGGCGTACCAGAAGCTGCCCGCGCCGGTGTTGTTCGTTTGCGAGGACAACGGCATCGGCATTTCGGTGAAGACGCCGGATGGCTGGATTGGCCGCAACTTCCGCGATCGTGCCGATCTGGATTATTTCCACGCCGACGGCCTGGACCTGGCCGCAGGTTACGCCGACGTGCAGCGCGCGGTCGAGCATTGCCGCGGCACCCGGCGGCCGACCTTCCTGCACCTGCGTACCACGCGGATCATGGGCCATGCAGGCACCGATTTCGAAATCGAATGGCGCAGCATCGAGGAGCTGTGCGCGGTCGAAGCGACCGACCCGCTGCTGCGCAGCGCCGCCATCGCGCTGGAATCCGGCCTGTATTCGAAGGAAGAACTGCTGGGTTTGTACGAAAACATCCGCAAGCGCTGTTTTGCCGCCGCCGAGGAGGCCGACCGCCGGCCCAAGCTGGCCACGCTGGAAGAGGTGATCGCGCCGCTGGCGCCGTACACGCCGAAGGCGGTGGCGAAGGAAGCCGCGCGTGCCGCATCGGCACAGCAACGCATCGCCGTGTTCGGCAGCGAGGAGAAACTGCCGGAAAACCAGCCGCCGCGGCATCTCGCCATCCAGATCAACAACGCGCTGCACGACCTGATGTGCAAATACCCCGAATCGCTGCTGTTCGGCGAGGACGTGGCGCAGAAGGGCGGCGTCTATACCGTGACCAAGGGCTTGCAAAAAGCGTTCAAGGGCAGTCGCGTGTTCAACACCTTGCTGGACGAAACCACCATCCTCGGCCTGGCCCAGGGCTACGCCAACATGGGCATGCTGCCGCTGCCGGAAATCCAGTACCTGGCGTATTTCCACAACGCCTGCGACCAGATTCGCGGCGAGGCGGCGTCGTTGCAGTTCTTCAGCAACGACCAGTACCGCAACCCGATGCTGGTGCGCATCGCGGGCCTGGGTTACCAGCGCGGTTTCGGCGGGCATTTCCACAACGACAATTCGATTGCCGCGCTGCGCGATATTCCCGGCCTGGTCGTCGGTTGCCCGTCGCGTGGCGACGATGCGGCAACGATGCTGCGCACGCTGGCGGCGCTGGCCAAGGTCGATGGGCGCGTGTCGGTGTTTCTGGAGCCGATCGCGCTATACATGACCAAGGACTTGCATGAAGCCGGCGACGGCCAGTGGCAGTTCCCGTATCCGCTGCCGCAACAGGCGATGCCGCTGGGCGAAGGCCGCGTCTATGACGCGGACGCGAACGATCTGGTGGTGTTCACCTACGGCAACGGCGTGCCGATGAGCCTGCGCGCCGCCAAGCGCATCGGAGCCGAACTGGGCTGGCAGGTGCGCGTGGTTGACCTGCGCTGGCTGGTGCCGCTGAACGAGGATTTCATCGCCGAACAGGCGAAGACCGCCAGGCGCATCCTGATTGTCGATGAGGGTCGCCATTGTGCCGGCGTGGGCGAGGGCATCATTACCGCGATCGCCGAAGCCGGCTATCGCGCGCGGCCGTTCCAGCGCGTGGTCGGCGCCGATACCTACACGCCACTGGCCGGCGCGGCCTTTCTGGTGCTGCCGGGGGAAGAAGACATCGTGGCGGCGGCACGACGATTGGCTTGATGCGCGATCTGCCTGCGGGGGCAGGGAAGCCTCAGGCCAGCCCGTAGTCTTTCAGTTTCTTGCGCAAGGTCGCGCGGTGGATGCCGAGCAATTCGGCGGCGCGGCTCTGGTTGCCTTCGCAGTGGTTCAGCACTTCGACGAACAACGGGATTTCCATTTCGCGCAGCACGGTTTGATACACGTCGTCCGCATCGCAGCCGTCGAGGTCGTGCAGGTAGCGGCGCACCGATTGGGCCACGTGTTCACGCAGCGGCGGTCGGGCAGGGCCGCGGTTGGCGTCGTGGCGGGTCTGTGCGGCGTTCAACGGTGATGGGCCTGGTGTGCGTGGCGGTACTCTGCGGGGGCTGCCATCGCCGCTGGCCGGAGGGCGGGGCCGCGATGGGGAGGGAAGTCTAGCGCCATGGGCGCGAGGCTGCACGCACTTTGCCGGTCATTTGAAATCGAACGAGAACGCGACCACGCCCTCACGCGGCTCGCGCAGGCGCATCGACACCTGCGCGCTTTGGCCGGGGGCCAGTTCGGCCTGGGTTTGCGCTTCGTCCAGGTATTCGGTGGCGGTGAAGGCGCGTGCGCCGACCACGCGGCCATCGGCATCGGACAAGGAAACCTGCAAGGTCGGCCACGGTTGCGGCCAGCGTGCATCGTTGCGGAACGTGGCTTGCACCAGCAAGGTGCCGGGCGCATCGGGCAGTGGCCGCACGTCGCGGCTCAGCATGGCGAAGGCCTGCGGCTCGCGCCACGGTGGCAGCGTGCAGCCCAGCGTGCCGCACAACGCGCCCAGCAGCGGCCGCCAACCGGCATCGGTGGCCAGGCGTTCGCGATCGGCCAGCAGGACTTGCAGGCCCAGCAATGCGACCAGCGCGGCCACGGCTGCCCATTGCCATTTGAGGGCGCGCGAGGAGGTGGGCGGCGCGCGGGTGTTGCGCGAAAACAGTGGCGTGTCATCGGTCGATTCCGCGGGCGCGGCGTCGGCACTTGCGATGGTGTCGGCAGGGTCCGTGGCGGCGATGGCCCCGGCCGTGTCGGCATCGTCGAACGTGGCGATGTTTTCGACGCCGTCGGTGATCTTTGCAGGCGGCGTTGCCGCATCGTCGGTTTCGCCGTTGGCTGGCGCGGACAGCAGGGTCGCCAGGCTGGCCGGCGTCGCCATCGCGCCGCAATGCATGCAGGCCGCGTCGCCGCCGGCGGGTTGTTGGCATTGGGGGCAGATGCGGCTCATCGGCGCAATTCAAGCATGCTTGCGGCGCGATGTCAGCGACGCACGCCGTCGATGCGCATCCAGTCGCCTTCCTGCTCGGTGCGCAAGTCGTCGAACCAGGCGGCGTAGCGTTCAAGCAATTCGCCTTCCTGCCCGTGCAGGATGCCGGACAGGGCGATGCGGCCGCCGGGGGCGACGCGCATGGCCAGCGTATCGGCCAGTGCGTCCAGCGCCGAGGCGAGGATGTTGGCGACCACGACGGGATACGTGGCCGGCGGTTCGTCTTCGGGCAGATGCACGGCGAGTTTGTCGCCCACCTCGTTGCGTTGCGCATTGTCGTGCGTGGCCAACAATGCCTGCGGATCGTTATCGACACCGACCGCGTGCGCCGCGCCCAGTTTCAGCGCGGCCAGCGCGAGGATGCCGCTGCCGCAGCCGAAATCGAGCACGGTCGCGCCACGCAATTCGCCGCGCGCGGCGAGATCGTCCAGCCAGCGCAGGCACAGTGCGGTGGTCGGGTGGGTGCCCGAGCCGAAGGCCAGGCCCGGATCCAGCCGCACCACGGCGGCATCGGCAGTGTTCGCCGCGTCGGGCAGTTCGTGGTTCCACGGCACGATGAAGGTGCGCATGCCGAATTGCATCGGCTGGAACTGGTCCAGCCACGCGCGCTCCCAATCCTGGTCCTCGACGATGCGGAAACTGGCCTCGCGCCAGTCCAGGCCGGGGTCGAAGGCTTCCAGCGCCGCCAGCAGCGCCAGCGCGTTGGCATCGGCCGGGAACAACGCGGTCAATACCAGCGATTTCCACAACGGTGTTTCGCCGACGCCCGGTTCCAGGATCGCGTTTTCGTTGGAGGTGTCGGCATCGGCGTCGAGCAGGGTCACCGACAGCGCGCCCAGGTCTTCCAGCGCGTTCTCGTAGCGGGGTTGCTCGGCTTCGGTGCAGCGCTGGGTGAGTTCGAGATAAGGCATGGGCGGCAGGCGGGTGAAGGTTGCGCCCATTATCGACCCATTGCCCAAGGGCGTGTCGCCCGGCAGCCATCTCCCGTTGATTCATGCCAAACTTCCCGCGCCCGGCCCGGCATGGTGGCCGTGGCAAAGGGGCAAGGCATGACCATCGAAACCGGGCAATCGCCGGTGACCGAATTGCTGGCGCGCAGCCGTGCCGGTGATGCGCGTGCGCGCGATGCCGCCTATGCCGCCGTCTATGACGAACTCAAGCACGTCGCGCACAAGCAACTGCGCGGCAACCGCCGCCAGGCCTTCCAGACCACCGCGCTGGTCCACGAGGCGTGGCTGAAGTTGTCGGTCAACGCGCAACTGGCCCCGGCCGACCGCAATCATCTGATGGCGCTGACCACCCAGGCCATGCGTCATGTGCTGGTGGACCAAGCCCGCCGCGTGCATTCGCAGAAACGCGGCAGCGGCCTGGCCGACGTCACCCTGGCCGTGGACAACCTGGCCCAGCCGCAGGCCGAGATCGAAGTGCTGGCCCTGCATGAATTGCTGGAAGACCTGCAAGCCTTCGACCCGCGCGCCGCGCAGATCGTCGAGTTGCGCTACTTCGGCGGCTACGAGGAAACCGAGATTGCCGAATTGCTGGACATCAGCGAATCCACCGTGCGCCGCGACTGGCGACGCGCCCGCGCCTAGCTGGCGGCCAAGCTGGAAGCATGAACATGAGCAGCGAGCGCGACCAACAGGCGATGCGCATCTTCGAGCAACTCGCCGACCTGCCGGCGACGGCGCAAACCGCGCGGCTGGACGAACTGTGCGCCGGCGATGCCGAATTGCGCGCATTGGTAGTGGCGATGCTGGCCGCCGATGGTCGCGCCGACGAACCGTTCTCCGGTCGCGGCTCGCAATGGCATGACGAACTGGTGGACAACGACACCGGCGACGCGGCCGATGCCGCGCCGGGCCGCAGTATCGGCGCATGGGAAATCACCGGCGTGCTGGGCCGAGGCGGCATGGGCGCGGTCTATGCAGCACGGCGCAACGACGGCGCCTACGACCAGCTTGCCGCGTTGAAGCTGATCCGCAGCGCGGCGGATTCGCCGCTGGCGCGCGAACGCTTCCTGCGCGAACGCCAGACCCTGGCGCGCCTGCACCATCCCAACATCGCCACCTTGCTCGACGGCGGCTTCACCCCCGACGGCGACCCGTACTTCGTCATGGAATACGTCGATGGCATCGCCCTGGACCAATACTGCGACGCCAACCAACTGGGCCTGCGCGAGCGCGTCGAATTGTTCGCGCAAGTGCTCGACGCCGTGCAATACGCGCACCGCAACCTGGTGGTGCACCGCGATTTGAAGCCGTCCAACCTGCTGGTCGATGGCGAAGGCCGGGTGAAGCTGCTGGATTTCGGCATCGCCAAGCAATTGCGACCCATTGATCTGGTGCCGGGCGATGCCACCATCACCATCGACCGCGCGCTGACCTTCGAATACGCATCTCCGGAACAACTGCACGACGCGCCGATCACCACCGCCACCGACATCTGGCAACTGGGCATCGTGCTGCACCGGCTGCTGAGCGGCTCGCACCCGTTTGGCCTGTCGCGCGACACCCCGCTGCCCAAGCAATTGCAATTGCTGGAACGCGAACCCGAACCGCTGACCCGCGCCGTTGCACAGGCCAGCGCCGAACAAGCCGCGCAACGCGGTGAAGTCGATGGCGCAGCTTTGGCCAAGGCGCTGCGCGGCGGCCTGGCCGCCATCGTCGAAACATGCCTGCGCCGCGAGCCCGCCGCCCGCTATCCCAGCGCCGACGCACTGGCCGCCGACCTGCAACGCTGGCTGCAACATCGGCCGGTGAACGCGGCGCACCTCGGCAAGGGCGCGCGTGCGGCCTTGTGGCTGCGCCGCAACCGCCTGCTGGCTGCGTCGATGGCGGCAGTGACGTTCGCCTTGCTGGCCGGTGCCGGCGTGGCGCTGTGGCAGGCCAATGAAGCGCACGAACAGGCAGAGATGGCGCGCACGCAGGCACGTATCGCCGAACAACAACGCAACACCGCACAGGCGCAGACAAAGAAGGCCAGCCAGACCTTGCTGCTGATGCAGGATGCGCTGTTCGGCGCGGCGCCGCAGGGCCAGTTGAGCGCGCAATTCAGCCTGAATGACCTGATCGACAATTCGCGCAAGACGCTCGACAAGGGTCGCGATCTCGACCCTGACGTGCGCAAGAGCATGCAGCGCACGCTCGCCAACCTGTACGGCATCGGCCAGGACTGGGCCAACGCCGAAGCCATGTACCGGCCCGGACTGGATGGCGTCACGCCCTACGACCACGATGATGCGGCGGAACTGGCCAACCACTTCGGCAACTACGCGCAGGTGCTGGGCGTGATGGGCAAGCCGAAAGAAGCCATCGCCGCCGCCACGCGCGCGGCGGACTTGCGCCGGCAATACCTGCCGGATGACCTGTTCGAGCAGGCCGTGTCGCAGCGCAATCTCGCCGATGCCTACCTGAGCGCCGGCGACAACGCCAATGCGCAGCAGCATTACGAACAGGCGATCGCGCAGTTCCGCAAGATCGACAAGCCGGATCAGGATCAGGTGGCGACGATCGACGCGCTGGTGGCGTTCATCGGCCTGGGCCGCTGCCTGATCGCACAGACCCGATATCAACCGGCTTTGCAAATCATTGATGAAGCCATCGCCCTTGCCGACCGCCACGACATGCCGGCGCTGTGGGACGGGCGCGCGGTCTTGCTCAGCCTGAAAGCCACGGCGCAGAAGAACCTGGGCGATGCCGCTGGCGCGCTGGCCAGTTTCCAGCAGGGCACACGAATCCTTGGCCAGACCCTGGGCGCGGACAACCCCGCACTGGCCAACGGTTACATTGGCATTGGCGGTTCATTGAACGACCTTGACCGCCCGCGCGAGGCGCTGGAGGCATTTGCCCATGCGGAAAGAATCATTGCCGGCAAGCAGGTGCAAGCCGGTACCGATGCGAAGATTTACGCCGGCTACGGCATGGCGTGGGGCAAGCTGGGCAACGCCGCCAAACGTGCAGACTATTACCGCCGCGCACTGGCCGCGCTGGAAAAAGCCGACAGCGCACCGCTGCTGGAACTCAAGCGCAAGATCGCCGCCGAAGCGGCCACCGGCTCATGAATTTGCAGGAGCGCCTTTCAAGGCGCGATGCTTTCCGCGCCGAGGCCGAGAAACTGGCGAAGCAACTGGGCATGTGAAGCAGTCGATTCATTGCTTCCCGCAGGGAACTTCCACATACCGAAGTTCCTGCTTTTGCACCATCTGCGTGCCCATCGGCGGGACATAAACGTAGTTCGGCACCATCACCATGCGCGCGGCGACACATTTTTTCCCAGATGGCGTGTTCGCCGATTGCGCCGCCGTCGCGTGTGCGTCGGTCGCAGCGGTAGCCGTATTGGTGTCATCGTTCAGCATCCTGCTTATTGCCTGCAAATCCATCTTGAGGAATTGCTGGCCGAAGCCATCGGCCATTTTCTTCGCCTGATTGATCTGTGCGGTGTTGTTGTGCTGCTTTCCATCCACGTAGAACACCAACGGCAGGCCGGCACCGGCCAGCAGCACGTTGTACAAGGCGGTCTTCTCCGCATTGGAAGCGCGCACCATGTCCGACTGCGCCAGCGTGGTGTTGAGCGAGGAGAACAGCCGTTCCTCGGCCTCTATGCTCGGCGCGCGGTCGTTGCTCACGGTGTAGGCGGAGGCGATGAAGAAGGTCATTGCGCCGGCAATCGTGTTGTCCCACTTGCCCTTGTATTTCTGCGCGAACAATTCCTTGCCCGTGTTGGCAATTTGCAGGATTTGCTGGCGTTCTTCCGGGGTGTTGCCCAAGCTGTCTGCCAGCTTCTTCACCGCATCATCGCCAGCCACCGGGGTGAAGCGGGTGGCGGTGGGTGAGGCCGGCGTAGCGGCCTGCACCGCAGGTGTGCAGAGCAGACAGGCGAGGGCCAGCGCGGTGCCGGCAAGAAAGAGGGAAGGCTTGTGCATGGGGGCTCCGGCTGTCTTCGGTAGAAGCGGCTTATTACTTGATGAGGGCTTGGAACCTGCTCGCGTTCTTCTCGACCAGTTCGACTATCCTGCTGTATTCGTAGTTGTTGGATACAGCCGGTATCGAGCCGAGAAATTCCTTGTTGAGACTGCGCAGGGAACTCGCCCGGAAGCCGGCGTCCTCACTTCACGCCGACGTAGAGGTCGTCTTCAGTCTGGCCGCCGCCGGACTTCTTCTTGTTGGCGCGCAGCGATTGCGTCTGTGCAGGCTGCGAGGATTTGTCGTCGGCCGCGGTTCCGGTCGCCAGCCTGGGCGCGAGCTTGGCGGCCTCCGGCAGGGGTTTGGTCGTGGCGACCGCAGTAGTCGCGGCGGTCGCAGGCGCGGCGGCCTCGGCTTTCTTTTCCTGCGCCGCCGCGCCGGTGGCGAAGGCGAACAGGGCGAGGGCGATGAAGGATGTGCGGATGGTCATGTCTGTTCTCCTGGGTTGGGTTGTGGCTACTGCAACTTGAAGGCACCGGTCAGGGTGATGCCGTAGATCGCGCCGTCGCGGCCAATGCGCCATGCCGGACCTTGCGACCCGCTGCGTCGCGGGTCGGGCACGATGCCCCAGCCGCCGTCGAGGTCAAGGTTGTGGCCGGGCAGCACTGTCGTCCACAGCAAGGTGCCGGTTTCGCCATCCAGCCCTTGCAGGTGGAAGTCGTAATTGCCTGCTTCTTTGCCTGCCACTTGGATGCGCTCGGATACATAAAACGCGCCGCCGGACGATGCCAACAACTGCGTTTCCTTGTTCACGGGTCTGCGCCATGCCAGTGCGCCATCGCTCAAGCGGAAGCCCCACAGTTCGCGCCCGTCGCTGCGTTCGACATTGGCTACCAAGATGTCACCCACGGCGATATGAGCGATGATGGACGCGCCAGCCACGGCTTTCGTTGTCCATGCAGTTGCACCGCTGCGTGAATCCAATGCACGCAAGGCATCGCCGCTTGGCTTCTGCCCTTGGCCGACTGCGCCCAACAAACCCTGCACGCGGACGATGACCTTGCCGCCGGCCACCATCGGTATGCCGTCATCGGAACGCCATGTCTTGTTGCCGCGTTCGGCTGCTGGTTGATCGGTGTGCCGCCACCGCGTTTGTCCCGTGCTCATGTCGATGGCATGGACTTGCCGTGTGGGTGGGTCGGGCTGGTCTTTGCTGCGCGCGGTCAAGAACAGCACGCCGTTTTCCAGCACCGTGGGGCTGAAGGTGGGCTGGTAGTGCGGGTCCTCTTTTTCCATCGCCAGACGGAACCCGCTGTTGCGCCATAGCACTTGATCCAGCTCCGCATTGAAGCTCATCAAGTTGCTTACGCCATCAGCCTTGGATTGGTTGACGCCGGTGAATATGCCACCCAGCCCGCGCAGGGGGACGTTGGCCGCAGGCTTCAGCGAACGCACGATGCGCCCGGTTTTCACGTTGATCACGTAATAGTCAGTTGGCCCGCCGTCGTCGCGCGGATAGACCATCAGCACCTCGCCGGACGGCATATCGAAAAAAGCGACATTGCCGGTTGAGCCACGTCGGTTGCCTACCGCGCACATGCTGCCAATGTGCCAGATGGTTTTGCCGGTTTGCATGTCCAACGCGGACAGGCCAGCGTTGTCGTCGTTGTTGCAACTGCCGGTCAGCATCAGCTTGTCCGTCAGATACGGCGACCACACGCCCCACCAGCCAGGCTTGGTTTCCCACACTTGCTGCGGCGCGGTCAGGATGGGCGGCGCGGGGAACTCGCGGTTATTGCAGGTGTTGCCGAAGACGCGGCTTGTGGTGCCGGTGTCGGCACAGGTGGCGCGCGCTGGCGTGCTGCGCAGGCGGGTAATGGCGGCATCACGCGCAGCGGATGAATCATCGGCCATGGCGACCCCGCGCAGCGATGCCGCACCGTCGCCTTTCTGCTTCTTGTCGCGCTGGCTGCCTGTGGCGGGCATGGTGCCGCTTATGGCTTCTTCAACCGGTGCGGTGGCGGCATCCACCGTTTTGTCGCTGGCTTCGCGCGCTTTGTTTTCAGCTTTGCGTTCAATCTCTTGTTTCGCATCCTTGACTGCGCGTTTGAACATCTCGCCAAGGCTTTGTGCATGGGCATTGGTAGATGCCAAGGTAAAGACCAATGCAATGAGGCAAGCACGGGTTTTCATGGCGGTTCTCTGTGGGTGAGGGAAGTGTTTGTTCATTCGCCGCAGTCGTCGATCTTGGTGAACTTGAACACCCCGAATGTGGCCGGAGGTATGCAAGCCCTCATGCCAGCGGCGCTTCCGCAGAATTTGGAATAGGTGTAAATGCCGGTCATTTCTTCCTCCGGGCCTTTCAGTGCATAGGTGCCCTTAGCATCGACATGGCCTTTGCCGTTGTTGTAACGGAAGGTGAAGTTGCCGCTCCTGTCGCTGGTTGGCGTATGCGCGAAGGTGAATTGGCCGCCACAGATGGTGTGGGTGAAGGGTTGGCTGATGTCGCACACCGTGGTTGGCTCGGCACAGCCGCCCGTGGCGACGATGCGATACCCGCCTTTCTTCGTATCGAATTCCAGCGTGGCCTTGCCCACGCCGCGCTTGCTGCGCGCTTCAAATTCAATGCTGGCGCTTTGGTCTTTTTCCTGCGGGTTTTCGTAATCGAACTGCGCGTCCGCTTTCACTTTGTCTTGCGGGCTCAGCGAATGCGGGCCGTTCAGCGTGGCCTTGACCGTGCCACCGGTGGGTGCGCCGTCTTTCTTCGCGCGCGGCTCGGCAAACACCGTGTAGTGGGTCTTGGGCTGCGCGCCTTTGCGTTTTTCCGGGCTGCTGCGCAGCTTCAGGTCCACGCAGCGGCCGGATTCCCACGGCGCGGAAGCACCGGGAAGCACGCCGGACAGCATCATTTCCGCGAAGGCGCGCATCACATTCTGGGTGCCGGTCACCAGCTTTGAGGTATGGCGGGCTTCATCAGGGCGGAAAATGCTGTGGCCGCTTTCCCTCATCGTGCCGCCGGTGGCCTTGCCATTGCGGTCGGTGCCGCCGTCCTCGTAATAGGACAGTTCGCCATTCGCGCCGCTGCCCTTCATGTCAACCTGAAAGAACTCGGAACCCTGCATCTTGTCGCCTTCGGCAAGGGGCAGCAGGTGGGCATCGTCATCCAGGTAGCGTTCTTGCCGGTAGCGGAGGGTGACCGAACCGCTTTTGCCGCCGCCACTCATCTGCGATTGGGTCTCGATGGTGACTTCCAGCTTGCCCTCGGCATCGGGGCAGGCATCCATGTGGATCGTGGTCTTGACCTTGCCGGTCACGCCGTCTTCGTTGATGGTCTGCTCCATCGTGGTGTCCATGCCGTCCTGGCCGATGTTGAATTCCGCCGCGCCGTCTTTGCCATCGAACTTGATGGGGCCGTTTTTGATGGCTGCGGCAAGCTGCTCCGGCGATTGCGACATGGCGCCCAACATGCCGCTGCCAATGGCCCCGCCTATCAAGCCGTAGCCGGCTCCCATGACCCCCATGTCCAGGCCATTGCCGTCGAAGGCCGCTGGAATCATGCGCGCGGCCTGTTCCTGCGTGCCGGTCAAGGCGTGTTCAAACCCGGTGCCCATGGCTTTGAGCGTGGCAACGGCCTGTTCTTCGCCGCCCAGGGCTTGTTCCATGCCGGTGGCCTGCATCAGTTTGTAGTGCAGCCAGAATTCCAGCACCGAGGCCTCGCGCGCGGCGGGCAGCGGGCCTTCGGCCTTGAGCCGGGCCAGTTCGGCTTGCACCGCTGCATCCGGCGCGGCCTGCGTGGCCGGGTCGCCCGATGGCGACGTGCGCGAGCAGGCGCACAGCGCGGCGAACAGGGATATGAAAATCAGGCGACGTGCGTGCATGGCGGATTCCGGTGTGTGCTGGCGTGCGCGGAAGGCGAGACGATGGGTGGGGCGCGAACCTTGCGGTCGCCGCTTACAACTTGCCCTTCAGCAGGTTCTTGAACAGCTTCTTGCCGATGGATTCCTTGCGCGTGGCGTCGTCTTCGTCCGGGTTCATGCCCGCGATGGCGTTGGCGGTGGACTTGCTGCGCACGCGCACGCTCCACTCCGGCTTCCACGCGGCCAGTTGCTTGGGATCGGTCGGCTTCGGCGGATAGAGGAGGGTGGTTTCCGGCCCGTAGGCGGCCATGTCCAGCATGATCGGGCTGCCGATGGTCAGGCCGCCGTTGCCATTGCCGAAGATGCCTTGGGGGATCGTGCAGTGAATGGTGTCGGGCGACAGCAGGACCTTCTGCTTGAGCCATTTGCCGAGGTCCGACGGGTTCAGGTAATCGAGCAGCGACTCACCGGCGCCGCCCACCTCAGCGCTGCTCCACATGGTGCCCTTGAGCTTGTAACCGGACTTGCCGTTGCCGGAGTCGGTCGGTGCCTCCATCTGCACGGCGGTGATGAAATAGGCTTGGGCGCGGTCCACCGGCTGCCAGGACAGATCGATGGGATCGCGGTCCTCGCCCATCTGGCTGGTCAGGGCGATCTTCGGCATGAAGTCCGCGTTCCGGGCCAGGTCGAATTGCAGCGACGCCGGGATGCCTTGGCCCTTGAAACGGTGCGTGCCCACCATTGAGGCGCCCTCGGGCACGGGCTGGCCGGAGACCTTGTTCGGCCACAGCACGTAGGCCGTGGTGGGCTTTATGTCGTCCTGGGGTTTGAAGATGCCCGGGCTCATGCTGCCGGTGCTCGAGGCCACGCCGCTCTTCACCTTGAAGGTGGCGACCTTGGGCTGGCCGGGGCCCGGCGAACCGCCGCAGCCCCAGTATTCCTCGATGGTGACTTCCACATCGGGCGGGTCGTCCTGCACGCCGACGCCTTGGGTCGAGGTGGAGGGCGGCGGCGGCATCAGGGTCAGCGTGCCCAGGCCCAGCCCATTCGGAGTGTCCATATCCGCCGTCGCGCCCGGCTTGAGCTGGTTGAGCAGGGCCACGTCCAGGTAGGTGCCGGTCTGGCCGGGGCGACGGGTGGTGGGGAAGGTCTTGTTGGGCTGGGTCTGCTGCTTGTCCGCGCCCCCCATCTTCATGGCCAGTCTGCCCAGCGCACCCATGTCCGGCATGCTGGCCATGTTGTAGGTGGCTACGTCGATCCACACTTGGGTGGGCGGGGTGGCCGGTGGCGCGCTGTCGGCGGGCAGGGCGACCGCAATGGCGACGGCGGCGGTCAGGGCGGTGGTACGGACGATGCGGCGGCGCGGCGACATGGGAAACTCCTCGTTGAAGGGTGGTTTCCTTGCCTATCGCAAAAAGTTGTGCAGACCGGTCATGCCGGTTTGTCGTGGGGTTGAGTACCGGCTTCGGTTTGCCGTCGTGCCCTGCCGCCGGGATGATGTGCAAAGCTTCGTAGGTCGGGGCTACGGCCCCGACTTTTCGCGTGTGCCGCATGAAGGAAGTGTCGGGGACGTAGCCCCGACCTGCATCGAAACCACCATGCTTACGCCAGGGTGATGCCCTTGCTCTTGCGCTCGGCCAGGCGCTTTTCCAGGTAGTGGATGTTCTGGCCGCCGGCGCGGAAGCCCTGGTCGCGCATGATCCGTTGTTGCAGGGGAATATTCGTCTTGATGCCATCGACGATGAATTCGCTCAGCGCCACCTGCATGCGCGCGATCGCGGTGGCGCGGTCGGGCGCGTGCACGATCAGCTTGCCGATCATCGAATCGTAGTTCGGCGGCACCTTGTAGCCGGTGTAGATGTGCGTATCCACGCGCACGCCGGGGCCGCCGGGCGGGTAGAAGCCGGTGATCGCGCCGGGGTTGGGCATGAAGGTTTCCGGGTCCTCGGCGTTGATGCGGCATTCGATGGCGTGGCCGTCGATGACCACGTCTTCCTGTTTGATCGACAGCTTCTGCCCGGCGGCGATGCGCAACTGCTCGGCGACCAGGTCGATGCGGGTGATCATCTCGGTGACCGGGTGTTCGACCTGGATGCGGGTGTTCATCTCGATGAAGTAGAAGCGGCCATCCTCGTACAGGAACTCGAACGTGCCCGCGCCGCGATAGCCGATGCGGATGCAGGCCTCCACGCAGACCTTGCCGATCTCGGCGCGCTGCTTCGGCGTGATCCCCGGCGCCGGCGCTTCCTCGACCACCTTCTGGTGGCGGCGTTGCATCGAGCAATCGCGTTCGCCCAGGTGGATGGCGTTGCCCTGGCCGTCGGCCAGCACCTGGATTTCGACGTGGCGCGGGTTCTCCAGGAACTTCTCCATATAGACCTCGCCATTGCCGAACGCCGCCTTGGCTTCGGACTTGGTGGTCTCGATCGCGGTCTTCAGCGCGGCCTCGGCGTGGACCACGCGCATGCCTCGCCCGCCGCCGCCGCCGGCCGCCTTGATGATGACCGGGTAGCCGATCTCGCGCGCGATCTTGGTGTTGGCGACGATGTCCTCGCCCAGCGGCCCGCCGCTGCCGGGCACGCACGGCACGCCGGCGGCCTTCATCGCGCGGATCGCTTCGACCTTGTCGCCCATCAGGCGGATGGTGTCGGCCCTGGGCCCGATGAAGACGAAACCGGACTGTTCCACGCGCTCGGCGAAGTCGGCGTTCTCGCTGAGGAAGCCGTAGCCCGGATGGATCGCCTGCGCGTCGGTCACTTCCGCCGCGGCGATGATCGCCGGGATGTTGAGGTAGCTCTCCGACGACGGCGCCGGGCCGATGCACACCGACTCGTCGGCCATCGCCACGTGTTTCAGGTTGCGGTCAACGGTGGAATGCACCGCGACCGTGCGGATGCCCAGCGTGTGGCAGGCGCGCAGGATGCGCAGCGCGATTTCGCCACGGTTGGCGATGACGACCTTGTCCAGCATCGCGCGCGCCTCAGTTGATGACGAACAGCGGCTGGTCGAATTCGACCGGCTGGCCGCTTTCGCCGAGGATGGCGACGACGGTGCCGGCGGCGTCGGCCTCGATCGGGTTGAACATCTTCATCGCCTCGATGATCGCCAGGGTGTCGCCGGGCTTGACCTGCTGGCCGACGCTGACGAAAGCCGGCTTGTCCGGCGCGGACGAGGCGTAGAAGGTGCCGACCATCGGCGCGCGCACCACGTGGCCGTCGGGCAGGGCATTGCCGGGCCTGGCGCTGCCGCCGGTGGCCGATTCGGTGGGCGACTGCATCGGCATCGGCGCAGCCGGGGCAGCGACCGGCGCTGGCGCTGCGGCAACGTATTGGGCGGGCGCGGACACGGCCACGCTGCCCCTCGGCACGCGCGCCAGGCGCACGGACTCCTCGCCTTCCTTGATTTCGATTTCGGCCAGGTTGGATTCTTCCAGCAGGTCGATGAGTTTCTTGATCTTGCGCAGGTCCATGGTGGGCCTCTTGGTTGGGTGAGTCGGCGGCTTGGCCGCCTGCAAGGGTAGGGGTATTAAGGAGAGCGTTGCGAAGCAGGCGACTTGCTGCTGGCCCCATCAGTCGCGGCAAGCCGCTTCAAGGCCGCCTCCAGCGCATACCGGTAGCTGTCCGCGCCGAAGCCGCAGACCACGCCAACGGCGATGTCGCTGAGGTAACTGTGCTGGCGGAACGGCTCGCGGGCGTGCACGTTCGACAGGTGGGTTTCGATGAAGGGCAGGCCGACGCCGGCCAGCGCATCGCGCAGGGCGACGCTGGTGTGGGTGAAGGCGCCGGGGTTGATGACGATGAAGGCGGTGCCGTCGCCGCGCGCGGCGTGGATGCGCTCGATCAGCGCGTGTTCGGCATTGGATTGCAGCACGTCCAGTTCATGCCCGGCCGCTGCCACCTGCGCGCGGGCCGCCTCGTCGATCTGCGTCAGCGTGGTGTGCCCATACACCGCCGGCTCGCGGGTGCCGAGCAGGTTCAGATTGGGGCCGTGCAGCAGCAGCAGTTTCGCCATGGGCAACGCAGGGTACGGAAAGGGCGGCAGTGTGCGGGATGCCGCCATTGCTGTCCAGTTCGCCGAAGTTTTTGGCATTTCAAGCGATTGTTTGAATCATTGATGTTCCCGGATGTCCTGCTGGATTCATGCAATCCCGTATTGATTTTGTCTGATTCTTGGGCGCGAGTGCGCCACAAGGGAGGGGCTTTGCCGGGAGAGCGGCTTGCAGTCGCGAGAAAGACCACCACGAAGCTCGATCACGATCACTATCAGGCACCGCACATTGGCTTCTTGCCAACGGCAACAACCACTTGCCGCACATTCCGTTTGCGCGACCTCAAAAGCGTTTCGTCATCAGCGAAATCGACATGCTGCGACGCAAGAAAATTTGTCATGGCGAGGTCACAAACTGGCCTTAGCGTGTTAATCTGAAGTTAATCTCTCGGTGAGGTGCGTGGGGTTGCAGCCACACCGCGGGAATTGCATTCCGGCCGGCCACGCGCCCGCCCATCTGACCCGATTCGTTCCGGTTCCGCCATCGCCAACTCGCAATGAGGCCATCACCCATGAAGCAAGCCCGTAATTACAGGATGTCCAAACTCACCCTCGGCCTGGTGGCCGCGCTGGCCGCCGCGCCGGCGTTCGCGCAGAGCACTTCGGCGGGTGTCGGCGGCCTGGTCACCGACGGCAGCGGCACGCCGGTTGCCGGTGCCGAAGTCACCATCACCCATACCGAGTCGGGCACGGTCAGCCGCGCCACCACCGATGCCAGCGGCCGCTACAACGCGCGCGGCCTGCGCGTGGGCGGTCCTTACACCATCACCGTGACCAAGGCCGGCGCGGGCACCGATACCGAAGAAGGCATCTACCTCGACCTCAACAAGGTCAGCACGGTCAACGCAGCGCTGAAGGGCGATGTCGCCACCCTGGGAACCATCACCGCCATCGGCGTGGCCGGCGGTTCCAACGTGTTCAGCGCGACCAAGATGGGTGCGGGTACCAATGTCGACCGGCAGACCATCGAGGCGCTGCCGTCGATCGGCGGCAATATCCAGGACTACATGCGGCTGGATCCGCGCGTGGCCTTCGTTGACCGCGCCTCGGGCACGATCAGCGCCGGTGGCCAGAACCCGCGCTACAACGCGATCCGCATCGACGGCGTCTCCGCCAGCGACACCTTCGGCCTGGAAGGCAACAACATGCCGACCCGCCGCCAGCCGGTGGCGATGGAAGCGATCGAAGCGATCAACATCGACCTGTCCAACTACGACGTGACCATTTCCGGCGCCACCGGTGCGGTGGTCGATGCCGTGACCAAGTCCGGCACCAACCAGTTGCACGGTTCGGTCTATGGCACCTATCGCGACGGCGAGTGGTTCGGCGACGACCCGACCGGCGCCGCGTTCAACGGCTTCGAGAAGGAAGAGGATTACGGCCTCACCCTGGGCGGCCCCATCGTCAAGGACAAGCTGTTCTTCTTCGCCAACTACGACAAGTACAAGCAGGTCGCCCCCGGTGCCGACATCGCCGGCAGCCCGATCGGTCTGGGCGTGATTTCCGAAGACGATGCCGCCACGGCCGCAGACATCTTCGAGAGCCGCTACGGCCAGTCCGGCGGCAGCCTGGAGAGCGACGGCAACACGGATCTGGAGGAATACGCGCTGAAGCTGGACTGGAACATCAGCGACGCCCATCGCGCCAGCCTGCGCTACAGCAAGCTGGAACAGAGCAAGCTGCGCATCAACGGCGTCACCACCGGTTCCTATGGCTCGGCGTCGCTGAGTTCGTACTGGTACCAGCATGACAAGAGCGTCGAAAGCTACGTGGCGCAGTTGTTCAGCGACTGGAACGACGTCTTCTCCACCGAGTTCAAGGTCTCGTACCGCGATTACGCGGCGGTGCGCAACACGCCGACCGAGGGTACGCCGGCCATCCAGATCGGTTACGGCAGCCTCAGCTCGTCCACCGGCATGCGCGGCAGCCCGTACCTGTACCTGGGGACCGAGGTCAACTCGCAGTACAACGAGCTGTACACCAAGACCTGGAACTATTTCGGCGCCGGCACGCTGACCCTGGGCGACCACGACATCAAGTTCGGCGTGGATTACGCCACCAACGACATCTACAACCTTTACGCGCCCTACGTTGACGGCTATTACACCTACAACAGCATCGCTGACTTCGAGGCCGACAACTGGGCTTACTACCAGATCCGCACGCCGCTCGACGGCGACATCGACAACATGGCCTCGGACTACACCTACAAGTCGCTCGGCGTGTTCGTGCAGGACCAGTGGTACGTCAGCAGCAACCTGACCCTGACGCTCGGCATCCGCGGCGACACGTTCAAGATCGACGAGACCCCGGGTTACAACGCGGTCGCCGAGCAGGTCTTCGGCTACGACAACAGCGATGTCGGCGATGGCCAATGGCTGTGGCAGCCGCGCCTCGGCTTCAACTATACCTTCGACAGCGAGCGTCCCAGCCAACTGCGCGGCGGCGTCGGCCTGTTCCAGGGCGACTCGCCGCAAGTGTGGCTGAGCAACGTGTACGGCACCACCGGCCTGAACTACACTCAGACCGAGGCCTATGCCAACGGTTCCACCGCGTCCACCGCGCGGCAGAACGTCAATTTCGTCAGCCCGGATTTCGAACTGCCGTCGGTGTGGAAGGCCAATCTGGCGTTCGAACAGGAATTGCCATGGCACGGCATCGTCGCTTCGGCCGAGGCCCTGGTGACCAAGGTCAAGAGTGCGCTGTATTACCGCCGCCTCGACCTGGATCCGTCCGGCGAAGGCAGCGGCATCACCGGCTATGGCCCGGACGGTCGCGCGCTGTATTGGGGCAGCCCGTCCACCGGCAGCGGTTCGGCGCGTTACCTCCGCGATTCGCGCTTCGGCGACGTGCTGCTGCTGGACACCACCGACAAGGGCCGCAGCACCCAGTTGACCTTCAGCCTGAACAAGCCCTGGACCGTCGAAAGCGACTGGTCCTGGTCGCTGGGCTACACCTACACCGATGCGACCGAAGTCAGCGGCCTGACCAGCTCCACCGCGACCTCCGGCTGGAACTACAACAACATCTTCCAGGCCAACGAGGACGCCCTCGGCACGGCCCGCTACGAGATCAAGGACCGCATTTCCGGCTCGTTGAACTGGAAGCACAAGTTCTTCGGCGACTACGAAACCTCGGTTGGTCTGGTTTACGAAGGCCGCAGCGGCCGTCCCTTCAGCTACGTTTACACCAACGACGCCAACGGCGACAGCCGCGCCAACGACCTGTTCTACGTGCCGTCGGGCGTCGGCGACGTGCTGTTCAGCGGCGGCACCACCATGGAGACGGCGTTCTTCAACTGGCTGGCCGCAAATCCCGATCTGGCCCGCTATGCCGGCAGCGTGACGCCGCGCAACGCCGGCCGCGCGGACTTCGTCAACACCTTCGACCTGCGCTTCACCCAGGAACTGCCGGGCTTCTTCAAGGGCCACAAGTCGGAGATCTCGCTCGACATCCAGAACATCGGCAACCTGATCAACAAGGACTGGGGTCATATCTACGACTACGGCTTCTATGCCGACATGGCGGTGCTGACCTATGCCGGCATCGATGCGACCACGGGCAAGTACATCTACAACTTCTCGACCCCGGAAGCGGCCACCGTGGCCAACTCCGACGCCGACGGTTTCAATGTCGGCGTTTCGCAGTGGTCGGTGCAGCTGGGCTTCAAGTACAAGTTCTGATCCACCTCGACACCCGCAACACCCAAACGGCCCGGAGCGATCCGGGCCGTTTTTTTTGCATGGTTTGATGGTAGCTTGACATGTGATGGGATGTCACATAGGATTTTTGCCATGTGGCGTATCGTAGTGGATACTTCGATCCTGGTGGCGGCTTTCCGCAGTCGAAGCGGGGCTAGCAACGCATTGCTGACCCGGATTGCGCTGGGAGAGGTCAAGCCCTTGGTTACGACGGCGCTGTTCCTTGAATACGAAGATGTGTTGAAGCGCCCCGAGCATCGTTTGGCAACGGGAATGAGCGAGACCGCGGTGGATTCGGTGCTGGCGGCCTTGGCCAGTGCAAGTCTGCCGGTGGAAGTGCATTTCCGCTGGCGGCCCCAGTTGCGGGATCCTGCCGATGAGTTCGTGCTGGAAGCGGCGGTCAACGGCAGGGCAGATGCATTGGTTACGCATAATGTCCGCGATTTTGGCATGGCACCCGGTCGTTTCGGTTTGAAGGTGATGACGCCGGCAGAATTTTTGGGAGTGTTGCGCAAATGAGCAAAAGTACCTATCCCCTCAAGATGCCCAACTCGGTCAAGGCGGCGGCAGCGCGCCTGGCCAAGGCCGATGGTGTTTCCTTGAACCAGTTCATCGCCGCCGCCGTGGCGGAAAAGGTGGGCGTGCTGGAAACAGCGGATGCTTTCTTGCGCCAACGTGCAGGCGATGCCACCCCCGAAGACTTGCTGGCCTTCTTGCGGGCTGCACCAGACGTTGTGCCCTTGCCGGGGGATGAGTTGCCCGGGCAATAGATTGTTGCGGTTCCCTTGGTATGCAGGTTGTGGTGATCGAAGCGAACCCCACCATTGCCACGATGTGATGGCTTCGGATGCCGGAGTACGCAATTCCTTGCAGGTCATGCTTCTGACCCGTGATGGATCAGGCTGCGGCTTCCTGGGCTGCGGTTTCGATGACCTCGGTTGGCACGCCGCGCTTGCGCAGGGCTTCGGCCAGGCGTGCCGCCGGGCCGAACACATGTGCCGCCTCATCGCGACGCAGGCCTTCGCCCACGTATCCTTTCGAAGTCGCCATTGCCGGCAAGCGCGCGGGCGTGGCCTTGGCCGACCAAGTGAAAAGCCTCGACTGGAAAGTTCGCCAAGCGCAGCGCAAAGGCGCTGTTGCAGCAGCGGAATTGGCGGAAATACGCAGGAAAGCCAAATTGCTGATCGGCTGAGGCGTGAAGGATACTGCGCACTTTCAAGGCGCAAGTCGCATCTCCGGGTACCAGCGGTCACTCGCCTTCGCGCAACCATTCCAGCCGTGTCGATGCGCCGTTTTCGCCCAGCAATTGCCGCAGGGCCGGCAGGGCCGGGGCGATTTCCCGGTCGAATTGCCAGGGCGGGTTCAGCATCAGCATGCCGCTGCCGTTGAGGCGCAGCGGGGAATCGTCGGGGCGTACCAGCAGTTCCGCCACCAGCGCGGACTTGGCCGGCAGCGCGGTGGCGCTGCGGAAGAAGGATTGCAGGCGGCGGCGTTGCTTGATCGGGTACCACACTGCCCAGGTGGCGTTGGGCCAGCGTTGCAGGCCTTCCTTCAGTGCCGCAATTATTTGCGGGTATTCGGCATCCTGCGCTTCATAGGGCGGGTCGATCAGCACCAGGCCGCGTGCGAATTTGCTGCCGCCTGCGCTGGGCGGCAGCAACGCCTTGATCGCGGCGTAGCCGTCGCGTGCGTGCACGGCCACGCGCGGGTCGCGGGCGAACAGGGTTTTCAGCGCCTGCGCTTCTTCCAGTTGCAGTTCGCAGGCGGCCAGGCGGTCTTGTTCGCGCAGTTCGGCGGCGGCCAGCAGCGGCGAGCCGGGATAAGTGTCGTTGCCGTACATGGCGACGGCTTCGACGTAACGCTGCAGCACGGCGGGCAGGGCGGGAGGAGTTCGCAATTTGCCGATGCCGGTGTCGGCTTCGGCGGTCTTGCGGTTGGCGTCTGCGGCCAGTTCGTAGCGTCCGCGCCCGGCATGGGTGTCCAGCACGAAGAACGCGCCGTGCTTGCGCTTCAGCGCTTGCAGCAGGGCCAGCAGGACGGTGTGCTTGAGCACGTCGGCATGGTTGCCGGCGTGGAAGGCGTGACGGTAGTTCATGCGCGCAGGATAGCAGCGGGGTGGCTGCTATCCTTCCGCCATGCCCGTGATCCTGGTTGCCGAAGACGAACCCGCCATTGCCGACGCCGTGCTCTATGCGCTGCGCAGCGAGGGCATGGACGCGCGGCATTGCCTGCTGGCGCGCGAGGTCGCGCCGCAGGTGCGCGCCGGCGACGTCGATGTGGTGGTGCTGGACGTGGGCCTGCCCGATGGCAGCGGTTTCGACGTGTGCCGGGAATTGCGCGGGTTCAGCGAAGTGCCGGTGATCTTCCTGACCGCGCGCAACGACGAGGTCGATCGCGTGCTGGGGCTGGAACTGGGCGCGGACGACTACATCGCCAAGCCCTTCTCGCCACGCGAACTGGTCGCACGGGTGCGCGCGCGCCTGCGCCGTCGCCCGCTGCAAACCGATGCGGCCGCGCAAGTCCTGCTGCAACGAGGCGACTTCGCCATCGACCGCGAAGGCCACCGCATCCATTGGCGCGGCCGTGCGCTGGATTTGACCCGCTACGAATACGCGGTGCTGGACGCCTTGTTGCAACGCCCGGGCGCCATCCTCAGCCGCGCGCAATTGATGGATCGCGGCTGGGACAGCAGCGCCGAGAGTGCCGATCGCACCATCGACACCCACGTCAAGACGCTGCGCGCCAAGCTGCGCGCGCTTGGCGTGGAGAACGACCCGATCCGCACGCATCGCGGACTCGGTTATTCGCTGGGAATCTGAAATGAGACTGGGCCTGCGGCTGGTGCTGGGCTTCTTCCTGATCGTCGGCCTGGCCGCGTTCTTCGTGATGCGCGTTTTCGTCAATGAAGTGAAGCCGGGCGTGCGCCAGTCGATCGAATCGACCCTGGTCGATACCGCCAACCTGCTGGCGGAACTGGCGGCGGACGATCTGCGCAACGGCCGCATCGCCAACGGCGCCTTCGCCGCGCGTGTGGCCAGGGCGCAGCGGCGCGACCCGGGCGCGAATATCTGGCAACACCGCAAGGACAGCATCGACCTGCGCGTGACCATCACCGACGCACGCGGCATCGTCGTGTTCGATTCGCAGGGGCGCGACATCGGTCGCGACAATTCGCGCTGGAACGACGTGCTGCGCACCTTGCGCGGCGAATACGGCGCGCGTTCCAGTTCCGTCACCCCCGGCGACGACACGCGGACGGAAATGCACGTCGCCGCGCCGATCGCTGGCGATGACGGCAAGCTGATCGGCGTGCTCAGCGTGGCCCAGCCCAACGCCGCGTTCGAGCCCTTCATCGCCGCCAGCCAGCGCAGCATCATGCTGCGCGGCGCGTGGTTGATCGGCTTGTCGGCGTTGATCGGGCTGGTGGTGACGATGTGGCTGATGCGCCGCATCAACCGCCTTGCCAGTTACGCCAACGCGGTCAGCGCCGGCCAGCCCGCGCCGCCGCCGCCGCAGGGCAGGGACCAGATCGGCCAACTGGGCCGCGCGCTGGAAACCATGCGCACCGAACTGGAAGGCAAGGCCTACGTCGAGCATTACGTGCAATCGCTGACCCACGAGATGAAAAGCCCGCTGGCGGCGATCCGCGGCGCAACCGAACTGCTGCAGGAACCATTACCCGACGCCGACCGGCAACGCTTCCTGCACCACATCGGTACCCAGGAACAACGCCTCACCCGGACCATCGACAAGTTGCTGGCGCTGGCCGAAGTGGAGCAGCACGGCTGGTTGCACAAGCGCGAACGCATCGACGTGGGCGCACTGCTGGCGCATGCCGACGAAAGCTTTGCCGCGCGCGTGCAGGCACGCGGCCTGCATTTGTCATTGCACGCGCCGTCTGCGCCGTTGTTCATCGAAGGCGACGAGTTTCTGCTGCAACAGGCGTTGGCCAACCTGCTGGACAACGCCATCGCCTTCTCCCCGGATGGCGGCGAAATCGAACTGGCCGCCCAACGCGACGGCGACGCCATCATCATCACCGTGCGCGACCACGGGCCGGGCGTGCCGGACTACGCACGCGAACGCATCTTCGATCGCTTCTATTCACTGGCCCGGCCGGACACCGGCCTGCGCAGCTCCGGTCTGGGCCTGCCCTTCGTGCGCGAAGTCGCACGCCTGCACGGCGGCAGCGTGGTGCTGCGCGACGGCGATGGCGGCGGCACCCGGGCCAGCCTGCGATTGCCGTTTCTGCCGGCATCGACCGGCGGCAGGGCAGGCCGGCATCCCGTGGCGTATGGCGGTACCGGCGCACCGCCATCGGCCAGTTGCTAAAATCCGCGCCGTGGGGCCGCTGGCCGGCCCCCTTCAACAGGAAGCCGCGAACCGATGAGCTGGATCAACAAACTGATGCCTGCGGGCATCCGCACCGAAGGCAAGTCGGCCAAGACCCGGCGCAGCGTTCCCGAAGGCCTGTGGGAAAAGTGCGAAAACTGCGGCGCGGTGCTGTACGGACCGGAGTTGGAAGAAAACCTTGAGGTTTGCCCCAAGTGCAATCACCACCGTCCGATCCGTGCCCGCGTGCGGCTGGCGGCGTTGTTCGACGACGGCCCGCTGGAGGAAATCGGCGCGGCGCTGGGCCCGACCGACGTGCTCAAGTTCAAGGATCAGAAGAAATATTCCGAACGCATCAAGGCCGCGCAGAAAAGCACCGGCGAGCGCGACGCCTTCGTCACCCTGCGCGGCAAGCTGAAAGGCCATGACCTGGTCGCCGGCGCGTTCGATTTCGCCTACATGGGCGGCTCGATGGGCAGCGTGGTCGGCGAACGTTTCTCGCTGGGTGCGGAAAAGGCGCTGGAAATCGGCAGCCCGTTCGTGTGTTTTTCCGCCAGCGGCGGCGCGCGCATGCAGGAAAGCCTGTTCTCGCTGATGCAGATGGCCAAGACCTCGGCCGCGCTGGGCAAGCTGCGCGCGGCGGGACTGCCGTACATCTCGGTGATGACCCACCCGACCACCGGCGGTGTTTCGGCCAGCTTCGCGATGCTGGGCGACATCAACATCGCCGAACCCGGTGCGTTGATCGGCTTCGCCGGCCCGCGCGTGATCGAGCAGACCGTGCGCGAAACCCTGCCCGAAGGTTTCCAGCGTTCCGAATTCCTGCTGGAACACGGCGCGATCGACCAGATCTGCGATCGCCGCGAACTGCGTGACCGCCTGGCCGATCTGTTCGCGCTGCTGCTGAAGCAGCCGCAGGCGGCAGAGGCGGCGGCGTGAGCCGCAAGTACTTCGGCACCGACGGCATTCGTGGCCGCGTCGGCGTTGCGCCGATCTCGGCGGATTTCATCCTGCGCCTGGGCAATGCCTACGGGCAGTCGCTGGTGGCCAGTGCCAAGCGTCGCCTGAAGGCCGGGCAGGTGGAAGCCTGGCGCAAGCCGCAGGTCATCATCGGCAAGGACACGCGCATTTCCAACTACATGTTCGAGGCGGCGCTGGAGGCCGGCCTGTCGGCGGCCGGCGTCGATGTGCAATTGATGGGGCCGATGCCCACGCCGGCGGTGTCGCACCTGACCCGCGCGCTGCGCGCCGATGGCGGCATCGTGATTTCCGCCTCGCACAACCCGCACCACGACAATGGCATCAAGTTCTTCAGCAGCGAAGGCGAAAAGCTCGACGATGCCACCGAGGAAGCCATCGAGGCGGCGCTGGAACTGCCTTTCCTCACCGTGGCTTCCGAAGCGCTGGGCAAGGCCGAGCGCACCCGCGACGCGGTCGGCCGCTACGTGGAATTCTGCAAGAACTCGGTGTCGCGCTGCTTCGATCTGCAAGGCATGCGCATCGTCGTGGACTGCGCGCACGGCGCGACCTACCAGGTGGCGCCGATCGTGTTCACCGAACTGGGCGCAAAGGTCGAAACCCTCGGCGTGCAGCCCAATGGCTTGAACATCAACGATGGCGTCGGCTCGACCCACCCGCAGGCGCTGGCCGCGCGCGTGCGCGAAAGCGGCGCGGACCTGGGCATCGCCTTCGACGGCGACGGCGACCGGGTGATGTTCGTCGATGCCGTCGGTGAGGTGGTTGATGGCGACGGGCTGATCTATGTCCTCGCCCGTGCGTGGGAAAAGCGTGGCCGCCTGCGCGGCACGGTGGTCGGCACCTTGATGAGCAACTACGGGCTGGAGCGCGCGCTGATGCGCGATGGGATCCCGTTTTTGCGGGTCAAGGTCGGCGACCGTTATGTGCACCAGGCGCTGGTCGAAGGGCAGGGCATTCTCGGCGGTGAAGCTTCCGGCCACATCCTGTGCCTGGATCGCGCCAACACCGGCGACGGCATCGTCAGCGCCTTGCAGGTGCTCGAAGCCCTGCACGACGACGGCATCGGCCTGCGCGAAGCGCTGAATGGATTGGCCATGCTGCCGCAGCGGACCATCAACGTGCGCCTGCAAGGCAGCGCCAGGGCCGTGGTCGAAGCGGCCACCGTGCAAGCCGCGCTGGCGCAGGCGCAGGCGGCGGTTTCCGGTCGTGGCCGCGCCTTCCTGCGCCCCTCCGGCACCGAGCCGGTGGTGCGGGTCACGGTGGAAGCGGATGATGATGCGCTGATGCAATCCACGCTGGACCAGCTTGCCGCAGCGGTCAAGGTCGCCGCCGCTTGAAGTTCGCCATTCCCGCTTTCGCAGGAACGGCAATCGAGAATCCACAGGAAAACCCATGACTTCCCGCATTCCCACTCTCGACATCACCCGCTACGACCGCGACCGCGACGCCTTCGTCGCCGAGCTGGGCGCGGCCTACCGCGAATGGGGCTTCGCCGGCATCCGCAACCACGGCATTCCGCAACCGCTGATCGACGACGCCTACGCCGCGTTCAAGGCGTTCTTCGCGCTGCCGGAGGAAGTGAAGAAGCGGTACCACGTCCCCGGCAGCGGCGGCGCGCGCGGCTATACCCCGTTCGGCGTGGAAACCGCGAAGGATTCCAAATACTTCGACCTCAAGGAGTTCTGGCACATCGGCCGCGAAATCCCGGATGACTCGAAGTATCGCGAAGTGATGCCGCCGAACCTCTGGCCGCAGGAAGTGCCGGCATTCCGCGAACACGGCTACGCCCTCTACGACGCGTTGGATCAGCTCGGCTCGCGCGTGCTGTGCGCGCTGGCGCTGCACATCGGCCTGCCGGAGCATTACTTCGCCGACAAGACCAACCACGGCAACTCGATCCTGCGCCCGATCCATTACCCGCCGATCACCGCCGACGACATCCCCAACGTCCGTGCCGGCGCGCACGGCGACATCAACTTCATCACCCTGCTGGTCGGCGCCAGCGCAGCGGGGCTGGAAGTGCTGTCGCGCGACGGCGAATGGGTGCCGTTCACCTCCGACGGCGACACCATCGTGGTCAACATCGGCGACATGCTGCAGCGCCTCACCAACCACGTCTATCCCTCGACCATCCATCGCGTGGTCAACCCGCCGGGCGAGGCGGCGCGCCAGCCGCGCTATTCGGTGCCGTTCTTCCTGCATCCGAATCCGGATTTCCTGATCGACGTGTTGCCTTCGTGCGTGAGCACCGACAACCCCAGCCGCTACCCGGAACCGATCACCGCGCATGGCTTCCTGGAACAGCGGCTGCGCGAGATCAAGTTGAAGTAAATCCCTTCGCCCACGACACAGCCGCAGGCAAAAACCGCTTCATCGGGTATCCTTGCCTCCCATTGGAATGGAACTGGTCTCATGCGGCGCAAAATCGTGGCTGGCAACTGGAAGCTCCACGGTACCCGGCACTTCGCCACCGCCCTGGTCGCGGAAGTGGCGCAGGCCTTGCCGGTCGCCGGTGTTGACATCGTGGTGCTGCCGCCGCTGCCTTACCTGGGCGACCTGATCGAGGATTTCGAAGGCCGGCCGCTGGCCTTCGGCGCGCAGGACGTCAGCCACAACGAGAAGGGCGCGTTCACCGGCGAAGTATCGGCAATGATGCTCGTCGATGTGGGCGCGCGCTACGGCCTGGTCGGCCATTCCGAGCGCCGCCAGTACCACTACGAAGACAGCGACCTGGTCGCGAAGAAGTTCGTCGCGGCGAAGAACGCCGGGCTGGTGCCGATCCTGTGCGTGGGCGAAACCCTGGAGCAGCGCCATGCCGGGCAGGCCGAGGAAGTGCTGGCTTCGCAATTGCAGCCGGTGCTGGAGCGGGCAGGGGTGGCGGCCTTCGCCGACGCGGTGATCGCCTACGAGCCGGTCTGGGCCATCGGCACCGGCCACACCGCCACGCCGGAGCAGGCGCAGCAGATGCATGCCTTCATCCGTGGTCAGGTGGCCGCGCGGGATGCTAGAATCGCCGGCTCGCTGCCGCTGCTGTACGGCGGAAGCGTCAAGCCGGACAACGCCGCGGCGCTGTTTGCCCAGCCGGATGTCGATGGCGGGCTGATCGGCGGCGCTTCGCTGGTGGCTGCGGATTTTCTGGCCATCGCGTGGGCGGCGGCCCCGAACCGAATGCAAGAGCAAGAGAACCTGATTCCATGATGTTGATCCTCAATGTCGTCTTCGTGCTGGTCGCGGTGGCCATCATCGCGCTGGTGCTGATGCAGCGTGGCGCAGGCGCGCAGGCCGGCTCCGGCTTCGGCTCGGGCGCTTCCGGTACCGTGTTCGGTGCGCGCGGCGCGTCCAACTTCCTGTCCAAGAGCACCAAGTGGCTGGCGGTGGTGTTCTTCGCCATCGCACTGTTCATGGGCTGGCGCGCTGCCCACAGCGTACGCCCGGTGCAGCAGAATCTCGGCCTGATGGCCTCGCCGGAACAACCGGTCGCGCCGAAGGCTGCCGGCGAACTGGCCGCTCCGGCGGCCCCGGCCCCGGCCTCGACCACGCCGGCCGCCACGCCGGCAGTGGAAGCGGAAACGCCGGTCGTGCAACCGCCGCAGGTGGAAAAGACCGCCCCAGCGCAGGACAAGTAATCGCTACAATCGCAACACGGCTTCAGCCCAGGTGGCGGAATTGGTAGACGCACTACCTTGAGGTGGTAGCGGAGAGATCCGTAGGGGTTCGAGTCCCCTCTTGGGCACCATATACCCCGTGGAAACACGGGGTTTTTCTTTGGTTGGGCAAAAATCCTGGGCGTTACGCTCGGGCGATACACCCGACGGCTGAAAAACGGAAATCAAGCTCCTTCCTTTCCTTTCCTTTCCTTTCCTTTCCTTTCCTGTGACCTGTCCACCAGCACCTCGCTGTCGATGCGCGGCAGGAAGTGCGAGCCCCAGTTGGGCCCGGCCAGCCACTCCGTAAGCTCCCCCGTCAAGCGGACACGGCAAAAGTAGAACTTCTGGCGTTGCGGGAACGGTACTCGGCAGGCGTCATGCCGCCGAGGGCGGTGTGGGGGCGGTGCTCGTTGTAGTCGATCAGGAACT
>JASGDT010000020.1:0-19873 GCA_047607085.1 Pseudoxanthomonas sp. | reverse complement strand
CTTGCTGCGCTTGCCAGATGGCGCGCGTGCGGTGCTCGGAATGCTCACGTATCACACATACGCTGCGCTTCCTGCGCTCCACCACGCGCCATCTGGCGGCGCTCGCGACAGACTTTGAACAGGTTCTTACGGCACGATCGGATGGTTGTGCGCGGCGCCGCGGCGGCGCATCAGCAGGTTCAGCCACTCGACCATCACCGAGAAGCCCATCGCGAAGTAGATGTACGGCTTGGGCACGTGCACTTCGAGGCCGTCGATGATCAGCACCACGCCGATCAGCACGATGAAGGCCAGCGCCAGCATCTTGATGGTCGGGTTGGCGTCGATGAAGCGGCCCAGCGGATTGGCCGCCAGCAGCATGATGGCCACCGCCAGCAGGATGGCCGCGACCATCACCGGGATGTGCTCGGCGATGCCGACCGCGGTGATCACCGAGTCCAGCGAGAACACGATGTCGATCACCGCGATCTGCAGGATCACCATGCCGAACACCGCCGAGGTTCTGGTGGTGTTGGGATCCTCGTCGTCGCCGCCGGTGATCAGTTCGCGGATTTCCATGATGCCCTTGACCAGCAGGAACGCGCCGCCGAGGATCAACACCAGGTCGCGGATCGAAAAGCCCATGCCGGCCACGCTGAACACGTCGTTCTGCATCCGCGCCAGGAACGCCAGCGACACCAGCAGGGCGATGCGGGTGAGGCAGGCCACGGCGATGCCGAACTTGCGCGCCAGCGGGCGGCGCTGCTCGGGCAGCTTGCCGACGGCGATGGAGATGAACACCAGGTTGTCGATGCCCAGCACGATCTCCAGTGCGCTCAAGGTGGCCAGAGTCAACCAGACATTGGGATCGGCAAGAAAATCCAGGCTCATGTTTCGGGTCCGTGATTCGTGATCTGAAAAGGCGGAAAACACCGCCTCATGGATATTTCGGCAACAGGATGACGCCCCAGCACAGCAGCACGTTCAGCATCAGCACGAAGACCGCCGCCGAACCCATGTCCTTGGCGCGGCCAGCCAGTTCGTGCTGCTCGGGGCCGTAGCGTTCGATCACCGCCTCGATCGCCGAGTTCAGCAATTCCGCGCCCAGCACCAGCAGCATCGAGCCGATCAGCAACGCGCGCTCGATGCCATCGCCGCCCAGCCACCAGGCCAGCGGGGCCAGCACCGCGAACAGGCAGATTTCCAGCCGGAACGAGGATTCGTGCAGCCACGCCGCGCGCAACCCCTGCAACGACCACACCAGCGCCTTGAAAATGCGTGCGGGGCCGCGCGGCAGGTGTCCGGTTTCGTCGGCCATGCACTCAGGCCCGGCGGCGCACGGCACGGCGGTCGCGGCGGGAAGGAGCGAAGCACAGGAACATGGCAAGGCGAGCAAACATCGGCGGGACGGAATCGGGAATGGAGCGCAATTTTGCCACAAGATGCCGCATCGGCTTGTCGAAACACCGATAATCCAGGTTTTCCAGCAGAGAAAGCACCATGTTCGCGATACCCCGCCTTGCCCTGGCTGCCCTGCTCGCCGCCGCCCTGTGTGCCGGTTGCGCCACCCCTGCGCCGCCAATGGCGGCCACCCCGCAAATCCCCGGCGACGTCTCCAACGCCGCCTGGGCGCAGGACATGGAACGCTTCGCCGCCGAAGACGCCGCCAAGCCACCGCCGAAGGGCGCGGTGCTGTTCGTCGGCAGTTCGTCGATCCGTTTCTGGACCACGCTGGCGCAGGATTTCCCCGACGTGGCAACGATCAACCGCGGCTTCGGCGGTTCGGAAGTCCGCGACAGCACCTGGTACGCCGACCGCATCGTGGTGCCCTACGCACCGCGGCAGGTCGTGTTCTACGCCGGCGACAACGACATCAACAGCGGCCGCAGTCCGCAGCAGGTGCGCGACGACTTCGTCGCCTTCGTCCAGCGCGTGCGCCGCGACCTGCCGAAAACGCGCATCGCGGTGCTGTCGATCAAGCCCAGCCTGTCGCGCATCGCGCAACTGCCGGCACAGCGCGAGGCCAATGCATTGGTACGCGAAGCCGCGGCGCAACTGCGCAATGTCGATTTCATCGACGTGGCCACGCCGATGCTGGACGCCAGCGGCCAACCGCGCGCCGAACTGTTCGGCCCCGACGGCCTGCACATGAACCGCAGCGGCTACGAGTTGTGGCGCGGCATCGTTGCGCCGTATCTGGAGAAATGAAGCAACCGTTCGCCTGCTTTCGAAGGCCGGTCTATTGCTGCCGCAACGCCTCGATCGGATCCAGTTGCGACGCCTTGCGCGCCGGGTAATAACCGAAGAACAGGCCCGTGGCGATCGAGAACGCCGCCGCCAACGCCACCACCTGCCCGTTCAGGGCCACCGGCAGTTCGCTGGCCTTGCCGACGATCAGCGTGCCGACCGCACCGATGACGATGCCGATCACGCCACCGCCGAGCGACAACAGCATCGCCTCGGCCAGGAACTGCCGGCGCACGTCGCTCGGGCCGGCGCCGACGGCCATGCGCAGGCCGATCTCGCGGATGCGCTCGGTCACCGACACCAGCATGATGTTCATGATGCCGATGCCGCCGACGATCAGGCAGATCGCCGCCACCGCGCCGAGCATCTTGCTCATCAGGCTGGTGGTCGCGTTGCGGGTCGCCACGATCTCGCTGATGTTGCGCACGGTGAAGTCGTCCTCGTCGCCGGGGTCGATCTTGTGGCGCTGGCGCAGCAGGCTTTCGACTTCGCCCTGCACGTAGTCCAGGTCCCTGGCGTCGGTCACGGTCAGCGCGATCTGCATCACCGCACCGGAGGGCAGGCCCATCGCGCCCATCAAGCGCCGGCGCGCGGTTTCCAGCGGCACCATCACCACGTCGTCCTGGTCCTGGCCGAAACCGCCCTGCCCCTTCGGCGCCAGCGTACCGACCACGGTGAACGGCACCCGCCCCAGGCGGATGGTCTGGCCCACGCCGCTGTCGTCGCCGAACAGGGTGCGGCGCACGGTCTCGCCGATCACCACCGACTTGCCCGCACCGGAATAATCCTGCGCACTCAGGCCTTCGCCACTGGCGATGGTCCAACTGTTGATGTCGAAGAACTCCGGCTGAACGCCCTGCCAACTGGTCGAGGCGTTGTTTTCGGCGAACACCACTTGCGTACTGCCGCGCAGGGCGCCGGCGACGTATTGCACTTCCGGGATCTGCTCGCGGATCGCCTGCACGTCGCCCTCGTTCAAGGTGAAGAAGCTGCTGGCGCTCTGCCGCGCGCCGCCGCCACCGGGGCCGCGCCGCGAACCCGGACTGATGTCCAGCCGCTGCGAACCCAGCCCGGACACCATCTTGTCGATCTCCTGCTGGGTGCCCTGGCCCACCGAGACCATCACGATCACCGCGGCAATGCCGATGATCACGCCCAGCGAGGTCAGCGCACTGCGCATCCAGTTGCCGCGCAGGGCGAAGATGGCGGTGCGGAGGATGTCGAGGAAATTCATGCGGCCTGCTCCTGTTCGTGCAACTCCCCATCCCGCATCACCAGCACGCGGTCGGCGTGTTCGGCCACGTCGGGGTCGTGGGTGATCAGCACCACGGTGTGGCCGCCGTCGCGCAGTTGCTTGAACAAGGACAGGATTTCCTCGCCGGTTTTCGTGTCCAGCGCGCCGGTGGGTTCGTCGGCCAGAATCAGCGGCGGCTCGTTGATCAGGGCACGGGCGATGGCCACGCGCTGCTGCTGGCCGCCCGACAATTCGCTGGGACGGTGGCCGGCGCGCTCGGCCAGACCGACGGCGGCCAGCGCCTTCTGCGCACGTTCGTTGCGCTCGTGCACCGGCACGTTGGCGTAGCCCAGCGGCATCGCCACGTTCTCCAGCGCGTTCATCCGCGGCAGCAGGTTGAAGCCCTGGAACACGAAGCCGATCTTGTCCAGCCGCAAGCGCGCCAGTTGTTCGGCGTCCATGCGCGAGACGTCTTCGCCATCGCAGAGGTAACTGCCTCCACTGGGCTTGTCCAGGCAGCCGATCATGTTCATCAGCGTGGATTTGCCGGAGCCGGACGGGCCCATGATCGCGACGAAATCGCCGCGCCGCACGCACAGATCGACGTGTTTCAGCGCGACCACTTCGGCCTCGCTGCCGGGCGAATAGACCTTGTCCATCGCGCGGATGTCGATGACCGGCGGCACGCCGGCCGAGGTCGAAAGCGGTGCGTTCATCACTTGGCCCTGGCGCGCTCGCCCACCACGACCTGGTCGCCGACCCGCAAACCGCCACCGGAGATTTCGGTGTCGGTGCCGTCGCTGGCGCCCACGCGCACCATCACCGGCTGCGGCTTGTCGTCGACCAGCTTGTACAGCGTGGTGCGCTTGGCGTTGACCAGCGCGGACAGCGCCTCGTCCCATTGCTTCTTCTGCGCCTCGTCGAGGGAGTCGCGGAAGGCGGCGAAGTCCTCCTTGAAACGATCCGCCATGCGCTGGCGCTGCTGCGCCTCGATATTGGCCGCGTTGGCGCCACTCATCACCATCATGCCCGGCGGACCGAAACCGCCGCCGCTGGAAGAAGACTGCGACTGCCGCGCCTGCTGGCGTTCGCGCACCGCCGCCACGGCGGTGTCGAACGCGGCCTGCTGCTCCGGCGCGACCTTCATTTCGGCCACCACGCGAGCCAGGTCGTCGATGACGCCGCCGCCACCTTGCTGGCCCTGCGCCGGCCGCGGTTGCTGCGCGCCGGTCGCCGGCATGCCCGGCACCGAATTGTCGCTGGGCTTGTAGCGCAGCGCGGCGTTGGAGATCTTCAGCACGCCGCGCTTGTTGCTGACTTCGATTTCGGCATTGACGGTCAGGCCCGGCAGCAAGGTGCCGTCGCTGTTGTCAACGGTCACCACCACCGGATAGGTGACGACGTTGTTCGTGGTGGTCGCCGCCAGCCGGACCTGTTCGACCACGCCCTTGAACTTGCGGTCGGGGAAGGCATCGGCGGTGAAGCTGACCGTCTGCCCATTCTTGACCTGGCCGATGTCGGCCTCGTCAACGGCCAGTTCGATCTTCATCTTCGACAGGTCTTCGGCAATGGTGAACAGTTCCGGCGCCTGCAGGCTCGCGGCCACCGTCTGGCCCGGCTCGATGCTGCGGGTCAGCACCACGCCATCGACCGGCGAGGTGATGACGCTGCGGTCGATGTTGACCTGGGTGGTCTTCAACGATGCGGTCTGCTGCTTGATCGACGCCTGCGCCGAATTGACCTGCGCGCGCGCCTGGTCCAGTTCGGAACGGGCCAGGTCCACGTCGCTCTGCGCGACCAGTTTCTGCTGGCCCAGCTCGGCCTTGCGCTGGTAGTCGAGTTCGGCGTTCTTCAGCGCAGCCTGCGCATTGCGAAGCGACGCCTGCGCGCTGGCGATCTGCGCGCTGCCCTGCTCGTATTGGGCACGATAGGTGCTGGAATCGATCCGCGCCAATACGTCGCCCTTCTTCACCGGGCTGTTGTAATCCGCCAGCACGTCGATGACCTGGCCGGAAATCTGGCTGCCGACGGTGACGGTGGAAATGGCGCTGAGCGTGCCGGTGGAGGAAATCGCCACGCGGATGTCGCCCTGCTCCACCGCGGCGGTGCGCCAGGCCCCTTCGTCGCCAGCGGCCTTGTGACTGCGCCAGTACCAAAACCCGCCGCCAAGCACGGCAACGGCCACCACGGCAATGGCAATACGGGAAAGCAGCGGACTGCGGGCACGCGAAGGACGGCGGGGCGATTGGCTCATGGGGCTCTGGCTTGGGTAGCGGGTGGCTGCCGGGGTCAACGCATGGCGATGACCGTGGTTGACAGCATGATAGGGGCAACGGCTCCGGAATCGGGATTCGGAACGGGAATCCCATGGAAAGAATCAGGCGGAGCGGACGCCGCCGCGGTGCCCGGCTTTCTGTCCAACTCCGCGCTTTCCCGAAACAGTCGCATGGGCAGGGACGACAGGCAGCCCCCAAGCCCGTGAGGTTCGAGCCTGTGCCGTTGCCGCCGGGTTACTTGCCGCGCGTCAGCCTTGCTTCCCTGAAATGACTTGCCCGATGCCATTTTTCTGCACGAACTCGAAGCGATAGGTAAGGCGAACCGGAACCGGCTCTATCCGCACCCCATCCCCGTCGCAATCATCGTTCGGCGTCACGCCGGGAGGGAACTTGCATATTTGGGAACCGAGGAAAACCCAATCCCTGACCGCCTTCAACGCGGAAGCCTCGAATGCATCACCGTTGCCTTCGTGCCCTCCCTGCATACAAGCCGGCCCGGAGCGATTGATCCGCGCCTCGCGCAGCGATCCATCGCCATCAACAACGACATCAACGCATACCACCCGCGAACCAAGATTTTTCTCCAGATATTCTTTCGGATACTCAGGATCTCTTTGCCCCGGCAGCTTGTCGGCCACCAGGAATATTTCGTCGTTCTGCATCTTGTACCGATCAGCACCCATTGGGATCACCAACCCCGAGTCAACCACGCCCTCTTTCACACCCACAACTGCATGCTTGCACCCCAGGACCCCGATGCATACGAAGACCCCAACAAATAGTTTACGAACCATTGGAGAACATGCTCGCTAATCAGCACTTCAAAAATCGACTTGCCCGGCCTCATGGCCGGGCAAGGGATGAACCATCAGGCACCCGCACCTGAACTTCCAACGACAATACAATAAGCCAATACGTGATCTACAACGCAAGTTCTTGGTTCCTCGGCAACAACATCCAGAACTTCCGGTTCAGGGTCGCATCAGTCGAATCACGCCTGCTTCTTGCAGTTGTTGTTCGCGCCGCCCCCTCAGGCGAAGCGAATCGTCGCCGTCGTGCCCTGCCCGGGCTGGCTTTCCAGTTCCACCTTCCAGCCGAAGCGGTCGCATAGCCGGCGCACGATCGACAACCCCAGGCCGGTGCCGTGCGGGCGCGATTCGTCGGCGCGGTAGAACGGCTCGAACGCGCGCCGCAACGCTTCCTCGTCCATGCCGATGCCGGTGTCGCGCACGCGCACGCGGTCGGTTTCGACGATCACGTCGATGCGGCCACGGTCGGTATAGCTGCACGCATTGCGCAGCAGGTTGCTGACCACCACGTGCAGCACGCGCGGCGGGGCGTACATGCGCGGGCGCGCATCCAGCGACACTTCCAGATCGACCGGCTTGCCGTGCAGCAGCGCACGCGCGTTGTCGGCTTCGTACAACACCACGTCGGCCACGTCGAAGTCTTCGCTTTGCGGCGCGACCTGCGCTTCGCGCGCCAGGATCAGGAAAGCATCGATGACCGCTTCCATGTCGCGGCCGGCACGCTGTATGCGTTGCAGAGAACGCGCCACCCGCGGCGGCACTTCCTCGCCCATCGCCATGTCGCTGGCCACGCGGATCACGGTCAGCGGCGTGCGCAGTTCGTGGCTGGCGTCGCGGGTGAAGTTGCGCTCGCGCGCCACGTGCGCGGCCACGCGCTGCTCCAGCCCGTGCAGCGCGGCGGCCAGTTGCCGCACTTCGCCCTGCACGTCGCCGGGCAGTCTGTCCGGGGCCAGTGCGCTGACGTCGGGCCGTTGCGGATCCCAGCGTGCGACTTGCCGCGCCAGCCAGCTCACCGGCGACACCAACCGCTTGGAAGCGCGATAGGTCAGCCACGAGACGAAATAGATCGCCACCAGGGTCAGCATGATCGGCAAGGTGCCGAACCAGAAGGTCAAGCGTTCGGCCTGCGAGCGCAGGAACACCAGGTACAGCTTGCCCGGTGGTTTTTCGTCCACCAGCACCAGCATGTCGTCGTTCTTCAGTTCGTGGAAACCGGGCTTGAGCGTGCGCAGGTTTTCCGGCAGCAGCAGGTTGGAACGCCCGGCCAGCACCAGGTAGCCGCGCAGGGTGTAGGTGTTGGGCGGCGGCTGCGCCTCGGACGCGCCGTACAGGTCCCAGAAGTGGCCGGCTTCCTGCTGCAGCACCGCGTTGACCAGGCTGCGCTTGACCACCACCGACACCAGGTAGGCGCCGGCCAGCAGGGCCAGGCTGACCATCACCACCTGCAGGATGAAGGCGATGCGGATCTTCCGGGACAACCCTTGCGGCATGCTCTCCCCCGTATCGTTGCGCATCGCCCGCCGCCTGCCGCGCGCGTCGGCTCAGCCAATGTCGGCGATGCGATAGCCGGCGCTTTGCACCGTGTGCAGCAGCGGCTTGTCGAACGGCTTGTCCACGATCTTGCGCAGGTTGTACAGGTGGCTGCGCAAGGTGTCCGAATCGGGCAGGCCATTGCCCCAGATTTCGCGCTCGATTTCCTGCCGCGACACCACCCGCGGCGATTCGCGCATCAGGATGGTCAGCAGGCGCAAACCGATCGGCGAGAGCATCAATTCGTGCCCGCCACGGGTGGCGCGCATGCTGACCGGGTCCAGCGCCAGGTCGGCGACCTTCAGCACTTCGCTGCCCACCTGCCGGCGTTCGCGGCGGATCAGGGCGCGCAGCCGTGCTTCCAGTTCCTGGATCGCGAACGGCTTGGTCAGGTAGTCGTCGGCGCCCGCGCCCAGCCCGCTGAGCTTGTCGTCCAAGGTGTCGCGCGCGGTCAGCATCAGCACCGGGGTCGATTTGCGTGCTTCGCTGCGCAGGCGCTTGCAGACTTCCATGCCGTCCAGACGCGGCAGCATCAGGTCCAGCACCAGCACGTCGTAGCTGTTCTCGGTCGCCAGGCGGTAACCGTCGAGGCCGTCGCTGGCGTAATCGACTTCGAAACCCTTGCCTTCCAGGTATTCGCCGATCATCTCGGAAATGTTGCGGTTGTCCTCGACCACCAGTACCAGCCCCGAGGAATCCTGCGCGTGTCGCATTGACGTGTCTCCCTGCTGCAGAGCCGATTGCACCTTCAGGTTTGTGAAAATACCCGGACGCAGGTGGATGGAAGGTGAAGGCGGCGCCCAATTTGACCTCCTCCCCTCATCAGGTCCGGCCCGAACTGGAAAATTCGCCTTGGGTTGGGAAGTGGGGAAGTGAATCTGGCGGCGAACTCGGCCGGCGGAACCGGCACATCGAATCCCGCACAAGCGAGAACCAATCTCATCGCGCCGGTTACAATGGCGTGTTCTCGCTTCGACACCCCGCCCCGACATGTCCTCCTCCTACGGCACCGAAACGGTGCTCGGCGTCCACCACTGGACCGACGACTACTTCAGCTTCACCACCACCCGCGACCCCGGCTTCCGGTTCGAGAACGGCCAGTTCGTGATGATCGGGCTGGAGACCGAGGCCCGGCCGTTGCTGCGCGCCTATTCCATCGCCAGCGCCAACTGGGAAGAAACCCTGCATTTCTTCAGCATCAAGGTGCCCGACGGTCCGCTGACCTCGCGCCTGCAACACCTCCAGCCCGGCGACAAGCTGCTGGTCGGCAAGAAGCCCACCGGCACCTTGCTGATCCACGACCTGCACCCCGGCCGCAACCTGTACCTGTTCGCCACCGGCACCGGCCTGGCGCCGTGGCTGTCGGTGATCAAGGATCCGGAAACCTACGAACGCTTCGACAAGGTCGTCCTGACCCACGGCGTGCGTTACCAAAAGGACCTCGCCTACCGCGACTACTTCGAGCGCGAACTGCCGCAGCACGAAGTGCTGGGCGAACTGGTCCGCGACCGGCTGCTGTACTACCCGGCGGTGACCCGCGAGCCGTTCCGCAACCACGGCCGCCTGACCGAACTGCTGGGCAGCGGCGAAGCGGCGCGCACGCTGGGCATCGAGCCGCTGGATCCGAAGCACGACCGCGCGATGATCTGCGGCAGCCCGCAGATGCTGGCCGACTTCCGCACGCTGCTGGACGCGCGCGGCTTCACCGCCTCGCCGCGCATCGGCCAGGTCGGCGATTACGTGTTCGAGCGCGCTTTCGTCGAGAAGTGAGCCTGCCGCAATTGCCGGACGGCTGCGTGCTGTCCGGGCATGGCCGCCGGATCGGCCTGCCGACCTGGAAACTGCGCGGCGGCGGCGGCGGCGGCGCGGCGTTCGCCCGCTTCCAGCAAGGGCAGGATTTCGGTCTCGTCCAGCGGCGGCAATCCGGCCTTGAATTGCCGGTTCAACACGTCCACCAAGGCCTGCGCCCACAGCGCGTTGAAGGCCGTGCCGGCATGGCCATCGGCCAGTACGGCATTGCCGGGGGCATCGCCCTGGGTGTTGTCCACGCGGAAACGCCCGGCCACCTTGACGGTCCTGTAGGCCGGGCGCCCTTCGCGGTCGCGACCGCCCCAGTGCGAATCGAACCATGCGCGGCTGTCGAGAAATGCAACCGCAGCATCCTTCGCCGCGATCGCCTTCAACGCATCGTCGTAGCGGTCCAGCGCCGCCGCGATGTTTGCCTGCATCCGCGCGGACTGCCACTTGCCCAGGTTCTCGGGATCGTCGGCGTTGTTGACGATGCCGGCCAGCACGATGCGCACGTCCGGATGCCGACTGCGCAGGTAAGCTACCGCGTGCCGTATCCCGGCGACGCAAGCGTCGATCGTGCGCAGGGACTGCGGATCACCGGGATCGCGCGCCAGCCGCGACAGGCTCTCCGCCTGCCCGAAATCGTTGATGCCGATGCGGATCACCGCCACCCCGCCGCGCCAGCGCGCGGGCATTGCGTCCATCAGCCGCACCAGGCGGGGAACCTGGCGTTCGCCGCCCATCAGATCCCGGCAATGCGCGCCGGACACGGCGAAGTTGTACCTGAAGTCCCGCTTCGCCGGGGAGCGGGCCGGCATGCCGAACCATTCCACCAGACGGGCGGCTGGCCCGGGCATCCCGTATCTTCCCCAATCGCCCTGGTCCAGTTGCCGCCCGCGCAGGCGTTGCAGGACTTCGGTCCATTGCAAGGTGTCGGCATGATGGTCGAGGCCCCCACGCAATCCCGATTGCAAGGTGAAGCCCTGATAGGCCTGGCTGTCCGAATCGCCGATCACCGCCAGGCGCATCGCCGGCCCGGCGCGATCGGCGATGGCGCAGCCGGGTATCGGCAGCGCCGCAAGCACGGCAAGCAACACGGTGAAGCGTTTGGCGTCCATCGGAACAGGATCGGGAAGCTGCCGTCTTGCAGATGAAACGGCGCTTGCGCGCAAATCAGGTCAGGTCAGCGTTCGCCGTGGCGCAACCAGGTTTCCGCGTACGGCATGCCCGCCATCGGCCGGCCTGCCGGCCGATGGCGACAATCCGACGGCTGGGCGGAGGATCTCCGCCCAGCCGTTGTCGGTTTCCTCGCCCAATCGCCGGTCAGTAGTCGTAGCTGACGGTCAGGCGCGCGTAGCGCGGGGTCTGGTAGGCCACCGGCTGGCCGTACAGCGGATGCGTCGTGCCGTCGGTCAACTCCGAGAACGGATAGACATTGGTGGCTGTCTGCTCGTTGGTGATGTTGAACACGTTGAGGTTGAAGGCCAGCTTGCCGTCGGCGAAATTCGGCTTGTAGGTCAGGCCGAAGTCCAGCGTGTTGATCCAGCCCAGGCGTCCCTGCGAGCCCGGCGGCGAAGGTTCGCCATTGCAGAAATGGTAGGGATAGCCGGTGACGGAACTGCCGTAGCCGGCCGGGTCGGCGCTGTCGTAGTTGTCGCCCGCGTAGGCGCCCAGGCAGTTCTTCGGCGCGCCGGAAATCAGGCTCAGGTTGCCGGAAACGCCCCATTCCGGGGTCAACTGGTAGTAGCCGTACAGCTTGACCTGGTGGCGATGGTCGTTGGACTGGTCGCCGTTGAAGTTTTCCATCAACGCCGCGTGGTCCCAGCTCTGCGTGGTCGATACCGCCGCCTGGCCCTGGTAGCTGCCCAGCGCGCCGCCGGTGCGCCACAGGTCCGAACGCAACTGGCCCTCGGTGGTGCCGTAGCTGTGCGACCAGACGTAGTTGAACTTGGCGTACCACTTGCCGTCGAACGGACGCTCCAGGTTGAACTCGACCGCCGAATATCTGCGCTTGAACTCCGGGAATCCCTGCTGCTCGCGGGTGACGGTCAGCTCATGCACTGCGCCGTCCCAGCCGACCACGCGATAGACGTTGGTTTCACCCGGATTGATCGCCGCCGAGCCGTAGGTCTTGGTCGGATCCCAGTACCAGGTCTCGCCATCCAGTTCCTGCGATTCCAGGCCGGCGGCAATGGCGGCGTTGACCAGCCCGGTGTTGCCCAGGTCAACGTTGATGTCGTCGATGCCGACGTTGAGGCGCCGGTGGGTGGCGCGCACGCCATAGACCCAGCCGCTTTCCAGCTGCTTGGTGAAACCGAGGATGATCTCGTCCTGGTTCTCGCCCTTGAGGTCCTTGGCCGAACTGGTCTCGATCGCCTGCCCGGCCAGGCCGAACTGGGAATTGGCCGAGACCGGGTAACCCAACTGGGTGGCGATGATCGGCGTGCCGTCGGCGTTGATCCCGCTGTAGGTGTAGTAGGTCGTGGTGCTGACGACGGCGCCACCGGCCAGCAGACCGGCAAACGAGTTGGTCGGCAGGCCCAGGTAGTAGCGGCCGATGTTGCCGAACACCTTCAGCGAGGAATCGCCGTTCACGTCCCAGCTGAAGCCCAGTCGCGGCGCCAGCAACAGGTCGGTATCGACGAAGGCTTCGCTGGAATTGGGCCGGTAGTTGGCGAACTTGTCGCCGCGCAGGCCCAGGTTCAGCAGCAGGTTGTCGGTCACCTGCCACTTGTCCTCGATGTAGTAGGCATCCTGCTCGGCCCGGTTGGAATACAGCGCGTAGCTGACGTCCTTGGTGACGTAATAGCCTTCCGCGCCATAGACCGGATCGACCAGGGCCGGCGAAGGCGCGCCGACGCCGCCATTGGCGTTGGCGGCCTCGCTGATCAAGCCGTCCGACTCAAGACCATACGGGTCGTCGGTCTGCCCGTAGGTCCAGGAATAGCCCGGGCCGGAACTGTACGAGCCCAGGTCGTTGCCTTCGGCCTTCTGGTTGTCCACGCCGAAACTGAGGGTGTGCGCGCCCAGCTTCCATTCCAGGTTCAGGCGCAGGTTCTCCTTCTTGTACTCGCGGTCCGGCGAGGTGAGCGAGGACACGGTCTGGCTGCCCGCGATCGGCGTGCCGCCGGTATAGGCCGGGTTCTGCAGGCTGATGCCGCCGATCACCGGGCCGTTGGCCGCGTCGTAGTTGTACGGCGTCACTTCGTCCGGCGTGGTCATCTGGCCATACAACGCGGTCACGGTGACGTTGTCGCCGAAATAGCCGGTGTACTTGGCCGAATACAGGGTCGGCCCGGTTTTCTGGGCGGATTCGTTGCTGTAGAAGTCGCCGCGCTCGCGGTTGACGTAATCGTATTTGTAGATCACGCCGCTGGTTTCGGCTACGTCGCTGGCGCCGGTCAGCTCCAGCAGGTGGTTGTCGGTGATGTTCCAGTCCACCTTGGCGTACCAGCGCTTCTGTTCGTATTCGTAATCGGTCAGGCCGCCGCTGCTGCCGTTGCCGGAGTCGCGGTTGGGCACGATGCGGATGCCGTCGGAATCCACCTTCTCGGCGGCGACGAAGAAGAACAGCCGATCCTTGATGATCGGGCCGCCGACATAGGCGCTGTAGGTAGTGGCGCTGGACTCCGTCTCGCTCAACGGCTGGTACAGGCCGTTGGCTGCCTTGGCGTAGGTATAGGCGGCATTGCTGGCGCTGGACGTCAGGCTGTCCGCACGCCAGTACAGGTCTTTCTGGCTGGCCTTCAGGCTGTTCGGCTCCCACGTGACGGCGGCGCCGAAATGCCACTCGTTGCTGCCGCGCTTGCCGACCTGGTTGATGACGCCGCCGTTGGAGCGGCCGTACTGCGCGCCGTAGCCGCCGGTGAAGATTTCCTGCTGGTCGATCGCGCCATAGGGCAGGGTCAGGCCGCCGAGGCTGGTCGCCGAATTGGTGGTGTTGAAGCCGTTGAGGTAATAGGCGTTCTCCGACGCCGCCGAACCGCCGAAGCTGGCCAGGCTGCCGCCCAGCGGACCGTTGTCGTAGCCGCCGCTGTTGACCACCACGCCCGGCGCCAGCAGGGCGATGGCCTCCGCGGTGCGGCCCAGCGGCAATTGCTGCAACTGCTCGGAGGTGACCACGGTACGGGTGTCCACCTGGGTCACGTCGATCGGGGTGACGCGCGAACCGGTCACGCTGACCGTGCCGAGGGTGGTGGCCTCGCCGAAGGACGCATCGCTGGTCGCGCCGACGCGGATGCTGATGTTCTCGCGGGTGCCGACCACCGTGTCGCCGGACTTGGCCGTCACCTTGTAGGTGCCCAGCGGCAGGTTGCCCAGCGAATAGCGGCCATTGGCGTCAACCGGCACTTCGCGCCTGAAACCGCTGTCGTTCTCGACCAGCACGGTGGCGGCGCCGGGCGGCGCGACGCCGGAGATGCCGCCGGTGGTGGACTGGGCGAAGGCGGAACTGCCGGCCAATGCCAAGGCCAGGGCAAGCGTGGACCTGGCCAGGCGGATTTGCGTTGCACGACGTCTGTTCTTGTTCATGGATCGGCTCCTGGGTGGTGGGAGGAAGCGAATACGACGGGGCGCTGTAACGCGACACCGGTTCGCCGGCCCCCTTCCAGGCCGGATACCCGTGATTCGAACGATGGTCTGTCGCGGACTGCGCCCCTTCCGGAAGATTAACCTTGTCGTAACGCCGTGGTCATAAATATCCCAACCCTCCTCATGACGCAATGACATGTATCACCAAAACCGATTGCCGTCCCTGCAATGATCCGTCGGCATGCGGGTGCTGCCACGACCCGCGCCCCGTCATCCTGGCGAACGCAAACGCAAACGGCGGGCCCAGGGCCCGCCGTTTGCGTCGCATTGCGGTTCCCGCGGCGCGCGGTCAGAACTGCACGTCGCCGAACACGCCGAACTCGCGGGTCTCCAGTTCCGAAGCGGTTTCGGCCTTGGTCTGCTTGTAAACCGTCGCCAGCTTGATGCCCTTGGTCACCGGGAATTCCACGCCCAGGTGGTAGTAGGTGTTGGCGTAGTCCGGGTTGACGCTCTTGCTGGTATCGACCTTGTCGTAGCGGGCGAAGGCGGTGATGCCGCTTTGGGTCAGCGCGACGTTGCCCCACACCGACCAGCCGGCGGCCTTGTCGGAGACGGTATTGGTCACCGCCCAGTTCTTGGCCTGGAACCATTCCGCGCCGAGGCGGAACTTCGACGAGGCATACGCGGCCATCAGGTTGACGCGGTCGCCGGTGTGCGGCGTGGTGGCGGTTTCGGTCTCGTTGCCGCGCTTGCCGGTGTAGAAACCCACGCCGACGATGGTGTTCTGCGTGGGCGCATAGCCCAATCGCGCTTCGAAATCGACGCCCTTGCTGCGGCTCGGGTTGCGGTAGCCGCGGCCATTGGTGATCGCCGCCGCGTAATTGAAGCCGTTGGCGCTTTCGCCACCGACGTGGAAGCCCCAGTCCGCCGAACTGCCGTAGGAAGTGCGGTCGGTCAGCGTGTTCTGCACGTAGCGGTAGCCGTAATACTTCTCGACGAACGGGATCCACGGCGTGTCCGCCGCGCCGGCGCGCAGGAACAGTGCATCGCTGTATTTGGCCTGCACGTAGGCCTTCTTGATGAACACCTCGACGCTGTTTCCCTGGTTGACGGAGCCGCCGGTGCCCGGCGTGATCGACAGGTATTGCGCGTCGCTGGTCAGGTTGGCCGACCACACGTCATCGAAAGTGTGATCAACGGTCAGGTAGAAACGGGTGACGTCGAAACCGGTGCCGGTGCTGCTGGTCTTGACGCCGTTGTTTTCCTGGCTGATGTTGGTCGCGTCGAAGAAGATGCGGCCGCCGACCTTGGTGTCGTTGACCAGCTTCTTCAGCGAATCCACCGCCGGCACGACGGTTTCGTTGACCTTGGCCTGTTCGACGTTGACGTCGGACTGCGCATCGGAACGTGCTTCGAGGTCTTCGACCTTGGCTTGCAGCGCGGCGATCTGCGCTTTCAATTCGGCAAGTTCCGAAGCGGACTGCGCGTGCGCGGCATCGGCAACGAGCGCGCCGGCAAGGCCAAGGCTGGCGGCGATCGCCGTTGCGAGCAGGTGGGAACGCATGGGTTTTCTCCTGAGGGTGGCATGGGCGGGATGGCCGCGCGGCTCGACATTGGCGGCGACACAACGCGGTGAAGATTCCGTTGTTCCGATGACGGTTTCGCGTCGCACGGATGACAGGTACATGACAACGCCGCAACGCGCGGCCCGCCGGCCCTCGCATGGGTTGTCATCAAACTGAAATACTCATGCAGCCAAGTCGTCACACAAGCCCGCTGCAATGTGCGCAACCGGCGACCGCCGGGCTTCATTCATCCGCATCAGGAGCCACACCGTGACCCAACCCCGCACCCTCCGCCTTGCCGCCGCGCTGCTGGCGACGGCCATGGCCTTCACCGCGCAAGCCGCCGACGTGACCGGCGCGGGCGCATCGTTCGTCTATCCCGCCATTTCCAAATGGTCGGCCGACTACAAGGCCGCGACCGGCAAGGAAGTGAACTACCAGTCGATCGGTTCCGGCGGCGGCATTGCCCAGATCAAGGCCGGCACGGTCGATTTCGGCTCCTCCGACGCCCCGCTGAAGCCGGAGGAACTGGCCCGCGCCGGCCTGGCCCAGTTCCCGTCGGTGATCGGCGGCGTGGTGCCGGCGATCAACGTCGCCGGCGTGCCGGCCGGCGCGCTGAAGTTCGACCCGGACGTGCTGGCCGACATCTTCCTGGGCAAGATCACCACGTGGAACGATCCGCGCATCGCCGCCACCAATGGCGGCGTCAACCTGCCGGCGCAGAAGATCACCGTGGTGCATCGCTCCGACGGTTCGGGCACCAGCTTCAACTTCACCAACTACCTGAGCAAGGTCAGCCCGGCGTGGAAATCGGCCGTGGGCGAAGGCACCACGGTCAAGTGGCCGGTCGGCATCGGCGGCAAGGGCAACGAGGGCGTGGCCGCCTACGTCAAGCAGATCAAGGGCAGCATCGGCTACGTCGAACTGGCCTACGCGCTGCAGAACAAGGTCGCCTACGCGCGCCTGAAGAACGCCGCCGGCAACTACGTCAATCCCAGCGACGACAGCTTCGCCGCCGCCGCGGCCGGCGCCGACTGGGCCAGCGCCAAGGACTTCTACCTGATCGTCACCAACGCCCCCGGCGACAACGCCTGGCCGATCACCGCGACCAACTTCATCCTGGTGCACAAGGGCGGCAGCGCCGGCACCAAGGGCGCGCAGGAATTCTTCCGCTGGGCCTACGCCAACGGCGACGCCGCCGCCACCTCGCTGGGCTACGTGCCGCTGCCGGACTCGCTGGTGCAGCAGATCGAAGGCTACTGGGCGAAGACGCTCAAGTAAGCCTTCACAGGTACAGGACGGCAGGCTTCCCTCCCCCTGCCGTCACCCTGAGCGCGGGCCGCAAGTCCCGCGCTTTTCTGGTTTTTCGCCCGATTGCGGGATGGCCGGCATGGCGATGCCGGCACGCACCCGGCCAGATCAGGTTTCGAGCCGATAGCCGACGCCGTACACCGAACGGATCCAGTCCTCGCCGCCGATGTCGGCCAGCTTGCGCCGCAGGTTCTTGACATGGCTGTCAACGGTGCGGTCGGTGACGATGCGATGGTCGGCGTATAGCCGGTCCATCAACTGGTCGCGCGAATAGACCCGTCCCGGATTGGCGGCCAGCGTGCGCAGCAGGCGGAATTCGACCTGGGTCAGTTCCAGGTCGCGGCCGCCGATGCTGGCGCGGCAGGCCGCTTCGTCGATCGACAGGCCGGGCACCGCGGCGGCATGCGGGTCGTGGCGGTGCCGGCGCAGCACGGCGTGGACCCGCGCCACCACCTCGCGCGGACTGTACGGCTTGCAGATGTAGTCGTCGGCGCCGACTTCCAGGCCGAGCAGGCGATCCACCTCTTCGACCCGCGCAGTGACCATGATCACCGGCACCGCGCTTTCGGCGCGCAGCTCGCGGCACAGCCCGACGCCGTCGCGGTTGGGCAGCATCAGGTCCAGCAATACCAGATCGGGCGCGAACCGGCGGAACGCCGGGACGACCTCGGCGCCATCGGCGACCCATTCGCTGGCATGACCGGCCGCGTGCAGGTAGTCGCGCAGCACGCCGGCCAGACGCGGCTCGTCCTCGACCACCAGGATGCGGGCGGGGGCAAGATCGATGGTCACGGCGACGCCGGCAGGGAAACGACGATGCGCAGGCCGCCCAGCGCCGAGGCTTCGGCGCGGATCGTGCCGGCGTGCGCCTGCACGATGTTGCGGCAGATCGCCAGGCCCAGGCCGCTGCCGCCGCTGGCGCGGTTGCGCGAGGCATCGACCCGGTAGAAACGTTCGAACAGCCGTTCGCGCTGGTCCTCGGCCACGCCTGGCGCGCTGTCCTCGATCTCCACCTGCACCCGCTCGCCGTGACGCCGTGCGCGCACCGCGACCTCGCCGCCGCGGTCCGTGTAGCGCAGCGCGTTCTCCAGCAGGTTGGCGAACAACTGCTGCAGGCGACGCTCGTCGCCTTCGACCCGCAACGGCGCGTCGGCGAGCGATTCGTGCAGCGCCAGCCCGGCATCGGCGAAGCGCCCGCGCATGCCGACAACGGCGGACTGCAGCACTTCCCCCAGGTCCAGCGTGGCGAAGCGGCAGGACACCTCGCCGGCCTGGGTCACCGACAATTCGTGCAGATCGTCGATCAGCTTGCCGAGCTGCTGCACTTCGCCCTGCAGCGGCCCCAGCGTGGTCGGGGTCATCGGACGGATGCCGTCCTGGATCGCCTCCAGTTCGGCGCGCAGCACCGCCAGCGGGGTGCGAAGTTCGTGCGAGATGTCGGCCATGAAGTCGCGGCGGTTGCGCTCGGTGTGCTCCAGCGTATCGGCCAGCCGGTTGACGTCGGCGGCCAGCCGCCCCAGCGCATCGTCGCCGGGGCGCTCGACGCGATGGCCGTAGTCGCCCGCGGCCAGCCGATGCACGGTGTCAGTCAGGCTGCGCACGCGTCGCATCAACATGCGCGAGAACAACCAGGCCAGCAGCGCGGCGACGATCACCGAAGCGGCGCCATTGGCCCACCAGCCGCGCACCTGCGCGCGATAGAAGCGCACGTCGCCGGCGGCGATGGCCTTCTGGAACGGCACCATCGCCAGCCAGCCGACGGTCCTGCCATCGATCTCCACCGGCAACCGGATCCCATCGCTGCCTGCCGCCGGGTTGCCGGCCAGGTGCGCGCCGTCGGCGTCGAGCAGCGCCAGTCGCGGCACCGCGCCGGTCTGGTCCGACACCGAAGGCGTGCGCGGGACGTCGTCATCGCGGGGTCGCTCCGGACGCAACAGCCTGAACCAGGCTTCCGGATCGTCGCGCACGAAATTCCAATCCCCGTGCTGGCGCCAGGCCGCCTGCAGCCGCGGCAGGACCTCGCGCATGCGCTCCTCGCCCTGCTCGTTGAGGTAGCCCATGAACGAGCGCTCGAACAGGACCCTTCCGATCATGCCGCTGGCGGCCAATACCAGCGCGCAGGCGACCAGGATCATGAGGAACAGCCGGGTGGAGATGCCTAACTTCATCAGGCCGCTACTTGACCGCACCCGGGCCGCCGAAAGCAAGGCATTGGCGGCCCATTCAGCCAATCTCCCCATTTGCTCCACATTCGCGCCGGAACATGCACAGTCTCCATCCACCACCACTGCCCGGGTTGGCCGCATGTCTCCGTCCGTCCGCCATTCATTCCCCCATCCGATCCGGCGTGCGCTGGCACCCGTCGCGCTGGCCCTGGCGTTGGCCGCCTGCGGTTCCGAGCAGGCCCAGCAACAGCCGCACGCCACGGTGGGCGTGCAAACCGTGGCCACCCAGCGCCTGGCGACCGAGCAGACCCTGCCCGGCCGCACCGTGGCCTACATGGTCTCCGACGTGCGCCCGCAGGTCGGCGGCATCATCCAGAAGCGGCTGTTCACCGAGGGCCAGGAAGTGAAGGCCGGGCAGGGTCTGCTCGGTCGCCAG
>JASGDT010000019.1:0-10185 GCA_047607085.1 Pseudoxanthomonas sp. | reverse complement strand
GATGGCGCCAACCCGGCCGCGACCGCGCCGGGCGCCGACGCCGGCGCGGCCCCGGCCGCCGCCAATCCGCACGCCGCGGAAATCTCCGGCGCCGGCGCTTCGTTCATCTATCCACTGGTGTCGAAGTGGTCGGCCGACTACAACGCCGCCACCGGCAACAAGATCAACTACCAGTCGATCGGCTCCGGCGGCGGCATCGCCCAGATCAAGGCCGGCACCGTCGATTTCGGCTCGTCCGACAAGCCGCTGCCGCCGGAGGAACTGGCGCAGTCGGGCCTGTTCCAGTTCCCGTCGGCCATCGGCGGCGTGGTGCCGGTGGTCAACCTGGAAGGCGTCGAGGCCGGCAAGCTGCGGCTGACCGGCGCGCTGCTGGCCGACATCTTCCTGGGCAAGGTCGCGAAGTGGAACGATCCCGCCATCGCGGCGGTGAACCCGGGCGCCGCCCTGCCCGACCTGAAGATCAATCTCGTGCACCGCTCCGACGGCTCGGGCACCAGCTTCAACTTCACCAACTACCTGTCCAAGGTCAGCCCGGAGTGGAAGCAGAAGGTCGGCGAAGGCACCAGCTTGCAGTGGCCGGGCGGCGTCGGCGGCAAGGGCAACGAAGGCGTGGCCTCGTACGTGAAGCAGATCAAGGGCAGCATCGGCTACGTCGAACTGGCCTATGCGCTGCAGAACGGCATGCCGTACGCGGCGATGCAGAACGCCGCCGGCAACTTCGTGCAGCCCGACGCCGGGACCTTCGCCGCCGCCGCTTCCAGCGCCGACTGGGCGAACGCCAAGGACTTCAACCTGGTCATCACCAATGCCTCCGGCGACAACGCCTGGCCGATCACCGCCACCAACTTCATGCTGGTGCGCAAGGACGGCAAGCGCAACGCCGACACGCTGGCGTTCTTCAAGTGGGCATTCGAAAGCGGCCAGCAACAGGCGCAGGCGCTGGATTACGTGCCGCTGCCGGCGGAACTGGTGCAGCAGATCGAGGCCTACTGGGCCAGCCAGCCGAAGTGACCGCCGCCGGGCCCGCGCAACGCGCGCGGGCCCGGTGCGCTTCCACGCCAACGACCGCCAAACGACAACCGCCCATCCATGAACGCCACCGCGCTTCCCGCCGCCTCCGGCCGCGACACCCGCGACGCCAACGCCGACCGCCGCTTCCGCTGGTTCCTGGTCGCCACCGTCGCCTTCGTGCTGGTCGCGCTGGCGAGCGCCGCGCTGTCGATGCTGTGGGGCGGCCGCCACGTGCTGCTGCACCAGGGCATCAGCTTCTTCTATTCGGCCGACTGGAACCCGGTCGAGAACCAGTACGGCGCGCTGGCGCCGATCTACGGCACCATCGTGACCGCGGTCATCGCGATGCTGATCGCGGTGCCGGTCAGCTTCGGCATCGCCTTCTTCCTGACCGAGGTGGCGCCGCGCTGGCTGCGCGCGCCGGTCGGCACCGCGATCGAACTGCTGGCCGGCATCCCGTCGATCATCTACGGCATGTGGGGCCTGTTCGTGCTGGTGCCGGTGATGACCGAACACGTCACGCCGTGGCTCAACGACCACCTCGGCACGCTGCCCGTCATCGGCCCGCTGTTCCAGGGCCCGCCGCTGGGCATCGGCATGCTCACCGCCGGCTTCGTGCTGGCGATCATGGTGATTCCGTTCATCTCCTCGGTGATGCGCGAGGTGTTCCTGACCGTGCCGCAGCGGCTGAAGGAATCGGCCTACGCGCTGGGTTCGACCAAGTGGGAAGTGAGCTGGGACATCGTGCTGCCGTACACGCGCAGCGCGGTGATCGGCGGCGTCTTCCTCGGCCTGGGCCGCGCGCTGGGCGAAACCATGGCGGTCGCGTTCGTGATCGGCAACAGCGTGCGCCTGTCCGCCTCCCTGCTGGAGCCGGGCACCACCATCGCCGCGCTGATCGCCAACGACTTCGGCGAAGCCACCGAGACCTACCGCTCGGCGCTGCTGCTGCTGGGCTTCGTGCTGTTCATCGTCACCTTCGTGGTGCTGGCCACCGCCCGCTACATGCTGATGCAACTGGCGCGCAAGGAGGGCAACTGATGAGCGCCCATGCTTCCACCGGGCTTTATACCCGTCGCAGGATCGTCAACGCGGTCGCCGTTTCGCTGTCGGTCGCCACCGCGCTGTTCGGCCTGTTCTTCCTGGCGTGGATCCTGTGGACGCTGCTGGCGAAGGGCGTCGGCGGCCTGAACCTGGACCTGTTCACCAAGACCACCCCGCCGCCGATGCAGGAAGGCGGCCTGGCCAATGCCTTCTTCGGCAGCGCGGTGATGTGCGTGCTGGCGCTGCTGATCGGCACGCCGCTGGGCGTGGCCGCCGGCACCTGGCTGGCCGAATACGGCAACGCGCGCAAGGCCGGCACCGTGGTGCGCTTCGTCAACGACATCCTGCTGAGCGCGCCGTCGATCGTGCTGGGTTTGTTCGTGTACGCGATGATCGTCGCCGCGACCGGCTTCTCGGCGATCGCCGGCGCGATCTCGCTGGCCTTCATCGTGCTGCCGGTGGTGGTGCGCACCACCGACGAGATGCTGCGGCTGGTGCCGCAGCAGATGCGCGAGGCCGCGCTGGCGCTGGGCGTGCCGCAATGGAAGGTGATCGTGCAGGTGCTGTACCGCAGCGCCAGCGCCGGGATAGTGACCGGCATCCTGCTGGCACTGGCGCGCATCTCCGGCGAGACCGCGCCGCTGCTGTTCACCGCGTTCGGCAACCAGTACTGGAACGCCGACATCCGCCAGCCGATGGCCAGCGTGCCGGTGGTGATGAACCAGTTCGCCGGCAGCCCCTACGAGACCTGGCAGGCGCTGGCCTGGGCCGGCGCGCTGGTCCTCACCCTGTTCGTGCTGCTGGTCAGCCTGGGCGCGCGCGGCATCCTGCTGCGCAACAAGATCATCCATGACTAACCTCTCTTCGGACCCGACCATGAACGACGCTCATTCCGGCGCTGCCGCCCAGCGCATCAGCACGGTGACGACCGACCGCGGCGTGCTGCCGCCAGCCCCGGTCAAGCTGGAAGCGCGCGGTCTGGACTTTTACTACGACAAGTTCCACGCGCTGAAAGGCATCAATCTGCAAATCCCGGAAAAGCGCGTGACCGCGCTGATCGGCCCGTCCGGCTGCGGCAAGTCCACGCTGCTGCGCATCTTCAACCGCATCTACGCGCTGTACCCGAAACTGGAAGCGCGCGGCGAGGTACTGCTGGACGGCGAGAACATCCTCGGCCCGAAGTACCCGATGAACCGCCTGCGCAGCAAGGTGGGCATGGTTTTCCAGAAGCCGGTGCCGTTCCCGATGACGATCTACGAGAACGTCGCCTACGGCATCCGCCACCACGAAAAACTGTCCAAGGCCGACATGGAAGATCGCGTGGAACAGGCGCTGCGCCAGGGTGCGCTGTGGGACGAAGTGAAAGACAAGCTGGGCCAGAGCGCGCTGGGCCTGTCCGGCGGCCAGCAGCAACGCCTGTGCATCGCCCGTGCGGTGGCGCTGAAACCCGACGTGCTGCTGCTGGACGAGCCGACCTCGGCGCTGGACCCGATTTCGACCAGCCGCATCGAACAACTGGTCGAGGAACTGAAGCAGGACTACACCATTGCCATCGTGACCCACAACATGCAGCAGGCCGCGCGCGTGTCCGACTACACCGCCTTCATGTACCTGGGCGATCTGATCGAACACGACGTGACCTCGACGATCTTCTCGCACCCGAGCAAGCAGCAGACCGAAGACTACATCACCGGCCGGTTTGGGTGAGGCAGGCCGCTTGCGCGGCACTGCCGCGCGGCCTGCCGAACGCCCGGCCACGGACGGCCGGGCCGGACGACCCGAAGCCGGAGATGCAACGCCAGGGACGGCAATGGAAGCTCCCAACGAAACGAATCCCAGGACCCAAGCCATGAGCACCCAACCCCACGACCACATCGTCAAGAGCTACGACGAGGAACAGCGCAACGTCTCCGAGGAGATCCTGCGCATGGGCGAGATCGCCGCGGCCCAGCTCGAGGCCGCGCTGGACGTGGTCGAACGCCGCGACGACCGCGCCGCGCAGCGCATCGTCGCCAACGACGAGGCGATCGACGCGCTGGAAAGCAGGACCAGCCACGACGTGATGCAACTGGCGCTGCGCGGGCCGATGGCGCGCGACCTGCGCGTGATCCTGGCCTCGTTGCGCATCCCCACCGACCTGGAGCGGATCGGCGACTACGCCGCCAACGTGGCCAAGCGCAGCATCGCGCTCAACGCCGCGCCGCCGGTGCCGCACGCCACCGGCCTGCGCCCGCTGGGCCGGCTGGCCGCGCGCCAGGTGCGCGACGCGATGGCCTCCTACCGCGACAACGACGCCGAGAAGGCGCTGCAGGTGCGCGCCAACGACGCCGAACTGGACGCCACCTACACCGCGCTGTTCCGCGAACTGCTGACCTACATGATGGAGGACGCGCGCAACATCACCCCGTGCACGCACCTGCTGTTCATGGCCAAGAACCTGGAACGCATCGGCGACCACGCCACCAACATCGCCGAGAACGTCTGGTTCCTGGTCAAGGGCGACCAGCCGCTGCCGCCGCGCGACAAGCGCGACGAGACCAGCACCACCGCCCTCTGAGCCGGGCGCCACGAGCCACACTCACCGCCCCCCCCCCGCAACGATCCGGCGCGACGGTTGGGGAGAGGTTCATCCGGACACCACTAGCGTTTTCTCCGGAGAGTTCACCACCCAACCCGAACAGAAGGATCTCGACATGAAACGCATTCTTTCCGCCGTCCTGACTGTCGGCCTGTCGGCCAGCGGCTTGGCCGTGGCCCAACCGCTGCAGCAGGCTCCGCAGTCCTCCCCGCAGCAACACGAAACCCCTCGCCCCGGCAACGAACAGAAGCCACCGCGCAAGGGCGAACGCCTGGCCGACGGCCGTGGCGCCAGCGTGAGCGACTACAGGCAGCACAACCTGAAGAAACCGCCCAGGGGCCAGGAATGGCGCAAGGTTGACGACAAGTACGTCCTGGTCAAGATCGCCACCGGCATCATCCTGCAGGTCGTCGAAGGCGGCCACTGACGGCATCGTCGGCACGCATCATGCCGCTCTCGCTCAAGCCCCGCTCCGGCGGGGCTTTCTCGTGGCCGCTTCCGCGCAAGGCAGACCGCCGCCGCACCGGGGGATCGGCGACAGCTCTGTTAGGCTTGCACGGATGACACTCCCGACCGAGCCGCCGTCCCCGCCCAGCCCGATGTCCAAGCGCTTCCGCGGCTATCTGCCGGTGGTCGTGGACGTGGAAACCGGCGGTTTTGACTGGAACCGGCATGCATTGCTGGAAATCGCCGCGATCCCGATCGAGATGGACGACAACGGCCTGCTGTTCCCCGGCGAAACCGTCAGCGCACACCTGCATCCCGCGCCCGGCACCGAGATCGACCCCAAGTCGCTGGAAGTCACCGGCATCCAGTTGGATCATCCATTCCGTTTCGCCAAGCAGGAAAAGGCCGCGCTGGACCACGTGTTCGCGCCGGTGCGCGCGGCGGTGCGCAAGCACAACTGCCAACGTGCGATCCTGGTCGGGCACAACGCGCATTTCGACTTGAACTTCCTCAACGCGGCGGTGACGCGCACGGACCACAAGCGCAATCCGTTCCACCCTTTCAGCGTGTTCGACACGGTCACGCTGGCCGGCGTGGCCTACGGCCAGACCGTGCTGGCGCGCGCGGTGCACGCCGCCGGCATGCCGTGGAATGCCGACGATGCCCATTCGGCGGTGTACGACGCCGAACAGACGGCGCGGTTGTTCTGCAAGATCACCAACGCCTGGCCGCGCCCCGACCAGCCCCTGGGCGCATGACGCAAGCGCGTCGCGCCCCGACGAAGAAGAAAAGCCCGGGCGTTACAGCCTTTGCCGCACCGCCTCGAACAGGGTCACGCCGGCGGCCACGGACACGTTGAGGCTCTCGATCTCACCGGGCATCGGGATCCTCGCCAGGCCGTCGCAATGCTCGCGCGTCAGCCGGCGCAGACCATCGGCCTCGCCGCCCAGCACCAGCGCGACGTTGCCGCGCAGGTCCAGCGAATACAGCGACGCCTCGGCCTCGCCGGCCAGGCCGTAGATCCACACGCCGAGCTTCTGCATCTCGCGCAGGCAGCGCGACAGGTTGGTCACCGCGACCACCGGCAGACGGTCGGCCGCGCCGGCCGAGGTCTTGCGCACCGTGGCGTTCACCGTCGCCGACTTGTCCTTCGGGATCACCACCGCGGTCGCGGCGGCCGCCGCCGCGCTGCGCAGGCAGGCGCCCAGGTTGTGCGGGTCCTGCACGCCGTCCAGCACCAGCAGCAACGCCTTGCCTGCCGCCGCTTCGACCAGGGCCGGCAGTTCCGCCTCGCTCCAGGTCTTCGCCGCGGCATAGCGCGCGGCCACGCCCTGGTGCCGCAATCCGCCGGCGACGCCGTCCAGCGCCTGCCCGGTGACCTTGCGCACCTCGATGCCCTTGCGCCGCGCGTTTTCCTCGATCTCGGTCAGGCGCGCGTTCTTTATTGAACCCGATTTGCCGCCTTCGACCAGCACCTCGCGCACGTTGTCGGCGTCGTGCTCGATGGCGGAAGCCACCGCGTTGAAGCCGACGATCCAGGGGTTCTGCTTGCTCATGGGCGGTACGCGCTGCGGTCTGCGACAAGCCGCGGATTATCGCATCACCGCGGCGGCCACGCGGCGGTGTCGTGGTCCGGGTGCTGCATGGACACGATCCGCGACAGGAATTCGAGCGCCGGCAGATCCTCTTCGGTGCGCCGCGCCGGCAGTTGCGCCAAGCCATCGAAGAAGGGCAGCTTGCACTCCGCACCGTACTGGACGTGCGGCGCGTAGCGCTCGGGATGGTCGAACGCGCCGGCCGCCAGCGCCACGCCGTCGGGCGCCTCGTAGGTCAACGGCGTGCCGCACTCCGCGCAGAAGCCGCGCCTGACCAGGTTCGAGGAGGCGAAGCGCTTCGGTTCGCCGCGCGTCCACTGCAGTTCCGCGCCGCGCGTCGAGACCAGCGGCGCGTAATAGGCGCCGAACGCCTTCTGGCACATCCGGCAATGGCAGATCGAGGCGTCGTCGAGCGCGCCGGTGACGCGGAAACGAATCGCGCCGCATTGGCAGCCGCCGGCGTGGGTTTGACCGGTCATGACATTCCTCGCATTTGCCCGTCATTCCCGCGAAGGCGGGAATGACGGACTGAAAGAACATGACGAAATGGAAATTTCAATACTTCCGCTTCTTCCGCTTCGCCGGAAGCGCCCGCTGCCCGGTTTCGGCGGCCTCTTCCTCGCGCCGCTCGACCAGCTTGAAGTCGATCTTGCGGTCTTCCATGCTCGCCTTCAGCACCAGCACGCGCACGCGGTCACCGAGGCGGAATTGCAGGCCGCGGCGTTCGCCGGACAGGGTCTTGCGGATCGGGTCGAAGTGGTAATAGTCGTGCGGCAACTGGGTCACGTGGATCAGGCCATTGACCTTCGACTCGTCCAGTTCTACGAACAGTCCGAAGCTGGTCACGCCGCTGATCACGCCATCGAACTGGCCGCCGACGTGCTGCTCCATCCATGCGGCGCGGTAGCGCTCATCGACTTCGCGCTCGGCCTCGTCGGCGCGGCGCTCGCGCTCGGAGCATTGCAACGCCAGCGCCGCCATCGTGGCCGGCGGATACGGGTATTTCTCCGGCCTGCCGCCGGCCAGCGCGTACTTGATCGCGCGGTGCACCAGCAGGTCCGGGTAACGGCGGATCGGCGAGGTGAAATGCGCATACGCCTCCAGCGCCAGGCCGAAGTGGCCGGCGTTGTCCGGCGAGTACACCGCCAGCGACTGGCTGCGCAGCAGTACCGATTCCAGCAGCGTCGCATCGGCGCGCTCGCGCACCTTCTTCAGCAGATTGGTGAAGTCGCGCGGCTGCACCCTGGCCCACGGCGGCATCGACAGCTTGAATTCCTTGAGGAATTCCAGCAGGTCGGCGTACTTGCTTTCCGGCGGGCGCTCGTGGATGCGGTACGGCGCGGAGATGTGCTTCGACAACAGGTATTTCGCCGCCTCGACATTGGCCGCGATCATGCATTCCTCGATCAACTTGTGCGCATCGTTGCGCAACAGCATGCCGGCCTGGGTCACTTCGCCGCGGTTGTCCAGCACGAAGCGCACTTCGCTGCTCTCGAATTCGATCGCGCCGCGCTTCTGCCGCGCCTTGGCCAGCACCTGATACAACTGGTGCAATCGCTTCACGTGCGGCAGCACGTTCTCCGGGACCGGTGCAACGCCGTCGTCCCGCTCTTCGATTCCCGGTTCTTCCACTGCCTTCCACACCTGCGTGTAGGTCAGCCGTGCGTGCGAGTTCATCACCGCTTCGTAGAACTTCGATTTGGTGACTTCGCCGTCGCGGTTCACCTGCATGTCGCAGACGAAGCAGAAGCGATCGACTTTCGGATTCAGCGAACAGATGCCGTTGCTCAAGGTTTCCGGCAGCATCGGCACCACGAAACCGGGGAAATACACCGAGGTCGCGCGCCGCTGCGCTTCCTCGTCCAGCGGCGTGCCGGGACGCACGTAATGCGAAACATCGGCGATGGCGACCACCAGGCGGAAGCCGTTGCGATTGGTTTCGCAATACACCGCGTCGTCGAAATCCTTCGCGTCTTCGCCATCGATGGTGACCAGCGGCGTGCTGCGCAAATCCACACGGTCGCCGATCATCGACGGCTCGATCACCAACGGCACGGCTGCGGCTTCATCCAGCACCGCTTGCGGAAATTCATGCGGAATGCTGTGGCCGTGGATCGCGGTCTCGACCACCAGCGACGGCGTCAGCTTGTCGCCCAGCACCGCGACGATCCTGCCGATCGGCGGGCGGCGCGCATCGGGCGCCTGTATCAATTCACAGACGACGAGCTGGCCGTCGCGCGCGTCGCCGCGCTGGTCCGGCGGCACCTGCACGTTGCGCTGGATGCGCTTGTCGTCCGGCTCGACGTAGCTGATGCCCGCTTCCAGCACGAAACGGCCGATCATGCGGCTGACGCGACGCTCCAGCACTTCGACGATCGCGCCTTCGCGGCGACCACGCCGGTCCATGCCGGTGACGCTGGCCATCGCGCGGTCGCCGTGCAGCACCTTGCGCATTTCATACGGCGGCAAAAAAAGATCATCGCCGCCGGCATCGGGCCGCAGAAAGCCGAAACCATCCGGGTTGGCGATCACCGTGCCCGGCACCAGATCCATCTGCCGCGCCGGCGCAAAACCGCCGCGACGGTTCTGCAACAGTTGCCCATCGCGCACCATCGCACCCAGGCGCTTACCCAATGCAGCGAAGCGGTCCGGTGCGGTCAGGTCGAGTTTTTCGGCCAGCGCTTCCGCGGTCTGCGGGCCTTCGCTGGCCGCCAGCAGGGCGAGGATGGACTCGCGGCTGGCAATGGGTTGCTCGTAGCGCTCGGCCTCGCGCGCGGCGTGCGGGTCGTGGAATGACTGCGGCTGGAACGGCAGCTTCGGGGCGGCACGGATGCGGCTGACCGGCTCGGTGGCCGGGGCAACGATGCGTGCAGGTGTGCGTTTGCTGGAAGATTCAGCAGCCGGCGCGCGCCTGCTCGATGCGCCCTTGCCTGATGCGCCCTTGTCCGCCGCCGCCTTGCCTGCGGCTGTGGCTTTTGGCGCGACCTGGCGTATGGATTCGGGCATCCAGCCTGGCAGCGCGGATTTGTCCGGCCTGGCGGCAGATTTTGCACGCACGCCAGTGCCCTGCCCTTTGCCCGATGCGGGTTTTCCGTCGTTCTTTCCAGTCTTCTTGGTCATGGCGCATGTTACACCGCCACCGGTTCAAGCCCCGACTGGTGAACCCGCTTGCTCGCGAACGTTGACAATCCATTTCTGCTTGCCCAGAATACGCGACTCCGAACGCCCAGGTGGCGGAATTGGTAGACGCACTAGTTTCAGGTACTAGCGGGTAAAACCGTGGAGGTTCGAGTCCTCTCCTGGGCACCAACGTTTGGAATCGGGAAGTCCCATCCAGTCCCGGCAACACTGAAAAAAACCCCGCAAATCGCGGGGTTTTTTGTTTGGGGCTGTCGTAGATAAGGCTAGATCTCAGCCCACTCCCTCAGCGTTTTGAGTTGTTGTTTGTGGGTTCCGTAGTTGAACCGAAACTCGCATTCTTTCAGGAACAACGGGAAGCTGTCCTTCGGG
>JASGDT010000018.1:0-152346 GCA_047607085.1 Pseudoxanthomonas sp. | reverse complement strand
TCCTGCCGGGGTTCACGCGTGCCGCCGGCAACCGCTTGCAGGCGCTCCACGACGCCATCCGCGCCGCGCCCTACGACGTGGACGGGCAGACCCTGGTCGTCACCTGCTCGATCGGCGTGGCCTGGTACCGCGAGGGCGAGAGCGCCGAGCAACTGCTGGGGCGTGCCGACGAGGCGCTGTACCGGGCCAAGCGCAACGGCCGCGACCGGATCGAGCTGGAACCGGAAGACCCGATGCTGGCCTGAGTGCGCGTAGCCCTCGGTATCAAGATCGCCCGCCTCGCGCCGCTGAAGCCAACCGGGTCAGCACTCGATGACGTTCACTGCCAGCCCGCCGCGACTGGTTTCCTTGTACTTGTCCTGCATGTCGCGGCCGGTGTCGCGCATGGTCTTGATGACCTTGTCGAGGCTGACCTTGTGGCTGCCGTCGCCGCGCAGGGCCATGCGCGCGGCGTTGATGGCCTTGACCGCGCCCATCGCATTGCGTTCGATGCAGGGGATCTGCACCAGCCCGCCGATCGGGTCGCAGGTCAGGCCGAGGTTGTGCTCCATGCCGATCTCGGCCGCGTTCTCGACCTGCGAAGGCGTGCCGCCCAGCGCCGCGGCCAGCCCCGCCGCGGCCATCGAACAGGCCACCCCGACCTCCCCCTGGCAGCCGACCTCGGCGCCGCTGATGCTGGCGTTCTCCTTGTACAGGATGCCGATCGCCGCGGCGGTGAGCAGGAAGTCGAAGACCTTGTCCTCGCTGGCGCCGATGCAGAAGCGGTCGAAGTAGTGCAGCACCGCCGGCACGATGCCGGCCGCGCCATTGGTCGGCGCGGTGACCACGCGACCGCCGGCGGCGTTTTCCTCGTTGACCGCCAGCGCGTACAGGTTGACCCAGTCCAGCACGGTCAGCGGGTCGCGCATGGCCGCTTCGGGGCGGGAAGACAGTTCCCGGTGCAGGGACGGCGCGCGCCGGGCCACGTGCAGGCCGCCGGGCAGGCTGCCTTCGGAGCGGATGCCGCGGGCCACGCAGCTTTGCATCGCGTCCCAGATTTCGCGCAGGCCGGCGCGGGTGTCGTCGTCGCTGCGCCAGCTCTGCTCGTTGCGCCACATCAGCTGCGCGATGCTCATATCGGTTTCGGCGCAGCGCGCCAGCAGTGCCGCGCCGCTGTGGAACGGGTGCGGCAGCGGCGTGGCGTCGGCGACGATGCGGTCCTCGGCGGCATCGTCGGCATTGACCACGAAACCGCCGCCGACCGAGTAGTAATCGCGCGTGGCGATCACCTGATCGTTGGCGTCGAAGGCGGTGAAGCGCATGCCGTTGGTGTGGAAGGGCAACTTCTGCCGCTTGTTCATCGGCAGGTCGCGCTTCTCGTCGAAGGCAATCTCGTGCGTGCCCATCAGACGGATGCGCTTGCTGCTGCGGATGCGTTCCAGCGTGGCGGGGATGATGTCGGGGTCGATCAGGTTGGGGCGCTGGCCTTCCAGCCCCAGCAGCACGGCCTTGTCGGTGCCGTGGCCGCGCCCGGTCAGGGCCAGCGAGCCGAAGACTTCGGCGCGGAGGCGGGCGGTGCGCTCCAGCAGGCCGGCATCGCGCAGGCGGCGGTGCACGAAACGCTCGGCCGCGCGCATCGGCCCGACCGTATGCGAGGAGCTCGGGCCGATGCCGATCTTGAACAGGTCGAAGGTGCTGACGGACATCCGGTTATTCTATTGGGGCAATGATTCCAATGGAAACCAATCCGTGGGCCTGATCCTCTACCAGCGCGACGACTGCCATCTGTGCGACCTGGCGCTGGCGGCGCTGGCGCAGGCCAGGGCGGGTGAATTCGACAGCGTTTTCATCGACGACGACGCGCAACTGGAAGCCGCCTACGGCGCGCGCGTGCCGGTGCTGAAGGACACCGCCAGCGGCGCGGAACTGGACTGGCCGTTCGCCGATGAAGAGGTGCAGTGGTTCCTGCTGTCGCGGCCGGGGAAGTGAGGCGAGCTTCTGTCGCAGCTCCTGAGACGGCCACCCGGCACGCTGGCTCCACCCCCTGCCGAGAAGCCGCCATGAACCGTCCCGCTTCGATCGCCCGCGCCATCGACCCGCAACTGGACCGCTGGTTGCGCCATGCCATTCTCGTCGGTGCAGCCCTGTCCCTGCTGCTGCCGTGGCGCAGCGACTGGCTGGGCCTGACTGCGCTGTGGCTGGTGGGCATGCCGCTGAGCGCGTGGTGGGCCCTGCATCATTTCCGTCTGCCGCGGCTGCGGCGTGCGGAGGCTGCCCGGCAGCGGCGCCCCGGTTTGCAGGCGCGGCGGCGCAAGCCCGTGACCGGCAAAGCCCGGCTGCGCGCGGCCTGACCTTCGGCACCGGTGGCGCGCGGCGGCGCTGTGCTAGCTTGCAGGGCCGCTTGCCCGCCCTGTGGAGAGTCTTGTCGATGCCCCGATTCACCCCCGCCTGCCTGCTGGCCGGCATCGCCGCCGCGTCCGTCGGCATCCACGCCCAGGAGCCGACCATGACCGACGACCCCCACGCCTGGCTGGAAGACGTCGGCGGCGAAAAACAACTGGAATGGGTGCGCGCGCAGAACGCCCGGACCGAGGCCGAAATCGCCAGCACCCCGCAATTCAAGCAACTGGAAGCGGACATCCGCGCCATCCTCGATTCCGACGCCAAGATTCCCTACGTCGGCAAGATGGGCGACTACTACTACAACTTCTGGCAGGACAAGCAGCACGAGCGCGGCCTGTGGCGGCGTACCACGCTGGCCGAATACCGCAAGCCCGACCCGCAATGGGAAATCCTGATCGACCTCGACGCGTTGAACAAGGCCGAAGGCGAAAACTGGGTGTGGCACGGCGCGGATTGCCTGCGTCCCGTGCCGCCGGACACGACGTATCGCCGTTGCCTGGTGTCGCTGTCGCGCGGCGGTGCCGATGCCGACGTGACCCGCGAGTTCGACCTGGTGGCCAGGCAATGGATCAAGGACGGTTTTTATCGTCCCGAGGCCAAGGGCGGGATGGAGTGGATCGACGAGAACAATGTTTACGTCTCCACCGATTTCGGCGCAGGCTCGATGACCAGCTCCGGTTATCCGCGTCTCGCCAAGCTGTGGAAGCGCGGCACGCCGCTGGAAAACGCGACGTTGGTCTATGAAGGCCAACCCACCGACATGTCGATCAGCGCGATGCACGACGACACGCCGGGGTTCGAGCGCGATTTCGTCAGCCGCGCCTTGGCCTTCTACAAGGACGAACTGTACCTGCGCGGCGAGGACGGCAAGCTGACCAAGATCGACGCGCCGGATTCGGCGCAGAAATCGGTGCAGCGGCAATGGCTGCTGCTGGAACTGCGCGATGCGTGGTCGGTCGGCGGCAGGGATTACCCGGCCGGTGCGCTGTTGGCGGCGAAATTCGACGATTTCATCGCCGGCAAGCGTGCCTTCGACGTGTTGTTCACACCGACCGACAGCACCTCGCTGGCCAGTTACAGCTGGACGAAGAACCACCTCGTCCTCAACGTGTTGGAGGACGTGAAAAGCCGCCTGCAAGTGCTCACGCCGAGCAAGGGCTGGCGGCGCGCGGATTTCGTCGGCGCGCCGAGCATCGGCCAGGTGTCCGTTTCCGCCGTCGATGCCGACGAATCCGACGAGGTCTGGCTGACCAGCACCGACTACCTGACCCCGACCACGCTGTCGCTGGCGAGCCTCGGCCAGCCGCCGGTAGTGTTGAAGTCCAATCCGGCGTTCTTCGATGCATCGAACGACGTGGTCGAACAGCACTTCGCCACCAGCAAGGACGGCACCCGCGTGCCGTATTTCCTCGTCCATCCGAAGAACCTGAAGTACGACGGCAACGCACCGACGCTGTTGTACGGTTACGGCGGCTTTGAAATCTCGTTGACGCCCGGTTATTCCGGCACCGTCGGCAAGGGCTGGCTGGAACATGCCGGCAGGAGCGGGGGCGGCGTCTATGCGGTAGCCAACATCCGCGGCGGCGGCGAATACGGCCCGCGCTGGCACCAGGCCGCGTTGAAGGCCAATCGCCACAAGGCGTATGAAGACTTCGCCGCCGTGGCGCAGGATCTGGCCGCGAAGAAAATCACTTCGCCCAGGCATCTCGGCGTGATGGGCGGCAGCAACGGCGGCCTGCTTGCCGGCAACATGCTCACCCAATATCCGGATTTGCTGGGCGCAGTTGTCATCCAGGTGCCGCTGCTGGACATGAAGCGTTACAGTCACCTGCTGGCCGGCGCGTCATGGATGGCCGAATTCGGCGACCCGGACACGGCGGACTGGGACTACATCAAGACCTTCTCGCCGTATCACCTGTTCGATGCCAGCAAGGATTACCCGCCGACCTTCATCTGGACCACCACCCGCGACGACCGCGTGCATCCCGGCCACGCGCGCAAACTGGCGGCGAAGATGCTGGCCGCCGGCAAGGACGTGCGCTACTTCGAGAACACCGAAGGCGGCCACGGCGCCGGCGCCACCAATGCACAAGCCGCGCACGTGCAGGCCTTGCAGTGGTCGTTCCTGTGGCAGCAGTTGGCGAAGTGAGTTTTTCTTCTGCTCCCGGTGAAAGTCAGCGCGGCATCGGCTCCGGATGGACGCCGCGCCCTGTCGCCGGGAGCCGCTTTTCGCTCGGTCGGGGCAATCCTGCCCCGGCTCGCGCGCGCAACCTCCCTGTTGCGCTTGTCGCGACTCCCGGCGACAGGGCACGGCTTGTCGATAGCGGTGAGTTTTCCACTCCTGTCGAAGTTGGCGTGAATGAATGCCCGATGCGCAGCCCCCGTTGGGGATGCGGAAAGCAGGCCAGGGATGGCCTGCGGCGGCGAGTGAAGACAGGAGTCTGCCCGAGCCGAGTAGCATTCCCGGCGGGAACTGCGCTTGTTTCCGAAGCCAGCTTGAATGCGCCGCGAGTCCCGAAAACATCAAGGCACCCCATGAAATCCATTCCTCTTCTGCTCGCCACAATCCTGATGACCACCTACTCGTTTTCCGCACACGCCGCCGAAACCGCCCCGCCCGATGTGGCGAAGAAACCGCACGTGGTCACCGCCCCGTTCGGTGCGCAGCGCAACGACGACTATTACTGGTTGCGCGACGACACCCGCAAGAACCCGGAAATGCTGGCGTACCTCAACGCCGAGAACGCCTACGCCGACGCGCTGCTCGCGCCGACCAAACCCATGCAGGAAAAGTTGTACGCCGAGATCGTGGCCCGCATCAAGCAGGACGATGCCAGCGTGCCGTACCGCGATCGCGGCTGGTGGTATTACGCGCGCTACGCAACCGGCAAGGATTACCCGATCCACGCCCGCCGCCGCGACCGCGCCGGCGTCGATGCGCTGACCATCCAGCAGGCCAACGCCGCCGGCGATTTCGCCGACGAACAAGTGCTGCTGGACGTCAATGCGCTGGCCGCAGGCCATGACTATTACAGCGTGGGCGATTACGAAGTCAGCCCGGACAACCGGATGCTTGCCTACGCGGACGACGACAACGGCCGCCGCCAGTACACCGTGCGTTTCAAGAATCTGGAAACCGGTGAAATCCTGCCCGACGCCATCGCCAACGTCGAACCCAACCTGGTCTGGGCCGACGACAACCGGACCCTGTTCTACGTCGAGAAGGACCCGGAAACCCTGCTCAGCGTGCGCGTGAAGAAACACGTGCTGGGTACGCCGGCCACCGGCGACGTGCTGGTTTACGAGGAAGAAGACGACAGCTTCTACATGGGTATCGGCCGCACCCGCGACGACCGGTACATCGTCATCGGCCTGGACAGCACCGTGTCCAACGAATACCGCTACGCGCCGGCCGCCAATCCGGAAAAATTCGCCGTGCTGGCGCCGCGCGAGCGCGATCTCGAATACGACGCCGACCATTTCGATGGCCGGTGGGTGATTCGCACCAATGCCGATGGCGCGAAGAACTTCAAGGTCGTCGTCGCGCCGGAGGGCGCGACCTCGCGCAAGCAGTGGAAGGATTGGGTGGCGCACGACGACAAGGTATTCATCGAAGGCATCGACCTGTTCAAGGATTTCGCCGCCATCGAAGAACGCTCCGACGGGCTTTCGCGCATCCGCCTGTTGGACAAGGACGGCAGCCAGGGCTACATCGACGCCGACGAGCCGGCGTATGCGATGGGTTCGGACGCCACGCCGGAAACCGACACGCCGTGGCTGCGCTATTCATACACCTCGCTGACCACGCCGGCGACCACCTACGAACTGAACGTGGTCACCGGCGAACGCCGCCTGCTGAAGCAGCAGCCGGTGCCCGGCTACGATCCCTCGCAGTACGCCACCGAGCGGTTGTGGGTCACCGCGCGCGATGGCGCCAAGGTGCCGGTATCGCTGGTGTATCGCAAGGGTTTCGAGAAGAACGGCACCGCCGCGCTGCTGCAATACGGCTACGGCAGCTACGGCATGTCGATGGACCCGTATTTCAGCGCGACCACGGTCAGTCTGCTGGATCGCGGCATGGTCTATGCCATCGCCCATATCCGCGGCGGGCAGGAGCTGGGCCGGTCGTGGTACGAAGACGGCAAGCTGCTGAAGAAGAAGAACACCTTCACCGATTTCGTCGATGTCACCGACGCATTGGTCGCCCAGGGCTATGCGGCGAAGGACCGCGTCGCCGCGATGGGCGGCAGCGCCGGTGGCCTGCTGATGGGCGCGGTGGCGAACATCGCGCCGGAAAAATACCGCGCCATCGTTTCGCAGGTGCCGTTCGTCGATGTGGTGACGACGATGCTCGATGCGTCGATCCCGTTGACCACCAACGAATACGACGAGTGGGGCAACCCGGAACAGAAGAAGTACTACGACTACATGCTGTCGTATTCGCCCTACGACAACCTGGCGGCGAAGGCATACCCGGCGATGTTCGTCGGCACCGGCCTGTGGGATTCGCAGGTGCAGTATTGGGAGCCGGCCAAGTACGTGGCGAAGCTGCGCGACGTGAACACCGGCAAGTTCCCGGTCGTGTTCCGCACCAACATGGATGCCGGCCACGGCGGCAAGTCCGGCCGCTTCCGCCGTTATCGCGAAACGGCGGAGTACTACGCCTTTCTGCTGGACCAGTTGGGCGTGACGTCGCCGTGAGGCTCTCGCTGCATTGTTGCGACGCGACAGCCGCGCTCGGCGGGCGCGGCTAGACTGTCGCGCTTTGCATGGCGCGTGACTGCAATGAGCCGAATTTTCCCGTCTGTTTCCCTGATCGGCGTGCCCACCGATATTGGCGCCGGCCATCGCGGCGCACGCATGGGGCCGGAAGCCTTGCGCATCGCCGGCCTGGGCGAGGCGCTGAGCGCGCGCGGCGTGCAAGTGCGCGATGTCGGCAACGTCGATGGCCCGGCCAACCCATGGCTGCCGCCGCAAGACGGTTATCGCCACCTGGATCAGGTCGTCGCGTGGAATCGCGGCGTGTTGCAAGCGGTGTCCACCGAGCTGCGCCACGGCCGCTTGCCGATCATGCTCGGCGGGGACCATTGCCTGGCGATGGGCTCGATCACCGCCGTCGCGCAGCATTGCCGCAACAACGGCAAGCAGTTGCGCGTGCTGTGGCTGGATGCGCATTCGGATTTCAACACCAGCACGGTCACGCCGTCGGGCAATATCCACGGCATGCCGGTCGCCTGTCTGTGCGGCCTGGGCCCGGACGTGCTGACCCAACTGGATGGCGAATCGCCGGCGATGTCGCCTGCGCAAATCCGCCAGATCGGCATCCGCTCGGTTGACCCGGAAGAAAAGCGACTGGTCAAGCAGCACGGCATCGACGTCTATGACATGCGCTACATCGACGAGAACGGCATGAAGCAGACCCTGCTGGCCGTGCTGCAGGGCATCGACGAAAACACCCACCTGCACGTCAGCTTCGACGTGGACTTCCTCGATCCGAGCATCGCGCCCGGCGTGGGCACCACCGTGCCCGGCGGCGTCAACTACCGCGAGGCGCAACTGGTGATGGAAATGATCGCCGACAGCGGGCGCATGGCCTCGCTGGACATCGTCGAACTCAACCCGGTGCTGGACAATCACAACCAGACGGCAGAACTGGTGGTTGACCTGGTCGAAAGCCTGTTCGGCAAATCGACCTTGATGCGCGATTAGCGCATCAAGGTCGCCCTCGCGCCAAGCCTGTGACGAAACCCCGCAATCCGGCTAGAATCCGCCTGCTGCGCGGGTGTAGCTCAATGGTAGAGCTGTAGCTTCCCAAGCTACTGACGAGGGTTCGATTCCCTTCACCCGCTCCACTTTTCCCCGGAAGGCCCGGCCCGCAAGGCCGGAGGCGGAAAAAACCCGAACCGAAATCGGCACCCCCTTGGGTATCGTTTCGGGTATCGATCCGCCAAAGCCCTGCCTCATCGCGCGACCTTCCGGCCTGTTCGCCCGTTTCCTTGTTCCCGCCGACTTGCGGCCCGCGGTCGGGTCGCGCTTCGTCGTGCGCGCGCTCCGCGCCAAGGGCGACCGGGCGCGGCTTGTCGCCGCGATGATGGCGATGGCACTCTCCGAGGCGTTCGATGTGCAACAGCAACTGCCGACCCGGCACGCTGAGCCGCGGCTGTCGAATGTGCGCTGGATGGGCCGATGGTGCCGCTTGTCCGACTCGAACGGACGACCTACTGATTACAAATCAGTTGCTCTACCAACTGAGCTAAAGCGGCGTGCGGCGCGATTCTAGCGCAGCTCGAGCCTAACGCAGTGTGGCGCAGTCCAGCGCCCGTGATTGCGCGGCGCCGGCCTTGGCGCGTGCCTGTGCGGCATTCTGGCCGGGGGCGCCGGTGATGTCGGCCCACCATTGCGAGGGGGCGGAAGTGGCCGGTTCGCGGATTTGCGCGGGGAAACCAGCGGCCAGCAGTGCGGCCTGGCGGCGTTGCGCGCCTTCGGGGCTGCGGTACACACCCAAGGCAATGCCGTTGGCCATGTCGTTGTCGCGTACGATCAGGAAATCGTCGAAGCCGGCATCGCCGATGCGCTTGGCCAGTGCCTGCGCTTCGTCGCGGCTGGCGGCCGGCGGCAGATAGACGCTGTAGTTGCCGCTGCTGCTGCCCTTGGCTTCGCGCACCTTGCCGCGCGCACCGGTGAGCGCGGCAATGGCCTTGCGCGTGGCGTCGGCGTCGGCAAAAGGGCCAAGGCTGAAGCATTGCGGCGGCGGTGTGGCGGGTTTTTCCGGCGTGGACGCAGATGCGATTGCAGTTGCGGGTGTTGCGGTTTCGGTTGCCGGTGCCGGCTCGGACGGCGGCGGGGCAGGGGGTTCAACCGGTGCGGTTGTCGGCACGATCGGCGCTTCGGCCAGCAATTGCAGGCGGGCAACACCTTGCGGCTGCGCGGGCGGCGCGGGCGGCGGCGGTGCCGGGCGCGACATCCACCAGGCGGCCATGCCCAGGTTCAGGACGACAAGCAGGACGATCAGGGCACGAATCAGCATGCGGGGATTCTATGTCGTCCCCGCATGGCCCGCGCGCGTCCATGCGGCCAGTCCTTCCAGCACCAGCGACGGGGCGAAGGTGGCCTGCGGCAGCAACGCACGCAAGTCATCGCTGCCGCCGCCGTGCAGCAGCAATGTTGGTGTGTTGCCAAGGCGTTCGCGGGCTTGATGAAGGCTGCGTTCGATCAGCGCCAGCGCCGCACCGTCGCAGCCTGAAGCCGACGCATCGGCGGTGTCCGTGGCGAATTCGACGTATTCGCCACCACTGGCCGGCAATTGCGCGGCGGCGCGGTGCAGTGCTTCGCGCATCAATCGCGGCGACGGCGCGATGCGGCCGCCGTGGTGCAGGCCATCGGCATCCAGAAGGTCCAGCGTCAGTGCGGTGCCGACGCCGGCAATCAGCCATGCCTGCCTGCCGCGCGCGCGCGCCGCCAGCAGGGCGAGGAAACGATCCACGCCGAATTTTTCCGGTTCGGCATAGGCAATCCGCACGCCGGCCAGCGCCGGCTGGGTACGCGCGAACGACAGCACGCGGAAACGCGCCAGCAATGCATCGCGCACCGCCGCGGTCAGGGCCGGCGAGGCCACGCTGGACAGGCACGCCACATCCGCCTGCACCGGCAGCAGCGCGTGCAGGGTTTCGATGAAGGCCGCTTCGCCGTGGGCCAGCGCACGCACTTCGCCGAAGCGGCCATCGTCGTGCAGCGGTGCGCATTTGAGCCGCGAATTGCCCAGGTCGAACAGCCAACGGCTCATGTCGCCCTCACGCTGACTTCGCCGGCATGGATGCGGCGTTCGCCATCATCGAAGCGCACCCGCAGCGCGCCGTCTTCGGCGATGCCGACGGCGATGCCGTGGCGCACGCCGTCGCCGACATGCACGTCGATTTCGCGGCCGGCCAGCGCGTCCAGCGCGGCGTAGCGGGGCAGGAACGGGGCCAGGCCTTGCGCATCGAAATCCTCCAGCGCCGGCAACAACTTCGACAACAGCGCCGCCGCCAGCGCATTGCGCGAGGGCGGTCGTGCGGAAAGCGCTTGCAGGTCAAGCCACGGTTGGTCGATGGCGGCGGCGAAGGCCGCCGGCATGCGCACGTTGACGCCGATGCCGATCACCGCACGCACCGGGTCGGCCGTGCAACTGAGTACCGCGTTGCCGCCGCCTTCGACCAGCAGGCCGCCGAGCTTGCGGTTGCCCACGACGAGGTCGTTCGGCCATTTCAAGCGCACTTGCCCGAAGCCGCAATCATGCAGCGCCTCCGCCACGGCGATGCCTGCTGCCAGGCTCAGGCCGCCCAGCCGCGCCAGCCCGCCGGAAAACTGCCGCGCCAGCGACAGGTACAGGTGCGCGGCCAGCGGCGAGGCCCAACTGCGTCCACGCCGCCCGCGCCCGCCGGTCTGGCATTCGGCCAGCAACACCGCGCAGCCGCTGGTCGGCGTGTCGCGGCGCAGCAGTTCGCTGTTGGTCGAATCCAGCACCCAGGCCACGTCCAGCCCGGCCAGTCGCGCGCGCTGCGCCGGGTCCAGCGCGACCAGGATGGCGTCGGCATCCAGCCAGTCCAGCGGCTGCGCCAGCGCGTAGCCGCGACCTGGTTGCGCGTCGATGCCGATGCCGGCCTGGCGCAGCGCCTCGATCCGCTTCCAGATCGCCGCGCGGGTCAGACCACTGGCGGCGGCCAGCGCGTCGCCGGTGGCCGGACCGGCTTGCAGGCGTTGCAGCAGTTCGCGTTCCCCGTTCATGCGGGCATTATGCCGGCGGCTGTCCTGTGGCAGGGAGGAATTGCGATATAGTCGGGGATTCCGCGTCCCCCCCTGTTGGAGCTGCCATGTTCCGCCAACGCCCTGTTTCGTGCCTCGCGCTTGCGCTGTTGCTGGCCTGCGCCAGCGTCCCGCTGCTGGCCCGCACTGCGCTGGACGAGCAGCCGGCCAATGGTGGCGCCTGCCCGCAGGAGGAAGTCGCGGCCATCGTCACCGACGGCAACACGCCGGCTCCGCCGCGCCCGGCCACGCCGGTGCGCAACAAGTACGCCAAGCCGGCCACGCCCGCCGCACGCAGCCAGACCACCGGCGGTGGCGGCGAAAGCGATGGCGTCAGCCTGCCGCGCGCGCGCAACGGCAAGTGGCACAGCTTCCTGCCCGGGATGTTCCGCTGAAGTCTTCGCTGTTCGGCTGGCTGCGCGGCCAACCGCGCGCAACCCCCGAAACCCGTTGGTGAGCCCTGCGCCACGCCACGCCGTGGACCATCACAACGCGCCCAGCGAAGCCAACCAGTCCTTGATCTCGGCCAGTTGCTTGCCTTCGTCGCCGTTCAGGGTATAGGAAGAACGCGCGCCCATGAGCCGGCCTTCCGGTGACACTGCGACCAGGGTGGGATACGTTTTCACGCCGAGCACGTCGATGAAATCCTGTGCGTCGCTGACCACCGGCCATTGCAGGCCGCGTTCCTTGACGAATTTTTCCGCCGTGGTCTTGTCGTCAAAAGTGATGGAAATGACCTGCAGATCCGGCGCCTGCGCTTTCAATGCATTGAGTTCGGGGATTTCCATGATGCACGGCGCGCATTCGGAGAAGTAGAACGAAAGCAGCGAATACTGCTTGCCATTGCCCAGGTCGTACTTCCTGCCGGAAAGATCAGCGTGTTCCAGCGCCGGCACGGGGCTGGCCACGGGAATCGCCAGTGCGGCGTTCCTGGGTTTGGCGGCGGTCGTCTCCGCCTTCTTGTCGCTGATCTTCAGCGTGGCCGTGGTCTTGTCGGAGGCGATCTGCTTGTCGAAGGCGGCGTGCTGGCCGATGACTTTCGCGATAAAGGCGTCGTAGTCGAGCCGCACGCCGTCGGCGTCGAAATACATCACCTGCTTGACGTCGCCCAGCATCATCTGTTGCCGGAATTCGGATTCCGGGAGAGGTGGCGGGGTTTGCGAGGCCGGTTGCCCGGCAAATCCCGGTTGAATCAAGGCCGACAACAAAACCGCCAATGCTGCTGCACGCATGATCAGTGTCTCCTTTCCGTTTCCGGTGACGTGTCGATGTAGGTTCAGCCTTCGTCGTCTTCGGCCGCATCGAAATGATCCGGCGCAGGCATCTCGCCGCCTTCGTCGTGCATCGTGACGGTAACCGGTGCCGCCGCTGGCCGGCCACGCGGCGGCGGCAGTTGCGCTTCGGCGGTTTCCAGTTCCGCCAGCAATTGCGCGCGGCGGTCGTCGGGCAGTTGTTGCCAGTGGCAGCCGATCAGCGCGCCTTCCAGCGAGTACAGCAGGTTGCGGCTGGGGCGGAAGCCGGCGCGCTTGACCTTGACGTAGGCGGCGACCGCGCCGATCGCGGCCACGTCCTCGACCGTGCGCAGCCCCACCTGGCGCAGCCACGCGGCGGAGCGAGGGCCGATGTTGAGCAGTTTGTCGGTGCTCATCGCAACGATTCCACGTAGAGGGCGGCGAGGGTCTCCAGCCCGTGCTGGTCGTCGGCGTCGAAGCGATCGGGCACGGGGCTGTCCAGGTCGAACACGCCGAGCAGTTCGCCATCGCGCAGCAGCGGCACCACCAGTTCCGAACGCGAGGCCGCATCGCAGGCGATGTGGCCGGGGAAGGCTTCGACGTCGGCCACGCGCTGGGTTTGCCGCGTGCGCGCCGCCGCGCCGCAGACGCCCTTGTCCAGCGCGATGCGCACGCAGGCCGGTTGGCCCTGGAACGGGCCGACCACCAGTTCGCGCCCATCGAAGAAATAGAAGCCCACCCAGTTGAGTTGCGGCAGCGCGTGGAAAACCAGCGCCGACAGGTTGGCCGCGTTGGCGATGCGGTCGGATTCGCCGTGCAGCAGCGCGCGCGCCTGTGCGGCCAGTTGCGCGTATTGTTCCGGCTTGCTGCCGTTTAGACTTTGCGAAGTGAACATTCCCACAGTGTAAGGCGGATGAAGGCTTCGGGCATTTACGTCACCGGTACCGACACCGGCGCGGGCAAGACCGTGGCCAGCGTGGCCTTGCTGCACGGCTTGCGCGCGCGTGGCCTGCGGGCGACGGGCATGAAGCCGGTCGCCAGCGGCTGCCCCGACACCGCGCAGGGCTGGCGCAACGACGATGCGCTGGCCTTGCAGGCTGCCAGCGCGCCGCTGCCCGACTATGCCGATCTCAACCCGTATGCGTTGCCGTTGCCGGTTGCGCCGGAAATCGCCGCGCGCGAGGCCGGTGTGGATATCGGACTTGAAACCTTGCGTGCCGCACATGCGCGCCTGCGAGCCAGCGCCGACGTGGTGGTGGTCGAAGGCGTTGGCGGCTGGGCCGCGCCGCTGTCGGCCACGCTGGATCAGGCCGATCTGGTGCACGCCTTGCGCCTGCCGGTGGTGCTGGTGGTCGGTCTGCGCCTGGGCTGCGTGAATCATGCGCGGCTCAGCGCACGCGCGATCGCCGCCGACGGTTGCGAACTGGTGGGCTGGATCGCCAGCGAGGTGGACCCGGCGATGGCGCGGATCGACGAGAACTTCGCGATCCTGCAATCTCGGTTGCCGGTGCCGTGCTGGGGGCGGCTGCCGCACGCGGCGGCGGAAGAAGACCGTTGGCGGCATTTGCATTTGCCGTCATGGCAATGACGAACAAAGGCGACACGCTTTTCCCGAATTCCGGACACAAAAAACCCCGGCAGGGGGAGGGGGTTCCTGCCGGGGCGATTGCGCGGAGGGAGGGATTCCGCGCAAATCTCTTTTGCAGCGTTGAAGCCTTGAAGCGGATCAGCGGGCCTTGGCGGCCTTGGTCACCTTGGCAACGGTGGCCTGAACGGTGTCCTGGGCGCTTTCGAACTGGCTCTTGGCCAGCTGGCCGAAGGCTTCGCTGGTCTTCAGGGTGACGCCGAAGGCTTCCTGGCCGGCGGCGATCAGGCGCTCGGCGTTGTCCTTGGCAACCTGCACGCCCTTCGGCCACAGGGTCTTGTAGGCTTCGAGGTCGCGGACTTCGGCCAGTTCTTCCAGATAGGCAGTGGTCGCATCGACGTTCTTTTCGAAGGTCTTCAGCTGCACGCCGAACAGGCTTTCGGCGCTTTCCAGCGCCAGGCGGTTGGCGCGCGAGGCGGCGGCGGCGAACTGGTGGGTGTAGGTGCTGAACTGGTTGGTGAATTGAGCGGACATTGTTGTAACTCCCGTAGTTGAAGAGGACCACCTCTGTATTGCGGTGCAGCATAGGCCGCTTTCTGCTGCAATGCAACAAGTGGCGTATGGTTGTCCGACGAACGGTAGCTGCCTGTTCAGAATCAAGGAGTTGCGGGCGCGCTCACGCCCCCCGGTAACGGCTGCCGGCGGTGCAGGTTTCGTGCACCACCACTTCGCTCAGCAGCGGCAGGCCAGGCTTCAACTGTTCCCAGATCCACACGGCGATGCGCTCGCTGGTGGGGTTTTCCAGGCCGGGGATGTCGTTGAGGTAATGGTGGTCCAGCCGCGCGAACACCGGCGCGAACGCGGCTTTGAGTTCGGCGAAATCCATCACCCAGCCGGTGTGCGGGTCGATCTCGCCGCTGACGTGCAGCTCGACGCGGAACGAATGCCCGTGCAGGCGCGCGCACTTGTGCCCTTCCGGCACGTTGGGCAGGCGGTGCGCGGCCTCCAGGGTGAAAATCTTGAAGATGTCCATGCGCACATTGTCCGCCGCGCCGCGTGCGCGCGGCAATGACGGGTATTCAGGCCTTTCTCAACGTTCCACGCGCTGCCGCGCCGGGTTGCGGGGTTTGCCGGCGTTCGCGCCGGCATGGCCATGGCGCGGCGCGCCAGCGTGCGGGCGACGGGGTTTGCCGGCGTGGTTGCCGCCGGGGCGATTGCCCGCCGGGCGGTTGCCGCCGGGGCGGCGGGGTGCGCGGTCGCCGCCGGGTTGTTCGGCCTTGCCGGGGGCGCTGTTGCCCCAGCGGATCGGTTCGTAGGGTTCGAAGCCGGGCACGTCGCGGATTTCCATGTCCTGCTTCAGCAGGCGCACGATCGCGCGCAGGTATTTGGCTTCGTCCTGCGCGACCAGCGAGATCGCTTCGCCTTGCGAGCCGTTGCGGCCGGTGCGGCCGATGCGGTGCACGTAGTCCTCGGCCACCATCGGCAGGTCGTAGTTGATGACCTTCGGCAACTGGTCGATGTCGATGCCGCGCGCGGCGATGTCGGTGGCGACCAATACCGGCACCTTGCCGGCCTTGAAGTCGTTGAGTGCGCGCTGGCGCTGGCCCTGGCTCTTGTTGCCGTGGATCGCGGCGGCCTTGATGCCGGATTTTTCCAGGAAGAACGCCAGCTTGTCGCTGCCGTGCTTGGTGCGAGCGAACACCAGCGTCTGCACGCGGCTGTCCTGCGCCAGCAGATGCAGCAGCAGTTCGCGCTTGCGTCCGCCATCGACCGGGTGCACGCGATGGGCGATGGTCTCAGCCACGGTATTTTGCGGCGTTACCATCACTTCGACCGGGCCGCGCATGAATTCCAGCGCCAGTTGCTTGATCGGCTCGGCGAAGGTGGCGGAAAACAGCAAGGTCTGGCGGTTCTGCTTCGGTAGCTTGGCCAGGATGCGCTTGATCGACGGCAGGAAGCCCATGTCGAGCATGCGGTCGGCCTCGTCCAGCACCAGCACCTCGATGCCGGACAGGTCAACGCTGCGACGTTCGATATGGTCGATCAGGCGGCCCGGGCAGGCGATCACCAGATCCACGCCACGGCGCAGCGCCTGCAACTGGTTGCCCATGCCGACGCCGCCATAGATGGTGGTGGCCGGCACGCGCAGGTGCTTGCCGTAGTCGCGCAGGCTTTCGTGCACCTGCACGGCCAGCTCGCGGGTGGGCGTGAGCACCAGCGCGCGCGGCTTGTGCGTGGGGTTGGGCCTGGCCGACAGGTGCTGCAGCAGCGGCAGGCCGAACGCGGCGGTCTTGCCGGTGCCGGTCTGCGCGCCGGCCAGCAGGTCGCGGCCGGCCAGCGCCAGCGGGATGGCTTCGCGCTGGATCGGGGTGGGGGTGTCGTAGCCTTGTTCGGACAGGGCACGCAGCAGGGCGGGCGTCAGCCCGAGTTGTTCGAATGACATTGGCAATGCTTCCGGTTGAAACGCGCCAACCGCAAACCGCGCACGTGCAAACGCGCGCGAGTTCCCGGCGTGGGGCGAAAGTGCAAACCCGAAGCGTTCCCGATGAACCGCGCTAACAGGCAAAGGTAGCGAAGCCGTAAAGGCGCCGCCATGCAGGGCGAAAGGCGTCGGAGGGAACCGGCCAGAACCCGCGGAACGGGTCCGGCGCGACCGCCACAGGGAAACGGACGAGCGCCTGCAAGCCGACCATCATATCCGATTTTCGGTCCTGTGGCGTGCGCGCAGGCGGTAACCGGCATTACCGGAGGGCGGCCGCCCCCGCGTATCATGGCCCAATGGCTGAACGCCGTGGAGGCCGAACCTTGAGCGTGCGCATCCTGCCCACCCGCACCAGCACTGCCGCCCCGCTGCCGGCCTGTTCCGGCGACTCCGCCTGCAGCCATTGCACGGTGTGGCACCTTTCGGTGTGCAGCGCGCTGGGGCAGGAAGAAGCCGACGCCCTGGAAGAGCATGTCGGCGAAGTCGCCGTGGCGGCCGGGCGCATGCTGGTGCGCGAAGGCGATGAACGCCGCCACGTGTTCACGGTGACCTCCGGCGCGTTGCGCCGCATCCGCCTGTTGCCCGATGGCCGCCGGCTGGTGGCCGGCTTCCTGATGCCGGGCGATTACATCGGCTTCAGCGGCGCGGCCCGCTATCGGCATTCGATCGAGGCCATCCAGGACAGCGTGCTGTGCGTGTTCGGCTCGCAGGACATGCGCGAACTGTGCGACCGCTTCCCCGAACTGGAACGCGAACTGCTCAGCCGCGCCTGCGCCGAACTGGACGACACCCGCAACAACCTGATGTCGCTGGCGCGGATGACCCCGGTCGAACGCCTGGCCGGCTTCCTGCTGGACATGGCCGCGCGACGCAAGCGCCAGGGCCACGCCGCCGCCAGCGTGTTCCTGCCGATGACCCGCGCCGACATGGCCGACTACCTGGGCTTGACCGTCGAAACCGTGAGCCGCTGCTTCACCAGGCTGCGCAGCCAGGGCGTGATCGCCACCGACGACCCGCAGCATGTGCGGATCCTGCAGGCCGATGCATTGAAGGCCCTGTCCGAAGCGCGGGAGCAGATGCGCGACGGGGGATCTCCCAAGTAATTGAAATGGAAGGAATTCGGGTTGGCCCGCACGTCGCTTGCCAGCCCGGACAATGCCGACATCGGCGGTGCTTCCGGCGCAACCGAAAGACGCAGAAACCGGAAACTTCCACCCGCGTTAGCAGTCGAACCCGCACACTGCTAATATCCCGACCATGAGCCAGAATTCCACTGCCACCGCCCTGGTGGCCAACAATCTCCCCGTCTTGGCAGGGAAGGTCCCCAGCGCGTTGGGTTCGCTCGACGCCTACATCGGTGCCGTGCACCAGATCCCCGTGCTGGCCGCCGACGAGGAACGGGCGCTGGCCCACCGCTTCCGCGACCACGAAGACCTGGATGCGGCGCGCGAACTGGTGCATTCGCACCTGCGCTTCGTCGTGCACGTGGCCCGCGGTTACAGCGGCTACGGCCTGCAACTGGGCGACCTGATCCAGGAAGGCAACATCGGCCTGATGAAGGCGGTCAAGCGCTTCGACCCGGACATGGGCGTGCGCCTGGTGTCCTTTGCCGTGCACTGGATCCGCGCCGAGATGCACGAGTTCATCCTGAAGAACTGGCGCATCGTCAAGGTCGCCACGACCAAGGCGCAGCGCAAGCTGTTCTTCAACCTGCGCAAGTCGAAGACCCGCCTGGGCTGGTTGAACGCCGAGGAAGTCAGCGCGGTGGCGAAGGATCTCAACGTCTCCGAACGCGAAGTGCTGGAAATGGAATCGCGCCTGTCCGGCCGCGACATCGGCTTCGACGCGCCCGAAGGCGAGGACGACGACCGCGCGCCGCCGTCGCCGGTGGCCTATCTGGCCGCCGAGGGCGAAGACCCGTCGCAGGCCTACGAGCGCGCCGACAGCGAGGCCGATCAGCTGGAACTGCTGCGCGAGGGGTTGGCCAGGCTGGATCAGCGTTCGCGTGACATCATCAAGCGCCGTTGGCTGGACGCCGACAGCAAGATCACCTTGCAGGAACTGGCCGACGAATACGGCGTCTCCGCCGAGCGCATCCGCCAGATCGAAGCCAATGCGATGAAGAAGATGAAGGCCTTGTTCGCGGCCTGATTCGCGCAAGGCGTCAATCGAACGGAAAACGACGGCCCGGAAAACCGGGCCGTTCGCGCATCCAGGGGCGTATCAATCGGTGCCGGGATTGCGCTTGGCCACCACGCTGGTCGCGGTCAGATCGCCGCTGACGTTGCCCAGCGTGGCGAACACGTCCGGCAGCGTATCCACCGCCAGCAGCACGCCCAGCGGTTCCAGCGGCAGCGCCATCGCCTGGGTCACCGGCAGGTTGGTGGTCATGAAGATCGCCTGGCCGGGCAGGCCCACCGAGCCCATGCTGATGATCACCGACATCGCGATGCCGGCGGCCACGTGCGCCGCGCCGATGTCGATGCCGTACAGCCAGGCGATGAAGAAGGCCACGCCCATGTACTGCACCGGGCTGGTGATGCGGAACAGCGACACCGCCATCGGCAGCACCAGCGAGGTCACCTGCAACGGATAGCCCAGGCGCGCGCGCGCGCTGTCGATCATCGCCGGCAGCGAGGCCAGCGAGGACTGCGTGCTGACCGCGACCACCTGCGCCGGCAGGATCGCGCTGGCGAAGCGGCGGAACGGTTCGCCGCCGAATACCCGCGCCACGACGTACAGCAACAGCGTCACCGCCACGTACATGATGCACAGCACGACGATGTAGCTGGCCAGCGCGCCCAGCACCTTCCAGCCGACCTGCGCGCATACCACCAGCGCCAGCGTGAACACGCCCAGCGGCGCCACCCACAGCACCCAGCGCACGATCACGATCATGGTGTCGGCGATGGTCTGGATGAAGTCGAGCATGCGCGCGCGACGTTCGTGCTCGATCCGGCTCAGCGCAAAGCCGAAGATGATCGCGAAAGTGACCAGCGGCAGCATGGCCGCGTTGGCAGCAGCGGCGATCGCATTGGACGGGATGATCGCGACGATGGCCGCGCCCAGGCCGGCAGCCGTGCCGACAGGCGCTTGCACCGGCGACAGCGCCGAGCGGAACGCGGCCATCGAGGCTTCATCGCGCGGCAGCAGCGAGAGCAGCGCCGGCGCGGCGAACGCGGCGAAGGTCGCCGCCAGCGTCAGCAGCAGCGCGAACACCACCAGCGCGTCGCGGGCGATGCGCCCGGAGGCGACCGCATCGGTGGCGGAATTGACGCCCAGCACCACCAATGCTGCGACCAGCGGCACCACGGTCATCTGCAGGGCGTTCAACCACAGTTTGCCGACCGGCTGCACGATGCCGGCAACGGTGGCGGCGGTGTCCGGGTTCCAGAACGACAGGATCATGCCGATGACGGCGCCCAGCAGCAGGGCAAGCAGGACGCGGGTGGTGGTGGACATGCAGTGGGGTCCCTATTGGAATGATGAGCGAGGCGACATCAAGGCAAACGCCATTCGTGCTTCAGGCGATCGTATTCGGCCTGCGGCAGCAACACGAACGCCGGGTGCTTCTTCGGGTCCAGCCAGGCCAGCATGCGGCTCATGGTTTTTGCATCCATCGCGGTGCAGCCGGCCGTTGGCGTGATCGGCGATTTCCACAGGTGGGCGAACACGCAACTGCCCTTGCCGGCAACATTGCCCGGGTTCTGGCGGATCACGAAGCCTTCGCGATAGGCATCGTCGCCATCTGCATGGATGTCGCGGCGCATCGGCTCGGTCGAACCTTTCACCGCGTCCGCGCCGACTTCCGCGGCATCGACGATCCGGTTGTACAGCGGCGAATCGGTGACGTCGATGCAGTACTGCGATTCGTTCAATGCCAGGTACGGCAGTTTGGTCCCGACGTCCTTCGCATAGCCGAAAGCTTCGCCCAGCGCGAACACGCCGGCCGGTGCGCGGCCATCGCCTTCGGCCTTCTGCGGGCCATCGGCTTGTTGCGGGTGCAGGCCCAAGCCCCAGGCCACGCCGCTGCGGCCAACGACGATGCCGGTTTCGTGGTCGGCCAGCCGCCAGCCGTCGCGTGTGCGCTCGTACCGGCGCAGCGTGCCGGTGCTGGCGTTCCAGTCGGGCACGACCACCACCACCATCTGTTCGGCATCGGCCCATGGCAGCGTGGGGCCGGCGTGCGCGAACGGTGCGTTCAACAATGCGGCGAACAGCGAAAGAAAGGCAACCACCGTCTTCTTCATGGTCTCTCAGGATTCCAGCAGGTGCTGGATGCGTTCCAGGTTGATGTTCAACTGGCTTTGCCGGTCGGTGTTGGCGTGGCACAACAGCACGAACAGGAAATCCAGCAGGTATTGCAGCGAGGAACGGTACAGCAATTGCGCCACGTGTGCAGCCGGATCGTGCGCGGAAACCACCAGTGCGGCATCGGCGTGCGCCCGCAGCGGGTTGGCGGTGTGGCGGGTGATCGATACCACCTTGCCGCCGCCGTGCTGGAACTGTCGGCTGATCTGCGACAACGGCGGCAACTGGCCGAATTCGGAAAACAGCAACAGTATGTCGCCCTCGCGCACGGCCGACAGGTTGGCCATCATCAGGATCGCGTCGGCGTGGTGCACGGTCAGCATGCCCAGCAGCGACAGGCGCATGGCGAATTCGCGGGCGAAGATGCCGTCGTCGCCCAATCCGCAGACGAAGACCTTGCCGGCGCGATCGATCATCTCGACGATCGGTTCGATGCGTTCGCGCGGATTGAGCAGCGCGGTTTCCTCTTCGGCGGCGACCTTGCTGCGGCGCAGGTCCTCATGCAGCCGGGTGTAGGCATCAGCGGGCGTGTCCGCGGGAGCTGCTGCCAGCGGCTGGCCGTTGCCGCGCGCGACCGCCTCGCCGATGGTGTACTTGAGGTCGGGATAGCCCTTGAAGCCGAACTTCTGGCTGAACTTGACCACGCTGGACTGGCTGACGCCCAGCGCGCTGGCCAGTTGCTGCGAGGAGTAGTCGCGCAGCAACACGGCATTGTCGAGGATGAAGTCGGCGATGCGGCGTTCGATCGCCGACATCTGGTCGCGCCGGGAGCGGATGCGCAGCAGCGGGGGCATGGTCTTGTCCTGGTCTCCGCGCGCCATTTCTGTCGATCGATATTGTAAGTGTCGGTGTCGGTGCGGTTCTTGTTTCCGTTCGTCGTTCCCGTTTTCGCGGGAACGGCGAACAATGGCGTTCATCGGGGCAGCATCTCCAGTCCCCGGATCTCGCGGATGCCCAGCCCCGGCGCGTCGCTGATGCTGATTTCCGATTCGTCGAAGACCACGCCGCCCTCGACCGGGTTGTACTGGCCCAGCGAAGGCCCGTCCAGGTCGGCCATCGTGATCGCGCCGGCCTTGGCCACGCCCAGATGCGCCGCCGCGGCCACGCTGATGCTGCTTTCCAGCATGCAGCCGATCATGCAGTCCATGCCGTACAGCGCGGCGATGTCGGCGATGCGGATCGCATTGGACAGGCCGCCGGTCTTCATCAGCTTGATGTTGATGATGTCGGCGGCGCGCAGCTTGATCAGGTCAACCACCTCGGCCGGGCCGAACACGCTTTCGTCGGCCATCACCGGCGTGTGCACGCGGTCGGTGACGTATTTCAGGCCGTCGATGTCGCGCGCCTTCACCGGTTGTTCCAGCAGTTCCATCTCCACGCCGGCGTCTTCCAGCTGGTGCATCGCGATCACCGCCTGCTTGGCGGTCCAGCCCTGGTTGGCGTCGATGCGCAGCAGGGCGCGGCCTTCGACCGCGGCGTGGATCGCCTTGACCCGTTCCACGTCCAGGCCCATGTCCTTGCCGACCTTGATCTTCAGCGATTCGAAGCCGCGCTCCACCGCGGAAATCGAATCGGCCACCATCTTGTCGATGTAGTCCACGCTGATGGTGATGTCGGTGGTGATGACCGGGTCGCCGCCGCCAAGCAGCTTGTACAGCGGCGCGTCGTACAACTGCGCCCACAGGTCATAGACGGCGATTTCGACCGCGGCCTTGGCGCTGGTGTTGCGCTCCATCGACGACTGGATCAGGCCGGTGACGCGGTTGAGGTTGGCGATGTCCTCGCCGATCAGGCGCGGGCGGATGATCTTGTCGATCGCCTCGATGATCGAACCGTGGGTGTCGCCGGTGATGACGGCGGTCGCCGGCGCTTCGCCATAACCGACGCGGCCGTCGTCGGTGTGCATGACCACCACGATGTCCTCGATGGTGTCCACGCTGCGCAGCGCGGTCTTGAACGGCGTCTTCAGCGGGACGTGCAACATGCCCAGGCGGATGTCGGTGATTTTCATCGGGGACCGGAATGGGGAGATGGGAAGCCGGGAGCGGGTCACGGCCGAATGCGCTGCAGGTTGGTGATGCGGTCGGCGTAGGTCGCCTCTCCGCCGGCCAGCATCGTCTCGAACGGCGTGACCGACACGCCGTTGAGATCGGCGTGCAGGCGCTGGCCGTCCGCGTCCAGCCACGTCGCGCCGGCGGTGTCGTGGATGACCCAGGTGCGGCCGTCTTCGTGGCCGATCACCATCATCACGTGGCCGGGAATGTAGATCAGGTCGCCGGGCAGGGTCGCCTGCATCAGCGCCAGGCGCCTGGCGCGGTCGTCGTCCTTGCCCACGGCGATGCGGTTCAGCGCCGGACTGACCGCCTGCGCGCTGGTGTTGCGCGGCAGTTGCACGCCGAAGCTGCGGTAGATTTCCGAAACGAAGCCGCTGCAGTCGCGGGTGCCGTAGGAATGGCCCCAGCCGTAGCGTTCGCCGAGGAACTTGAAGCCCTGCCGCAGCAGGTTGGCCTGGGTCAGCGGCAGGTAGTCGCCGGAAACGTCGGCGCTGCGCGGCACCAGCGCCGGCGCGAACTGCAGCCTGCCGTCGGCGTCGCGCACCGGCAGTTCGACCACGTAGGAGGCATACGCATCCTGGCCGTTGACCGCTTCGCGCGGCGGCCGGTCCAGCAGCGGCAGCCTCAGGCCCATGTCCAGTTGCAGCGAGGAAACGCGCGGCTGCTCCGGCGTGAAGGTGGTCCGCACGTTGGCGCCGGTGACGACGATGTGCGGCCGTTCGCGGCCGTAGCCCAGCACCGCATCGCGCGCGCCCTCGGCAAGGTATTGCTTCTCCACCCACGCGGCGTAGTTGGGCGCGACCACGAACGCCCATTGGCCGTCGCCGCTTTCGTGCACGATGGCCACCGGCGTGCCGGGAAACAGCGCCGACTCCTGCCAGCGGTCGATGTCGTGGTCTTCCGGATCGCGGAACACGCGCCGGCGGTCCGGCACCGCGCGCAGGTCGGCGCGGCGCACCACCAGCGCAAAGCGCGGAACGACGGTCCTGCCGACGGCGACCAGGTTCAGGCCGGTTTCGACGCCGGCCGACAGCGTCGCGAGGTCGAGCGGTTGGCCGCGTTCGTCGAACAACGGCTTGTCGAACGACGGCCGCAGCGCCTCGACCCATTCGCGCACCTGCACGCCGGACAGCGGCTCCGGCAGCTTCGACAGGTCGTGCATGGTCGGGTCGGCCGCGTACAGCTTCGCGTTCTGCGCGGCGATGGCCTCGCGGGACAGGACCACGCGGTCCGGTTGCGGCAGCCGCGCCAGCCAGTAGCCGGGATCCAGTTGTTCGCTGCGGATGCCCAGCACCCCGGTATCGCGTGCCGGCGGCGTTTCGCGCGCCGAGGCCGGCGATGGCGCCAGCAGCGACAGGAGGGTCAGGACCAGGGCGATTCGCATGGAGTCACAACTTCTCGGCAAGCCGGGCATCACGGCAAGGGTGGGTAGGCAGCAGGTTGAGAATATTAGTTTCTTATACCACAGATAAATGGAATAAATTATTGACCAGCGGTTCAGCGCATGTTACACAAGCGTTATTCCGCGACGGACCCCCTGTATGAACGCCAGCAGCAGCCCGCCTGCCCGCCAGCCCCTGCTTTGCATGCGCCACCTGGCATCGATCGCGCTGGCGATGGCCGCGGTGGGCTACCCGCTGGACGATCGCGAAAGCGAAAGCGCGCTGCGTTCGCTGCGCCACCATTTCCGCGGCATCGAAAGCGAGGGCGCGGAACTCGAGGCCGGGGGCATGCGCATTCCGTACGCATTGACCCGGCCGCCGGCGGCGCAGCCGTCCGTGCAACTGGAGTAGTCATCCAAGGGATTGGGCGATCTGCCGCAGCATTCCATCCGGCCACCACCACCCGGCCACCACCACTGTCGAAACAAACGAACTGGGGACAAACCACCATGTACATCCGCAAGAAAACACCGCGCCACGGCCGCCTGGCCGCCGCCATCGTGCTGGGCCTGGCGCTGCCCGGCGTGGGCTTCGCGCACGATTCCGATTCCGTCGCTGCGGAAGCCGCGGCGCTCGACGCGCAATCCACCACGCAGGAAACCGCCGCGTCGGGCGAGAGTGCGTCGGTGCAGAACCTGGAGAAGGTCCAGGTCACCGGTTCGCGCATCAAGCGCACCGACGTCGAGGCCGCGCTGCCGATCACCGTGATCCAGCGCGAGCAGATCGATGCCCAGGGCATCACCTCGGCCGAACAGCTGATGCAGTTCCTCAACATCGCCGGCAACGGCTCGGACAACCTGTCCGCCAACGCCGGCATCGCGCCCAGCGACCTGCGCGGCAACAACGGCGTGTCCGGCGCCAACCTGCGCGGCCAGGGCGCCGACGCGACCCTGGTGCTGCTCAACGGCCGCCGCGTCGCCACCCATGGCCTTCGCGGCCAGGCGGTTGATCTGAACTCGATCCCGTTCGCCGCGATCGAACGCGTCGAGGTGCTGCGCGACGGTGCTTCGGCCCTCTATGGCACCGACGCCATCGGTGGCGTCATCAACTTCATCACCCGCAGCGACTATCAGGGCATCACCGTCAGCTCCGGGTTCGACCTGCCGCAGGCCGGTGGCGGCGAGATCTACACCTACAGCGTGCTCGCCGGCATCGGCGACCTCGACAGCGACGGCTGGAACGCCTGGGGCACGCTGAACTACAAGCGCAACCAGATCCTGCTGGGGTCCGACCGCGATTTCTCGAATACCTTCCAGGCCGACCGCGGCTTGTCGCCCGATACCCGCGGTACGCCGTTCGCCTCCGTGACCAATGCGACCGGCGGCCTGATCAACGGCAGCTTGGTTGACCCGGCCGGTGGCGTCAACCAGACCGTGGTCAATACCCTCAACCTGCCCGGCGCCTCCGGATGCGAAAGCGGCGGCGACATGATGGGGCCGTACGCCTACGACCTGTGGGGCGTAGCCGCCTCGAAGTACGCCTGCGCGTGGGATTACCCGGCCGCGCAGGTGATGCAGCAGCCGCAGGAAAGCTGGCAGTTCCTCGGCCGCGCCACCTTCAAGCTTGGCGAGAACCACCAGTTCTTCGCCGAATTCATGGGTTCGAAGGTGGAGTCCAACCGCCAGTTCGAAGCGCAGCAGATCACTTCCAGCACCTCGACCCTGGCGTCGGCGCTTGGCCCGTCCACCTGGTATCCGCTGAACGAATACACGCAGGATACCTACGACATGATCTACAACGCGCTGGCCGATTATTTCGGCACCGACAACCTGGTGTACGGAAACCCGATCGCGTACCGCTGGCGCTGCGAGGTCTGCGGGCCACGCCAGATCAAGACCACCACCACGGCCTACCGCGCGCTGCTCGGATTCGAAGGCACCATCGGCAGCTGGGACTACAGCGCCGGCCTGTCGCGCGCATCCAGCCGGGCCGAGTCCGTGCTCGGCAGCGGCTACTACTTCACCCAGGCGTTCAAGGAAGTGCTGGGCAGCGGCCTGCTCAACCCGTTCCTGCTGCCGGGCCAGTCGCAGAGCGCCGAAGGCATCGCCGCGCTGCAGGCGGCATCGGCCGCCGGCGTCAAGCTCTATGGTGGCGAATCCACGGTCACCACGCTCGACGCCACTTTCTCCGGCAGCCTCGGCTTTCACCTGTGGGGCAAGGAAGAAGTGCAGGCGGCGGTCGGCACCGATCTGCGCCGCGAGGAATTCGAGTTCGGCTCGGTCAAGGATGGAATCACCCTCGACAACAGCTACATCTACGGCGCGCCGTTCGATTCGACCAACAACATGTCCAAGGTGCACCGCGACGTGAAGGCGGTCTATGCGGAAGTCTATCTGCCGGTGGTGGACAGCCTGGACGTCACCATCGCCGTGCGCCGCGACGAATACAGCGGCTTCGGCGGCACCACCAACCCGAAGTATTCGTTCAAGTGGCAGCCGCTGGACTGGCTGGCGTTCCGCGGCGCGTACAGCACCGGCTTCAAGGTGCCCGAGTTCACCAAGCTGTTCAGCGGCATCACCGAAACCGCGTACACCGGCTTCGACCTGGCCGATCCGGCCACCTGTCCCGGCGGCGTCGCCGATGCCACGGTCTCCGGTTGCGAGGCGATCCAGCCGAACATCCTCACCGGCGGCAAGACCGACCTGAAGCCGGAAAAGTCGGAGCAGAAGAGCTTCGGCGTGGTGTTCGCGCCGACTGCCAACTTCAACCTGACCCTGGATTGGTGGGAAATCGAGCGTACCGACACCATCCAGGTTCCCAGCCTGGAGACGCTGATCGCCTACTACGACCTGTTCGCCGAGAACTGGATCCGCGACTCCAGCGGCACGGTGACGCAGATCGACCGGCGCTTCATCAATTCCGGCGGCAGCCTGATGAGCGGCATCGAACTCGACGTCAACCTCAAGGGCGAGCTGGCCGGCGGCCAATGGCTGCTCAACCTCAACGGCAGCTACCTCGACAATTACCAGGAAAAGGCGCTGGCGACGTTGGAGTACGGCGACAACCTGGTCGGGGAGTACGTGCGCTACTACAGCTTGCCGCTGAAGTGGAAGCACACCCTCAGCTTCGGCTGGAACAAGGGCGATTGGGCGCACACGCTGACCCAGGTCTATCGTTCCGGCTACAAGGACGAGGAGCCGGTCAGCGTCGCCAACGGCACCTACATCCCGGCGAACTGGAACCCGGACGTTGACGACTACATCACCTACAACTACAGCCTCAGCTGGACCGGCTTGCCCGGTGCGAAGTTCACCTTCGGCATCCGCAACCTGCTGGACACCGACCCGCCCTTCACCGCGCACCAGAACGACTTCGCATCCGGCGCCGCGTGGGAGCCGCGCGTCGCCGATCCGCGCGGCCGTTCCTTCATCCTGCAGGCCGAGTACCGCTTCGAATGATGCGACGCCGTGCGTGACGCGTTGACAGCAACGCCGCCGCCGGGCAACCGGCGGCGGCGTTGTTCGGAGAAGACCGTGATGAAGCGACTGCTGCTGTCCCTGCTGTTGCTGCCGCTGCCGCTGGCGCAGGCCGCCGCGCCGGAGCAGACATGGTTCGACGCCGCGGTCGAACAGGCCTTCGCCCGCTACCATTTGCCGGGTCTGGCCGTTGGCGTGATCGAGGACGGCAAGGTCGCGCATGTGAAGACGCTGGGCGAACTGGCGGCCGGCGGTGGCGACAGGGTCGATGCCGAAACGCTGTTCAAGATCGCCTCGAACAGCAAGGCGATGACCGCCGGCGTGCTGGCACGGCTGGTCGATCGGGGCAAGCTGAAGTGGGACGATCCGGTGGTGAAGCATTTGCCGCAGTTCCGCATGCACGACGATTGGGTCACGCAGCACATGCAGGTGCGCGACCTGCTGATCCACAACAGCGGCCTCGGCGCCGGCGCCGGCGATTTGATGTTCTGGCCCGAGCCGAACGCATACACCCGTGCCGACATCATTCGCGGGCTGCGGTATCTGAAGCCGCAATACGGTTTCCGCAGCGGTTACGCCTACGACAACAGCCTGTACGTGGTGGCCGGTGAAGTTGCCGCCGCCGTGGGTGGCAAGCCTTACGCCCAACTGGTGAGCGATGAATTGTTCACGCCGCTGGGCCTGTCGCGCTGCCAGGCCGGTGCATGGAGCCGCGCGCAGGTCGGCAACGTCGCGACGCCGCATTCGCGCACGCGGCAAGGCAACCAGCCGCAGCGCGAAAGCGAAGACGTGCCGGATGAAACCATGCTCGCCGCCGGCGGCATCCGTTGCAGCTTGAACGACATGCTGAAGTGGGTCGGCATGTGGCTGGACCCGCAATCGACCTGGTTGAGCGCGGAACAACGCCGCGCGGTGTGGAGCGCGCAGACGCCGATGCCGGTGTCGCGGCGCATGCGCGACTGGGACAACAGCCACTTCTCCGCCTACGGCTACGGCTGGCGGCTGTCCGACGTGGATGGCGCGTGGAAGGTCGCGCACACCGGCACGCTGTCGGGCATGTATTCGTCGGTGATCCTGCTGCCGGATTTGCGCGTGGGCATCGTGATCCTGACCAATGGCGAAGGCGAGGCCATGCGCACCGTGCTGGGCGAAGTGCTGACCAAGCATTACACCGTGCCGCAGGAGAACGCGACGGTCGCGCATTATGGCGACCTGCTGGATGGGGAGGACGACGGCCGCGCCGCGCCTTCGCGCGCGCCGGACACGTCCCGGCGCGTCGCCGCGAAGCCGGCGGAATTCGCCGGCCTGCTCGGCGTGTACGAGGATCCTTGGTTCGGCAGGGCCACGGTCTGCGCAGCGGGCGGCAAGGTGGAATTCCGCGCGGAAAAATCGCCGCTGCTGGCCGGTACGCTGATGCGCGTGGGCGCGCGCTGGCTGATCGACTGGCGCGACGACAGCGTGGATGCCGAAGCCTGGGCGGATTTTTCACCGGCGCATGCAGCAGCACCAGCATCGTTGAAGCTCGCGCTGGTCGATCCCGATGCCGACTTCAGCTACGACTACCAGGACCTGGATTTCGTCCGCCGCGACGATTGCCCGGTGTCGCGGTGATGTTTCCTTCTTCCCGCAAGCCGGAACAAGCAGGAATCCCGTGTTTCGAGGAAACTCCATGACCGACAATACCCGCCGCCTTCCCGCCGCCCTGTGCTTCCTGCTCGCCACCCTGCTGTCCGCCTGCGCGCATCAGCCGCAACCGGCGCGCAATCCGCTGGCGCAATGGCATGAATCGCCCAACCAGGACCTGCGCCGGCCGCAATTGATCGTGGTCCATTACACCGAGCAGTCGTCGGTGGAGCAAAGCCTGCGCACGCTGAGCACGCGCAACAGCGGTGGGCGGGTCAGCGCGCACTACCTGATCGGCAAGGACGGCACGCGTTACCAACTGGTCAGCGACGAACGCCGCGCCTGGCATGCAGGCGCAGGCAGCTGGGGCACGATCAATGAAGTCAATTCCGCATCCATCGGCATCGAACTGGACAACGACGGCAAGTCGCCGTTCGCCGATGCGCAGATCGACAGCCTGATCGAATTGCTGCGCGACCTGACCACGCGCCTGAAAATTCCGCCGAGCCAGGTGGTCGGCCATTCGGACGTCGCGCCCACGCGCAAGATCGACCCGGGCCCGTTGTTCCCGTGGCAGCGTCTGCATGAAGCCGGCTTCGGCCGCTGGCCGGCTGCCGATGCGGCACCGGTGCCGGAAGGTTTCGATCCGTGGCAGGCGTTGCGCCTGCTCGGCTATGCGCTGGATGACCGCGCGGCAACGCTGCGCGCCTTCCACCATCACTTCCGTGGCATCGACACCACGGAGCTGGAAGACGAGGACAAGCGCATCCTGCACGCACTGACCGCGTTGCCGCCGCCGCAAGCGATGCCGTCGAAGGCGGTCACCTTTGCCCAGGCCGGGCTGGTGGACATTGCCAGCGTCGCGCCGGACGTGGAACTGGACATCCGTTATTACGGCAGCGACAACTTCGTCGGCACGCGCGTGCGCGGCTACGAAGCGCCGAAGTGCTACCTGCTGGCCCCGGCCGCCGAGGCGCTGGCGGCCGTGCAACGCGACCTGCGCGCGCAGGGCTATACGCTGCGCATCTTCGACTGCTACCGGCCGCAGCGCGCGGTCGATCATTTCGTCGAATGGTCGAAGGATCTGGCCGACACCCGCACCAAGGCCGCGCACTATCCCAACCTGGACAAGAGCGTGCTGCTGGGCGACTACATCGCGCCGGTGTCCGGGCACAGCAAGGGCGCGACCGTTGACCTGACGATGGCCAAGTGCAGCGGCGCGACCTGCACGCCGCTGGACATGGGCACCGGCTTCGACTTCTTCGACCCGATCGCCAACACCGATTCGCCGAAGATCACCCCGGCGCAGCGCGCCAACCGCCAGTTGCTGTTGCAGGCGATGGCGAAACACGGCTTCGAGAACTATCCGATGGAGTGGTGGCACTTCACGAAGAAGCGGGACCCCGCACCCAACCTGCTGTTCGACATACCAGTGAAGTGACGAGCCAGGGCAGGTATTTTTCGGACCTTGCTTGCCCCGGCCCCCCACGCCTTGTGTATGCTGGCCCGGTGCAACCGATCGACTTTGCCGACACCGCCCAGCAACTGGCCGAGCTGAAACTCGAACACCGCCGGCTGGACGATGAAATCGCACGCCTCGTCGCCGACATCCGTGCCGACGAACTGGCGGTCAAGCGGCTGAAGAAGCGCAAGCTGTGGCTGAAGGACTGCATCGCCCGGCTGGAGAGTGCGTTGATTCCCGACCAGCCCGCGTAAGCGGGCGCTTCGGTCGGGAATCGCTTTGTCAGGTCGTCCCCGACCAGCCCGCGTAAGCGGGCGCTTCGGTCGGGAATCGCTTTTGTCAGGTCGTCCCCGACCAGCCCGCGCAAGCGGGGGCATCAAACGCCGTCCTGCACCGGCTGCGGCTTCGCTGCCGGCGCATCGCTCAAGCGCCGGCCCAGCGACACCAGCGGACTTTCCAGCCAGCGCCAGGCCAGCAGTGACAGCGCCCAGGTGACCACCAGATACAGCAGTATCGCCAGCCACGCATTGCGCAGGCCCAGCACGTCGAACACCAGGTACAGCACCGGCACGTGCAGCAGGTAGATGCCATAGGAACAGGTGGCCGCCTGCCGCACCACCGCGTTCAGTGGCGCGAAGCTCGAATCGCGGAAGGCGTTGATCGCCAGTCCCAGCAGCAGGCAGTGGATCCAGCCGATCCAGTACACCGGCTGTGCGCGGTCGAGGTGCAACAGGCAGTACGCCGCGACCATGCCGACGACGAACAGCGGCCAGCACCACGCCGGCATGCGCGCGGCGATGCGTTCGCGCAGCGCATGGCAGAGCACGCCGGCGAGGAAGCAGGGCACGTAGGCGGCAATGTTCATGCGCCCGTGCGTGACCGCATCGACCAGCACGCCGCCTGCACAGGCCAGCACGAACAAGGCGGCGATGATCGCGGCGCCGGATTTCATCCGCGCCAGGAAAAACAGCGCCGGCAGCACCAGGTACATCTGCACTTCGTAGGGCAGGCTCCACAGTGGGCCGATCACGCTTTGCTTCGTCCAGAAGTTCTGCACCAGCAGCAGGTTGGCCACCACCACCTGGCCGGTGATTGGCGGTGTCTCGCGCCAGGTCATCGCCGGCAACCCCAGCGCCAGCGCCAGCACGATGCAGCAGGTCGCCAGCGGATAGATGCGGAATGCGCGACGCAGGCAGAAGCGGCGCGCCAGCCCACGTTCGCCGTGGCGCGCGGCCATGCGTTGCAGCGAGTACATCAGCACCAGGCTGGTATGCACGAAGAAGGCCAGCACGCCGGACTGGCCCAGGTGCGCGGTCCACGCCAGCACCGCCGCCGGCACGGTGATGCCGTGGTACGCCATCGTCGGCACCAGGTGGTCGATCACCACCGCGAGCACCGCCAGCGCGCGCAGCAGATCCAGGTTGGGTGAATCGTCCGTATGCATGCGCAGGCCGTGCGTGTGCGGGTTCCATGCAGGGAAACGCATCCGCCGCGGCCCGGCGGCCAGCTAGAGCGTGTCATGCACTTTTGAGCACATTCCCGCACGCTTGTGCCGCCGCCAGGCGGCGTTGCGGGCCTTGCCAAGGCGGCCAGCCTTGCCGGCGGCCCGCGCCTTGCCTGGCAGCGGCACAAAAGCGCGGATAACGCACTCAAAAGTGCATGACACGTTCTAGTCTTTGCCGCTTTCCGCCGCTGGCCGGGCCGCTTCCGGGCTGACCCGCTCGATGGTGTGGCGCAGTTCGCGGCCGAGCAGGACCTTGGCGTCGCGTGCCCAGGCGTCCAGGCGCTGGTCGAACAGCAGCTTGCTGTTCTCGTCCGGCCACACCAGGCGGATTTCGCGCAGTTTCTGGATGAAGCCGCGGAACAGGGTCTTGTCGAAGAATTCCGGCGCGGCCGGCGCATACAGCAGGCTCAGCCGTTGCGCGGCCTGCTGGCACAGGCTTTCCAGTTCGGCCGCGCCCAGGGTGCCGGGGCCGTTCTTGGCCAATACGCTGATCGCGATGTAGTAGCGCTCGAACGCCTGCTGCAGCGGATGGCCGATCGCGCGCAGCCGGAACACCTCGTCGGTCTGGCCGACGTTGCGCGCGTAGATGCCGCCGTCGTCGTCGCTGACCCCGCTGTTGTGAATGCGCTCCAGCAGGCCTTCGCGCACGAACACCTCCAGCGTGCGCTCGATGCGCTCGCCGAATTCGTCCTCGCTCCATGGCAGGAACAGTTCCGCCTGCAGGAACGGATACAGCAAGCGGCCCAGCGACACCAGCCGGTTGCGCGACATGCGCCGGTTGTTCTGGAAGCAGCAGGCGATCCAGCTCGACGCGGTGAACAGGTGCAGCACGTTGTTGCGGTAGTAGCTCAGCAGCACCGCCGTGTCTTCGCTGGCGACGTCGATCACGTCGCCCAGCGGGTGGGCGATGCGCTGCAGCACGCCGATGTCCAGGCCGTGGGCGATGATCCGCTCCGGCGAATGCGGGGTCACGGTGACCCGGTCCGAATACGGCAGGTCGGCCAGCAGGTGCTTGCTCAGTTCGATCTGCGCGATCAGGTCGGCTTCGCCCATCGCGTGCTTGGGTGTCGAAAGCAGCGCCAGCGCCAGCAGGTTGATCGGATTGACGTCGGCGGCGCGGTTGATGTTGGTGTTGATGCGCAGCGCCAATGCATCGACCGTGTCCGACAGCCAGGCCGGCTTCTCCTCGTCGCCCAGCGCCTCCCCGTTCCATTCGGGTGCGTGCTCGGCCAGCATGTCGTTGAGCAGGATGGTCTCGCCGAAGTTGACCACGACCTGGCCGAAGTTCTGCTTCAGCACCTTGGGGATGCTCCACAGCAGGCCCCAGATCGATTCCTTCTCCTTCGGCCGGCCGGAGAGCTCGTCGAGGTAGCTGTTGCCCTCCATCAGCTTCTCGTAGCCGATGTAGATCGGCTGGAACAGCACCGGCTTCTTCGGCTGGCGCAGCCACGCGCGCACGGTCATCGCGATCGAGCCGCCCTTCGGCGGCAGCAGGCGGCCGGTGCGCGAGCGGCCGCCTTCGATGAAGTACTCGATCGAGTAGCCGCCGGACACCAGTTGCGCCATGTATTCGCGGAACACCGCCGAATACAGCGCGTTGCCCTTGAAGGTGCGGCGGGCGAAGAAGGCGCCGCCCTTGCGCAGCAGGGTGCCCACCACCGGCAGGTTCAGGTTGACCCCGGCGAAGATGTGCGGCGGCACGATGCCGCGTTCGTACAGCAGGTACGACAGCAGCAGGTAGTCCATGTGGCTGCGGTGGCTGGGCACATAGACCACTTCGTGGCCGGGCGCGGCTTCCTTGAATTTTTCCAGGTGGTGAACCAGCACGCCGGCGTAGATGCGGTTCCAGACGTGGCTGAGCAGGAAGCTCAGCGAACGCACCACCGGGTTGGAATAGTCGGCGGCGATTTCCCAGGCATAGGCGTGGGCTTTTTTCCAGGCTTCCTCCGGTTTGCTCTTGTCGCGCGCGGCCTGGTCGATGATGGCCTGCTTGACCGGCTCGGACGCCAGCACCTTGTCCACCAGCAGGCGGCGGGTGGAAAGATCGGGGCCGATCACCGCTTCGCGGATGCGGTGGAAGTGGGTGCGCAGCACGCGCGAGAGCTTGCGCACGTTGCGTTCCGGCTCCAGCCCTTCATCGACGCTTTCGCGCGCCGACACCGGCGCGGCGAAGCGGACGATGGTGTTGCGGCCGTTGAGCAGGATCGCCAGCAGCCGGCGGAAGCGGCCCACGATCACCCAGTTTTCCGAGAACAGCACGCTGAACCAGCCGCTGCTGCGATCCGGCGCGCGGCCGACGAAGATGCTCACGGGCACCAACTGCACGTCCAGCGCCGGGTTGGCGCGGTGCGCCTGCAGCAGCTGCGCCAGCGATTCGGAATGGGTCTTGCCGTGGCCGTTGCCGGCATCGGGCAGCAGCGGGCCGACGAAGCGCCGTGACAGCGCCACGTAGGCGCGCTTGCGCCCGAGCAGTTCGCCCGGCAGCGGCGCCAGCGGCGGCGGCAGGCCGGCGTCGCGGCAGGCGCGGTCCAGGATCAGGGCGTTGGACAGGCCATAGTTTTCCAGCACGTAGCAGACCGGGCGGCCATCGACCAACTCGGCGGGAGTTTCCGGTTCGATGCGGATGCCCAGCCATGGTTCCAGCAGCCGGCCCAGCAGCCGCGCCCACAACGGCCGCTTCACCGCCTGCGCGGCCCGGTGCATGCGCTCGGGCACGATCCGGTCGGGTGGTGGCGGTGGCGTCTGCGAATCCGGGAACGGCAGCGGGTTTTGTTCAGTCATGGGGGACATTATGGCGCAGGCATCAGGTCATGGTTCCGATGCGACGGGGATGTTCGGAAAGGCCTGAAAACCGTTTTTGTCCGCAAAGGACGCCAAGTGCGCAAAGGCGAATTGAGGAAATCCACCCCATTCACTTTGCGTTCTTTGCGTCCTTTGCGGACAGACCGCTTTTCCCTTCAGGGCGCTTTGGTGACTGCCGCCAGCGCCTCGGCCTGCCGCAACTGGCTGGCCAGATACCAGTGGCCCTCGCGCCGTTCCAGCGTCGCCACGGTTTCGATCTGCGCCCTGGCCAGCGGGTAGCGCACCTGCACGGTGGCGTGGTCGCCGTGTTGTTCCTGCAGGCCGCTTTGCAGTTGCGCCAGCGCGTCGTCCAGCGCCAGACCGTAGTGTTCGGCCAGTACGGCCTTCAGTTCGGCCAGGAACGGGCCCAGCTTTTGCAGGCTTTGTTCCATGCCCGTCGCGGACAGGCTGGCGTCGTCGCGGATGCCGGTGCGGCGCGCGGCGGCGCACAGGCGGTCGATCGCGGCGCGGGCGCGCTTGGGGTCGCCCAGCGGCGCGCGCTGGCCCCAGTCGCTCAGTGCTTCGATCACGGCAGCGGCGTGCTTGCGCTGGGCCTCGTCCAGACCGGCGTCTTCCTGCACGTAGCGCACGCCGAACAGGCCCAGGTTGCGCGCGGCGTCGCGCAAGTCGCGGTCCTGATGGGCCAGTTGCCGGTCGAAGCCCTGCTTGAGCCGGGCTTCCGCACCGGGTGCGGACAGGGTTTGCAACAGCGGCAGCAGCTGTTCGTCCAGCGGCAGCTCGATCAGCGGCCAGCGGCTGCGGCCCTCGCGCCACGCGCTGTCCAGCCGTGCGTAATCGGCGGCCGGCACGGCCGTGCGGGCAAAGCCGGCCAGGTCGTTGTCGTGCAGCCGCTGCGCCAGGGCGCGCACGGCGGCGGCCGGTTCGCTGGCCGCGCCGGGGAGGCTGGCCGGCGGCTCGGCCGGTGGCGGCTTGCAGGCGAGCAGCGTCAGCAGGGCCAGCAGCCAGGGCAGCTGGCGCAGTGCGAAGGGACGGGTGGAAGGCGTGGTCGGATTCCCCATGCCGGCATCTTGGCCGCTGCGGGGGCTTTGGCACAAGGAACGGCGGCACTGAAAGTTCCCTGCCTTCGTTATGCACTGGCTTCGGAGACAAGCGCATCGGCTTCGGAGACAAGCGCAGCCCCCGGCGGGGATGCTTCTCGGCTCGGGCAGGCATCGTGCCTTCACTCGCCGCCGCAGGCCATCCCTGGCCTGCTTTCCGCATCACTGCCGGGGGCTGCGCATCGACGATTCATTTCCACCGCCTTCGATAGAAGCGGCAAACCTGAAGTCGGGGATAGCCGCGCCCTGTCGGCGGGGGCCGCGACAAGCGCAACAAGGATGTTGCGCGCGCGAGTCGGGGCAGGACTGCCCCGACCGAGCGAAAAGCGGTTCCCGCCGACAGGGCGCGGCGTCCCATCAAAGCCGACAGCACCGAAGCGGTATTCCCGCAGACAGGAGAAGAACCCAAAAAAGAGGGCCGGCCCGCAGGCCAGCCCCGAAGTAATGCCGGCCGAAGCCGGAGGACAGTGTTGTGGCGCATTTCCGACCGTGGCCGGATGCAGCCAGATTAACCGCTGTCCAAACCTGATGCAATGGTTTAGAAGATATATCTCAACTGATTGATTCAGTTGGGGAAAATACGGGAAATCTCGACCTGGACCGCTTCGGCGGCAGCGCGCGGGTCGGTGGCCAGGCGGATCGGGCGACCGACGACAATGGCGTCGGCGCCGTTGGCGAAGGCTTCGGCCACGCCGACGGTGCGTTTCTGGTCGTCGCCGGCCGGGCCGGGGCGGATGCCGGGACAGACGATGGCGAAACCGGCCCCGGTCGCGGCGCGAATCGGCGCGGCTTCCTGCCCCGAAGCGATCACGCCGTCGATGCCGGCCGTCTGCGCGGCGCGGGCGCGTTGCACCACCACCTGCGCCGGATCGCCTTCGATGCCCATGCCGCGCAGGTCGTCGCCGTCCATCGAGGTCAGCACGGTCACCGCCAGCAGCCGCAATTCGCCGCCGCGCGCCTGCGCGGCGGCTTCCATCATTGCCGGGTGCCAGCCGTGGATCGTGCAGAAAGTCACCGGCCACTGCGACAGGCCGCGGATTGCGCCGGCCACGGTGGCGGGGATGTCGAAGAATTTCAGGTCAACAAAGACCTTCTTGTCGCGCCTGGCCAGTTCATCCAGCACGGTGAAGTAATCGCCCGAGGCCAGCAGTTCCATGCCGATCTTGTAGAACTGCACCGAATCGCCCAGGCGCTCGATCCATTCGATGGCTTCGGCGCGGTCCGGCGCATCCAGCGCGAAGATCAGCCGTTCGCGCGCGGCCAGCGCCAGCGGAGCGCGGCTCATGGGGCCACGTCCAGCGCCGCGCGCTTGGCTTCGCGCCGTTGCGGATCCTTGTAGCGGGTTTCCCAGCCGCCATAGGTCGGGTTGGGCAGCATGAACCAGCGTTCGCCGAACCAGTCGGCGTATTCGGCATGCAGCGCGGCATGGCCGGCGCGGCTGCGGTCCCTGACCTGGACGAAGTCGCCCAACTGGTCGCCGAACTGCATCAGTACGCGGTATTTCCGCCCGGCCAGCAGGCGGCGGCAGTGTTTTTCGGATTCCTTGCCCTGCGGGTCGCAGTCGGGCACGGCCTGGCCCAGGCCCAGGAACACGCCGTCGTCGGCCACCGGCAGGCCGGCGGATTTCAGGTTGGCCAGGGTTGCTTCGCGCAGGGAGGTGGCGCGGTTGGAGATATACAGCAAGGTCACGCCGTGCGCGCTGGCGGCATGGGCGAAATCCAGCACGCCCGGCACCGGCCTTGCCTTGCGTTCGTTGACCCAGGCATTCCAGGTCGTGTCGTTGTAGCTGGCGCCGTCGCGCACCAGTCGCGCCTGGTAAGGCGAGTTGTCCAGCACGGTTTCGTCGATGTCCAGAATCACCGCCGGCGGCAGGCCGGTGATGGCGTTGCCGCGTTCGTCCGGCGGCAGTGCGTCCCAGTCGGGCTCTTTCAGCGCGGCCTCCAGGCGGTCGGCTGCGGCGCGGTAGGTCTGTTCGGCCAGCGCGGCGTATTCGACCGAGGTCTGCACCCACAGCACCGCGTTGAGGTTGTCGTCGGCCGGCGCGGCATCGGCTTGCGGGGTGGCGACCGGTATCGTCTTGCAGGCGGTCAACAGCAGCAGCGAAGCGGCCAGCAGGGCGGTGGTCGGGAAAGCGCGCATGGAGGCATCCGGCGGGGAACGTGCGGGAATTCTAGACGGTATCCTTGCCGGCCCCACGAACGCGAGCGAACCGGCATGCAAGACGAAACGACGGCCCCTTCCGAACTCCTTCTCGACGCCGCCGAAGCGCGGCTGCTGGGCTGCCTGATCGAGAAGGAAGCGACCACGCCGGAAACCTATCCGCTGATCGTCAGCGCCGCGCAGGCCGCCGCCAACCAGAAGACCGCGCGCGATCCGGTGATGGCGCTGGATCCCGGCGCGGTGCAGCGCGCGTTGCGGCAACTGGAAGGCAAGGGCCTGGCCAGGCAGGTGTTTTCCTCGCGCGCCGAACGCTACGAGCACCGCGCCGCCGTGCAGCTTGGCCTGGCCCCGCCGCAGGTCGCCCTGCTGGGCCTGCTGCTGCTGCGTGGCGTGCAGACCGCGCACGAACTGCTGGCGCGCAGCGAACGCCTGTTCCGCTTCGAGCAGGTCGAAGACGTGCGCCACCACCTGGAACGCCTGATCCAGCGCCAGCCGGCGCTGGTGGTGCAGATCCCGCGCGGCCCCGGCCAGCGCGAGGACCGCTACGCGCACCTGCTGTGCGGTGCGGTGGACGTGGCCGCCATTGCTGCGCGCGCACCGGCAACGACGGCTGCTGCCGCTTCGCCCGGACTGGAAGCGCGCGTGGCCGCGCTGGAAGCCGAAGTCGCGCAGTTGCGCGAACAACTCGCACAGTTGCTGATGCCCCGCACGGATTGAGAATCGGTGCCAGCCGGCGTCGGTTGCCTCGTTTCAGCCCGCGTCTGGATGCAGGCTGTACGTGCCGTGGGTGGCGGCTTCGCCCAGCACGTGGCCCTGCATCGCGCGCAGCACATCGCTTGCGGTGAAGCGCGCCGGCAGTTCCAGCGTCGCCACGTCCAGCGCGTACAGGCGGAAGAAATAACGGTGCCGGCGCAAATCGTTGAACGGCGGGTATGGGCCGTCGTAGCCGAACCAATCGCCGCCCATGTCGGCATCGCCGGCAAACCAGCCGGTGTAGTCGTTCAAGCCCTGCCGCGCGCCCGCCGGCCCCGGCGGATTCTGCTTGCCCTTCGGGGTGACGCCATCGCAACAGCTGCCGGCGGCGATTTCACGCACGCTGGCGGGAATGTCGGCGACGACCCAGTGCACGAAGATGCCGCGCGGCTGCTCGACCGGGATTTCCGCATCCTCGCGGCCCACGGTTTCGGCCACCGTCGGCGCATCCGGGTCGATGCACAGCAGCGCGAAGGATTGCGTGCCCGCCGGCACTTCGTCCCACGCCAGCTGCGGGTTGCGGTTCGGCGCGAAGCCGTCGGCCAGGCCCATCGCGAATTCGGCCGGGATCGGCTGGCCGTTGGCGAAACTGTCGCTGCGGATTTGCATGGAAAGGTTCCGGTGGGACGTGGCGCGATTCTATCCGCAGCGGCGGCGATGCGCCGAGGGCGGCGAGCGAACCCGGGTTGCTGCCTTTCTGGCGAAGACCCGTCGCGGCGATGCGTTGTTCGCCCGTCGGCGAGTACTACGACGCAACCGCCAACCGCTGCGCCACCCAGCGTTCGCTGAAGCCGTCGCAGGCGGCGTTCTCGATGAAGCCGCAGTGGCCGCCCCAGCCGGCGACTTCCAGCGTGGCGGTTGCCGGCAGGTGCCAGTCGCTGAAGCTGTCGAAGGGGATGACCGGGTCGTCCTGCGCCATCAGCACGTGCACCGGTATTTGCAGGCCGGCCAGGCGATTGCCGGCGATCGAATAGCCTTCCAGATAATCGTCGATGCTGTCGAATTCGGTTTCGTGTTCGACCAGCCAGCGGGTCAGGTCGCGCACGCCCAGTTTCAGCACCTCGTCGCCGAAGGTGTGGCGCTGCGGGAACAGCTCGCGCTTGCGTTGCAGCGAGCGCCGCCATTTGCGCTGGAAATACCAGTGATAGAACGGCAGGCTGTTCTCCATCTGGTCCAGCGTGGCGCGCGGATCCAGCACCGGGCACACCGCCGCCACCCGTTGCAGCGGCAGCCCCAGTTGCGGCGCGCGCAGCGCCAGGCGCAGGGCGAAGTTGCCGCCCAGCGAGTAGCCGGCGGCGACCAGCGGGCGTTGCGGGTCGCCCTGTTGCAGAAGCCGCTGCGCCACGTCGCAGGCGGCGCGGGCCACTTCGGCCAGGCGGCAGGAGTGGAAGATCTCTTCATTGAGGTGATGGGTGCCGCCGTGGTCGCGGAAGTTCAGCCGCACCACTTCGAAGCCGGCTTCGAGCAGCGTGGCGGCGGCCATGCGCATGTAGCTGGATTCGGCACTGCCTTCCCAGCCGTGCAGCAGCAGCGCCAGCCCGCGTGCTTCGGTGCCGGGAACATGCGTATGCCAGCCCTGCAGGCGTACGCCGTCGCCGCCGTCGAAGAGGTATTCGTCATTGACCGCACCCAGCGCCGACAATCGCAGCAGGCCGCGGCGCTTGCGCAGGTCGCTGGAACTGAGCACCGATTGCAGGTGCGGGTTGCGCAGCCATTTGGGCGGGGTGTAGTCGATGGCGTTCATGGAGGGAAGGCGCGATGGGTGCGGATTGTCGGGTTCCCGGTTGCCGAAATGGTTCCCGTGCCCTCCAACAACGGGGAACCCAACAACCGCTTGCCTCCACTACTACCAGACAAACGCGGCCCGGTTCAAGCCTCGGCCATCGCCGCTTCGATGCGCGCGCGCGCGGTGTCGGCGATCTGCCTGCGGCCTTCGAATTCGCCCGGTGCGATCGGCGCGAGGAAGCAGATCGCGGCGCTGCGCGGTGGTTCGCCGAGCAGGCGCAGGAAGTTCTGCACGAAGTTCTCGCCGTTCCGGAACGCCACCACCGGCTGCGCCGCGCCGCGCGGGCCGTAGCGCAGCGCCACCGGCTGCACCGGCACGCCGGCTTCGACCGCCGCGGTGAAGATGCGGGCGTGGAACGGCCCCAGCGCGTGGCCGTCGCGGGTGCGACCTTCGGGGAACACGCCGACCGCGCGGCCTTCGCGCAGGCGTTCGCTCATCGCCTGCATCACGCCGTCCAGCGATTCGGAGCTGCCGCGCTGGTGGAAGATGGTCTCGCCGCGCGCCGCCAGCCAGCCGATCAGTGGCCAGCGGCGGATTTCGGCCTTGGCCACGAAACCCATCATCCGCTGGCTGTGCAGCGATTCGATGTCGATCCAGCTGACGTGGTTGGCGACGAACATCGCCGCGCCTTTCAGCGGCGTGCCGACGCGGCGCAGGCGGAAGCCGAAGATGCGCATCAGCCCGGCCGACCAGGCGCGCACGGCGCGGTGGTCCAGGCGTTCACCCCCGCTGCGCAGGCCGGCCCACAAAGGCACCATGCACAGCAGGGTCAGCGGCAGGAACAGGACGATGTGCAGCAGCAGCAGCGGCACGCGCAGCAGGTAGCGCCCGGCGCGCGCCAGACCGCCGCCGGCAGCGGCGGAAACGGGGGCTTGGTTCATGCGGCGACACGATACCGGAACGGTGGCGGGCGCGGCTAGGGAATGTCGTGCAAAAAAGCGTCGCAGGTCGGGGCTACGTCCCCGACGCCTGCATCGGCAAGCAACCGCACGTCGGGGGCGTAGCCCCGGCCTACTCGGGCTCTTCCGGCGGCGGCGACAGGCCATCCGGGTCCACCGACAGGCGGCCGGCCATCAGCACGGCCTGGGTGCGGTTGCCGACGCCCAGTTTGCGCAGGATCGCGGTGACGTGGGCCTTGATCGTCGCCTCGGACACGCCCAGGTCGTAGCCGATCTGCTTGTTCAAGCGGCCGGCGCTGAGCATCTGCAGCACCCGGAACTGCTGCGGGGTCAACTCGCGCAGACGTTGCGCGACTTCGCGTTCGTCCGCCGCCGCGCCCGGCGCGGCCACTGCATCGGCCGGCGCCCAGCGTTCGCCGTCCAGCACCTGGCCGATGGCGGTGCCGATGGTGTCCGAATCGGCCGACTTGGGGATGAAGCCCAGCGCGCCGTGGTCCAGCGCACGGCGCATCACCGAAGGCTCTTCGCGCGCGGACACCACCACCACCGGCAATTGCGGATGCAGCGCGCGCAGATGCACCAGCGCGTTGAAGCCGTGCGCGCCGGGCATGTTCAGGTCCATCAGCAACAAGTCGGCGTCGGCGTGCGCATCGACCAGTGCGTACAGCGCATCCACGCTGTCGGCCTCGTGCAACTGCACGCCCGGCAACACCCGCCGCACCGCACCGCGCAGGGCTTCACGGAACAGCGGGTGGTCGTCGGCGATCAGGAGGGTGGTCACCGCTTCACTTCACTTTCCGTTCCGCCACCAGCGAATCGACCACGCTCGGGTCGGCCAGGGTCGAAGTGTCGCCCAACTGGTCCGGTGCGTTCTCGGCGATCTTGCGCAGGATGCGGCGCATGATCTTGCCGCTGCGGGTCTTCGGCAGACCCGGCGCCCATTGCAGGTGGTCGGGCGTGGCGGTCGGGCCGATGACCTTGCGCACGTGCGCGATCAGTTCCTTCGCCAGGTCGTCGTTTTGCGCTTCGCCGGCCACCAGGGTGACGTAGGCGTAGATGCCCTGGCCCTTGATGTCGTGCGGGAAACCAACCACGGCCGCTTCGGCCACCTTGGGGTGCGACACCAGCGCGCTTTCCACTTCCGCCGTGCCGATGCGGTGGCCGGACACGTTGATGACGTCGTCAACGCGGCCGGTGATCCAGTAGTAACCGTCCTCGTCGCGGCGGCAGCCGTCGCCGGTGAAGTAGCTGCCCGGATAGGTGCGGAAATAGGTGTCGATGAAACGCTGGTGGTCGCCATAGACGGTGCGCATCTGTCCGGGCCACGAATCCAGCAGCACCAGGTTGCCTTCGGTCGCGCCTTCCAGGCGCCTGCCTTCGGCATCGACCAGCGCCGGCTGCACGCCGAAGAACGGCAGCGAGGCCGAACCGGGCTTGAGATCGGTCGCGCCGGGCAGCGGCGAAATCAGGATGCCGCCGGTTTCGGTCTGCCACCAGGTGTCCACGATCGGGCAGCGCGAATCGCCGACGGTCTCGTAGTACCAGCGCCAGGCTTCCGGGTTGATCGGCTCGCCGACGCTGCCCAGCAGCCGCAGCGAGGCGCGCGAAGTCTTCTTCACCGGCGCCTCGCCTTCGCGCATCAGCGCGCGGATCGCGGTCGGCGCGGTGTAGAAGATCGTGACCTTGTGCTTGTCGATCACTTCCCAGAAGCGCGACACGCTGGGGTAATTCGGCACGCCCTCGAACACCAGCGAGGTCGCGCCGTTGGCCAGCGGACCATAGACGATGTAGCTGTGGCCGGTGACCCAGCCCACGTCGGCGGTGCACCAGTAGATGTCGTCCTCGCGCAGGTCGAATACCGATTCGTGCGTATAGGCGGCGAACAGCAGGTAGCCGCCGGTGGTGTGCAGCACGCCCTTGGGTTTGCCGGTGCTGCCGCTGGTGTAGAGGATGAACAACGGGTCCTCGGCGTTCAGGCGTTCGGGTTCGCACTGTGCCGGCTGGCCATCGACCACATCGTGGAACCAGCGGTCGCGCGGGGCCTGCATGTCAACGGCACCGCCGGTGTGGCGCACCACCAGCACGGTTTCGACGGAATTGGTGCCGGGCATTTTCAGCGCGGCATCGACATTGGCCTTCAGCGGCACCTTCCTGCCGCCGCGCAGGCCTTCGTCGGCGGTGATGACCAGCTTGCTGCCGCAGTCGGCCACGCGGTCGGCGATGGAATTGGGCGCGAAGCCGCCGAACACGATCGAGTGGATCGCGCCGATGCGCGCGCAGGCCAGCATCGCCACGGCGGCGTCGGGGATCATCGGCAGATAGATGGTGACGCGGTCGCCTTTCCGCACCCCCAGCGCGCGCAGCGCATTGCCCAGCTTGCATACGCGCTGGTGCAGTTCGCGATAGGTCACGCCGTAGCTGGGCGTTTCCGGGCCATCAGGCTCGAACAGCAGCGCGATCTTGTCGCCGCGTTTTTCCAGGTGCCGGTCCAGGCAGTTGACGCTGACGTTGAGCTCGCCGTCCTCGAACCACTTGATGTGGAAATCGTCGAGGTTGTAGCTGACGTTGCGGATCTTCGTCGGCTTGACGTACCAGTCCAGGCGCTCGGCGGCCTTGCCCCAGAACGCATCCGGGTTTTCGATTGAAGCGGCGTAATCGCGCTGGTATGCGGCGCGGTCGATGCGCGCCCTGGCGGCGAAATCCGGCTTGACCGGATAGATGTCGGGTTTGTTGTCGGTCATGGCGTCCTCCCAAAGACAAAGCCGGTGATTGGAATGTTGTTGCGTCGGCACGTGCATCGCCGCAGTGACGAGAAGTATCTGCCGGAATGCAGTTTGACGCATCCGGGCCGTGGCGCATTGCAACATGCGGATTAGACCTTGGTCGCAACCGGCTTGGCATGCGACCAATGGCGAATAGGCGTAGCGGCCGCGCACGCGCAGTCTGCTGCAGGGGTCATGCCCAAGGCAGGCAGCGCCATGGCCGTGAAGCCACAGCATGCGCAGAGCGCGCGCCCCGAAAAACACAACATGACCAGTCCGGGAGAGGGTAATGACTGTATCCATCACGAAGATGGCGCGCCGGCCGTTGACGACCGCGCTGTTCGTTGCATTGCTGGCGCCGGGGCTGGCGCTGGGACAAACCAGGAAGGAAAGGGAACTGGAAGCCCGCGTGCAGCAGCTTGAAGCGCAAGTGCAGGCCTTGCTCAATGCGCAGCAACAGCAGCAGACGCAGATCACCGACACCCAGGCGCAGGTGGCCGACGCCAAGACCCGGCTCGACCAGGTCAAGGTGGCCACCGATCCGGCCAAGTCGATCCAAACCACGCCGATACTCACCGCCGGCAACCCGAACAGCAAGTTCTCCTATGGCGGCTTCGTCAAGTTCGACGCGATGTTGACCGACACCAGCGACGGCGCAATTGCCGACGGCGCGTCCGGTCGTCTGTTCTACGTGCCCAGCACCATTCCGGTGGTAGCCAACGGGGCCGAGCCGGAGAGCGATCCCTATGCCGATTTCCACGCGCAGTTCTCGCGCTTCTGGCTCAGCGCCGACCACGTGACCGAAAGCGGCGACAAGCTGAAGGGCTACGTGGAAATGGACTTCTTCGGTGGCGGCAGCAATGCGCTGGCCGGCAACGAGGTGGCGACCAATACCTACGCCGTCACCCTGCGCCAGGCCTACGTGAGCTGGAACGACTGGCTGGCCGGCCAGACCTGGTCCAACTTCCAGGACACCGCCGCGCTGCCCGAGGCGGTCGATTTCGTCGGCGTGACCGAAGGCACCACCTTCGTGCGCCAGGCGCAGGTCCGCTACACCAAGGGCGGCTTCTCGGTGTCGGCGGAAAACCCGCAGACCACGGTCAGCGACATCGCCACCGCCACGCGCACCAACGGCACCGGCGCCAACAGCCTGCCGGACTTCACCGCGCGCTGGGTGACCAAGGGCGACTGGGGCCACTTCTCGGTGGCCGGTTTGCTGCGCCAGTTCAAGCTCGGCGACGAGAGCGAGACCGGCGCGGCGATCAGCCTGTCGGGCAAGTTCAACCTGGGCGCCAGCGACGACATCCGCTGGATGGCCAACTACGGCAGCGGCCTGGGCCGCTACATGGCCTTCGGTCTGGGCCCGGACACGGCGCTGGACGCCAACGGCAACCTGAATGCGGTCGATGCCGCCGGCGGCTTCGTCGCCTGGCGTCACGTGTTCAGCCCGAAGCTGCGCACCAACCTGATGTATTCGGTCGCCACCTTCGACAACGACCGCAGCCTGCCCGGCTGGGGCCTGGGCAGTTACGCCGCCACCGAACGCGCCGAATCGTTCCACGCCAACGTCATCTACTCGCCGCTGCCGAAACTGGATGTGGGCGCGGAGATCGGCTACGGCAAGCGTGAACTTGAGGACAGCCGCGAAGGCGACCTGAAGCGTTTCCAGACCACCGTCAAGTACAACTTCTGACGCCACACCTGCGCAACTGGAGAAACCGCATGTCCGACATGAACGACCCCGTGGTGGCCAGGATCAAGGCCAATCCCAAGTACCAGCAACTGAAAAGCAAGCGCAACCGCTTTGGCTGGCTGCTCACATTGCTGATGTTGCTGGTCTATTACGGCTTCGTCGGCCTGATCGCCTTCGACAAGGAACTGCTGGCAAAACCGCTGGGCGCAGGCGTGACCACGCTGGGCATCCCGCTCGCGTTCGGGGTGATCGTGTTCACCATCGCCATCACCGGGCTGTACGTGCGCCGCGCCAACGGCGAGTACGACCGCTTGACCGCCGAGATCCTGGAGGAGGCAGCCCGATGAACGCATCGAAGATCAAGACAGCGCTCGCGCTGGCCGCGATGCTGGCGAGCAGCGCGGCGCTGGCTGCCGGCGGCGACCTCGGGCAGACCGACAAGCAGCCGACCAACTGGGTGGCGATCAGCATGTTCGCGGTGTTCGTCATCGCCACACTGTGGATCACCAAGTGGGCGGCGGCGCGCACGCGCTCGGTGTCGGACTTCTACACCGCCGGCGGCGGCATCACCGGCTTCCAGAACGGGCTGGCGATTGCCGGCGACTACATGAGCGCGGCGTCGTTCCTGGGCATCTCCGCGATGGTGATGAGCAGCGGCTTCGACGGCATCATCTATTCGGTGGGCTTCCTGGTCGGCTGGCCGATCATCACCTTCCTGATGGCCGAACGCCTGCGCAACCTCGGCAAGTTCACCTTTGCCGACGTGGCCGGCTACCGCTTCAAGCAGACGCCGATCCGCGCCTTCGCCGCGTCCGGCACGCTGGTGGTGGTGGCGTTCTACCTGATTGCGCAGATGGTCGGCGCGGGCGCGCTGATCAAGCTGCTGTTCGGGCTGGAATACTGGATCGCGGTGGTCATCGTCGGCGTGCTGATGATGGTCTATGTGCTGTTCGGCGGCATGACCGCGACCACCTGGGTGCAGATCATCAAGGCCTGCCTGCTGCTGGCCGGCGTGACCTTCATGGCCTTCATGGTGCTGGCGAACTACGGCTTCAGCCCGGAGGCGCTGTTCGCCAAGGGCGTGGAGGTGAAGACCCAGCTCGCGGCGGCAGCGGCAACGACACCAGAGGAGGCAGCAGGCGCGGCACAAAAAGGATTGGCGGTGATGGGGCCGGGCGGCTTCATCAAGGACCCGATCAGTGCGATCAGCTTCGGCATGGCACTGATGTTCGGCACCGCCGGGCTGCCGCACATCCTGATGCGCTTCTTCACCGTGCCCAACGCCAAGGAGGCGCGCAAGTCGGTGTTCTGGGCGACCACGTGGATCGGCTACTTCTACATCCTGATCTTCATCATTGGTTTTGGCGCGATCGCGCTGGTGCTGACCAACCCGGAGATGGCCGAGGCCGGCACGATCAAGGGCGGTGCCGGTGCGGCCAACATGGCGGCGGTGCTGGTGGCGAAGATGGTCGGCGGCAACGTGTTCTTCGGCTTCATCTCCGCAGTGGCATTCGCCACCATCCTCGCGGTGGTGGCCGGACTCACGCTGTCCGGCGCATCGGCGGTGTCGCATGACCTGTATGCCACGGTGTGGAAGGGCGGCAAGGCCGACAGCGCCTCGGAGCTGAAGGTCTCGCGCATCACCACGGTGGCATTGGGCGTGATTGCGGTGCTGCTGGGCATCGCTTTCGAGAAGCAGAACGTGGCCTTCATGGTGTCGCTGGCCTTCGCCATCGCCGCCTCGGCCAACTTCCCGGTGCTGATCCTGTCGCTGTTGTGGAAAGACTGCACCACCCGCGGCGCGGTGATCGGCGGCTTCCTTGGCCTGATCTCCTCGGTGGCGCTGACGGTGGTCTCGCCCTCGGTGTGGGAAGCCACGCTGGGCAACCCGGCGGGTTCGGCCTGGTTCCCGTACACCTCGCCGGCACTGTTCTCGATGGCGATCGCCTTTGCCGGCATCTGGTTCTTCTCCATCACCGACCGCAGCGCGCAGGCGGCGAAGGAGCGCGAGGCGTTCAAGGCGCAGCAGGTGCGGGCGGAAACCGGGTTGGGCGCGTCCAAGGCCTCCGATCATTGAGGCTGGTTCTCGGATTGCATGACACTCGACGCCGGCCTTGTGCCGGCGTCGTTGTTTCATCGCACCGGCCAGCCGTCATTGCGGCCGCGCCGGCTGGCATGTCGGCGCCGGCAATGGCGAGCGCGTCACCACGCGCCGGAGTGTCAACGCGGAGGAGATGCCAATTCCTTCGCGGACAGGAAACCGTCCTTGTCCGCGTCTTGCCTGATGAAGCGCTGGCGCAGGTTTTCGCGGAAGGCGGTGCGGCTGACCGGCGCACCCTTGCCGCCGGGCAGTTCGTCGGCGGCAAGCAAGCCGTCGCGGTTGATGTCGCGGGCGTCGAAGGAATAACTCATCCAGTCCAGGTATTCGGCTGGCGACACCCGGCCATCGCCGCCGCTGTCCATCCGTTGCAGGTAGTCGGCGGTGGCCTCGACCGGCGCGCGCGCGGCTTGCGAGGGTGCCGGCTGTGCGGGCGTCTGCACTTGCGGTTGCCGCGCATGGTCCCGCCAGCGCAGCGAGGATTGCTGCGCCGATGCGTTGGCCGCGATCAGCGCCAGTGAGGCGGCAAGGATGCGCAGGGCGAGTCCGGCGGCCATGGGTGTTGGCGCATTCTCAATGCGCCAGCGCGTAGCCCTTCAACCGCTGTGCGTAATCCTGCAGGGCGCGGATGCCGCTTTCCTCGGCTTCGCGGCACCAGGCCTGCAGCTGGTGCAGGCGTTCGGCGGCATCGTGGCTGCGTGCTTCCAGCAAAGCGGCCAGGCGTGCGCGGTGTTCGACCAGGGCGTGGATGCGCGGGCGATGGGAAACCCACTCGCGCAATTGTTCGCGTGCTTCGGGCTTGAGCCAACGGCCGTCATCGACCAGGCCCTTGCGCAGCCGGCGCGGCAGCAGCGCGCGCAGTTTCTGCCGGGTGTGGGCGGCTTCCTCGCGCAGCGCCGGCATGAACACCTTGCGCTGGTATTCGGTCATCGCCAGGAAACGGTGCGACAGCAGCGCCTTCAGCGTGTCGGCATCGGGTACGGAAATGTTGGGGCGCACGTCAACGCGCGGCGCGACCCGCAGCACCTTGGCCAGACGCAGTTTTTCCAGACCCTTGATCGCGGCCCAGCCGATGTCGAATTCCCAGCGCCGCATCGAGAAGCGCGCCGAGCTCGGGAAGGCGTGGTGGTTGTTGTGCAGTTCCTCGCCGCCGATCCACACGCCCCACGGGGTCAGGTTGGTCGAAGTGTCGGCGCTTTCGAAATTGCGATAGCCCCACCAATGGCCCAGCCCGTTGACCACGCCGGCCGCCCAGAACGGAATCCACGCCATCTGCACCGCCCACAGCGCCACGCCGGGCAGGCCGAACAGCAAGAAGTTGGCGAACAGCAGCGCGGTCGGCCCGAGGTTGGCGTGCGGGGTGTAGAGATGCCGCTCGATCCAGTCGTCCGGCGCGCCCTTGCCGTACTGCTCGATGTCGGCGCGCAGGCTGCGCGCTTCGCGGTACAACTCCACGCCGCGCCAGAACACGGTGTCGATGCCGCGCGTCTGCGGGCTGTGCGGGTCTTCGTCGGTTTCGACCTTGGCGTGGTGCTTGCGGTGGATGGCCACCCATTCGCGGGTGATCATCGAGGTGGTCAGCCACGTCCAGAAGCGGAAGAAGTGGTTCAGCGCCGGGTGGAAATCCACGCCGCGATGCGCCTGGCTGCGGTGCAGGTACAAGGTCACCGAGAAGATGGTCAGTTGCACGAACACCAGCATCACCGCCAGCAGGCCCCACCAGCCCAGGCCGAGCAGGCCACTGGTCAGGAAATCGACGAGAGATTGAGGCATTGCAATGGCTCCGTGGCGGTCGCGGCGGCGCGGGTTTCGCGGCCTGGGCCGCTATCATGCGGGCTGGCGGGGTGGATTTCACCCGTCATCCGCGTACGGTGCGGTTTTCCGGCGCGGATCATCTCCCCACGATTCAGCTTTGTATGCAATGACGCCTGCCGACGCAACCGTTTCCCCTGCTGCTTCCCCGATGCTGATCGAACTGGACCGCGCCACCGTGGTCCGCGGCGGCGCGCGCGTGCTGCGCGAGTTGTCGCTGCGCATCCCGCTGGGCCAGCACACCGTGGTTCTCGGCGCCAACGGCTGCGGCAAATCGACCTTCATCAAGTTGATCAGCCGCGAGTTGTATCCGCTGGCGCGCGAAGGTGAAACGCCGGCCAAAGTCTTTGGCCTGCGCCGCTGGAACGTGGCCGAACTGCGCACCCGGCTGGGCCTGGTCACCAGCGACCTGGGCCGCGACCTGCAGCAGATGCACGCGTTGCGCGCCGAGGACGCGGTGCTCAGCGGCTTCTTCTCCAGTTTCGTGATCCCGCCGCATTGCAAGGCGGATGCGCACATGCGTGCGCAGGCGGCGCAGGCCTTGCAGCGCGTGGGCGCCAGCGCCCTGCGTGATCGACTGGTGGCCGAACTGTCCACCGGCGAAATGCGCCGCGTGCTGATCGCCCGCGCCCTGGTGCATTCGCCACAAGCCCTGCTGCTGGACGAACCGACCACCGGCCTGGACCTGGTCGCGCAACGCGATTTCCTGCTGCTGCTGCGCGAACTGGCCGGGCAGGGCATCACCCTGGTGCTGGTGACGCATCACCTGGAGGAGATCGTGCCGGAATTCCGCCGCGTGGTCGTGCTGCACGGCGGCGGCGTACTGGCAGACGGCACGCCGGAAGACGTGCTGACCCCGCAAATCCTGTCGCAGGCGTATGCCGGGGAGTTGCGGGTGGAATGCGAGGGCGGGCGCTATCGGGCGGTGCTGGATTGAAACGTCGCTTTTTACGAATCACGAATCACGAATCACGGCCTCTCCATGCCCGAACTCCCCGAAGTCGAAACCACCCGGCGCGGCCTGGCCCCGCACCTTGAAGGCAAGCGCATCCGCCACGTGGTGCTGCGCCGGCCGGACCTGCGCTGGCCGATTCCCCATGAAGTGGCCGAGCGCTTGCCGGGCCAGCGCATCGTCGGCGTGCGCCGTCGCGCCAAGTATCTGTTGATCGACACCGCCGCCGGCAGCGCCTTGTTGCACCTGGGAATGAGCGGCAGCCTGCGCGTGTTGCCGGAAAACACGCCGGTCGTAGCGCACGACCATGTCGATATCGCCATCGCCGGTGGCCGCGTGTTGCGTTTCAACGATCCGCGTCGTTTCGGTTGCCTGCTGTGGCAACCCGTCGGCGAAACCCACGAACTGCTGCGCGACCTCGGCCCGGAACCCTTGTCGGAACAATTCGACGGCGACTGGCTGTTCCAACGCGCGCAAGGCCGCAGCGCGCCGGTGAAGACCTTCCTGATGGACCAGCGCATCGTCGTCGGCGTCGGCAACATCTACGCGGCCGAAAGCCTGTTCCGCGCCGGCATCTCGCCGCTGCGCGCGGCCGGCAAGGTTTCGCGCCAGCGCTATGCGCGGTTGGCCGTCGCGGCGAAGGACATCCTGCAATACGCCATCGAACGCGGTGGCACCACCCTGCGCGATTTCATCTCTCCCGACGGACTGCCCGGCTATTTCGAGCAGGAACTGTCGGCCTATGGCCGCGGCGGCCAGCCGTGTCCGTCCTGCGGGCGGCCGTTGAAGCAGGCCAGCATCGGCCAGCGCGCCAGCGTCTGGTGCGGACACTGCCAGCGCTGATTTTCACGCCGAATGTGATTTTTGTCGCTATATTCGGCAACCTCATGGTGCGGCTTGGGGAAGTACGTGTCTGAAGCGGCGGACATCACGCAATGGCTGGACTCGGCACGCAGCGGCGACCGTGCCGCGCTGGATCGCGTTCTCACCACCCTGTACCAGGAGCTGCACGGCATGGCCAGGCGGCAGTTGTCCGGCCAGCAGGGCTACACCCTGGACCCCACCGTGCTGGTGCACGAGTCCTATCTCAAGCTGCTGGGCACGCGCGGCAACGTGCAGTTCGACGATCGCGCGCATTTCTTCGCCTACGCCGCCTCGTCGATGCGCAGCGTGGTGGTCGATTACGCGCGCAACCGGCTGGCGCGCAAGCGTGGCGGCGACCTCAAGCGGGTGGCGGACATTCCCGAGGACGTCGAGGGCAGCCTGCCGCTGGACGAGGGCACGCTGACCCTCAACGACGCGCTGGACAAGCTGGCCGCCGCCGACGAGCGCCTGGCCAAGCTGGTGGAACTGCGCTACTTCGGTGGCCTGTCGGAGCTGGAAATCGCCGAACTGATGCAACGCTCCGAACGCAGCATCCGCCGCGATTGGCAGAAGGCGCGGATGTTCCTGCTGTCGGTGATGCAGGACGAATGATCGCCGGTGTCGGTGCCTGACGCCTGACCGCCGCCATGGATGCCGATCGCTGGCAACGCCTGTCTCCGCTGCTCGACGTCCTGCTCGAGCTGGCGCCGGAGGCGCGCGAGGTGCAGTTGCGGATCCTGCGCGACGAAGACCCGACCCTGGCCGCCGACGTGGAAAAGCTGCTGGTGCTGGAGGAGGAAACCAGCGATTTCATCGCCGCGCCGCTGCTGCTGCCCGACGCCGGCGACGGGCAGTTGCGCCCCGGCACCATGATGGGGCCGTACCGGCTGGAAAGTCTGCTGGGCGAAGGCGGCATGGGCACGGTGTGGCTGGCCTCGCGCGCCGATGGCCTGTACCAGCGCCGGGTGGCGCTGAAGCTGCTGCGCCCGGGCCTGACCGATCCGGGCCTGCGCCAGCGCTTCGACCGGGAACGCGAAATCCTCGCCCGGCTCGAGCACCCGCACATCGCGCGCCTGCTCGATGCCGGCATCGGCGCCGGCGACCAGCCCTACCTGGCGCTGGAGCATGTGCTCGGCATCCCGATCACCGATTACTGCCGCCGCAACGAGCTGTCGCTGGAAGCGCGACTGAAGCTGTTCCTGCAAGTCTGCGACGCGGTCAGCTACGCCCACGCCAATCTGGTCGTGCACCGCGACCTCAAGCCGTCCAACATCCTGGTCACCACCGCCCGCGAAGTGCGCCTGCTCGATTTCGGCATTGCCAAATTGCTGCAGCCGTCCAATTCGGACCGCACCCAGGGCCATACCGAACTGCGCGCCTTCACCCTGCACTACGCCGCGCCGGAGCAGATCCGCGGTGGTGCGGTCACCACCATGACCGATGTCTATACCCTCGGCGTGGTGCTGTACGAGCTGCTGACCGGCAGCAAACCCTACCGCCTGCGCCGGCTCAGCGATGCCGAATGGGAACAGGCGATCCTGGCGGTGGAGCCGCTCAAGCCCTCGATCACCGTGCGACGCGCCGGCGACGCGCCAGCCCTGCCGGAAGCGCGGCGACTGGCGTGGCGGCTGCGCGGCGACCTGGACAACATCGTGCTGAAGGCACTGGCCAAATCGCCGGAAAACCGCTACGTCTCGGCCGAGGCGCTGGCGGCGGACCTGCGCCGCCACCTGGAAGGACGGCCGGTGCGCGCGCGTGCCCCCAGTGTGGGTTACCGCCTGCGCAAGTTCGCCCAGCGCGAACGCTGGCCGCTGGCCATCGGCGGCGGGGTTGCGGTGCTGCTGCTGGTCGCATTGGCGGTCAGCCTGCGCCAGACCGAACAGGCGCGGCGCGAAGCGCAGCGCGCGCAGGCGATGCAGGATTTCGTCATCGGCCTGTTCGACGGCGCCGGCAACGCCCGCCAAGGCACGTTGCTGAACGCGCGGCGGATGCTGGATGCCGGCGAACGCCGTGGCGAAAACGAACTGGCAGACCAGCCGCTGGCGCGGATCGAACTGCTCGACACCATTGCCCGGCTGCGCATCGGCATCGGCGACTACCCGCAGGCGCTGGAAGTGCTGCAACGGCAACAAATGCTGCTGGACAAGCAGGCCGACGCGCCGCCCGCGATGCGGGTGGCCGCCGCCGTCCAGCACGGCCGCGCGCTGGCCTTGCTGGATCGAACCCGCGACTGCGTGCTGCGCATGACGCCGTTGCAGGCCACGGCGCTGCGCCTGCGCGGGCAGCCCTTGCAGCAGGCCGCCTTCATTACGCAACTGGGGCGCTGCCAGCGCACCGAAGGGCACCGGCAGGAGGCACGCCTGTTGTTCGAACAGGCACTGGCCCTGCGCCGCGGTGCCAATGACGGCATCGGCGTGGCCGAAAGCACCTGGGACCTGGCGCAACTGGACGCTGCGGCTGGCCGCATCGACGAGGCCCGGCGCGGCTTCGACCGGGCGCTGGCGGAACTGCGACACCATGCGCGTGCGCCACACCCGCTGGCGATGGACATCCTGCGCAGCCGTGCCATGCTGGCGCGCAGTGGCGGCGACAGCGACGCGGCCCTGGCCGATTATCAGGAAGCGCTGCGGATCGCCGATGAAATCCACGGCCACGACCACCCCGGCACGGTTGCCCTGCGCCGGCAGATGGTGGCGTTGAAGGTTGACCGCGAGCAATACCACGAAGCCGAACGCGAAGCGCGCGCGCTGCACGAACTGACGATCGGCGTGCTGGGCCCGCAACACCGCGAGACCGGGCGTTCGTGGAACACGCTGGGCATCATCGCCTGGCAGCTGGGCCGCAACCGGGAAGCGGCGGACGACATCGCGCGCGCGGTGGCGATCTGGCGCAGTGCGGGCGGCGAACCGCAACTGCTGGCCGATGGCCTGTTCAACCTGGGCATGGTCCTGCACAGTGCCGGCCGCAACGACGAAGCCCTGCGCGCCCTGCGTGAAGCGCGGCAACTGCGCGGGCAGCAGGTCGGTGCCAGCGACGGCCAGGTGGGCAACATCGACCGCATGATCGGCGAAGTGCTGGCCGAGCAAGGCAAGACCGGCGAAGCGGCGACGTACCTGGAGCGTGCGCTGGCGCTGACCGGGATCGGTCTTGGCCCGCAGCATCCCTCCACACTGCAGGCGCAGTTGTCGCTGGCGCGGCATTACCTGCACAACGACCGCAGCGACGAAGCGCGGGAAATACTGGCGCCACTGGCCGAATTGCCCGCGCGCGGCAGCGAATTGCCGAAAATGCACTGGCTGGCACGCGCCTATCTGGCCGAGATCGACTGCCGCAACGGCCACGCCGCCCGCGCGCGCCGCGACCTGGACGCATTGCTGGCGGAGCTGCACCGCGAACGTCCCGACGGCGGCACGGTGGTGCGCGAGGCCGAAGGCATCCGCGCCGTCTGCGGCACTACTGCCGCCGCTACAACGGCAACGGCGACTGCAGCGGCGCGATGACGCCTTCGCCGCGCATCACCTTCTTGAACTCGGCGCGGCTGACCGACACATAGCGCTCGTTGCCGCCGATTTCCACCTGCGGGCCGTCGTGCACCGCGCGGCCGGCTTCGTTGACGCGCACCGTCATCGTCGCCTTCTTGCCGCTGTGGCAGATGGTCTTGATCTCCTGCAACTCGTCGGCCCAGGCCAGCAGATACTGGCTGCCTTCGAACAATTCGCCGCGGAAGTCGGTGCGCAACCCGTAGCACAGCACCGGGATGCGCAGCTGGTCAACGACTTCGCTCAACTGCCACACCTGCGCGCGCGACAGGAACTGCGCCTCGTCAACCAGCACGCAATCCAGCTCGCCGCGTGCGGCGATGTCCGCTTCGATCTGCCGCAGCAGGTCGCTGTCGCGGTCGAAGGTGGCCGCCTCGGCGCGCAAGCCGATCCGCGAGGCCACCGTGCCGCCGCCGGCGCGATGGTCCAGCTTCGGCGTCAGTATCGCCACCTGCATCCCGCGCTCGCGGTAGTTGTGCGCCGACTGCAGCAGGGTGGTGGTCTTGCCGGCGTTCATCGCCGAGTAGTAAAAGTAGAGCTTGGCCATCGGGGGATTCTAGGGCGTGTCATCCATTCCCGAGCAGGCCACGTTGGGCCTGAAAGGCCGTCAGGGGGTGGTGCGCGGCGCAGCGCCTGACCGGCCGTCAGAGCCCGCCCCCGCGAAGCGGGGGCCAATCCGCGAGCGCCGGTCGCGGTCAGCGCGTGCCCGGCGGCGCGGCCGGTGCGGGCTCCGGCACCTTGCCGTCCTTGCCATCGTCCGCCGGCGCGGCATGGCTGATGTCCTGCACCTCGCCCACCGTCACCCGGCCCGGGCTCTGCCCGCTCCACACCCGGTCCTGCAGGCGCCAGTACGCCTGCGGGTTCCAGAAATCCCTGGCATAGAAGCGCTCGGCCTGGACCGAACCACCATTGGGCGTCTCGATGTACAGCGCCTGGCCGCTGTGGCCGAGCATGCTGCCGGTGCTGCGCGACAGCTCGCGGCGCATGGCCGTCTCCTGGCGCGGCTTGGCCGCCGCGTCGCCGTACTCGCGCAGCATCTGCTGGTCCAGGCCGCGCGCGCGCCGCTTCTCCGCGTCGGTCAGCTGTTCCCAGTAGTACATCTTCCAGGCCTCGAACAATTCGTAGTGGCGCTCGGCGGCCAGCGACATCCACAAGAATCCCAGCGCGCGGTCGCTGCGGCCGCCCTGGCCGTTCCACCACATCTCGCCCAGCCGCGCCTGCGCGGGCTTGTCGCCGTAGCGCGCCGCCAGTTGGTACTGCTTGCGCGCGCCGGCCAGGTCCCCGGCCTTGTCGCGGTCGGTGCCGGCCTTGCGGTAGAACAGGTCGGGGTGGCCTTCCAGGAAGCCGTCGGTGAGCACGTCGGCCGGGATGTCGTCGAAGGTCCAGGTCGGCGGTTTGGACGGGCTGGCCGGCGCATCGGCCGCGCTGGCCAGGCCTGCGTGCACGGCCAGCGCAAGGGCCAGGAACGACAGGGCGAAGCGGATCCTTCGAAGGCGCATGGGGGCTTCCTTGACAGGGCGACGCTCCGGATTCTAGGCCGGGGCCGGCGGCACAGGCTATAAACTGATGGCACAGACGCCGCCGTTTTCGTTCATGCACGACCTCAACCCCCCGCAACGCGCCGCCGTGCGCCACGTGCACGGCCCGCTGCTGGTGCTGGCCGGTGCCGGCAGCGGCAAGACCCGCGTGATCGTCGAGAAGATCGCCCACCTGGTGCAGTCCGGCCGCTACCCGGCCCGGCGCATCGCCGCGATCACCTTCACCAACAAGGCCGCGCGCGAGATGCGCGAGCGTCTGGCCAGGCGCCTGAAGGGCGACGCCGGCGAGGGCCTGACCCTGTGCACCTTCCATGCGCTGGGGCTGAAGTTCCTGCAGATCGAACATGCCGCCGCCGGTTTGAAGCGCGGGTTTTCCATCTTCGACGTCGACGATTCGCAGGCGCAGTTCAGGGACCTGATGCCCGGTGCGAAGCCCGACGCGATCGAGGCGGTGAAATCGCTGGTGTCGCGCGCCAAGAATGCCGGCCTGTCGCCGGAGCAGGCGCAGGCCGCCGCGCGCAGCCCGCGCGAGGTCGAGGCGGCCAGGCTGTACGCGCGCTACCAGGCGCGTTTGACGGCATTCAACGCAGTCGATTTCGACGACCTGATCCGCCTGCCGGTGCAGATCCTCGAAGAAAACGAGGAAATCGCGCTGGGTTGGCGCGAGCGCATCGGCTATCTGCTGGTCGATGAGTGTCAGGACAGCAACGACGCCCAATACCGCATGTTGAAAGCGATCAGCGGGCCGCGCGGCAACTTCACCTGCGTGGGAGACGACGACCAGAGCATCTACGCCTGGCGTGGCGCCAACCCGGAAAACCTTTCGCAGATGGCGAAGGATTACCCGAAGCTGCAGATCGTCAAGCTGGAACAGAACTATCGTTGCAGCAACCGCGTGCTGCGCGCAGCCAATGCGCTGATCGCGCACAATCCCCACGAGCACATGAAGAAGCTGTGGAGCGACCAGCCCGACGGCGAAAAAATCCGCGTCTGGGAATGCCGCGACAACGAGCACGAGGCCGAGCGCGTCGCCGCCGAGATCAGCTTCCTGCACGTCGCGCGCGATGCGCCGTGGAGCGATTTCTGCATCCTGTTCCGCGGCAACCACCAATCACGGGTGCTGGAAAAGGCGCTGCAACTGCTGCGCATCCCCTACCACCTGAGCGGCGGCACCGCCTTCCTGGAGCGGCAGGAAGTGAAGGACGCGCTGGCGTGGCTGCGGTTGGTCGCCAACCCTGACGACGACGCGGCCTTCCTGCGCGCGGTGCAATCGCCCAAGCGTGAAGTCGGCGCGACTTCATTGGCGAAGCTGGCCGAACTGGCCCAGCACGCGCACCTGCCGATGTCGCGCGCGGCGATGGCGCAAGGCGCGTTGAAGGCATTGCCGGCGCGCGCGGCCAACGGCCTGGCCGCCTTCAACGACATCATCCACGACCTGCGCGAACACGCACCGCGCCTGACCGCCGCCGACCTGCTGCGCCGGCTGGCGGAAAAATCCGGACTGCTGGCCGAGTTGCGCGCGCAGTGCAAGGACGAAGCGACGTTTCAACGCCGCAAGCAGAATCTCGAAGAACTGGCCGAGTGGTTCGAGGGCGGAAAGGGCAGTGCCGGCGACCTGGCCGCACAACTGGCGCTGCTGTCGCGCAACGACAAGGACGACGGCGGCAACCAGGTGCGGCTGATGTCGCTGCACGGGGCCAAGGGGCTGGAATTCCGCTACGTTTTCATCGTCGGCTGCGAAGACGGCACCCTGCCGCACGAAGTGGCGATGGAGGAAGGCTCATTGGCCGAGGAACGCCGCCTGATGTACGTCGGCATCACCCGCGCCAAACAGGCCTTGTATCTGAGTTACAGCAAGGCCACGCGCCGCTTCCGCGAACTGGTGCGGCTGCAACCGAGCCGCTTCCTCGACGAGTTGCCGCAAGCCGAACTGCTGCGCGATGGCACCGATCCGCAAGCCGACGCCGAACGCCGCAAGGAACGCGCCAGCGCCGGCATCGCGGCGATTTCGGCGTTGTTCGACGAGTGATTCACTGCCCGGCGGCAGGCACCAGCAGCAACAGCGCCACGCCCAGCACGACGCGATACACCGCAAACGCGGTGAAGCGGTGGCTCTGGATGTAGCGCAGCAGCCATTTCACCGCGATGAAGGCGGTGACGGCGCTGGCGACGAAGGCGACCGCGAAGGCGGTCCAGTTCTCGTCGCCGGCGTGACCATCGTGCAGCACTTCCAGCAGCTTGTAGCCGGTCGCCGCGAACATGGTCGGGATGCCGACGAGGAAGGCGAATTCGGTTGCCGCGGCGCGGTTGGTCGTGCCGGCCAGCAACGCGACGAAGATCGTCGCCGCCGAGCGCGAGGTGCCGGGGAACACGCCGGCCACCACCTGCGCAATGCCGACCAGAATGGCGATCGTCCACGAAATTTCGCTGCGTTCGCCCAGCGCCTGCGCGCGCTTGGCGGCGAAGTGTTCGGCGGCGACCATCCATGCGCCGCCCAGCACCAGCGCCCATGCGATCGGCGCGACTTCGTGGGGCAGTTCGAAGCCCAGCTTCTTCACCACCACGCCGAGCACGGCGGTGACGGCGAAAGCAACCCCCAGCTTGAGCGCATAGTCCCGGTTCTCTTTTTTGCCGAAACCGACCAGCAGGTCCCACAACCGCTGTCGGTAGATCAGCACCACCGCCAGGATCGCGCCGGCCTGGATGCCGATGTTGAACAGCTCGCTGCGATGGCCCAGCCAGCGTTCGGCGATCAGCAGGTGGCCGGTGCTGGAGATGGGCAGGAACTCGGTGATGCCTTCGATGATGCCGAGCAACAGCGCGGCGAGCAGGTCGGTCATGGGGCCGGACGGGAATGAGGGAACGGCAAGGATAGACGCTTGATCCGTTACGGGGAGCGGGTTCTTCATGCCGATACGGGGGAAATGAAAGCTTCCGGCCGTTGATGCGCCCCGGATGTGCGCTGGCTTCGGACCCAGGCGCAGCCCCCGGTGGCAGGGCACGGCGGCTCACCGAAGCCAGCACTGCAAGCCCGCGCCACGACAGCGCTCCCTCGATTGGGTGAAAGAGTCAACTACAAGCACATGAATGGTGCTAAATAAAAACAATACGAACCAGACGGGTGCAATCATGAAAGAAAATTTCCGCCGCACCCAACAAAATCAATCACTTGTCCTGATTCCATGGTTGGCACGTCCCTTGCTTTGTACGAGGCACAACTTTCAACCAACCCGAGGTCCGTACTGATGTCTGCCGTGGAAAAAGTCGAAAAACTGATCAAGGACAACAAGGTCGAGTTCGTTGACCTGCGCTTCGTTGACATTCGTGGCGTGGAGCAGCACGTCACCTTCCCGGCCAGCATCGTCGAGCCGAGCCTGTTCGAGGAAGGCAAGATGTTCGACGGCTCCTCGATCGCCGGTTGGAAGGGCATCAACGAGTCCGACATGGTGCTGCTGCCCGATGCCGACACCGCCTACCTGGATCCGTTCTACGCCGATCCGACCGTGGTGCTGACCTGCGACATCCTCGACCCGGCCACCATGCAGGGCTATGCCCGCGATCCGCGCGGCATCGCCAAGCGCGCCGAGGCTTACCTGAAATCCTCCGGCCTGGCCGATCTGGCTTTCTTCGGCCCGGAGCCGGAATTCTTCATCTTCGATTCGGTGCAGTTCGCCAACGAAATGGGCCATACCTTCTTCAAGGTCAACTCCGAAGAGGGCGCCTGGAACACCGGCAAGAGCTACGACGGCAGCAACAGCGGTTATCGCCCGGCGGTGAAGGGCGGCTATTTCCCGGTGCCGCCGACCGACTCGCTGCACGACATCCGCGCCGAGATGTGCAAGACCCTGGAGCAGGTCGGCATCGAAGTCGAAGTGCACCACCACGAAGTCGCCAACGCCGGCCAGTGCGAAATCGGCGCCAAGTTCAACACCCTGGTGAAGAAGGCCGACGAACTGCTGCGCATGAAGTACGTGGTCAAGAACGTCGCCCACCGCAACGGCAAGACCGCCACCTTCATGCCCAAGCCGATCGTCGGCGACAACGGCAGCGGCATGCACGTGCACCAGTCGCTGGCGAAGGAAGGCAAGAACCTGTTCTCCGGCGACGGCTACGGCGGCCTGTCGCAACTGGCGCTGTGGTACATCGGCGGCATCTTCAAGCACGCCAAGGCGATCAACGCCTTCGCCAACTCGGGCACCAACAGCTACAAGCGCCTGGTGCCGGGCTTCGAGGCGCCGGTGATGCTGGCCTACTCGGCGCGCAACCGCTCGGCCTCGTGCCGCATCCCGTGGGTGTCGAACCCGAAGGCGCGCCGCATCGAAATCCGCTTCCCGGATCCGATCCAGTCCGGCTACCTGACCTTCACTGCGCTGATGATGGCCGGTCTGGACGGCATCAAGAACCAGATCGACCCGGGCGCGCCGAGCGACAAGGACCTGTACGACCTGCCGCCGGAAGAGGAGAAGCTGATCCCGCAGGTCTGCTCCAGCCTCGACCAGGCGCTGGAAGCGCTGGACAAGGATCGCGAGTTCCTCAAGGCCGGTGGCGTGATGAGCGACGACTTCATCGATGGTTACATCGATCTGAAGATGCAGGAAGTGACCAAGTTCCGCGCGGCCACTCACCCGCTGGAATATCAGCTGTACTACGCAAGCTGAGTTGTTTTGCAGCGGCGGCGGCGCGGAAACCCCTCCCTCCCGTCCGCGCCGCCGCTGCCTGTTCGTTCTCCGATATCGCCGCCTCCCTCCCCCCATGTCGGCTGCGGTGCGTATCGGTTGCAGGCCGTCATGCCGGTTGCGGTCCGGGCCGGTTCCAATCCACCCACGGGGAATGCGCGCATGAAACTGATTACCGCCATCATCCGGCCGTTCAAGCTTGACGAGGTGCGAGAAGCGCTGTCGCAGGCGGGCGTGTCCGGCATCACCGTCACCGAAGTCAAGGGCTTCGGCCGGCAGAAAGGCCATACCGAGTTGTATCGCGGTGCCGAATACATCGTCGATTTCCTGCCCAAGATCAAGATCGAAACCGTCGTGTCCGACGATCGTCTGGACACGGTGGTCGAGGCGATCCAGCAGGCCGCCGGCACCGGCAAGATCGGCGACGGCAAGATATTCGTCACCGCCGTCGAACAGGTCATCCGCATCCGCACCGGCGAAGTCGGCGCGGACGCGCTCTAACCCCACACTCGGAGCCACACACATGAAAACCCGTCTTTTTTCCGGGTGGAAGACCCGGTTCCAGGCCATCGCCTTGGCGGCAGCCTGCGGCTTGAGCCTCAGCGGCGTCGCCTTCGCCGCGCAGGATGCCGAAGCGCCGGCTGCACCGGTCGCCGAGGAAACCGCCGCGCCGGCCGAAGCCGCCGTGGCTGAAGAAGCGGCCCCGGCCGAAGCCGCTGCCCCGGCCGAGGAAGCTCCGGCCGAAGAAGCCCCTGCCGAAGAAGCCGCCCCGGCGATCGATTCGGGCGACACCGCGTGGATGCTGACCAGCACCCTGCTGGTGATCCTGATGACCATCCCCGGTCTGGCCCTGTTCTACGGCGGTCTGGCGCGCTCCAAGAACGTGCTCAGCGTGCTGGCGCAGGTGCTGGTGATCTTCTCGCTGATCAGCGTGCTGTGGGCGATCTACGGCTACTCGCTGGCCTTCGTCGGCACCGGCAAGTTCGTCGGCTCGCTGGACAAGCTGTTCCTCAAGGGCGTGACCCCGGAAACCACCAACGTGCTGGCCACGATCCCGGAATACGTGTTCATCTCGTTCCAGGGCACCTTCGCGGCCATCACCACCGCGCTGATCGTCGGCTCCTTCGCCGAGCGCATCAAGTTCAAGGCGGTGCTGCTGTTCTCGGTGCTGTGGTTCACCTTCAGCTACGTGCCGATGGCGCACATCGTCTGGGGCGGCGGCCTGCTGGGCGCGGACGGCGCGCTGGACTTCGCCGGCGGCACCGTGGTGCACATCAACGCGGCGGTGGCCGGGCTGGTGGCGGCGTACTTCCTCGGCAAGCGCATCGGCTACGGCCAGAGCGCACTGAAGCCGCACAACCTGCCGTTCACCATGATCGGCGCCTCGCTGCTGTGGGTGGGCTGGTACGGCTTCAACGCCGGTTCCGCCGGCGCTTCCAATGCCGGCGCGGGCCTGGCCTTCCTCAACACCACGCTGGCCACGGCGTCCGCGGTGTTGTCGTGGATCGGTGTCGAGGCCCTGCTGAAGGGCAAGGCGTCGCTGCTCGGCGGCGCGTCCGGCGCCGTGGCGGGGCTGGTGGCCGTGACCCCGGCCGCCGGCTTCGTCGGCCCGATGGGTTCGATCGTGCTTGGCCTGCTGGCCGGCGTGTTCTGCCTGTGGGGCGTGACCGGGTTGAAGAAGCTGCTCGGCGCGGACGATTCCTTCGACGTGTTCGGCGTGCACGGCATCGGCGGCATCCTCGGCGCGATCCTGACCGGCGTGTTCGCCGCGCAGAGCCTGGGCGGCACCGGCGGCCTGACCCCGGATACCTTCACCATCGGCGGCCAGGTCGTGATCCAGATCAAGAGCGTGCTGTTCACCGTCGTCTGGTCCGGCGTGGTGGCGGCGGTCTCGCTGTTCATCACCAAGCTGGTGTTCGGTCTGCGCGTCAGCGAGGACGCCGAGCGCGAAGGTCTGGATATCGCCAGCCACGGCGAATCGGCCTACGAAGGCTGAGGTCGGCTGCGTGACTTTCGGGGACGGCATTGCACTAAACTGGTGCAATGCCGTCCTCTGATTTTCCCCGGAAGTCTTCCCCGATGTCTTCCGAACCGGGTCTTGGCGCACTGAACACGCCGCTGGCCTGGGTCGATGCCGAAGGTTTGATCCTCGGCGTGAATCCCGCTTTCGCCCGCTGGCTGGGTGTCAGCGCGCGACGCCTGCAGGGGCATCCCCTGGCGGCCCTGGAAGTGGATGGCGATGTGATGGCGCGGCTGTTCGACAAGGTCTCTTCCCCACCCCGGCCCGAGCACGAGGTGCTGCAACTGCGGCGCATGGCGCTGGGCCTGCCCGGCGAGCCGCCGCTGTTTGCCGAAGGCTGGTTGTCGCGGCTGGAACCGACCGACGGCAAGCCTGCCGGTTGGCTGCTGGAAGCGCATCCGGTCGATGAATTCCCGCCATCGGACCCCGCCCGGGCCCTGCCCAGCGCCCTGGCTGCCGCGTTGAAAGGTTTGGCCCACGAACTGCGCAACCCGCTGGCCGGCCTCAAGGGCGCGGCGCAGTTGTTGTCCCGGCGCGCCAGCGCGCGCAATGGCGATGCCGGCGAGCGCGAACTGATCGGCCTGATCGAATCGGAAATCGAGCGCCTCAACGGCCTGCTCGACCGCCTGCTGTCGCCGACCCCGGACCGGCCGCACGCGGCATTGAACATCCACGTCGTGCTGGAACGCGTGCTGCGCCTGGCCGAAAGCGAAGGCGGCTGGTCGGTGCGCCTGCAGCGCGATTACGACCCCAGCATCCCCGAACTGGTCGGCGACGCCGACCGCCTGGTGCAGGCGGTGTGGAACCTGGTCCGCAACGCCATCCAGGCCGGCGCGGCCACGGTGACCCTGCGCACCCGGGTCGAACACGGCCTGCGCATCCACGACCACCCGCATGCGATGGGCCTGCGCGTGGAAATCGCCGACGACGGCCGCGGCGTACCCGATGACATGGCCGAACACTTGTTCCTGCCGCTGGTCAGCGGCCGCGCCGACGGCAGCGGCCTGGGCCTGGCGCTGGCGCAGCAGGTCGCGCGCGAACACGGCGGCTCGCTCAGTTATCGCTCGCGCCCCGGCCACACCGTTTTCACCTTGTTGCTGCCCATGGGCGAGCACGACCGCGATGCCGAACCGCGCGTGTCCGCCGATGCCACAAACGGAGTTCCACCCCATGTCCATTGAACGCACGCGCAGCCACGACGGCGCGAACCAGCGCATCTGGGTGGTCGATGACGACCGCTCGGTGCGATTCGTGCTGGCCACCGCGCTGCGCGATGCCGGTTACGCCGTCGATGGTTTCGACAGCGCCGCCAGCGCGCTGACCGCGCTGGATGCGCGCGGCGCGCCGGACCTGCTGTTCACCGACGTGCGCATGCCCGGCGACGACGGACTGGTGTTGCTGGACAAGCTCAAGCGCGCGCACCCGCAACTGCCGGTGATCGTGATGAGCGCCTATACCGACGTGGCCAGCACCGCTGGCGCATTTCGCGGCGGCGCGCATGAATTCCTCAGCAAACCCTTTGATCTGGACGACGCGGTCGCGCTGGCCGCGCGCACCCTGCCGGCCGCGCATGAACGCGACCACGCCCCGGTGCGCGACGACGTGCCCACCGACACCGACGTCAATGCATCCGCCCTGGTGGGCAGTACCCCGGAAATGCGCGCGCTGTTCCGCGGCATCGGCCGCCTGGCGCAAGCGCCGCTGTCGGTGCTGGTCACCGGGGAAACCGGCACCGGCAAGGAACTGGTCGCCCGCGCGCTGCACCGCGAATCGCCGCGCGCGCACAAGCCTTTCGTCGCGCTCAACACCGCCGCGATTCCCGCCGAACTGCTGGAAAGCGAGCTGTTCGGCCACGAGGCAGGCGCCTTCACCGGCGCTCAGAAACGCCACGTCGGCCGCTTCGAACAAGCCAACGGCGGCACCTTGTTCCTCGACGAAATCGGCGACATGCCGTTGCCGCTGCAAACCCGCCTGCTGCGCGTGCTGGCCGAAGGCGAATTCTTCCGCGTCGGCGGGCGCGAACTGATCCGCGTTGACGTGCGTGTGGTCGCCGCCACCCACCAGCATCTGGAGGCGCTGGTGACCGAAGGCAGGTTCCGTGCGGATCTTCTGCATCGCCTCGACGTGGTGCGTCTGCGCCTGCCGCCGCTGCGCGAACGCCGCGCCGACGTGCCGCTGCTGGCGGAAAACTTCCTCGCCCACGCCGCACGCAAGCTGGGCGCGCCGGCCAAGCGTTTTTCCGCGCCCGCACTGGACGCCCTGCGCGCCCACGACTGGCCCGGCAACGTGCGCGAACTGGAAAACGTCTGCTGGCGGCTGGCCGCGCTGGCCCCCGGCGAAACCATCACCGTCGCCGACCTGACCGGCATGCTCGGCGGCGGTGGCGCGCATGCGTCTGCCAGCGGCGACTGGGACGCCGCCCTGGCCAGCTGGGCCGAGGAACGCCTGATCGCCGGCGCCGGCGGCTTGCATGCCGAAGCGCGCGAACGCTTCGACCGCGTGCTGCTGCAGACCGCGCTGAAGTTCACCCACGGCCATCGCGCCGAAGCGGCCGAAAAACTCGGCGTGGGCCGCAACACCGTCACCCGCAAGCTGGGGCCGGGCCGCAAGCGGCGTTGACGGCGGGCGCGCAAATACGCACGATGTCGCCATTCCGGTCTGGGTCAGGGGGACGCCGGACATGTCGCAAACCACGCAAACCCTCACGCTGCCGGCCGACGTGACCGGCTTGATCGAGCATTGGCGGCACAGTGGCCGCGGCGCATCCGCGGCGCTGGCCGGGCAGGTCTGGCGTGAACTGCGGGACCACACCCGCCAGCAATCGATGCAGGCCGGCGCGGACGGGTCGCGGCCCGGCGGGTCGTGGCAGGCTGGCTTGTGGCAGGCATTCGACGAGCTTTCGCGCATCGACGAAATCAAGGCGCGCGCCTTCGCACTGAACGAGCTGGCCGGTTTCCCGCTGGCCGACACCGCCGCCCTGCTGGGCGTTTCCGAAACCGCGTTGCAGCGCGACCTGCGCTTCGCCCGCGCCTGGCTTGCGAGCCGCCTGTCATGTTGAATGCCGAAGCCTGGGGCCGCCTGACCGAGCTGTTCCACCAGGCCACCGAACTGCCCGAATCCGAACGCGCCGGCTTTGCCCAGGCGCATACCGGCGACGACCCGGAGGTGCAGCGCGAACTGCTGGCCCTGCTGGCCGCCGACAGCGATGCCGACGCCACCCGCCGCCTGCGCGATTCGCTGCGCACGCCCGGCGCGCGCGCCGCCAGGCCGCAGGCGCAGGCGGGCGAGCGCTTCGGCGCGTGGGCGGTGCAGCGGGAGATCGGTTCCGGCGGCATGGGCCACGTCTATCTGGCGCGCCGCGCCGATGGCGCCTACGAGCGCGAAGTGGCGCTGAAACTGGTCGCCGCGCCGCGCGGGCAGGGCCGTTTCGAATACGAAAGCCGCCTGCTGGCACAGATGCAGCACCCGGCCATCGCCCAGATCCACGACGCCGGCATCGCCGGCGACGACCGCGCCTGGCTGGTGATGGAATACCTCCACGGCCAGCCGCTTTCCGCTTGGTGCGACGACCGCGCGGCCAGCCTGCGCCAGCGCGTGGAATTGCTGGCGCGCGTGTGCGAAGGCGTGCAGCACGCGCACCAGAAAGGCGTGATCCACCGCGACCTGAAACCGGGCAACGTGCTGGTGGGCAGCATCGATGGCCAGCCGCTGCCGAAGATCATCGACTTCGGCATCGCCACCGCCAACATCGGTGAAGGCGGCACGTTCGCCGGCGGCACGCCCGGTTACATGAGCCCGGAACAAGCCGTCGCCGGCGGCGACGTCGATGCGCGCAGCGACGTGTATTCGCTCGGCGCGATGCTGTACGAACTGGCCTGCGGCGCGCGCCCGGAAGCCGGCACCGCCGTTGCGCCTTCGCAGCGCGTGCAGGCGCTGTCGCCGGAACAACGCCGGCAATTGGCTGCACGCCGCAGCACCACGCCGCGCGGCCTGCTGCGCGAGCTGCACGACGGCATCGACGCCATCGCGCTCAAGGCGCTGCAAGCCGATCGCGCGGCGCGTTACCCGTCGGTGTCGCTGCTGCTGGAAGACCTGCGTCGCTGGCTGAGCCATTACCCGCCGCGCGCGGCCGGGCAGGCGCGGGGCTTGTGGGTGCGCAAGTTCGTGCGCCGCCACCGGCTGGCGGCGGCGGCGTCGGCCGCCGTGGTCGTGGCCGTGGTGGCCGGTTTGGCGATGACCGCCTGGTCGCTGCGCGAAGCGCGGCAGGAAGCGGCGCGGGCCAAGGTGACGGCAGCCTTCCTGACCTCGGTGCTGGACAGCGTGGACCCGGCCGTGGCCCAGGACATGGACAAGACCCTGATGCTGCGCGTGCTGGATGATGCTTCCAAACGCGCCGCCACCGAGCTGGCCGCGTGGCCGGACATCCACGCCGACATGGAACTGACCATCGGCATCAACCAGATTGCCCTGAGCCAGCCCGAGCTTGCGATCAGCCACCTGCAAACCGTGCGCAAGCTGGCCGCCGCGCATCCGCGCCAACTGGAATTCCAGGACCTGCGCGCGATGCAGGTGCTGGGCGATGCCTATCTGAATGCCGATCGCCTCAAGGACGCCGATGCGGTGCTGGCCGAAGGCATCGAACGCGCCCGCAACGGCAAGCCCGAATACCAATGGCTGGCCTGGGACATGCAATCGCGCCGCGCCGATGCCTTGTTCGTGCAGGGCCGCGCCGAGGAGGCACGGAAACTGGCGAAGGAAGCGTGGGAAAACCTCGACAAGTCGATGCCGGCCGACGACCAGCAACGACTGGACGCGGCCAAGCGCTACGCCATCATTCTTTCCACCTCCGGCGATTACGCGGCGGCCAAGCCGCTGCTGCGCGAGGTGGTGGAACGCCGCACCCGCCTCAACGGCCGCGAACACCCGCTGACCCTGGTCGCGCGCCGCGACCTGGCCATCGCGCATCTGCAACAGCGCCAGTTCGCCGCCGTCGAACCGGAACTGCGGCAACTGGTCGCCACCAGCCAGCGCGTGTACGGCGAGGACAGCGGCTACACCGCCAGCCTGCGCGGCATGCTCGGCAGCGCCCTGCGCCAGCAAGGCAAGGTCGCCGAAGCCGGCCCGTATTACCGCGCCGAGCGGGATTGGAACGTGCGCAAATATGGCGCGGAATCCTTCTCCGCCATCGCTACCCGCTCCAACTATGCCAATTGGCTGCTGGCCGACGGCCAGGCACAGGCATCCGAACAGGAACAGCGCGCCCTGCTGCAAATCGCAGACCACGAACTGGGCCGCGCCAACCACGTCACCGCCGAAATCCTGCGCAACCTGGCCGAAGCCGAACTGGCGCAAGGCCACGTCACCGCCGCCCGCACCCACGCCAACGATTCGCTGCAAGCCATGCAGCAGGTCTATGGCAAGGACAACGAAGGCGTGTTGCGCGACGCACGCGAAACCCTGGCGAAGGTGGAAGCGGCGGGCAGGCCATCCGCCCGGTGATCCGGCAGCAGCGCAGCAGGTAGAATGCCGCTCCACGTCCCGGCATCGGCGCTTCGCGCCGCCCGCAGTCGCTTCGTCCAGCAATGTCTTCCATTCCGTCATCGCGCGCGTCCTTCGGCAGCGAAGTGCGCGCCACCGTCCTGCTTGCGCTGCCGCTGGTGCTGGGCCACGTGTCCGCCGGCCTGATCGGCTTCGTTGACAACGTCATCGCCGGCCACCACGGCACCGCCACCTTCGCCGCGGTCAGCATCGGTACCGCGTTGCTGTGGCTGCCGATGCTGGTGCCGATCGGCACGCTGATTTCGTTGACCGCGTCGGTGTCGCAATTGCATGGCGCCGGTCGCAATGAGGAGGTCGGCCCGTTGTTCCGGCAGGCGCTGTGGTTGTCGCTGGGGCTGGGCGCGGTGATGTTCGCCTTCCTCAGCGGCGTGGCCCCGCTGTTGCCGGCCTTCGGCATCGCCGCCGACATCGTGCCCGGCGCGACCGCCTTCCTGCATGCGGTGCGCTGGGGCGTGCCGGCGCTGACGCTGTTCTTCTGCATGCGCTACCTCAGCGAAGGCATGCACTGGACGCTGCCGACCATGCTGCTGGGTTTCGGCGGGTTGCTGGTGCTGGGGCCTTTGGGTTACGCGCTGTGCAACGGCAAGTCCGGTTTCGCCGAAATGGGTGCGCAAGGCCTGGGCATCGCCTCGGCGGTGATGATGTGGATGCAGTCGCTGTGCTTCGGCGCGTATCTGTGGAAGACGAAGCGGTTTGCGCGGCTGCGCCTGTTCGGGCATTTCGAGCCGCCGCGCTGGGATGCGATCGCGGATCTGCTGCGCACCGGCCTGCCGATCGGCATCACCGTGCTGATGGAAGGCGGTTTGTTCATTGTCACCGCCTTGCTGATCGGGCGCATCGGTGCAATCGAGGCCAGCGCGCACCAGATCGCGATCAGCATCGCCCAGTTGTGTTTCATGGTGCCGATGGGCGTGGCCGAAGCCACCACCGTGCGCGTGGGCCACGCGGTCGGCGCAGGCGATGCGCGCGGCCCGCGCCGCGCCGCCTGTGCCGGATACGCCATCGTGCTGGTCACGCAGTTGCTGTCGATCACGGCGCTGCTGCTGGGCCACGACGCGGTGGTGCGCTTGTACACGAATGACCTCGCCGTGGCCGCGCTGGCTTCGACCTTGTTGCTGTACGCGGCCACCTTCCAGTTGCCCGACGGCATCCAGGTGTTGTCGGCCGGCGCGCTGCGCGGGCTCAAGGACACGCGCGTGCCGATGTTCATCGCCATCTTCGCGTATTGGGGCGTGGGCATGCCGCTGGGCGCAGGCCTCGGGCTGGGCCTGGGCCTCGGACCCCAGGGCATGTGGGTGGGCCTGATCCTGGGCCTGGCGGTGGCGGCGGTGCTGCTGGGTTGGCGGTTCCGGCTCAGCAGCCGGCGACCAATGACTTCAGGCGCATGAAACCGCCGCCCGCAACCGCTAAGCTGCGCACGAATCCCCGGAGTTTTCGATGAATCAGCCCGCACCCCCCGCCTTGCCGCCCGCTCGCAACCCCATCGTCGCGTTCTTCGTCGGCCTGTGGGACGTGATGAACTTCACCCGCCGGCTGATCCTGAACCTGCTGTTCTTCGGCCTGTTGCTGCTGTTCCTGATCGCGTTGCTGTTCGCCGCCGGCAGCGGCGGAACCAAGCCGCTGCAGGAGCGCACCACCCTGGTGATCGCGCCGGAAGGCCGGCTGGTCGAACAGTTCAGCACCGACCCCGCCACCCGCGCGCTGGCCAAGGCGCTGGGCGACACCGGTGCGACGGAAGTGCAATTGCGCGACCTGCTGCGCGCGCTGAAGGCGGCGAAGGAAGACAAGCGCATCGAGCGCGTGTTGCTGGACGTGGACAAACTGCAACCGTCCGGCTACGCCTCGCTGCGCGAAGTCGCCGCCGCGCTGGCCGAGCTGCGCGCCGGCGGCAAGCAGGTCGTCGCCTTCAGTCAGGGCATGGCACAGGCGCAATACCTGCTGGCCGCGCAGGCCGACGAGGTGTATCTGGACCCGATGGGTTCGCTGGTGCTCGAAGGCCTGGGCCGCTACCGCCAGTACTACCGCCAGGGCTTGCAGGAAAAACTCGGCGTTGACGTGCACCTGTTCCGCGTGGGCGAATACAAATCCGCCGCCGAGCCGTACATCCTCGATGCGGCGTCGAAGGAAGCCAAGGAAGCCGACCTGTACTGGATGAGCGACATCTGGCAGCGCTATTTGAGCGACATCGCCACGGCGCGCAAGCTGACCCCGGAACGACTCGCCGCCGGCATCGACACCCTGCCCGAAGGCGTGGCCGCCGCCGATGGCGACCTGGCCCGCTTCGCCCTGCAACAGAAACTGGTCGATGGCCTGAAGACCCGCGAGGAGGTCGAAAGCCTGCTGACCGAACGCGGCGTGGCCGACGAGGATTCCGACACCGGCTTCCGCAGCATCGGCCTGAACGGTTACCTGATGCAGCTGGACGCCAAGCAGCTGCCGCTGGACAAGCGCCCGCAGGTGGCCATCGTGGTCGCGGCCGGCGAAATCACCAGCGGCGAACAACCGGCCGGCAAGATCGGCGGCGAATCGACCGCGCAACTGCTGCGCGACGCACGCGACGACGACGACGTGAAGGCGGTGGTGCTGCGCGTGGATTCGCCCGGCGGCGAAGTGTTCCCCAGCGAACAGATCCGCCGCGAAGTGGTCAAATTGAAGGAAGCCGGCAAGCCGGTGGTGGTGTCGATGGGCGACCTGGCCGCGTCCGGCGGCTACTGGATCAGCATGAATGCCGACCGCATCTACGCCGACGCCTCGACCATCAGCGGTTCGATCGGCATCTTCGGCCTGGTGCCCAACCTCACCCGCACGCTGGACAAGATCGGCGTGCACACCGATGGCGTCGGCACCACCCGCTTCGCCGGCGCGTTCGACATCAGCAAGCCGCTGGACGCGGACGTGGGCAAGCTGATCCAGTCGGTGATCGACAAGGGCTACGCCGACTTCACCGGCAAGGTGGCTGCCGCGCGCAAGCAGAGCGTCGAGCAGATCGACGCAATCGCCCGCGGCCGCGTGTGGAGCGGCGCGCAGGCGAAGGAGCGCGGCCTGGTCGATGAACTCGGCACGCTGGACACCGCGATTGCCGATGCCGCCGCGCGCGCCAAGCTGGGCGAGAAGGACAAGTACCGCGTGCGCTACCTCGAACGCATGAGCACGCCGCTGGAGCAATTCATGACCGGCTTCGCCGGCAGCCGCATCGGCGCGATGTGGCTGAAGGATTCCGACTTCGCCCGCGCGCTGTTGTCGAAGGCGCTGCCGGAAACCGACGCGCAACTGCGCTTCGTCGAAAACGCCGTGCAGAGCCGCAACGCCGCGCCGGTGAAGGCGCTGGCGTACTGCTTCTGCGGGTTGTGAGCGAACTGCATTTTTCCCTCTCCCCGCATGCGGAGGAGAGGGAAAAAGTCCTATCGCGTCGCCGCGTCGATCTGCTCGCGCTGCTGATCCGCCGCTTGCCGCATCGTGTCCTCGACCGTACGCGCCTTGTCCTGCGGCGCCTTGATCGCGTCGCGCAGTTCGGTGTGCGCCTCGGCCTTCGGCACCGGCGGCTGTTCGGTTGGCAGTGGTTGCGGCTGGCAGGCGGCCGCCGCGGTCAACAACGCGGCGCTGGCGATCAAGCGGAACGGATGCTTTTGCATGTGAGGGCGACCTCGTGATGGCACGGCGCTATCCTACGCCGGTACTTGAACGAATCCACGAACGAATCCACGGAGAGCGCGCATGGTTCCGGATCGCTGGCGGCTGGACGGGCAAACCGCGTTGATCACCGGTGCCAGCGCCGGCATCGGCCTGGCGACGGCGCGCGAATTGCTGGGCCTGGGCGCGGACGTGCTGCTGGTGGCGCGCGATGCCGACGCACTGGCTGCCGTGCGTGATGAACTTGCCGACGATTTCCCCGATCGACTGGTCGCCGTCCTGTCCGCCGATGTGGCCGACGACGAGGATCGCCACGCCATCCTCGACTGGGTCGAAGACCACGGCGGCGGCCTCAACCTGCTGGTCAACAACGCCGGCGGCAACGTCACCCGGCCCGCGCTGGATTACGGCGAGGACGAGTGGCGCGGCATCTTCGAAACCAACCTGTTCTCCGCGTTCGAACTGTCGCGGCTGGCGTATCCGCTGCTGTCGCGCCACGCCAGTTCCGCGATCGTCAACGTCGGCAGCGTGTCCGGCATCGTCGCCGTGCGCAGCGGCGCGCCCTACGGCATGAGCAAGGCGGCGCTGCACCAACTCACCCGCAACCTGGCGGCGGAATGGGCCGAGGACGGCATCCGCGTCAATGCCGTCGCGCCGTGGTACATCCGCACGCGCCGCACTTCCGGCCCGCTGTCGGACCCGGACTACTACGACGAAGTGATCGAACGCACGCCGATGCGGCGCATCGGCGAACCCGAAGAAGTCGCGGCGGCGGTCGCCTTCCTGTGCCTGCCGGCATCCAGCTACGTCACCGGCGAGTGCATCGCGGTGGACGGCGGGTTCCTGCGCTACGGGTTCTGAGCGCAGGCGCTTTCATTGACGATGCGCTGCACGCGCTCGTATTCGGCCTGGTTCTTCTCGGCGTTCTCCGGGCGGCCGAAGCGCCACGCCACTTCGGTTTCGCCCAGCCGCTTCTTCCAGGCGTCGCACAACGCGCCATCGGGCACGCGCGCGCACTGGTCCTGTTTCATTTCGCAGGCTTCGCCGGCGCCGGCGGCCGGGTTGCCGTCCAGGCCGACGCTGCGCAGCGGCACGCAGCGTGGCGGCGGGTTCGGGTTCTCGCTGATGTAGCCGTCGCGGTTCCAGGTGGTGCATTGGAACAGCACTGGCGGCGGCAGGCGTTTGTCGGTGTTCGGCGCTGGCGGCGGCGCGTTGGCGGCCGGCAGGTTGGCTGAATCGAGAATCCGGAATTCGTCGGGCTGGCTGGCGGCCGGGTCCGGCGTGGTTGCGACCGGTGTTGTTGACGGCGCTGCCGGCGGTGCGGGCTTGGCGGCTGCGGGGGAAGTGGGCAGCGCCTGCATGACCTTTTTCTGCTCGGTCATGCCTTTCGGGCAAGGCATGTTCTGCACGGTCAATGCGCCGCTGGCGTCGGTGCAGCGGTAGATCGCGGTTTCGTCGGCGCAGGCGGCGTGCGCAAACAGCAGCAATGGCAAAAGAAGAAGTCGCACGAATCAGTTCCCGCAATCATTGGCCATGCGCGCTTCGATGCCGCGCTGTTCGAGGTCCAGCGCATGCCGTTCGCTTTGCAGCGCGCTGTTGTAGCGGCGCAGTATCTCGTACTTGCGGTCGGAAAGCCGCGCGCAGGTTTCCTGTTGCGGCAACATCTGGCAGGTGTCGCGCACCCAGGTGCCGGCGCCCATGCCGGCCCAGGTCGGCACGGTCGCGTAGCTGACGCTGCCGTTGCGGTAACTGCCGCCGACGTGGCCGTTTTCGACGCGGAGGCTGCCGCGCCCCGGTTCGACCACCGGCACCCTCGCCAGCACCGGATAGCCTTGCGTCCACAACGACAGCCAGCGTGGCTGGCCTTCGCCGCTGTCGCTGACGTAGCGCGCGCCGGTTTCGGCATTGGTGCATTCGTACATCGGTTGCGCGGGCGTGCGCACGACCACCCATTCGCGCACGGTTTGCGGGGGTGGCGGGGCAGGCGGCGGCGTGGGTGCGGCCGGTTTCGGCGGCGGATCCTGCGGGCGCTGCATGTTGCGCACTTGCTGGGTTTCGCCGGGCAGGCACGGGGTGTCGCGCAGGGTCAACCCGCCCTTGGCGCTGGTGCAGCGATAGACGGTGACTTCATCCGCCTGCGCGAACGGGCAGGGAGCCAAGGCAAGCAGCAGGCAGAGATGGCGCAGCGAAATCATGCGCGCATCTTGCGCGTGGCGATGGCGCGAGGAAAGCCGTTCGCGCGTGGCGTTCAGCTTCGCAGCAGCGCGCCGCTGCGGGCGTCGCGGATGGTCGAGGGGCGTTGCAGGCCGCCGGTTTCGCCTTCGATGATGCCGTCGATGCCGCTCAGCACGGCGGCATCGAGTTGTTCGCGGCGCCGCGGCGCGGGTTCGCCGGTGAGGTTGGCGCTGGTCGAAACCAGTGCGCCGCCGAAGGCCTGGCACAAGGCGACCACCGGCGGATGCGCGCTGACGCGTACGGCGATGCCGGCGTGCTGGCCGGCGACCCAGCGCGGCGCGGCGGCGGCGGCCGGCATCACCCACGTGTGCGGTCCGGGCCAGGTGGCACGGATTTCATCAAGGCGCGTTGATGGCAGCGCGTGCAGGTCGAGGTACGGGTGCAGTTGTTCGAAGTGGGCGGCGATCAGGATCAGGCCTTTCCCGACTTCGCGCTGCTTGACCGCCAGCAGGCGCAGCACGGCGGCCTCATCGCGCGGGTCGCAGCCCAGGCCCCAGACGCCTTCGGTGGGGTAGGCGAGGACCGCGCCTTGATGCAGGCGGGCGGCGGCTTCGGCGGTGGAAAGCGGATGCGGCATGACGCGATTCTCGCACGCTCATTCGCGGGCGAATCGCCAGACGGCGAAGGCGGACAGCAGCGCCAGTGCGAACCAGGTCAGCGCGTATTGCAGGTGGTGGTTGCGGAAGCTGACCACGGTCATGCCGCCGCGCGGCCACGGCGCGGCGTCGGCATCGAATTCGGCGTCGATGAAGTACGGCGCGAAGTCGGCCAGGCCGCGCCTGGCGGCGATGGCGGCAACGTCGCGCGAGAACCAGCGGTCGGCCTCAGGTTCGTTGGGGCGCAGGATGCGGCCTTCGGGTTCGCTGATGCGCAGCAGGCCGCAGATGCGATCATCGCCGCTGGAAGCCGGGTAGGGCTCGCCCTTGGGCACGAAGCCGCGATTGACCAGGACGAGGTAGCCGTCCTGCGTCTGCAAGGGCGACAGGATCCAGTCGCCCGCGCCGCGTTCGGTCAGCGCATCGACGCGGGTGTCGCGGTCCTGCAGGAAGTGGCCGCCGACGCAGACCTTGCGGTATTCATCACGAGCGGCGGAGATGTTTTTCCAATCGGCCGGGAGTGGGGCGGGAACGGCATCGGCGTGGATGCGGCTTTCGACGCGTTCGATCAGGTCCAGCTTCCACATCAGCCGCTTCACCTGCCAAATGCCCAATGCGCAGAAGCCGATGCCGGCCAGCACCAGCATCGTCAGGATGACGGTTCTGGCGAAGCGGCTGCGCGGTGGGCAGGCGGTGTCGGTCATGTTTTCGGATGCAGTCGTGACGGTCAAAAACAAGACGGGCGGGAAAACATCCCGCCCGCTTGCGCATTGTCACACGCCAACCCGGATCACGGCAGGTTGCGCGCGTCCTGCTCGGTCATGCCCGGCATCATGTTCTTGTTGAGGTGGTGCATGACCCACAACGAGCCGGAAATGGTGATGACCAGCAGGATCAGGGTGAAGATCGTCGCCAGCATGTTCCAGCCGCCCTCGGACTTGGCGTTGAGGTGCAGGAAATACATCATGTGCACGATGACCTGCACCATCGCGAAGGCGGTGATGGCGATCGCGGTGTTGACGCTGTTGGCGAAGACGTTGCCCATCACCAGCCAGAAGGGAATGGCGGTCAGGATCACCGACAGGACGAAGCCGATGGCGTAGCCCTTCAGCGTGACCGGGGCATGGCCTTCGCCGTGGCCGTGGTTGGCATGATCGGCGTGCGCGTGTTCATGGTGGTGTTCGCTCACGGCAGGACTCCCATCAGATAGACGAAGGTGAAGACGCCGATCCAGACCACGTCGAGGAAGTGCCAGAACATCGACAGGCAGAACAACCGGCGCTGGTTGGCCGCGGTCAGGCCCAGCTTGCCCACCTGCAGCATCAGCGTGAGCAGCCAGACGATGCCGAAGGTCACGTGCAGGCCGTGGGTGCCGACCAGGGCGAAGAACGATGACAGGAACGCGCTGGTCTGCGGGCCGGCGCCTTCGTGGATCAGGTGGCGGAATTCGTACAGTTCGATGCCCAGGAAGCACGCGCCGAACAGGCCGGTGACCGCCAGCCACAGCAGCACCGCGTTCTTCTTGCCCTGCTGCATCGCGATCATCGCGAAGCCGTAGGTGATCGACGACAGCAGCAGCGCCGAGGTGTTGACCGCGACCAGCGGCAGGTCGAACAGTTCCGCGCCGGTCGGGCCGCCGGCGTAGCTGCGGCCCAGCACGCCATAGGTGGCGAACAGCGACGCGAAGATCAGGCAGTCGCTCATCAGGTACAGCCAGAAGCCGAGCAGAGTGCCGTTTTCCGGGTGGTGCCTGCCGCCCAGGTCGAGGAACGTCGGCGAGGTTCCGCCGGTTTGGTTTGCAGTGATCTCAGACATGGGTGGACAACGCCTGGGTGCGCGCCGCTTCCGTGGCGGAAACCTGTTCCGCCGGGATGTGGTAATCGCGGTTGTAGTTGAAGGTATGGATGATCGCGCCGATCACGACGGCGGCGAACGACAGTGCCGCCAGCCACCAGACGTGCCAGATGATGGCGAAGCCGAACACCGTGCTCAGGCCGGCCAGGAAGATCCCGGCGGCGGTGTTCTTCGGCATGTGGATCGGGATGAAGCCGCTGGTCGGGCGCTGGAAGCCGTGCTGCTTCATGTCCCACCACGCGTCGTTGTCGCGCACCACCGGGGTGAAGGCGAAGTTGTAGTCCGGCGGCGGCGAGGAGGTGCTCCATTCCAGCGTGCGCCCGTCCCACGGGTCGCCGCCGACGTCGCGCAGCTTGTCGCGGTTCTTGATGCTGACCGCGATCTGCACCAGGAAGCAGCCGATGCCCAGCGCGATCAGCCCCGCGCCGAACGCGGCGACGACGAACCACGGCTGCAGCGTGGTGTCCTCGAAGTGGCTCATGCGCCGGGTCACGCCCATCAGGCCCAGCACGTACAGCGGCATGAACGCGAAGAAGAAGCCGATCTGCCAGAACCAGAACGAGGCCTTGCCCCAGAACGGGTCCAGCCTGAAGCCGAACGCCTTCGGGAACCAGAAGCCGACGCCGGCCATCAGCCCGAACAGCACGCCGCCGATGATGACGTTGTGGAAATGCGCGATCAGGAACAGCGAGTTGTGCAGCACGAAGTCGGCCGCCGGCACCGCCAGCATCACGCCGGTCATGCCGCCGATCACGAAGGTGACCATGAAGCCCACCGCCCAGTACATCGGCGGTTCGAAGCGGATGCGCCCGCGGTACATGGTGAACAGCCAGTTGAACACCTTGGCCCCGGTCGGGATCGAGATGATCATCGTGGCGATGCCGAAGAACGAGTTGACGCTGGCGCCGCTGCCCATGGTGAAGAAGTGGTGCAGCCACACCAGGTAGGACAGGATGGTGATGACCACCGTGGCATAGACCATCGAGGCGTAGCCGAACAGGCGCTTGCCGCTGAAGGTGGACACCACCTCGGAGAAGATGCCGAACGCCGGCAGGATCAGGATATAGACCTCCGGATGGCCCCAGATCCAGATCAGGTTCACGTACATCATCGGGTTGCCGCCGAGTTCGTTCGTGAAGAAGTGGGTGCCCACGTAGCGGTCCAGGGTCAGCAGCGCCAGCGCCGCGGTCAGGATCGGGAACGAGGCCACGATCAGCACGTTGCTGCACAGCGAGGTCCAGGTGAACACCGGCATGCGCATCAGGGTCATGCCCGGCGCGCGCATCTTGACGATGGTCGCGATCAGGTTGATGCCCGACAGCGTGGTGCCGACGCCGGCGATCTGCAATGACCAGATGTAGTAATCGACACCGACGTCGGGACTGAACTCGATGCCCGACAGCGGCGGGTAGGCCAGCCAGCCGGTCTTGGCGTATTCGCCGATGAACAGCGAGAACATGGTCAGCACCGCGCCGGCCACGGTCATCCAGAAGCTGAAGTTGTTGAGGAACGGGAACGCCACGTCGCGCGCGCCGATCTGCAGCGGCACCACGTAGTTCATGAACCCGGTCACGAACGGCATCGCCACGAAGAAGATCATGATCACGCCGTGCGCGGTGAAGATCTGGTCGTAGTGGTGCGGGTTCAGATAGCCCTCGTTGGCGCCGTGCGACAGCGCCTGCTGCAAACGCATCATCAGCGCGTCGGCGAAGCCGCGCAGCAGCATCACCAGCGCCAGCACGATGTACATGATGCCGATCTTCTTGTGGTCGATGCTGGTGAACCACTCACGCCACAGGTAGCCCCACAGCTTGAACCAGGTCAGCGCGCCGAGCACGGCGATGCCGCCGAGCACCACGCCGATGAATGTCGCCATGACGATCGGTTCGTGCAGGAACAGCAGCGAATCCAGTTCGAGCCGCCCCAGCAGGGGATGGACAGTATGGGTTTGCATCACGGCACCAGAGACTTTTGGGATTTCGATGGCCGCGCCGCGCTCATTGCGCGTGCGTGGCGTGGCCGGTGTGTCCGTCGGCCGTTGCGGTTGCGGTTGCGGGGGAGGCTTGTTCCGCCGGCATTGCGGGCATGTCGTGGCTGGCCGGCATCGCTTCGCCTTCGCCCGCTGCGTCGTGGCCGGCGCGCGCGCCCTTGCCGTGGCCCGCATGCAGCGCATCCATGCACACCGTGCCTGCGGCCACGCAACGGTTGACGATGGCGTGGAACAGGCTGTCGTCAACGCTGGCGAAGTACTGCACCGGCTCCGGCTTCACGATCTGGTCTTCATACGGATGCGCGGGATCGCTCGCCGGCGCGTCCAGCTGCAGGAAGCGCGCGCGGTCCAGCGCGCCGCCCTGCGCGCGGGCCTTCGCCACCCAGGCGTCGAAATCGGCCTGCGCCAGGCCGTGGAACCTGAAGCGCATCGCGTTGAACGTCGGGCCGCTGTAGTTGGAGGCGAAGCCTTCCCATTCGCCCGGCTGGTTGATGACCGCGTGCAGCTTGGTCTCCATGCCCGGCATCGCGTAGATCATGCCGGCCAGCGCCGGCACGTAGAACGAATGCATCACCGTGGTGGCGGTCAGTTCGAAGCGCACAGGGCGGTCCACCGGCAGCGCCAGTTCATTCACCGTGGCGATGCCCTGTTCGGGATAGATGAACAGCCACTGCTTGTTCAGCGCGGCCACACCCACCACCAGCGGCTGCGTGCCTTCGGCCAGCGGCTTGTCCTTGGCGATGCGGTCCAGCGGGCGGTACGGATCCAGCGTGTGCGTGGTGATCCAGGTGATCGCGCCCAGCGCGATGATGATGACCAGCGGCGCGGCCCAGATGACCAGTTCCAACTGGGTGGAATGGTCCCAGTCCGGCTTGTAGGAGGCCTTGGCATTGCCGGCGCGGTAGCGCCACGCGAACCACAGCGTCAGCGCGATCACCGGCACGATGATCAGCAGCATCAGCAGGGTGGAAATGACGATCAGGTCGCCCTGCTGGCGAGCGACGTCGCCGGGCGCGTCGAGCAGGATCGCGTTGCAACCGGTCAGCGACAAAAGCGCGCTGGCCGGCAGCAGGCGGCGGCACAGGGTCTGGACGGGGGTCATGGAACGGCCGTTGGGAACGTGGAAACGTAGCCGCAGAATTATAGCGCCGGGAAGCAGCTTTTGTTGCGCTGCGGAAATCCGCCTGAATCTTCCTGCATCGTGGTGCGCATCACGATTGATCCAGCCATGAACCGTAGGTCGGGGTTACGCCCCCGACGCGCTGTGGCCTGCCTGCCGCAGGCGTCGGGGGCGTAGCCCCGACCTGCGGCTGCGGAAGCGCATGCGCGCAAACCGGCCGAATTTGCGGAATGCGCACGCTCTGGTATAGCGTTGCGGCATCCGGTCGGGGCCGGTTTTCCGCGTCCCGCCGCCCACTCCACGCGGAAATCTCCATGCAAGCCAGCGTCCCCGCCAGTTCCAATCAGGCCGGCTCCGGTCCCGTCACTTCCGTCCACGGCGGCACGTCCGGCCACGAAGTCGCCCCCGGCGAAATCGCCGTCGGCGTGGTGATCGGCCGCACCTCCGAATACTTCGACTTCTTCGTCTATGGCATCGCCTCGGTGCTGGTGTTCCCGCAGGTGTTCTTCCCGTTCGTCGATCGGCTGCACGGCACGCTGTATGCGTTCGCGCTGTTCGCGCTGGCCTTCGTCGCGCGGCCGGTGGGCACGATCCTGTTCATGGCGATCCAGCGCCGCTGGAACCGCGGCACCAAGCTGACCGCGTCGCTGTTCCTGCTCGGCACCTGCACCGCCGGCATCGCCTTCCTGCCCGGCTACGCCAGCATCGGCGAGGCCGCGATCTGGATGCTGGCGCTGTTCCGCATCGGTCAGGGCATCGCCCTGGGCGGCTCGTGGGACGGCCTGCCGTCGCTGCTGGCCTTGAACGCGCCGAAGAAAAAGCGCGGCTGGTACGCGATGCTGGGGCAACTGGGCGCACCGATCGGCTTCATCATCGCCGCCTCGCTGTTCGCGCTGCTGGTGAACAGCCTGAAGCTGGACGACTTCCTCACCTGGGGCTGGCGCTATCCGTTCTTCGCCGCCTTCGCGATCAACGTGGTCGCGCTGTTCGCGCGCCTGCGCCTGGTGGTCACCCACGAATACGAACAGGAACTGCACCGCGCCGACCTGGAACCCACGCCGCTGTCGGAACTGCTCCAGGCCAAGGGCCGCTTCGTGCTGATCGGTGCGTTCACCGCGCTGGCCAGCTACGCGCTGTTCCACATCATTACCATCTTCCCGCTGTCGTGGGTCAGCATCTACACCGAGCAATCGGTGGTCGAATTCCTGCTGATGCAGGTGTTCGGCGGCTTCCTTGCCGCCGCCGGCGTGATCGCTTCCGGCGTGATCGCCGACAAACTGGGCCGCACCAAGACCCTCGGCGGCGTGGCCGTGGCCATCGCCATGTACAGCGGCTTCGCCCCGCAACTGCTGGGCGCCGGCCAGCGCGGGCAGGACGTGTTCATCCTGCTCGGCTTCATCCTGCTGGGCCTGTCCTACGGCCAGGCGGCCGGCGCGGTCAACGCCAACTTCGGCAACCGCTACCGCTACTTCGGCGCGGCCCTGACCACCGACGTGGCCTGGCTGGTCGGCGCGGCCTTCGCCCCGCTGGTGGCGCTGAGCGTGGCCTCGAAATTCGGCCTGCCGTACATCGGCGCCTACCTGCTGTCCGGCGCGGTCGCCACCCTGGCGGCGCTGGGCGTCAACCGCTGGCTGCGCGAAAAGAAGAAGCGCGCCGGCGGGCCGGTGAGCGGGGCGCTTTGACGCGGGGTTTTTGTGTCAGCGGGGGAAGTGAGCAGCAGCGCTTTTGCTCGTCATTCCCGCGAAAGCGGGAATCCGGCGACTTGCAAATCAATGAAAGCCTGCATAGGTTGGGTGAGTGAAGCGAACCCCAACCTATGCGCTGGAAGCGAGCCGGGTTGTCAGATAACACATAGTTAGGTGGCACACACAATACAAGGAGCCGACTTGTTCTCCCACATCTTCATCGGCACCAATGATTTCAATGCGTCCCTAGCCTTCTACCAACCGCTAATGGATGCGCTAGGCATTTCTGCAAGATTCTGCGATGCCCAACGCCCTTGGGCTGGTTGGCAATCCAGCCCTGACCCACGCCCTCTCTTCCTTATCGGCAAACCCTATGATGGGCAGGATCATGATCCCGGAAATGGGCAGATGGTGGCGTTTCTAGCGGCCTCTCGGGCCATGGTGGACAAGGCCTATTCCGTCGCATTGGTGTCTGGGGGCCACCCCGAGGGAGATCCCGGCATCCGCCCCGAGTACCATGCAAACTACTATGGGGCCTACTTCCGAGACCCAGCTGGCAATAAGCTCTGCGTTGTCTGCCATTCCCCGCAACCGTAGGCGGCTGTGCCATTGCTCGCAGCCGAGTAGGGTGGGCACGAAGTGCCCACGATGACATTCGGCGCGATGGTTGAAGCACGTGGGCACCGGAGGTGCCCACCCTACCGGGTTGGTTGCAACCGGCCTACGATGATGGCGTGACCGACGCCCTTCGCAAAATCCTGCATATCGACATGGATGCGTTCTATGCATCGGTGGAGCAGCGCGACGATGCTTCGTTGCGCGGCAAGCCGGTGGTGGTCGCATGGCGTGGCGCGCGTTCGGTGGTGTGCGCGGCGTCCTACGAGGCGCGCAAGTTCGGCGTGCGTTCTGCCATGCCGGCGGTGCGCGCGGAGCGATTGTGCCCCGATGCGGTGTTCGTGCCGCCGGATTTCGCGCGTTACAAGGCGGTTTCGCGGCAGGTGCGCGAGATCTTCCTGTCGCATACCGACCTGGTCGAGCCGCTGTCGCTGGACGAAGCCTATCTGGACGTCACCGCGCCGAAGATCGCTTCGCCCAGCGCCACCGCCACCGCGCAGGCCATCCGCGAGCGCATCCGCGCCGAGACGCAGTTGACCGCGTCGGCCGGCGTCGCGCCGAACAAGTTCATCGCCAAGATCGCCTCTGACTGGAACAAGCCCGACGGCCTGTTCGTGGTCAAGCCATCGCAGGTCGAGGCCTTCCTGACGCCGCTGCCGGTGGGCAAGATTCCCGGCGTCGGCAAGGTGATGCAGGGCAAGCTGGAACAGCTGGGCATTGTCACCGTCGGCGATCTGCGCGCGCATCCGCTGGAAGAACTGCAGGCGCGTTTCGGCAGCTTCGGCGCATCGCTGTACCGCCGCGCGCGCGGCATCGACGAGCGGCCGGTGCAACCGGACCAGCCGGTGCAGCAGGTGTCGGCCGAAGATACCTTCGAGCGCGATTTGCGGTTGGGCGAATTCGACGATGCGATCCGCCAGTTGGCGGAAAAAACATGGAATGCCGCAAGGAAAACCGGCCGCATCGGCCGCACCGTGGTGCTGAAACTCAAGACCGCGCAATTCCGCATCCTGACCCGCAGCCATACACCGGAAACACCGCCGGCAACGCTTGCGGAATTCACCGAAATCGCATTGGCGTTGCGCGCGCGCGTGGCGTTGCCGGATTCAACGCGCTATCGGTTGGTGGGCGTGGGGCTTGGCGGTTTTCGCGAACGCGATGATGTGGTGGAGCAGGAGGGCCTGTTCGGCGAGGGCTGCGCAACAGACAGTTGCTCCCACCAAACCGCTCCCACAAGACCATTCATCACGTCACTGCGTTGAAACCGGCAGCACGATCGCGCTTGGCGTGTCCGCGCCGAAATGCACGCTTTGCGTCGCCTTGACGTAATCGCCGGCCTTCGCGTCGAAAATGTTCGGCACGTAGCTTTGCGGGTTGCGGTCGTACAGAGGGAACAGCGTCGATTGCACCTGCACCATGAGCCGGTGGCCGGGCAGGACCACGTGGTCGATGTTCGGCAGCGTCCAGCGGTAGTGCTCGACCTTGCCGGGCGTCAACGCTTCGGGCTTGTCGAAGCCGTGCACGTAGCGGCCACGGAAAATCTCGATGCCCAGCGGCAACTGGTAGCCGGACATTTCCGGCGTGTAGCCGTTGTCGTCCGGATAGACGTCGATCAGCTTCACCACCCAGTCGCTGTCGCTGCCGGTGGTGGCGGCGTACAGCTCGACCCGTGGCGCACCCATGATGTGCACGGGCTTGTCCAGCACCGGCGTGGTGTATTCGAGCACGTCCGGGCGACCGCTGACGAATCGCTGGTCGTGCACCAGCCATGGCTTCCATACCTCCGCCGCCCGCGCATGTATCGGGCGCGGCACGAACGGCACCGGCTTGGCCGGGTCGGAAACGTAATCATCGTGCCCGTTGGCAGCCGGCGCATCGAACGACAGCGAGGCATCGGCGCCGAGATGGAGCGTGGCGGTCTTTGCGGCGGGCCACTGCGAGGATCGGTTCCACTGATTGGCGCCGGTGGCATAGGTCAGCGCGGCGGGAATGTGCGGATCGGGCGCGCCTTTCAGATAGTGGTCGAGGAAAGGCTTCATGTAATGCACGCGGAAATCCAGCGCGGTGTCGCCGGGGAATTGCAGCGCGCCGAGGCTGTCGCCCTGGTAGTTCACCTGCGAATGCCGCCACGGGCCGATGACCAGGTGCAGCATGTCCTTCGCGCCGGGCTTGTTCTTCAGCGCGTTGTAGGCGGCGGGCGCGCCGTAGGAATCCTCCTGGTCCCATTGGCCGACGACCAGCATCGTCGGCACGAGCAGCGGGCGCGCGGCCAGCCACTTGTCCACGGCCTGCTCGCTCCAGAACGTGGTGTAGGCCGGGTTCTGCGCGAGTTTCCGGTAGAACGGGAACTTGTCGATGCCGTAGGCGCGCGCGTAATCGCCGATCGAACCGGCCTGCAGGTACTTGAGGTAATCGTCGCTGCCGCCGGAGGGAACCTCGTCGTTGCGGCCCGGGCCGGCGGTCTGCGCGGCGATGTAGTCGAGGTTCGGCTGGCGGAATGCGCCGTTGTGCAGCCAGTCGTCGCCCATCCAGCCATCGACCATCGGGCTTTGCGGCACCGACGCCTTCAGCGCCGGGTGCGGGTCGATGGTCGCCACCAGCGCGGTGAAGCCGACATAGCTGGAGCCGGTGATGCCGACCTTGCCATTGCTTTCCGGCACGTGCTTCACCAGCCAGTCGATGGTGTCGTAGGCATCGGTGGATTCGTCGATGCCGGTGTCGTTGAGCGGCCCGCGGATCGGGCGGTTCATCACGTACTCGCCCTCGCTGCCATCGCGACCGCGGATGTCCTGATAGACGCGGATGTAGCCGTCTTCGACGAATTCCTTGTCCATCACCGGCAGGATGTCCACGATACGCGTGCTCGGCATGCGCCAGGTGGCCGCGCCGGCGTTGTACGGCGTGCGGCTGAGCAGGATGGGGCCGTTGCGCGTGCCCTTCTTGAACACGATGACGGTGTAGAGCTTGACGCCATCGCGCATCGGCACCATTTCGACCCGGCGCACGTAATCGTTCAGCGCCTGCGGGGCTTTCTTGTATGCCGGATACATGTCCGGCGTCATCGGCGTGAGCGCCTGCGGCGGAGACGTGGCATCCTGCGCGAAGGAAAGGGTGCTTGTGCCGAACAATGCGGCGGCGAGCAGCGAAATGGCGAAGGTGTGTTTGCGGTTCATGCGGCGTCCCCGGTGGCGTGGTGATGACATTGCAAGTGTCGGGTCTGCCGCCGCCGTGGCGCAATGCCGGAAGTCATGCGGGTTCGATTCGTGGTGCTGGAACGCAAGGGTGCGAAATTTCGCATCCTCACCCGCAGCCGTGTGCCGGAGATGTCTGCGTCGCTGGCGGAATTCTCCGGGATTGCATTGAGACAATGGAAAAGGCGGGCTTGTTTGGCGCGTGATCCACGGCATGCTTGACGAATCATCATTCTGGAACCATATTGGTTCCAAAGGGAGTATCCATCATGCCTACAACACTGACCCTGAAGAACATTCCCGACGACGTGTATGGCCGCCTGAAAACGGCTGCCGAAATGCATCGGCGCAGCTTGAACAGCGAAGCCATCGTCTGCCTCGAAACCGTGCTGGTGCCCGGCAAGACAACGCCGGGCGAGCGGTTGGCAAGGGCGCGGAAGTTGCGTGCCGAGCTCGGTGCAGCACGGTTTGATACGGAAGAGATTGAAACCTTCAAGCGCCAGGGCCGCCCATGATCGTGGTGGACTCGAACGTACTGGCCTACCTGTACCTGTCGAGCGACTACACCAAGGCGGCCGAACGCCTGTATCAGCGCGATGCGGATTGGCACGCACCGATCCTGTGGCGCAGCGAATACCGCAACATCCTGGCCGGCTACCTGCGGCGCGGCACGTTGACACTGGAGCAGGCACAAGCCATCCAGGCCGAAGCGGAAGCCCTGCTCGACGGTGCGGAACACGAACCCGATTCCCGGCGCGTGCTGGAACTGGTGAAGGCCAGTGATTGCTCGGCCTACGACTGCGAGTTCATCGCACTGGCCGAAGCGTTGGGCGTGAGCTTGGTGACGATGGATGCCAAGTTGATTCGGGCGTTTCCGAAGATTGTCAAATCGCTGGTTGCGGGTTGAGGTTGGATGGCAAAGGAGGGGCGGGGAGAATCAATCGGGTGCGAATTAATTCCTTCCGTCTCCTTTCGTCGCGAAGCGGTTTCGGCCTGGATGGTCAGGCGCCGGCTGCGCGCCAAGCGAAGTATGCAAGCGCTGATGCCGCCACCAATGCAACAAGACCGACAAGGCATGCGGTGTCCGCCGAAATCTGTTTTGGCGAACGGAAACCGGCGCGGCTCCTCGACTTCCGTCGGCTCTTGAAGTCCCAAGGCTCAACGCTGTAATAGCCAAAGGAAAAGATTGGAACGACGAGCCAGCCAATGGCATAGAAAATGCCATAGAGCACGATCTCGAATACGCCACGGAAGAGGATTTCAGTCAAGAAGCTTGCGGGCATGTCTGTCGGATCGGATGAATTTTCAGGTGTGCGCCAACTACTCTGGCCGGACAAGGCATACGCCGTCCGATGGCAGATATGCAACCGCATCCGGGCGTGCCAGACACTGTGTACTGGACAATCCGGTAATGCGATTGGCCGTGCAATGGTCATGGTAGGCCCAGCAGCCCAACCAGTGGTTGATCCGATCCCAGTATGCGCATGCCAATGCAAAAGTGATTGTGACAAGCAACAGTGCGATATGTCTTTTCTTGAATCTTCCGGATTTCATGATTTATCACGTACACCTGGTTGCCGAATGGACGCATGTGCGGACGCGGCGGCGATTTTGAGTTGGGCGAAACGGCACCGTCAATCGGGGTTTCCCGTGCATCGGGTATTGCGTTTGGTTCAGGCCGGCACGCTGCCACAGCCAAGCGCAGTTAGCGCACCATGCAATGCGGGAATCCGCACCAGCCACGGTGCGGCCATCGTCAACACGCCGGATAACAACACCAGGGTCGCGGCGGCATGACGCCAGCCGCTGCGACGCAGCCAGCCGGTCAGGCGTGCGCCGGACCAGGTCAACGGCAACATCACCGGCAGGGTGCCCAGGCCGAAGGCGGCCATCGTCAGTGCCGCGTCGCGTACGTTGCCTTGCAGCCACGCGGTGGTCAGCAGGCCCAGGCTCAGGCCGCAGGGCAGCCAGCCCCACAACACGCCCAGCGCGAAACGTCGCCCGCCGGTGTTGGCCGGCATCAGCCGGCGTTGCAGCGGTTGCAGGCCGCGCCACAAACGCGAGGCGGGGCCGGCGAGCAGGTTGAAGCGGCCTTCGCCGCCGAACAGGCGCAGCGCCACCAATACCAGCGCCAAACCTGCGGCCATGCGCAGGCCCGGCATCAGGCCGTCGATGCGCAAGGCGCGCAACACGCCGCCGCCGATGCCGCCGATGACGGCGCCGGCAATGACATAACCGCTGATGCGGCCCAGGTTCGCCTGCAGCGCCGGCCACCAACCACGCGTGTGTGCCGCCGAACAAATGCCGGTGGCGATGCCGCCGCACATCGCCGCGCAATGCACGCTGCCCAACGTGCCGGCGGTCAGCGCCGCACCCAGCATCAGCCAGTCAATCGGCATCGCGGGTTTCTCCTGGCGTTTGCTGCGCGTCCGCATCGTGCGGTGGCGGATCGTCTTCAAGGATGTCCAGCGCCGGCGTATCCAGATCGTCGAACTGTCCGCGCTTCACCGCCCACGCAAACGCGGCAATCGCAATGCCCAGCAACACCAGGCTGATCGGCACCAGCAGCAACAGGATGTTCATGGCGCGGAAGCGGCTCCGATGCGGACGCGGGTCAGGCGCAAGGCATTGGCGGTGACCAGCAGCGACGAGGCGGCCATGCCGAGTGCGGCGATCCACGGGGTGGCGTGGCCGCTGACGGCCAGCGGCAGGGCCAGCAGATTGTAGGCCAGCGCCCAGCCCAGGTTCTGGCGGATCACGCGGCGGGTGCGGCGGGCCAGTTCGATGGCGGCGGGGATGCGCCACAGGCCGCCGCCGGTGGTGACCAGGTCGGCGGCGCTTTGCGCCAGCGGTGCGCCTGCGCCCATCGCGATGGAGACGTCGGCGCCGGCCAGTACGGGGGCATCGTTGAGGCCGTCGCCGACCATCGCGACGATGCGGCCCCGGGTTTGCAGTTCGCGCACGGTGGCGAGTTTGTCTTGCGGGGACTGGCGCGCGCGCGGGGCGTCGATGCACAGGGCTTTGGCGAGGGCTTGCACGGGGGCGTCGGCGTCGCCGCTGGAGAGGTGGATGTGCAGGTTTTGCCGGCGCAGGGCGTGCAGGGCTTGGGCGGCGTCGGGGCGGGGGTGTTCGTGGAGGTGGAAGTGGGCGATGGGGTGCTGGAGGGTGCTTAGCCAGAGGCCGGTGTCTTGTTCGTCATTCCCGCTATCGCGGGGGTGACGAACGAGAGCAAAATCCGCACGGCCCAGGCGGTAGTGCTGGCCTGCAACCTTGCCGTCGATGCCGCGGCCGGGATGGGTGGTGATGGCTTCGGCGTGCAAACCGGTATCGAAGGGGGCGAAGGCGGCGCGCAGCGGGTGGCCGCTGTCGCGTTCCAGTGCGGCGGCAATCGCGCGGGCGGGCGTGGGGTCGAAACCGCCGAAGGTTTCCACGCCATCCAATGCCGGTTTGCCGTCGCTCAAGGTGCCGGTCTTGTCGAAGACGATGTCGGTGGCTTTCGCCAGTGCGTCCAGCGATTCGGGGCGTGTCGCCAGCATGCCGATCTTCGCCAGTGCGCCGTGCACGCAGGCCAGCGCCGCCGGCACCGACAGCGACAGTGCGCAGGGGCAACTGATGACCAGTACGGCGAGGGCGACTTCGAACGCGCGTTCGGGTTGGGTCTGGTGCCAGTGGAACCACGTTGCGCAGGCGATCACCAGCAGCGCGGCGACGAAATGGGTGCCGATGCGGTCGGCGGCGCGCGCGACAGGCGGGCGATGCGATTGTGCGCGTTCCACCAGTGCGACCAGTTGCGACAAGCGCGTGGATTGGCCGATGCCGGTCACGCGCAATCGTGCGGGGCGTTCGCGGCACAGCGTGCCGGCATAGACCGCATCGCCGGGGGATTTGGCGGCCGGCCGCGATTCGCCGGTGAGCAGGGCTTCTTCGAAGGCGGCTTCGCCGTCCAGCAGCACGCCATCGGCGGGGGCGTTGTCGCCAGCTGCAATCCGCACCACGTCGCCGACGCGCAGGGCGGAAACCGGCACCGATTCGCGGCTGCCGTCCTCGCGTTCGCGCACCGCGAACACCGGTCGCGCCCGCGCCAGGGCATCGACCTGCGCGTTGGCGACGTTGCGTGCGCGTTGTTCCAGCATGCGCGCGGCCAGCAGCAGGAACACGAACATCACCGCTGCGTCGTACCAGACGTGTACGCCGCCGCGTATCGTTTCGATGAGGCTGGCGAAGTACGCGAGCAGGGTGGAGCCGGCGATCAGCGCGTCCATGCCGGGGCGGCCACGGCACAGTTCGTTCCATGCGCCCTGCAGGAACGGCCAGCCCGAATAGAACACCACCGGCGTCGAAAGCAGGAAGGTCAGCCAGCGGAAGAAATCGCGGGTGGGCGCGGGCATCTGGTTGCTGGTGTCCAGATACAGCGCTTCGGCCAGCATCATCGCCTGCAACGCGCCCAGCCCGGCCACGCCCAGGCGCAGCAGCCAGCGGCGGCGTTCGCGATGGCGTCCGCGTTCGTGCGCTTCGCCGCCGGCCAGATACGGGCGGTAGCCGAGCATCGCCAGCCGTTGCAACAGCGGCGACAATGCCGTGCGTGCCGGATCCCAGGCAATGCGGATGCGACCGGTGACGGCATTGGCCGTGCTGTCCAGTGTGCCCGGCGCGCGCGCCAGTGCGCGGTCGATCAGCCACGCGCAGGCGGCGCAGCGCATTGCGTCGGTCAGCACGACGATTTCGCGGCCACCGGGGATGGGGCGGCTTTGTTCCTCGATCAGTTCGGTGCGGTCCCAGTCGGTCAGGTCGAGGGTTTCATCACCGACTTTCTGCGCGGCGGTGCTGCGCAGGCGGTAGTAGCCGTCCAGATCGTTGCTGCGGATCCACTCGGCGGCGGTGGCGCAGCCGTGGCAACAGAAGGCGCGCCCGACGCCATCGACGGTTTGCCGCAGCGGCGTGGGCGGCAGCGGTTCGGCGCAGTGGAAGCAGGCAGTGGCCGAGGCTTCGATGTTCACGGGAGCCTCGAAGATGCGCATCATCCCGCGGATCCTACTCATCCAGCGCCGGCGCCAGCCGCGTGGCGCGCTGCTGGCGCGGCAGGCGGCCACGCAAGCGCCATTGGCCATTTTCGGGAGACAACTGGATGCGCCAGTCGTGGTCCGGCGCAAGGTCGGTTTCGATGCGCCAGCCGTTGACGTCCGGTTGCAGTCGCAGCACGCGGTCGGCGCTGGCGTGCAGCGGATGGGCGAAGGTCGCCTGCAAGGGCTGCGCGCGGTCGAAGCCGGCGCTGGCTGGCAACACCTGCACCATGCCATCGTCGATGCGCAGCACCGCGACCAGGCCGGCGTGGCGTGCGGCTTCGTCCGGGCCCAGGTCGGTGGTCTGGATCTGCGAAACGCGCTGCACGTCGTCGCGGATCACGTCCGCACCGCCGGCGCGCACGGCGGTGATGACCAGGCCCACGCCGGCGAAGATCGACGCCAGCGGCAGGCCCAGCACCAGCCACAACATCGGTTCGCGCCAGGCGCTGCGGGGCGATGGGTTCGTTGCGTTCATGGCGTCGGCCCGAAGAAACTGCTGTCGATGGTCTTGCGGGTGTCGCCGTCGATCTGTTCGACGACGATGCGGATGTCGTGGCGGCCGACGATGTCTTCCGGCGCGACCGCGATGATGGCCGACGACAGGACCTGTTCCGGCCCGGCTTCGACTTCGCTTGCGCCATTGCGCAAGGTGATGCCGGCGGCGTTGTCGTCGATGCGGATGCGGTAGCGGTGCGCGGCGGCGTCCTTGTTGACCAGCTTGACGGTGTAGCCGTTCTCGACGCTGCCGTCGGCGGTTTCGCGGTACAGCGCGTTGCGGTCGCGCAGCACTTCGACGATCAGCGCGCTGCGGTGGGTCACGCCCCAGCCCCAGCCGGCCAGCAGCGCGGCCAGCAGCGCGCCATAGATCAGCACGCGCGGGCGCAGCACGCGGGTCGGCTTGCCGTCGATGGCGTTCTGGGTGGAATGGCGGATCAGCCCTTTCGGGTAGCCCATCTTGCCCATCACTTCGTCGCAGGCGTCGATGCACGCGCCGCAGGCGATGCATTCGTATTGCAGGCCGTTGCGGATGTCGATGCCGGTGGGGCAGGCCTGCACGCAGATCGTGCAGTCGATGCAGTCGCCCAGTTCCTCCGGCGCGAATTTCGGCAATGGCGCAACTTCGGCACCAGCCCCGGCAAAGGTGATCGTGCCGTGCGCGCCCAGGCGCTGGCCGGCGGCGCTGGGGTGGTAGTGCGCGCGCATCACGTAGTCGTCGGCGGTGGCTTTCTGCAGCAGGCCGCGCGTGCGTTCCAGCACGCTGGCGATGCCGCGCTTGCGCGGGCCACGCGGTTCGCCGCGCATCGGGTCGTAGGCGATCAGCAAGGTGTTGCGGTCGAACATCGCGCTCTGGAAGCGCGCATAGGGACACATGTACTTGCATACCTGTTCACGCAAAAAGCCCGCGTTGCCCCAGGTGGCCAGCGCGTAGAACAGTACCCAGAAAATTTCCCAGCCGCCCCAACCGAACGTGCCGTCCACAAGCCGCGCGCGCGCAGCCAGGTCGTTGATCGGGGTGAAGAAACCGACGAAGGTGAAGCCGGTCCACAGCGCGAAGACCGCCCACAGCAGGTGCTTGCTGCCACGGCGCAGGATCTTTTCGCGATTCCACGGGCTGGCATCCAGCCTGATGCGCTGGCTGCGGTCGCCTTCGCAGCAGCGTTCCATCCACAGGAACACTTCGGTCCACACCGTCTGCGGGCAGGCGTAACCGCACCACAAGCGCCCGGCCAGCGCGGTGAAGAAGAACAACGCCAGCGCGGCGACGATCAGCAACAGGGCCAGGAACAGGAAATCCTGCGGCCAGAAGGTCAGGCCCAGCACATGGAACTTGCGCGCCGGCAGGTCGAACAGCACCGCCTGGCGCCCGTCCCAGCGCAGCCACGGAAACAGGTAATACATGCCCAGCAGCCAGAACACCGCAACGGTGCGCCACTTCTGGAACCGGCCGGAAACCTCGCGCGGGTGGATCTTGCGTTCGCTGACGTAGAACGACGACTCGCCATCGACGGTCCGCGATGGAATCTGGCGTGCCATTAGGGCCTGCCAACGCTATTGAGGCAGGCCATGTTGTCGTATCCGGCTCTCAGGTGGTTGAGCGCGGCGCAGTGGCAGGCTGGCCGCCTGTTCAAGCCGCGCACGGCCGCCTGAGAGCCGGATACGGCAACCCGAAGGGCCGCGCTTGGGTGCGCACGGTGCTGCGTCATCACTCGGTCATTTATCGACATAAATTCTCTCGTTCTTCCTTGCCCCGCACGCACCCAAGCGCGGCGTGGCCTGCCTCAATAGCGTTGGCAGGCCCTATTTCAACTCGTGTGGCCCGCTGCCGCCGGGACGCAGCAGGATCCACGTGAACAGGCTTGATGCGGCGGTGGCGATCCAGAACATGAAGAAACCCAGCGTGTAACCCAGCCCGCGACTGATGTGCAGTTGCGGGAAGGTCAGATCGCGCAGCAGCAACGGGTCAACGAAGGCGAAGAACACCATCGTGCAGACGCCGGCGCTGAAAAAACTCGGCCACAGGATCGAACCGATGCGGCGCGCCGGCGGTTCGTCGAACGCCGGCGTCCTGTCCTCGTTGCCTGGGCCGGCCATGTCATTGGTTCCTGGCCGGCGTTCCGCCAGGCGGATGCGACAGCGACCACACGTAGGACGCGGCCAGACGCGAGCGGGTTTCGCCCAGCAGTTCGCGGTGCGCCGGCATGCTGCCGTGGCGGCCCTGGTTGATGGTCCTGGCCAGGCTGGCCTTGCTGCTGCCGTACAGCCAGTAATCGTCGGTCAGGTCGGGCGCGCCCAGTGCCTGCACACCCTTGCCGTCCGGGCCATGGCAGGCCACGCAGATGCCGTCGTACAGCTTCTTGCCTTGCGCGGCCAGGTAGTCGTTGCGCATCAGCGAGGGGTCACGCAGCGTGCGCACGTAGGCAATCACGTAATCGACCGCATCCGGGCCGCCCATGCCGGTCAGGGTGGTGCCCCATTCGGGCATCACGCCTTCGCGGCCGTCGAGCACCGTGGTGAGGATGTCGTCGGGCGTGCCGCCCCAGTGCCAGATGTCGTCGGTCAGGTTCGGATAGCCGATCGCGCCCTGGCCGGACGAGCCGTGGCAGGTGGCGCAGGTGTTGGCGAAGATCTGCTTGCCCAGCGCCAGCGCCTTCGCATCCTTGGCCAGTTCGTCGATGGGCTTGCCGGCGAACGGGGCGAAGGTGGTTTCCAGTTTCTTGTCGGCCAGCGCCTTCTGCACGGCGTGTTCGGACTTCGACGACCATTTGCCATAGCCGGGAATCCCGCCCAGGCCGCCGTACCAGAACAGGTAGCCGATCGCGAACACGATGGTCAGGTAGAACAGGTTGATCCACCAGCGCGGCAGCGGCTTGTTGTATTCGGTCAGGTCGCCGTCCCAGACATGGCTGGTGTCTTCCGGCGCGTGGTCGCTGGGGCGGCGGCGCGCGGTCCACCACAGCAGCGCGGCGCAGCCGAGGATGTTGAACGCCACGATGGCGATGACGTACCACGTCCAGGCGGTGCTCATGGCTGTTGCTCCTGGCTGTCTTCTTCAAGCGGCAGGCGCGCGGTGGCGTCGAACTCGGCCTTGTGGCGCGGGCTCCACGCCCATGCCCAGCCAGCGATGAACAGCACCAGCAGGATTGCGGTGACGATTCCGGAAACCATCTCAACCTCCCTTCGGCGCGTGCTTGCCCAGCCCTTGCAGGTAGGCGACCACGGCGTCCAGTTCACTTTTGCCCTGCACATCGGCGGCGGCCTGTTCGATCTGCACGTCGGTGTAGGGGTCGCCCAGCGTCTTCAAGGCGCGCATGTGCTGCGTGATCCGCGCGCCATCGACGGCGTTCTTTTCCAGCCACGGGAAGCTGGGCATGTTCGATTCGGGCACCACGTCGCGCGGGTCGAGCAGGTGCACGCGGTGCCAGTCGTCGGAATAGCGGCCGCCCACGCGCGCCAGGTCCGGCCCGGTGCGCTTGCTGCCCCACTGGAACGGACGGTCATAGACCGACTCGCCGGCCAGCGAGTAGTGGCCATAGCGTTCGGATTCGAAACGCAGCGTGCGCACCATCTGCGAGTGGCAGTTGTAGCAGCCTTCGCGCACATAGACGTCGCGGCCGGCCAGTTCCAGCGCCGGGTAGGGCTTGACGCCGGGCAGCGGCTCGATCGCCTCGGCCTGGAACATCAGCGGCACGATCTCCGTCAGTCCGCCGAAGGACACCGCCACCGCGATCAGCACCGCCATCAGGCCGACGTTGCGCTCGATCTTCTCGTGCGCGTTGTTGTTGGATTCGCTCATGTTCGCTCCTCAGGCCCTGGCTTCGGACACGTCGGGGACCAGCACCGGTTGCTCGACGGTGCTGCCGGCGCGGAAGGTCTTCCACGTGTTCCAGGCCATCAGGCACATGCCGCCGAGCACCAGCACGCCGCCACCCAGGCGGATCAGGTAGTACGGATAGGTGGCATCGAGCGACTCGACGAAGCTGTAGGTCAGCGTGCCGTCGTCGTTGGTGGCGCGCCACATCAGGCCCTGCATGACGCCGGCGATCCACATCGAGGCGATGTAGAACACCACGCCGGCGGTGTGCAGCCAGAAGTGCAGGTCGATGGCCTTGACCGAATGCATGCGCTCGGCACCAAACAGCTTCGGCAGGAGCGCGTAGATCGCGCCGATCGAGATCATCGCCACCCAGCCCAGCGCGCCGGCGTGCACGTGGCCCACGGTCCAGTCGGTGTAATGGCTCAGCGAGTTGACCGTCTTGATCGACATCATCGGCCCCTCGAACGTGCTCATCATGTAGAACGACAGCGACACGATCAGGAACTTCAGGATCGGATCGGTGCGCAGTTTGTGCCACACGCCCGACAGGGTCATGATGCCGTTGATCGCGCCGCCCCAGCTGGGTGCCAGCAGGATCAGCGAGAACACCATGCCCAGCGACTGTGCCCAGTCCGGCAGCGCGGTGTATTGCAGGTGGTGCGGGCCGGCCCACATGTAGATGGCGATCAGTGCCCAGAAGTGCACGATCGACAGCCGGTACGAATAGATCGGCCGGCCGGCCTGCTTCGGCACGAAGTAATACATCATGCCCAGGAAGCCGGCGGTCAGGAAAAAGCCCACCGCGTTGTGCCCGTACCACCACTGCACCATCGCATCGACCGCACCGCTATAGACCGGATACGACTTGAACGCCCCGGCCGGGATCGAGATGTTGTTGACGATGTGCAGCAGCGCCACGGCGATGATGAAGCTGGCGTAGAACCAGTTCGCCACGTAGATGTGCTTGACCTTGCGGATGGCGATCGTGCCGATGAACAGCACCGCGTAGGACACCCACACCACTGCGATCAGGATGTCGATCGGCCATTCCAGCTCGGCGTATTCCTTGCCCTGGGTCAGGCCCAGCGGCAGGGTGACGGCGGCGGCCACGATCACCGCCTGCCAGCCCCAGAACACGAAGGCTGCCAGCTTGTCCGACAGCAGCCGCACGTGGCAGGTGCGCTGCACCACGTGCAGGCTGGTCGCGAACAGCGCACTGCCGCCGAAGGCGAAGATCACCGCGTTGGTGTGCAGCGGCCGCAGCCGACCGTAGCTCAGCCACGGGATGCCTTCGCCCAGGGTGGGCCAGTACAGCTGTGCGGCGATCAGCACGCCGACCAGCATCCCCACGATGCCCCAGACCACGGTCATCACCGCGAACTGGCGCACCACCTTGTCGTTGTAATGGGTGTCCCGGACGCTTTGCATGCGCGCCTCCTGCTCCTCGGCCAGCGCGCAGGGTAGGGGCGGCGGCGCGAGCCGGCATTGATCAGGATCAATGCCGGGGCAGGTCGGGAGGGGCATGTCCCGACTGGTTGCCGGGGCCGGGCCGCCCCGATCCGCCGGTGCTGGCTGCGGTTCCGGCAAAACAGGCCCCGGTTCCCCGCCGCCACCGCCCCGGTGTACCCTGCCGCTTCCCCGGTGACGAGGTGAGCGCATGAAGACGATTCTGGTCGCCAGCTCCAAGGGCGGCGCGGGCAAGACCACGGTTTCGACCAACCTGGCGGCGCATTTCGCCCTGGACGGCAAGCGCACGGTGCTGGTCGATGCCGATCCACAGGGTTCGGCGATGCGCTGGGCGCAGCGGCGGGCGGAACTGGAAAGCGCGGTATTGCCGATCGACGCCAGTGGCCGCCGGGCTTGGCGGGCATGGTTGCCGGACGACGCGGAACGGGTGGTGATCGATGCACCTGCCGGCGCGATGGCCGACGATCTGGACAGCTTTCTCGAACATGCCGACGTCGTGGTGGTCCCGGTGCAGCCCTCCGGGCTGGACATCGAGGCCACGGTCGGCTTCCTGAACACGCTGGCCAAGGTGCCGCGCGTGCACAAGCGCAAGTTGCCGGTGGGGCTGGTGCTCAATCGCAGCAAGCCGTGGACCAACGCCTCGCAGCAGGCGCTGGAAATGCTCGGGACCTGGCCCTACCCGGTGGTGGCGCAACTGCGCGACACCCAGGCCTACGTGGTGATGGCCGGCCTGGGCCGCAGCCTGTTCGACTACCACTCGGCGCAGGTGCGCGACCACCAGCAGGATTGGGAGCCGTTGCTGAAGTGGATCGGCAAGGCGTGAAGCATTTGCCGGCAATCAATGGGGAAGGGAAAACATGCGTGAACTGATCCTCCTGCGCCACGCCCACGCCGAGCCGGCGCTGACCGGGCAGGCCGACATCGACCGGCCGCTGTCGCCGACCGGGCAGGCCGAGGCCGAAGCGGCCGGGCGCTGGCTGGCCGAAAACAGGCTGCTGCCCGACCGCGTGCTGTGTTCGCCGGCGCGGCGCACCCGCGAAACGCTGGAGGCCGTGCTGGGCGCCATCGGCTATGCCGAACAACGCCTGGCCGACGGCATCTACGAGGCCACGCCGGGCACCTTGGCTGGCCTGGCCGACGAGAACCGCGAAGTCGGCCGCCTGCTGCTGGTCGGCCACAACCCCGGCCTGGAGCAACTGGTCGCGCTGATGTGCGAAGGCCGCTCCGGCGAATACCGCGGCATGCCGCCGGCCGGCATCGCCGTGCTGACCCTGCCGGCCGAGGCGACGATCGAGCCTGGCGTGGCCAGCCTGTCGGCGTTCTGGTGGCCGTGACGATCAGGGTCTTGTCGATCATGCTGCTTGCCGTGGTCGCCGCCATGGCAGGTTCGGCACGGGCCGGCGACAAGCTCCTGCAATTCGACCCGGCGCATTCGCGCTTCGGTTTCGAGCTGGGCCTGCGCTGGGGGCAGAAGTTGCAGGGCCGCTTCGGCCGTTACGAGGGCCAGGTCAGCGAATTGCCCGATGGCCGCCATCAGGTACGCCTGCGCCTGTTCACCGATGGCGTGGAGATCGAAGGCCACCCGCGTTATTCCGAATGGGCGCGCGGGCCGAGTTTCTTCGATGTCGTCAAATACCAGGCGGTGGAGTTCGTGTCCGAGCCCTATGCCGCCGACCTGCTGCGGCGAGGCGGCAAATTGGCCGGTACGCTGACCCTGCGTGGCGTGCACCGGCTCGAAGTGCTGGAGGTGGCCGCCGCCGATTGCCCACGGCCGGCACGCGATTGCGACGTCGTTGCCACCGGCCGGATCAGCCGCGCCGATTACGGCATGGACGACTGGAAGCTGGCCGTGGCCGACCGCGTGACCTTCGTGCTGCGCACGCGCTTGCGCGAAAATGCCGCGCCATGAACCTGCCATGCCGTTTCCTGTTGCTGATCGCGTTGACGTCGTCGGGCGTCGGTTGCGCGTCGCTGTCCGACGCGCAACGCGAACGCGCCGCCGATATCGCCGCGCAGGCGCGCTCGCAGGTGATCGACTGCGACGCCGCCGACGCCTGCGCACAGCCTTCGCCGCTGCGCGAACTGGACGCCCGCGCCGCCGCCGAATCCACCGCGCAAACGCCGCGCCACTACGCGCTGATCCTCGACTACGGCGGCGATTCGCTGCTGGCGCGGCTCAACCTGATCCGCAGCGCACGCCACAGCATCGACCTGCAGACCTACATCTTCGACCACGACGACAGCGGCCGGCTGGTGCTGGACGAACTGCTGGCCGCCGCACGGCGCGGTGTGCAGGTGCGGGTGCTGATCGACCAGTTGTCGGCCATTGGCGATCTCGACCTGCTGGCGGCCCTGTCCGGTGCGCACGCCGATCTTTCGCTGCGCATCTACAACCCGACCTTCGGCAAGGCCAAGCTGAATTATTTCGACTATGCCGCCAGCGTGCTGTGCTGCTTTCGCCGCTTCAACCAGCGCATGCATACCAAGTTGCTGGTGGTCGATGGCGCGGTCGGCATCACCGGCGGTCGCAACTATCAGGACGACTACTACGACTGGGATGCCGAGTTCGATTTCCGCGACCGCGACGTGTTGATCGCCGGGCCGGAAGCGCAGGCCATGGCGGAGAACTTCGAGCAGTTCTGGCAAGCGCGCCGCAGCGTGCCGGTCGAACGCCTCAACGACGTCGGCCGCCGCCTGCTGCGCGATGGCGTGCCGGCGATGCCGGCGGAAAAGTTTGCCTGGCCGCAGCGCGTGCAGGACATGCGCGACGATGCCGCCGACGACGAACTGGTGAAGGAGCGACTGGTCGAACCGGCACTGCCGGTCGGCGCGGTGGCCTACGTCGCCGACCTGCCGCAGAAGCACCGCCGCCGTTATCGCAACCAGACCGCGCCCTCGGCCTCGGAACTGGAAACGCTGATCGCCGCCACCCGCGACAAGCTGCTGCTGCAGACGCCGTACCTGATCGTGTCCGACCGCGCCCGCGAATTGTTCCGCAGCCTGCGCCAGCGCGAATCGCCGCCGCAGGTGGTGGTATCGACCAACAGCCTGGCCGCCACCGACAACCCGGTGGTGTATGCCGTTTCGCACAAGTACAAGCGTCGCTATCTGCGCGAATTCGGCTTCCGCATCCACGAGCTGAAGCCCTTTCCGCTGTCCGCGCCGATCGACTACGACGGCCTGCTGACCATGTGGGATGAAGGCGCCAGCGACGAGCGCAGCGACCGCAACCGCGTGCTCGGCTCCGGCTCCAGCCGCCGCACCGACGCCGGCAACCGCGTCGATCGCAGGTTGCGCCGCGCCGAATCGCGTCCGTCGTTCCTCAGTTCCGGCTCGTCAACGCGGCCGGTGCCGTTGCGTCGTGCCGGCCTGCGCATCGGTCTGCATGCCAAGTCGATGGTCATCGACGGGCGCATCGCGGTGATCGGCACGCACAACTTCGACCCGCGCTCGGACCGCTACAACACCGAGAGCATGGTCATCATCGACGACGCGGCGTTCGCCGCGCGCCTGGGCGAGAGCATCGAACGCGACATCCAGCCCGACAATTCGTGGACCATCGCCCCACGCCAGCGGCTGCCGCTGGTATCGGGCCTGAACTACAGCCTGGACAAGATGTCCTCGTCGCTGCCGCTGTTCGACCTGTGGCCGTGGCGTTACGCGACCAGCTACGAATTCGTGCCTGGCCCGGACTGCACCGCGCCGCTGCCGCCCAACGCTCCCGGCTTCCACAAGTGCTATCGCGCGGTCGGCGACTTTCCCGAAGTCAACGTCGGCCCCAAGTCGCTGTTCGTGCGGGTGCTGATGGCGTTCGGGGCGGGGTTGACGCCGATTCTTTGAGCGCCCGTGATGAACGGACGCATGTTCGATCATCGCGAATCACCAATCACGACCTTCCGATCATGTCCTTTCTCAAGCCTGCCGATCTTTCCGCCCTCAACGGCCACGCCCGCAATACCGTCATCGAGAATCTCGGCATCATCTTCACCGAAGCCGGCGATGACTGGCTGCGCGCGACCATGCCGGTCGATGCGCGCACCCGGCAACCCTATGGCCTGCTGCACGGCGGCTCGTCGGTGGTGCTGGCCGAAACCCTCGGCAGCGTGGCCGGCAACCTGTGCGTGGACCCGGCCACATCGGTCTGCGTGGGGCTGGAAATCAACGCCAACCACCTGCGCGCGGCGCGCGAAGGCGTCGTCACCGGGACCGCGAGGGCGCTGCATGTCGGCCGCAGCACCCAGGTCTGGGAAATCCGCATCGAAAACGAGGCCGGCAAGCTGGTCTGCGTATCGCGGATCACGCTGGCGGTGGTGCCGATGAGCTGACGGCTCAGCCCGATTTTTTCCTCCTGGCGGCGGCTTTCCTGGCCGGCGTCTTCTTCGCCGTCGCCTTCCTTGCGGCTGGCTTGGCGGCGGCGGTCTTGCCGGCCGCCGGCACGGACACGGCGACGAAGGCCTCCGGCAGCAGCAATTCCCACGGTGGGAACGAACCGGTCCAGTCGAAGCCGGCTGATGGCGATTCGCCGAAGGCTGCGGCGGTTTCCTTTTGCCAGGCTTGCACGGCCTCCTGCACGCCATGGGCGAACTCGGCCTGCGCGGCTGCCGCGATCTGCGCGAGCGCCTGGCTGTCGCCGAAACGTTGCTGCAACTGTCGCCAGAACGACTCGGCCGGCAGCGTCGCCAGCTTCTGCCAATCCTGGGTCCGCAGCAGTTCCTCGATTTCGGCATTGCTTTCGGCGATGCCGCCGTTGGCCAGTCGGTAGCCGTAGTCGATCCATTGGCGGCTGCTTTCCTGCAGCAGCTTGCCGAGCCGGGTTTGCAGTTCCAGGTTGGCCTTGTACAGGCTCAATGGCAATTGGTTTGCGTTGCTCATGGTGGTACCTCGTTGCGGTTGGGTGGACGGGCGTCCGTGCGGGAGGTTTCCATCACGCTATCCGGCCGCTGGTCTGCGGAACCGCCGCGTTGCTCTGCACTGTTTACACCAGTTGCGGGCGATCTGCCTTGCTGTCTTCCGACGCAGGCCGAAGGCCGGCATTCATGTCGCCGGTGCATCGCTGCCGGCCAGCGTGGCGCGCATCCGGGTCGGGTGTCCAGCGGATCGGGGGCCTGCGGCGGAGAAGGCATGGGGGTGGCCTTCTTTTCCGTGAGGATTGGCCGGGGAGTGTGTCGGTTTGCGAGGGTGCGGGCATCGATCATCGATCAACGGCTTGCCGCCGCGCCCACTGCGCGCAGGCAGAAACCACAAATCGCCTCGATCAGCCGATCCGCATCGCCGGGCCGGTTGCGGCTGGGCGCGGTCGGGCCGACCAGCGCCTCGGTATAGGCACCGACGATGCACGCCGCGGCGGCGTCCAGGTCCTGCGGCGGGAGTTCGCCCTTTTCCACACCCTCGGCCAGCAGGGTGCGGAAGAATGCGCCGAAGCGCCTCCGGCAGCGGATGCGTTCGGCATCGACTTCGGCTTCCACTGGCTCGGCGATGAAGGCATAGGCCAGCTCCGGCCCGGCCAGTGCACGGCGCACGAAGCTGTCGATGGAGGCCCGCAGCCGCTGTGTGGCCGTGCCTGGCCCGGCAGCGATGGCATTCAGGATATCCATTTCACGATCGACGGCATTCTCCAGGACCTGGACGAATATCTCGGTCTTCGACGGGAAATGCCGATAGATCAGGCCGGTGGAAATGCCGGCCTCGGCGGCCACCGCCGTGACCGGCGCGCTGCGGAAGCCGCCTTGCGCGACCAGCCGGCGGGTGGCCAGCAGGATCCGATCGCGGTTGGCGGCAAGACGTTCTTCCATCAGGGCGGAGCGTTTGTAGGCCATGTCGTGATTCTTGTTTCAAATAGTGAATTCTGGTTCAATTCTTCGGCGGGTGGCAAGGCGGCCGATGGCTCGGCCCCTCGGCCCGCAAGCGAGACATTCAACGACCCGGAGCCCGCCATGTCCATCCGATCCCTCGACTTCGCCCTGGGCGAAGACATCGACGCGCTGCGCGAGGCCGTGCATGTCTTCGCGCAAGGCGTGGTCGCGCCGCTGGCGGTGCAGGCCGACCACGACAACGCCTTCCCCAATCAGTTGTGGCCGCAGTTCGGCGAACTGGGCCTGCTGGGCCTGACCGTGGAGGAGGAGTACGGCGGCAGCAACCTGGGTTATCTGGCGCACGTGGTGGCGATGGAGGAAATCTCGCGCGCCTGTTCGGCCATCGGCCTGAGCTACGGCGCGCATTCCAACCTGTGCGTGAATCAATTGCGCAAGAACGGCACGCACGAACAGAAACTGAAATACCTGCCGAAATTGGTCAGTGGCGAACACATCGGAGCGCTGGCGATGAGCGAACCAGGCGCCGGCTCCGACGTCATCGGCATGAAGCTGCGCGCCGACAGGCAGGGCGACCGCTACCTGCTCAACGGCAACAAGATGTGGATCACCAACGGCCCGGACGCGGACACGCTGGTGGTCTATGCCAAGACCGACATCAATGCCGGCAGCAAGGGCATCACCGCCTTCATCGTCGAAAAGGGTTTCAAGGGGTTTTCCACCGCGCAGAAGCTTGACAAGCTGGGCATGCGCGGCAGCAACACCTGCGAGCTGGTGTTCCAGGATTGCGAAGTGCCGGTCGAGAACGTGCTGGGGCAGGTCGGCAGCGGCGCGCGCGTGCTGATGAGCGGCCTGGATCACGAGCGCGTGGTGCTGTCCGGCGGGCCGCTGGGCATCATGGCCGCGTGCCTGGACAACGTGCTGCCCTACGTGCGCGAGCGCAGGCAGTTCGGCAGCGCGATTGGCGAATTCCAGTTGATGCAGGCCAAGCTGGCCGACATGTACGTCGGTTTCAACGCCAGCCGCGCTTACGTGTATGCGGTGGCGAAGGCCTGCGACCGCGGCCTGACCACGCGCAAGGACGCGGCCGGCGCGATTCTCTACGCCGCCGAAAAGGCGACCTGGTGCGCTGGGCAGGCGATACAGGCGCTGGGCGGCAACGGCTACATCAACGAATACCCGACCGGCCGCTTGTGGCGCGACGCCAAGCTGTATGAAATCGGCGCGGGAACTTCGGAAATCCGGCGCATGCTGATCGGCCGCGAACTGTTCGCCGAAGCGGCCTGAGCGGGAGCGCACGATGAGCGTCATCATTTCGAAACTGCGAACGGAATCGGAAGAATTCCGCGCCAACCGATCCGCCTTGCAGGCGCAAGTCGCCGCCTTGCGCGAACGCACTGCACGCATCGCGCAGGGCGGCGGCGAAGCGGCGCGTGCCAGGCACGTCGCTCGCGGCAAGCTGCCGGTACGCGAACGCATCGACACCTTGCTCGACCCCGGCACGGCCTTCGCCGAACTCTCGCCACTGGCCGCCTTCGGCATGTACGACGACCAGGTGCCCGCCGCCGGCGTGGTCGCCGGCATCGGCCGCGTGCAGGGCCGCGAATGCGTGATCGTCGCCAACGACGCCACGGTGAAAGGCGGCACCTATTACCCGATGACGGTGAAGAAGCACCTGCGCGCGCAGGAAGTCGCCCTGCAGAACCACCTGCCATGCATCTATCTGGTCGATTCCGGCGGCGCGTTCCTGCCGATGCAGGACGAGGTTTTCCCCGACAAGGAGCACTTCGGCCGCATCTTCTACAACCAGGCCAACCTGTCCGCGCAGGGCATCGCCCAGATCGCCTGCGTGATGGGCTCGTGCACCGCCGGCGGCGCCTACGTGCCGGCGATGAGCGACGAGACCGTGATCGTCAGGAACCAGGGCACGATCTTCCTCGGCGGCCCGCCGCTGGTGAAGGCCGCCACCGGCGAGGTGGTCAGCGCCGAGGACCTCGGCGGCGCGGACGCGCACACGCGCATTTCCGGCGTGGCCGACCACCTGGCCGAAAACGATCATCATGCGCTGTCCATCGTGCGCAACATCGTCTCCCGCCTCGGCCCGCGCCATGTGCCGAATATCGAACTGCGCACGCCGGAAGAACCGATGTACGACCCGGCGGAACTGTACGGCGTGATTCCGTCCGACACGCGCAAGCCGTACGACGTGCGCGAAGTGATTGCGCGATTGGTCGATGGTTCGCGCTTCGACGAATTCAAGGCGCGCTACGGTGCCACGCTGGTCTGCGGATTCGCCCACCTCCACGGCTATCCGGTCGGCATCCTCGCCAACAACGGCATCCTGTTCTCCGAGAGCGCTCTGAAGGGCGCGCACTTCGTCGAACTGTGCAGCCAGCGCGGCATCCCGCTGCTGTTCCTGCAGAACATCACCGGCTTCATGGTCGGCCGCAGCTACGAGAACGGCGGCATCGCGAAAGACGGCGCGAAGCTGGTCGCTGCGGTCGCCACCACGTCGGTGCCGAAGTTCACCGTGCTGGTCGGCGGCTCGTATGGCGCGGGCAATTACGGCATGTGCGGGCGCGCGTATTCGCCGCGCTTCCTGTGGAGCTGGCCGAATTCGCGCATCGGCGTGATGGGGGGCGAACAGGCTGCCAGCGTGTTGTCCACCGTGCGCCGCGACGGCATCGAAGCCAGGGGCGGAAGCTGGAGCGCGGAAGAAGAAGCCGCGTTCAAGGCGCCGGTGCTGGCGCAGTTCGAGCATCAATCCGATCCGTACTACGCCACGGCGCGCTTGTGGGACGACGGCATTGTTGACCCGGCGCAGACCCGGCGCCTGCTTGGCCTCGGCCTGGCCGCCGCGTTCAATGCACCCATCGAACCGACGCGCTTCGGCGTGTTCCGCATGTGAGGCGCGCATGAGCGATATTCTGCAAATCGAACGCAATGGCGCGGTCGCCACGCTGTGGCTCAACCGCCCGGACGTGCACAACGCCTTCGACGAACACCTGATTGCGGCGATTGCCGCCACGTTGCGCGCAGTCGATGCCGACGCGGGCGTGCGCGTGGTCGTGCTGGGCGGGCGCGGCAAGAGTTTCTGCGCCGGCGGCGACCTGCAATGGATGCGGCGCATAGCCGGTTTCGGTCGCGAGGAAAACCTCGCCGATGCCGGCGCGTTGGCGGAAATGTTGCGCACGCTGGCGACGTTGTCCAAGCCGACCATCGCGCGCGTGCACGGCGCAGCACTGGCTGGCGCAACCGGTTTGGTATCCGCCTGCGATATCGCCATTGCCGTGCCGGAAGCGAAATTCGGCACTACCGAAGTGCGCTTGGGCCTGATTCCGGCCACGATTAGCCCGTATGTGATCCGCGCCATCGGCGCACGCGCCGCGCAACGTTATTTCCTGACGGGCGAACGTTTCGATGCATTCGAGGCGCATCGGCTTGGGCTGGTGCATGAAGTCGTTCCTGCCGATGGGCTCGATGCACGCATCGACAGCATCATCGAAGCGCTGCTCGCCGGCGCGCCGGCTGCATTGGCCGATTGCAAGCGCCTGATCGAAGACATGCGCGACAAGCCCATCGATGCGGATCTGATCGCCGACACCACCCGCCGCATCGCCGACGCACGCGGCAGCATTGATGCGCGCGAAGGCATCGCCGCGTTCTTCGCCAGGCGCGCGCCGGGCTGGGGGAACTGACATGTTCGACAAGATCCTGATCGCCAATCGCGGCGAGATCGCCTGCCGTGTCATCGCCACCTGCCGCCGCCTCGGCATCGCGACGGTCGCGGTATATTCCGAGGCCGACGCCCATGCGCGCCACGTGCGCCTCGCCGACGAAGCGGTGTGCATCGGCCCGGCGGCATCGAGCGAAAGCTATCTGCGCGCGGACAAGGTGATCGCCGCGGCGAGGGCCACCGGCGCACAGGCGGTGCATCCGGGCTACGGTTTTCTTTCCGAGAATAAAGCCTTCGCCGCAAGCTGCACCGCCGCCGGCATCGTCTTCATCGGCCCGCCGGTGTCGGCAATCCGCGCGATGGGTTCCAAGTCCGCCGCGAAGGCGCTGATGGAAAAGGCGGGCGTGCCGCTGGTGCCCGGCTACCACGGCGACGAGCAGACGCCCGACTTCCTGCGCGAACAAGCCAGTCGCATCGGTTACCCGGTGTTGTTGAAAGCCTCGGCCGGCGGCGGCGGCAAGGGCATGCGCGTGGTCGAGCGCTCGGACGATTTCGACGCGGCGCTCGCCTCGTGCCAGCGCGAGGCCCGGGCCGGCTTCGGCGACGACAAGGTGCTGGTCGAGAAATACCTGCGGAAGCCGCGCCATGTCGAAGTGCAGGTGTTCGGCGACATGCATGGGAACGTGGTGTTCCTGCACGAGCGCGATTGCTCGGCGCAGCGCCGCCACCAGAAGGTGATCGAGGAAGCGCCGGCGCCGGGCATGGATCAAGCCTTCCGCGATGCCATCGGCAAGGCGGCGGTCGATGCGGCCAAGGCGGTCGGCTACGTCGGCGCGGGCACGGTCGAGTTCATCGAGGAAGGCGGCACGTTCCATTTCATGGAGATGAACACTCGCCTGCAGGTCGAGCATCCGGTGACGGAAATGATCACCGGGCAGGACCTGGTCGAATGGCAGTTGCGCGTGGCCTCCGGCGAGCCGTTGCCGCTGGCGCAGGATCAAATCCCGCTGCGCGGCCATTCCATCGAAGTCCGCATCTGCGCCGAAGTGCCGGAGAAGGGCTTCCTGCCGTCGATCGGCACGTTGCATTACCTGCACACGCCAGCGCCGGACGCGAACGTGCGCATCGACAGCGGCGTCGAGCAAGGCGATGCGATCGGCCCGTTCTACGACCCGATGATCGCAAAACTCATCGTGCATGGCGAGAACCGCGACGAAGCCATTGCGCGCATGTTGCGCGCGCTGCGTGAATTCCGCATCGTCGGCGTCGGCAACAACATCGGTTTCCTGTCGAAGCTGATCGACCACGCCGAATTCCGCGCAGGGGGTTTCGATACCGGCCTGATCGGGCGCGAACTGGAAGCGTTGACCACCACCGATGCGGTGTTTCCGCCGGATGCGTTGCGCGCGGCGGCGCTGTCCGTGCTGGCTTCGGAAAACAGGACGGCGGATGCGAATCCGTGGTCACCCGCCGATGGCTGGCGCATCAACGGCGCAGCGACGCGCAAGCTTGGATTCACCGCTGCCGACGAGACATCGCATGTCGTCGAAGTCGAATACGCCGCCAACGGCGCGTATCGCATCGACGGCGAAATCGCTTCGATTCGCGATGGCGCGCAAGGATTGCGCTGCGTCGTTGGTTCGCGTCAGTTCGATGCCGACGTCGTCGCCGACGAAACCGGCACCCTGCACGTCTTCATCGCGGGCGCGCACGTGCAACTGGCGCGCATCGACGAACTCGCTCACGCTGGCGACGAAGCGGAAATTCACGGCGGCCTGGTCGCGCCGATGCCCGGCAAGATCATCGCGGTGATCGCCAGCGATGGCGCGCAGGTCGAAAAAGGCGCGCCGCTGCTGGTGATGGAAGCGATGAAGATGGAATACGCCATCAACGCGCCCGCCAACGGCACGGTAACGAAATTGCTGTGCAAGGTCGGCGACCTGGTCGCCGAGAAGGCGTCGCTGGTCGAATTCGAGGCCGAAGCATGAGCATGCCATTGCCAACGCAGGTCAAGATCGTCGAGATGGGCGCGCGCGACGGCCTGCAGAACGAGAAGGGCGTCGTCGCCACCGCGACCAAGCTGGAACTGATCGCGCGGCTGGCCGACGCCGGCATCCGCCACATCGAAGCCACCGCCTTCGTCTCGCCGAAGTGGGTGCCGCAGATGGCCGACCACGACGCGGTGATGCGCGGCATCGCGAAAAAGCCGGGCGTGACCTATTCGGCATTGACGCCGAACCTGAAAGGCTTCGAAGCCGCTCTGGCCGCCGGCGCGCAGGAAGTCGCGGTGTTCGGCGCGGCTTCCGAATCGTTCTCGCAGAAGAACATCAACTGTTCCATCGCCGAAAGCCTGAAACGCTTCGAGGATGTGATGCGAGCCGCGCAGGCGAACCGCATCCCCGTGCGCGGCTACGTCTCCTGCGTGCTCGGCTGCCCGCATGAAGGCGACATCGCACCGCAGGCCGTGGCCGATGTAGCCACTGCGTTGCACGAGATGGGCTGCCACGAGATCTCGCTGGGCGACACCATCGGCGTCGGCACGCCGGGCAGGACCCAGCGCATGCTCGAAGCGGTGATGAAGTCGGTGCCGGCGGAAAGGCTCGCCGGCCACTTCCACGACACCTACGGACAGGCGCTGGCGAACATCTTCGCCTCGCTGCAACTGGGCGTGGCCGTGTTCGACAGTTCCGTCGCCGGCCTCGGCGGCTGCCCCTACGCGCCCGGCGCGTCCGGCAACGTCGCCACCGAGGACGTGCTCTACCTGCTGCAGGGCCTGGGCATCGAAACCGGCATCGACCTGCACGCCGTGGCCCGCGCCGGCGAATTCATCTGCGGTGCGCTGGGCCGGCCGACCCGCTCCAGGGTGGCGCAGGCGCTGACGGCCGGCAATTCGCCGGCCTGTTCCACTGCCGGCTGAGCGACGCCCGGCCTGTCGCGGCTTGCGCCGCTCCTGCGGGCGATGGTTTGCACTGCTTCGTCATCCCCGGTACCGCAAGGCTTCCACCAGCAGCGAAAACGCCGGCGAGGGATGACGCCTGTTCGAGTAGTAGAGGTGGTAGCTCTCGAAGGTCTGGCGCCACGCGGAAAGCACCTCGATCAGTCGCCCCGATTCCACGTGGGGCCTGACCATCGCCTCCGGCAGGTAGGCCAGCCCGAAGCCGGCCAGCGTTGCCGTCAGCATCGCCGGCAAGGTGTTGAACACGAGCTGCCCTTCGACCTTCACCCGCTGCTCCTTGTTGCCCTTGCGCAAGGTCCACGCGAACAGTTCGCCGTGGCTGGGCAGACGCAGGTTGATGCAGGAATGTCCGGTCAGGTCCGGCGGCGACTTCGGCGGCGGGCGGCTCGCCAGGTAGGAAGGCGAGCCGACGATGGCCATGCGGATGTCCGCGCTGATCGGCACGGCGATCATGTCCTGGGCGACCAGCCGCCCGCGCCGCACGCCGGCGTCGTAGCGGTCGCCGACGATGTCCGTGCGGCCGTTGTCGGTCGCGATCTCGATGTTGATGTCCGGATAGTCCGGCAGGAAACGCTCGATCGCGGGCCAGAGGACGTGATGGACGGCGAACTCGTCCGCCGTGATCCGGATCGTGCCGGCGGGCTTCTCGCGCAGTTCGGTCAACTGGGCCAGCCCTTCGTCGATCTGCCGCAGCGCCGGCTGGATCCGGGCGAGCAGGCGCTCCCCGGCTTCCGTCGGCGAGACGCTGCGCGTGGAGCGGTTGAGCAGGCGCAGGCCGAGGCGCTCCTCGAGGCCGCGGAGGGTCTGGCTGAGGGCCGATTGCGAGACGCCGAGCCGCGCGGCCGCGCGGGTGAAGCTGCCTTCCTCCGCCACGGCGGCGAAGGCGCTCAGGTCACGGAGATTCTCATTTGGCATTCATAAGCCTGGCTAATTGCGGCATCCCGATTGAGCAGTCTAATACGGAACCGGAACGGGCATTAGATTGGCGGCCAGTCGAATGCATAAGGGATCCGGACATGAAACCCGTGAAATTCGGGAACGGCCCGGTCGAGATGGCCGCGATCGCGAGCGTATCGGCGCGATGGGCATCTGCGCCGTCAGCGCCGCCAACTACGGTGTCCGGCAAGCCGGGCCTGGTCGGCGAGGCGATGTCGAAGCTCGGCCCCTTTTTCAAGACCCCCCTGTAAACCCGCAACCGGATAACGAGGAACACGTCATGAGCAACATCCAATCCGTGACTTTCAAGAACCGTACCTGGGACGTCGCCGCCACCTTGCGCCTGCCCGAGGGTTTCGACCCGAGCAAGAAATACGCGGCCATCGTCTGCGCCCACCCGATCAGCAGCTGCAAGGAGCAGACCTCCGGCGCGATCTACGGCGAGGCGCTGACCAGGGAAGGCTTCATCACCCTGGCCTTCGACGCGTCCACCCAGGGCGCCAGCGGCGGCGAGCCGCGCTTTTCCGAAGACCCGGCCACCCGCGTGGAGGACTTCCGCTGCGCGGTGGACTACCTGGTCACCCTGCCCTATGTCGATGAGAACAGGATCGGCGTGCTGGGCGTGTGCGGCGGCGGCGGCTATGCCGTCAACGCCGCGATGACCGAGCGCCGCTTCAAGGCCGTGGGCACCGTGGTCGCGGCCAACTACGGCCGGCTGCTGCGCGAGGGCGACATGTCGCCCGACGCGGCGATCAGGACGTTGGACGCCATCGCCGCCCAGCGCACCGCCGAGGCGCGCGGCGCCGAGCCGCTGATCGTGGGCTACATCCCGAATTCCGAGGCCGAACGCGCCAAGGCCGGCCTGGACGACATCGACATCGTCGAGGCCGTGCAGTACTACACCACGCCGCGCGGCCGGCAGCCGGGTTCGCCGAACAAGCTGCGCTTCACCAGCACCGGCGCGGCGGTGGGCTGGGATGCCTTCCACTTCGCCGAAGTGCTGCTGACCCAGCCGCTGCACATCGTCATCGGCAGCGTGCCGGGCGGTTTCGGTTCCTATCGCGACGGGCTGGAACTGTACGACCGCGCGCGTTCGAGCCAGAAGAGCATCCAGATCGTCGAGGGCATGAACCACTACGACCTGTACGACAATCCCGAGGCCACCGGCCAGGCGCTGGCACAACTGGCGCCGTTCTACAGGAAGCACCTCCTGTAGCCCTGGCGGGCGTCGAGTGTCTTTGGCGCGCCTGGAGGGATTCGAACCCCCGACCAATGGCTTCGGAAGCCACTACTCTATCCGGCTGAGCTACAGGCGCGTGGAAGAGGGCGCATTCTAGCCGAATCCGTGGTTTCCCGGCGGCGCGGATTTCAGCGGATGTCGAGCGAGGCGAAGCCCTTGACCAGTTCGTCGATCGCCTTGACCTGCGCCAGGAACGGTTCCAGCTTGTCCAGCGGCAGGGCGCTGGGGCCGTCGCAGCGGGCGTGGTCGGGGTCGGGATGCGCTTCCAGGAACAGGCCGGCCAGGCCCACCGCGATGCCGGCGCGGGCCAGTTCCAGCACCTGGCGGCGGCGGCCGCCGCTGGCTTCGCTGCCGGATTCGCGGCGTTGCAGGCTGTGGGTCACGTCGAAGATCGCCGGCAGGCCGCCGCTGGCTTCGATCATTTCGCGGAAGCCCAGCATGTCAACGACCAGATTGTCGTAGCCGAACTGCGCGCCGCGTTCGCACAGGATGATGCGTTCGTTGCCGGCCTCGCGGATCTTCGCGGCGATGTGCTTCATCTGCGTCGGGCTGAGAAATTGCGGCTTCTTGATGTTGACCGCGCGGCCGGTGCGGGCGATGGCCTCGACCAGGTCGGTCTGCCGGGCGAGGAAGGCGGGGATCTGCAGCACGTCTGCCACCTCGGCCACCGGCGCGGCTTGCGCCGGCTCGTGCACGTCGGTGATGACCGGCACGCCGAAGCGCCGCTTCACCGCGTCGAAGATGCGCAGCCCTTCGTCCAGGCCGACGCCGCGGTAGGACCTGATCGACGAACGGTTGGCCTTGTCGAACGAGGCCTTGAACACGTAGGGGATGCCCAGTTTGCGGGTGACCTTGACGAAGGCGTCGGCGGCGAACAGGGTGGAGTCGAGATCTTCCAGCACGTTGAGGCCGCCGAACAGCACGAATGGCGCGTCGTTGGCGACTTTGACGCTGTCGGTGATGCAGACGGTGACGGACATGCAGTTTCCTCGATTCATGGCATTGCACGCGGCGCCGCGTGCCGATCTGCATATGATGCGACAAACCGGCAAGTCAGACTGCCTGCCCGTGCAGGGCCGCGCAACGTCGTGTCCACGGGGTGGGCCTGTAAGATGACGCGCATCCCTCGCCCACGCCGCAGTCCCGCATGCATTCTCCATCCCGCCCGGTCCGTCCCGCCACGGGTGGCGCGCGCTGATGCCCTGGCATTGGTTGACCCCCTTGGGCGACGCCCTGCTGGTGGGGCCGGCCGTGCTGCTGGCCGTCGTGCTGCTGTCGCTGCAGGACCGCGCGGCGATGCGGCCGGCGTTGGCGTGGCTGGCGTGCTTCGCGGCGGCCTGCGCGCTGGTGGCGGCCAGCAAGATCGCGTTCTACGGCTGGGGCATCGGGGTGCGTGCCTGGAACCTGACCTGTTTCAGCGGGCACACCGTGCTGGCACTGGGTGCATGGCCGGTGCTGCTGGCGCTGCTGGTACCGCCGCGCCATCGCCGCGGACGGGCGGCGATGGCCGTGGCGGGTATCGCTCTGGGCCTGCTGGTTGGCGCATCGCGGGTTGCATTGCACGCGCACCCGCCTGCGGAAGTGCTGGTCGGCGTGGTGCCGGGCGGGCTGGCGGCGGCGGTTGGCTTGCATGGCCTGCGCCGGCGCGACCTGGCGGCCGGCAAGGCGCTGTTGCTGGGCGCCGGCCTGGCGCTGCTGCTGGCCTGGGGCAGCCAGCGGTTGTTGCCGCGCCTGCCGACCGAGCAATGGTTCCAGCGTGTTGCCGTTGAACTGTCGGGCCGGGAAAAACCGCATGCCCGCCCCCGTTGGTTGCAATCCCCGCCCCCGCAGGCGCGCCGCGCGCCATCCCGCAAGCATGGCGAGATCCCCGAATCGCCCCGGCACGGAATGTGAGTAATGTGCAGTGATTTCAGCGGTTCATGCTGCACTGCGGATTGCATTCGTGCCCCATGAAGCGGAGATTGCGCCCACGCCGAAAAGGGGCGCAGGGTCGTCGGGCAGCGGTCAGCCGGACGAATCGACCATTCATGGGAGGCCGGCACCCGTAGTGCCGCAGTTTCCAAAGGGGGCAATATGTTGCTGTTTCTGCTGGGATTATCGTTGGGCACTTGCCTGGGTGCCGTTGCACTGGGCGTGGTGTCGAGCAATCGGGCCCGCTAAGCGCGGTTGCCCGCAACACTGGAATCAAAAAGCCGGGTCCGCACGGATCCGGCTTTTTTCGTGTCCGTCTCACGTGTGCGAGCATCCACCCCCGCCAAGCTCCTGGCCCCCTCCTCCTTGATGGGGCTGGGTGGGGGTGAGCCGAAGCCGGCAAAGATTTCCATAGCGGGGCTGCTTCCAGGCGCAGCCTCGGATCTGCAAACGTCTGTCGGCAGGCGCATGCCTTTCAGCAGTGGCCCCGACCTGCCATTCACGGGCCGGATCAATAGAATGTGGACACCCCCACCGGAACAGCCCCTGCATGGATCCCCACGCCCGCATTTTCGTCGCCGGCCACCGCGGCCTGGTCGGCGGCGCCATCGTCCGCCGGCTGCAGGCCGAGGGTCACGACAACCTGCTGCTCGCCGGTCGCGACCAATTGGACTTGCGCAACCGCGATTCGGTTGAAGCCTTCTTCGAAAAGAACAAGCCCGAGTTCGTGTTCCTGGCCGCGGCCAAGGTGGGCGGCATCCATGCCAACAACACCTACCCGGCACAATTCCTGTTCGAGAACCTGCAGATCCAGGACAACGTCATCGACGCGGCGTACCGCCACGGAGCGAACAAGCTGGTATTCCTGGGTTCATCCTGCATCTACCCCAAGCTGGCGCCGCAGCCGATCAAGGAGGAGTACCTGCTGACCGGCGCACTGGAGCCGACCAACGAGTGGTACGCCATCGCCAAGATCGCCGGCATCAAGCTGTGCCAGGCCTACCGCAAGCAGTACGGCTTCAACGCGATCAGCCTGATGCCGACCAACCTGTACGGCCCCGGCGACAACTTCGACCTCGAAAATTCGCACGTGCTGCCGGCGCTGATACGCAAGTTCCACGAAGCCACGCTGCGCGGCGACACCGAAGTGGTGATGTGGGGCACGGGCACGCCGCGCCGCGAGTTCCTGCACGTGGATGACCTTGCCGACGCGGTGGTGCAACTGGGCAAGACATACGAAAGCGACGAGATCGTCAACATCGGCGTGGGCGAAGACATCAGCATCCGCGAACTGGCCGAATTGGTGAAGGACGTGGTCGGCTACGAAGGCAAGATCGTCAACGACACGACCAAGCCCGACGGCACCCCGCGCAAACTGCTGGACGTGAGCCGCCTGCACGCACTGGGCTGGCAGGCGAAGATCGGCCTGCGCGAAGGCGTCGCCGAAACCTACCAATGGTTCCTCGACAACCAGGAAAATCTGCGCGCGGTTTGAGCCGCGCAGCAGCTGCCGCAGGAACAGGCTTGCTATCACTCCTCGCGGAACACGCGGGTCTTGATGCGCGTGGCGGGGTTGCCGATATAGACGCCCCAGGCTTCGGCGTCCTTGAACAGCACGGCGCGGGCGCCGATCACGGCACCTTCGTTGACGGTGACGCCGGGGCCGACGAAGGCGTCGGCGGCGACCCAGGCGCGCGGGCCGATGACGATGGGCCTGGTGACCAGCTGGAAGTTCGGGTCGGAGATGTCGTGGGTGCCTGCGCAGAGTTGCGCGCCTTGGGACACGACGGCCTTCTCGCCGATGGTGATGTGGTCCTGGCAGTAGCAGTTGGCACCGGGACCGAGCACGGCGTGGGCGTGCATGGTCAGGTTGGGGGGGTACCAGATGCGGGCTTTGCCATAGACGTGGGCAGAGGAATGAACGTCTGCACCGAACAGACGCAACAGCAAGCTGCGCCAGCGATGCAGTGGCGGCGGCGTCCAAGAGGCCAGCAGCAGCCATGCAATGCCCCATGCCGCGCGGAACAGGCGGTGGGAAAGCGGGAAGCTGGGACCGCCTTCCAGAGGCTTGCTTTGTTTGGCATCCAGCATGATCAACCCGGGACTCGTTCGGTGGAAGCAGGCGTTACACGGTTCAGTACGGCCAGGATCTTTTCGACAAAAGCTTGTTCGGTGAAGCGTTCCCTGGCGACGAACTGGTTATGCGAGCTGAAGCGTTCGATTTCTGCGGGCAGATTGGCGGCGATCCGGCCCAGGCATTCAGCCAGGGCCGGCGTGTCGCGAACCGGCAGCAGATAGCCGTTGGATTCGTCAACGATATCCGGGATTCCTGCATGCCTGGTGGTCACGATGATGTTGCCGGCGGCCATGCCTTCCAGCAAGGAAATGGGCTGGCCTTCCATGGTGTAGTGGGTGGGCAGCACGAAGACATTGGCTTCGTGCAGCAAATCCATCTTGGCCTGTCCTTTCACCGGGCCGATGTACTCGACTTCAGTAGTCAGTCGAGCCAGTCGGTCTTCAATCTCGGAGGAAATGCCGGTTTCCAGGTGGCCGGCGATTCGGGCACGGAAGGGCACGCCTTGTTGCTTGAGCAGCAAAAAGGCGTCCAGCAGGATCAGGATGCCTTTCTCGCGCATCAGGTTGCTGAGATAGAGCACTTCGAGGCGCGTTGTTGTTTTCGTCGTGGCAGGCTGCCCGAATATGGCATCGCCGGCGAAATTCTCGACTACGAACACCTTGTCGGGCGGCAACAAGCCATCGAAGTTGGCACGCAGGGATTCCGACAGCACGATGCCGGCGGCGGCACCGGAAACATAATGGCGGAACAATCGCTTCTTGATGCCGCCGAGCTGTGAATAGTGACTGCCGAGATGGTTGCCATGAACATGGATCACGTACGGCTTCCGCAAAATCCTGGCGAGAGACATGAGTGGCGCATACTTGAGCAGGCCGAAAAAGGTCTGTCCAGGGGTCATGTAAACAACATCGGCCAGCGCGACGCGAGACACTCCTCGGTAAACACGCAAGAAATTGAGAGCCTTGCGCACGGAGAAGCGGTCGCCCTGCTTGCCGGAGATGACAGGGACGTTCGTATCGACAACCAGCATGGAATGCCCGGCGCTGGTGCAATGCTGACGAAAAACGGCATTGGCGTACGAACAGCCATTTACCGGTTCAGGAAGCGGGCCTGCCAGCAATATTTTCATTGGCTGATCGCCTCTCCGCGCACCGCCGGCTTGAATCCACTCTCATCGAGAATTCGTAAAAATCTTTGACCCAAGGTTGGGTTGGTCAGGTTTTCATATGTCTTGAACGCATGCTCTCCCATGACGCGCAATTCAGAATCGGACAGGCTCCAGGCGCGATGCAAAGCGCCAGCCAGAGCCGTGGTTGAATCGTCATCAGGATTGAACAGGAACCCGTTGAGGCCATCGGTCACATAGGCGGGTTCAGGGCCCATGTGCCGGTGGATTTCAGAATGCACTATCGCCGGCAATGAAAGAGCGAAGTAATGGACGATGCTGAGGCCGGCATTCCCGGGGTAACAGCCTGCCTTGCACTGCCTGGAGATCGCGGCAATCTGCTGGTCGTCGTAAATTGGGCCATGGAAGTGAACCCAATCGAGTTTGGAGAACTCCGTTTTGTAACTTTGCTCCTCTTCACCGCCACCGACGACATGCAGGCATGCATCCGGAAATTGCTGTCGGAGTCTGGAGACGGCTTCGATTGCGACATTCAAGCAGCAACCGTGTCGCAAACGACCAATGAAAAGCACGCCATTGACGGCGAAGTCTTTGCTTTCTGGGGTTACTGGAGTGCCAATTTGTATGGAGTTGTCTGCGACTGCAAGCTTGGACGGATTGCAGCCGATGCGCAGCATGGAAGTACGAACGAACTCGTTGTAGCAGACATACCTGTGTGAGAGGCGGCAGATCGATCTGTACATCAGCCTGCGAAAGAGAGATGCAGATGGATAGGCATAGCTGCCTTGGCCATGTGCAAAAATCATAATTCCTTTTATTTTTGCCAAGATCAAGAGTAGCCAAAACGAAAGGAAACGGGGGTCCGCAAAGATGATTGCGGCATCGCCAGACTTGTAAGATTGTGTCAGAACCTTTTCCTGATAGGAGAACCGTTCTGAGAGGAATTTTAAAATCGGTGCATCGATGCGAAGGCCGTTTATTTCAACATTAGATATGCCGAAACCATTCTTCCCTTCATCTACGTGAGAGGAAAGAACTACCGTTCGATAGCTATTTCCAAGAGTTGCTAATAGTTCTTGCCGGTAGTTAGTGATTAACGGTTGTATGATGTAAAGGGCCTTTGTCATGTGTGTATTCTGCTGAATATGAATGAGCCAATAAAATACCTGGTGTCAGAATTTTGAAGAGATTGAAATACGAGAAATAGTGGAGAACAAAAATAACAATAGTATTGCCAATCCAATTGGAGAAATAACTGCAACCAGAGATCCGCGCATAAGAATAATGATGAATCCAAAAATGACGCTTAGTAGGACTTTCCTGTGGATGCTCAGATTCGGTCTTGAGAATCCGGTGTCACCCCAGCAAAGCAGTGCGCCTACAATGAGGCCTCCAAATAGGATTCCTAGATAACCAAAATCAGTCCAGAGTTCTGCAGGTAGCGGGGCGGAAATATTTGTAAATCCAAATCCAATATATTCAGCTGCATCAATGCCTGTTCCTGGAGATTTGTTTGGCCAAAGGCTGCGAGGAATGAAGGCTAGGATGGCAGACAAGATGTTGACACCCAGTTTGAACCCTGTTGCATCGATGTATTCCACTACGTTTATCACCGACTGGAACCCATCAAAGTCTCCCGTAGATGCGTAGTTGCTTACGAACCCTCCTCCAAAAAACTCACTTAGCTCTCTGTTTCCTCTACTGAGGATGCTTACTGCGGGGAAAATTGTAAGTAAACCAAAGGCGACTGAAAGGGTGAAGAGAGCGCGATGAAGTCGTCCGAATCGAGAATGAACCAGAAAAAATGAAAATGCGTATGCGGCTAGTTGGAATCTAGGAATTGATAATGGATTGTTTGTCGCCAGAAAACACAAAAAACAAATCGCTATCAACATGAGTTTACGCAACGCAGGGCCACGCCATAAGCTTGCGTAAAGAAACGCCACAAACGAGGAATATCGTGCGAGTGTTGAAAGCACTAGGCCGCCTATAGATAAGGATTCGCGGTCTCCTCTTTCTACTAAAATTAATGGCCAGCCAACAATGGTGGCACTCGCGAGACTGACTGCAATAAACAATAAGCATGTCGGAGCGGAAATTCTTCCGTAAATATTAAAATTATCATGGGTGATATCATTCTTGAGATATGCCCTATTCCAGGATATATAGTAGGAAATGTAGATAATGACTACGCAAAGTAATGAAATGATTGCAGCGGATTCTGCACTATGTTTAGAATAGGTCATCCCGTAAAACGGGAAGCCGTACCAAAGCATGTGCAGAAATCCAGGAAGAGAAAAAAATAAACTGAAATATAGAGAGAAAGAAATTCTGAGTGGATGTGGGGACTTGTTGATAATATCCATATTAATGGAATATATGGATATAGAGAATATTGCTGCTAGTATTACGGGCGCAACTCCGTATGAGTGATTTGCATGGGTGGATGAAAATGTCATAATCAAGAAAATGCTTACTGATACAGCAGCAGAAATGAGACTGCTCAAGCCGAGGCTGTTCATGGTGTTGCCTTTGTAGCTTTTCTTCTTAGGCATATAGCGTCTCTTGCAGAATAAGCGCGAAGGACTAAAATGTAAGCCATCACATCTAGCTTGGCATGATGTGGCCGGTTTATTGAGGTGGCTTGTTGTTATGCAAACTGGAGATCAGTCTTTGACGCAACGAAGATAGGCATGCCTGTGCTGTACTGACATCCAATCGCAGTGCATCACGTGTGCCTGGTGACAACGCTTGATCGAAAATTTGGCTCCAGTTGGTAGAAGACATTGCTTTTATCGCATCGACGGGTATCACTGTTGGGGATGAGAATGCGGTGCTCAAAGTCTGTTCGAGTTTGGTATCGCCCTCGGCTGGAACCATTATCGGTACGGCACCGGCGCGCGCGCCAAGGATCAAGCCATGCAGGCGGTTGCTGATCACAACGGCGGCTTGCGAATAGATTTCTTCGACGCGGGCCAGTTGTTGTGCATGGCTCTGTTCATCCCATCTCACAACTGGAATGCCCAGCGGGGCAGCGATTGCCGTGCCCAGTGCATTGTCCCGCCGAACTTGCACGACGAAGACAGGATCAAGGCCGGATTCCTTCGCTGCCGTGATTGCTGCATCGAAGCTGCGTGGACCCAGCCCGTCCGTCTCGCGCAAGCAGAAGACGGCATAACGTTTCGGCTGCGTATCCCACTTTTCCGGATAGAACGCCAAGTCGGGGCAGATGTTGCCCAGATGACCAATGCATTCTCGTGACATGGGATCGCGAACCGCCAGCGTTTTCGCCAGTTTTGCGAGGGCTTGTGTAGGTCGGCGTGATGCGCCACTGCCACGGAACGCCCTGCCTATGACGTGAGCGCCACCGCCGCTGATGCTGGCCAATTTCGCATTCGCCAGGCTGACAAAGAACTTGGCGACTTCCGCCGGTTGGGAATTGAACACCTGTGGCCCGGGCGCAAGGAAGAAATGAATCCTGTCGCCCCGTGCCAGCGCCTTGAGCATGGACGCTTGCAAGCGAAGCTGGTTTTCATGCCAGCGTATTTGTGGGTACGCCAGGAACGGTTCCATGTAGCTGTCGGACATCGAATTGCGATAGCCAAGCACGTCTATTCCGGAAGAAGTGATCCAGTCCAGCAGCACTGAGCGGATTTCGATGTCGCCCAGGTTGTCCTCTTGGGCTTTGACGCTAACAATGGCGACTGATTTACTCATGATCCCCTCTTGCGTGAAGGTAGGCGCGAACCACCAGGACAACGTGCGTGCATGCAGCAATGGCAAAACCCGTTGCAGCGCCGGTTGCGCCTGCCAGACTCGAGCCTGCTGTTACCAGCAGCAACGTCGCTGTGGTGGCGGTGGCGCTGATGCGCGAAACCCGCGCGCCATGCCCCCAACCCTGCAGTACCGCACTGACGATCGAGGTGCAGGAAGTCAGGGACAGCGCTGCCGACATGATTTGCAGTGGCAGGATCGCACCCGTGTATTCCGAGGCAAACAGCCAAGGGATGAGGAGCGGCCACAGCAACATGAGGCCCAGATAGGGGATTGAAAGCAAAAGCGCGATGGCAGCCAGTTTTTTCCCGGGCATCGCACTGCTGCCTGATCGTGCCGAGTGCGGGAGCATGATCGAGGCCAACGCAGTGGGAACCATGCGCAGCGGAGTAAGCAGGCGCGCGCCGAAGCCGTAGAAGGCTGCCTGTGCCGGCCCCGAAACCATGCCAACCAGGAATGTATCGACGTTGCGCGCCTGCAATGAGAAGGAATGAATCCAGTAATGACGGCATTCGGTGAAAACATCGCGAAACGCCACGTTGCCGGCAGAATCGGCTTCGGATCCTTTCATGCGTGACAATGGCAATGCAAGCAGGCTGCCGAACAAATAGCCTGCCGAGAAAGCAAGCAATGGCGTCACGCCCAAAGAGAACAAGAGACAGAACAGTGCGAGCGAAAGGACGCGACGGATGACCAGGCTCAGCATGGCAACGTGAGGACGTTGCTGACCCATCGCTACGGCGATGTGGATCTCGGTGACGCGCTCGACCAGCAGCCAGCCCCACAGCGGCAACGTCAGCGCAAAATCCAGGTTATCTATGGCGGCCAACACTGTGCATGCAATAAAGCCTGCCAGCGCCAGTGCAGTGGTGGCACGCCGGCTCATGCGCTGTGCTGCAAGAACGCGTGCGTTGTGACCGTGTGCTGCGACCTCCTTGGTGACGAAGGTGGTGACGCCAACATCACCCAGGGTTTGCAACGCAGTCATCAGGCCGAGTAAGGCCACGCACAGGCCGAAGGACTCGACGCTGACCCATTTCGCCAGCAGCAGAATCGATGCAGCCTGTATGCCGGCGGACAGAAGCCGTCCTGCAAGTACAGTGGAGAACTGCTTGACGATTCCGTTTGCCATCAAGCGTCCTCCCGGGATTTCAATCCGTGCCATGCAGGAGCATCTGCCTATCGGTTGTTAGTTCTCTATCCCGACCGGGATATGGTAGCCGTGTGACTTGAGCAGTGCGTGCTGCTTCGCATGGCTCAAATCGTTTGCCACCATCTCCGTCACCATTTCCTGCAAGGCGATCTGCGGCACCCAGCCCAAGTCGGCCTTGGCTTTGGCCGGATCGCCCAGCAGCGTTTCGACTTCCGCCGGGCGGAAATAACGCGGATCGACCTTGACGATCACGTCGCCCGGCTTCACCGCCGGCACCTTGTCGCCTTCCACCGCCTGTACCACGGCCTTCTCGTCCACGCCCGTGCCCTCGAACGCCAGCGTGATGCCCAGTTCCTTCGCTGCCATCTCGATGAACTGGCGCACGCTGTACTGCACGCCGGTCGCGATCACGTAATCCTGCGGCTTCTCCTGTTGCAGCATCATCCACTGCATGCGCACGTAGTCCTTCGCGTGGCCCCAGTCGCGCAGCGAATCCAGGTTGCCCATGTACAGGCACTTCTCCAGCCCCTGCGCGATGTTCGCCAGCCCACGGGTGATCTTGCGCGTCACGAAGGTTTCGCCACGGCGCGGGCTCTCGTGGTTGAACAGCACGCCGTTGCACGCATACATGCCATAGCTTTCGCGGTAGTTCACCGTGATCCAGTACGCGTACAGCTTGGCCACGCCATAGGGGCTGCGCGGATAGAACGGCGTGGTTTCCTTCTGCGGGATCTCCTGCACCAGCCCGTACAGTTCCGAAGTGGAGGCCTGGTAGAAGCGGGTCTTGTCGCCCAGCTTGAGAAACCGGATCGCCTCCAACAGACGCAGCGTGCCGATCGCATCCACGTCCGCGGTGTATTCCGGCGCTTCGAAGCTGACCGCCACGTGGCTTTGCGCACCCAGGTTATAGACCTCGTCCGGTTGCACCTCGGCGATGATGCGGGTCAGGTTGCTGGTGTCGGTCAGGTCGCCGTAATGCAGATGCAGACGCGCGCCGGCTTCGTGCGGGTCCTGGTAGATGTGGTCCACGCGCTGCGTATTGAACAGCGAGGCGCGACGCTTGATGCCATGGACTTCATAGCCTTTCTCCAGCAACAGTTCGGCCAGATAGGAACCGTCCTGGCCGGTGATGCCGGTGATGAGTGCGCGCTTGGTCATGCGAATGAATCCGGTTGGGGAAGGGGAAAGCCGAAAGCCAATCTGCAGCTACTGAAGTGCTTGTTCGAACCGTTCGAGGATAGCGCCACGTGCCAGCGCCGCCTCGGCCTGTTGCCGCGCCGCTGCGCCCAGTGCGGCGCGCTGTCCGGCATCGCCGGCCAGCGACCGCAGCGCGGCCACGAAAGCGTCAAGGTCGCCGGGCGCGACCGCATGGCCGCAATCCTGCACCGCCAACGCCACGCCGGTGCCGGGCAGGGCCGTGGCCAGCACCGGGCGGCCGCTGGCCAGCATGCCGGTCAGCTTGGACGGCATCACCAGGTCGGCCACGTCGGCACGCTGCGGCAGCAGGTGGATGTCGGCCAGGCCCAGCCAGTCGTTGAGGCGCTCGGTCGGCTGCAAACCAAGGAAGCGTACATTGGGCAGGCCGGCGCAGGCGGCTTCCAACTGCTCGCGCCCCGGGCCTTCGCCGCCGAACACGAAGTACAGCGGGGCTTGCCCGGTGGGCGCGTCGGCCAGCGCCAGCGCCGCCTCGCCCAGCAGTTCCAGCCCCTGCTTCAGGCCCATGTTGCCCGAATACAGCGCGACCACGGCTTCGTTGGGGATGCCCAGTTCCGCGCGGTAGGGGCTGGGCGTGGTCAACGGCTGGATCGCATCGATGTCCGCCCAGTTGGGGAACAGCGCCCGCTTGTCTTCATCAACACCCTTGGTGGCCAGCCGCTCCAGCATCTTCGGCGAGATCGTTGACACCGTATCGAAGCGGCGCAGCAGCCAGCGTTCCGCAGTCATCGCCAATCGCTTCAACGGGCCGGCATCAACGATGCCCATGTCCAGCATGGCATCCAGTTCGAAATCCTGTATGTGCAGCCGGCAATGCGCACCGGCCAGCCGCGCCAGCAGCCATGCCATCGGTGCGCTGGCCAGCGTCGGCGCAATGGCGACCACGTGCGTCGGCCGCCATGCCAGTGACCACAGCAGGGCCAGTGCCGAGGTCGGCCCGAAGCTGCCCAGGTGCAGCAGCCGGGTCAGGCCGCTCGGTTTGCGCGGTACCCACAGCGGGCAACGGATCACCTCGACGCCGTCGATGCGTTCGTGCTGGAACCAGCCGCGGCGGTAGCCCTTCCACACTTGCCACGCCGGGTAATACGGCGGTGCGGTCACCATGCGCACCGCGTGTCCGCGCGCGGCCAGCCACGCGCACATCTCGCTGGTGTATTTGCCGGTGCCGATGTTCTCGGGCGCGTAGTTGATGCCGACGACAAGGATGCGGTTCATTTGGACGGCACCGGCTTCAATCCGCACCGAACAGGTCGCGGCTGTAGATCTTTTCCTCCACGTCGCGGATGTCGTCGGTGACGCGGTTGGCCACGATCACGTCGGCCTGCTGCTTGAATTCGGCCAGATCGTTGACCACGCGCGAGCGGAAGAATTCGGGCTCCTTCAGCACCGGCTCGTACACGATCACCTCGATGCCCTTGGCCTTGATCCGCTTCATGATCCCCTGGATGCTGGAGGCGCGGAAATTGTCCGATCCGGCCTTCATGATCAGCCGATAGACGCCGACGACTTTCGGGTTCTTGCGCACGATCTCGTCGGCGATGAAGTCCTTGCGCGTGGTGTTGGAATCCACGATCGCCTGCATCAGGTTCTGCGGCACGTCGCTGTAGTTGGCCAGCAGTTGCTTGGTGTCCTTGGGCAGGCAGTAGCCGCCGTAGCCGAACGAGGGGTTGTTGTAATGGTTGCCCACCCGCGGGTCCAGGCCCACGCCTTCGATGATCTGGCGGGTGTCCAGCCCGTGTCGCGCGGCGTAGGTGTCCAGCTCGTTGAAGAACGCCACGCGCATGGCCAGATAGGTGTTGGCGAACAGCTTGATCGCCTCGGCTTCCGTCGAATCGGTGAACAGCACCGGCACGTCCTGCTTGATCGCGCCCTGCTGCAACAGCGCGGCGAACGCCTCCGCGCGCGGCGAGCGTTCGCCAATGATGATCCGGCTGGGGTACAGGTTGTCGTGCAGTGCCTTGCCCTCGCGCAGGAACTCCGGCGAGAAGATCACCTTGTCGGTGCCGTACTGCTGTCGCACCTTGGCGGTGAAGCCCACCGGCACGGTTGACTTGACCACCATCGTCGCGCCCGGGTTGATCGCGATGACGTCGCGGATCACCGATTCCACCGAGCCGGTGTTGAAGTAGTTGGTGTTCGGGTCGTAGTCGGTCGGCGTGGCGATGACGACGAAGTCGGCGCCTTCGTAGGCGTCGTGCTTGTCCAGCGTGGCGCGGAAGTCCAGCGGCTTTTCGGCCAGGTACTGCTGGATTTCGCGGTCTTCGATCGGCGACTTGCGCTGGTTCAGCAGTTCGACTTTCTCGGCGCTGATGTCCAGCGCCACCACCTGGTTGTGCTGGGCCAGCAGGATGGCGTTGGACAGGCCGACGTATCCGGTGCCGGCGATGGCGATTTTCATTTTCGGTGTTCCGTGAGTGCTGATTTCAGCCCGAGGTATCGTTCGTAAGGTTCAAAATCACGGTCGGCGTGCAAGAGAACCAGGTTGTCTTCGATGCAGCGGGTGGCAATCAGGCAGTCGATGGTCTTGCGGACGGTGGCGCCCTTGCCGCGCAGGAAGCGGCGATGCTTGGCAGCTTCAAGCGCCAAGGCATAGTCTGAAATGGCAATCTGCGCGAACCGGTCGAATTCCGCCTTGACTGCCTTGGCTTCGCGCTCGTTCTGAACGCCTTGCAGGACTTCCATGGCAACCAGGTCGCCGACCAGGAAAGCATCAAGGCCAAGGCGGTTTTCCAGAAACCTGACTTGCGGGGTGTCGGTGCCCCTGAACAAGTCGATCCAGACGCTGGAATCGACCAGGATCACTCGGCCAGCCTCATTTCTTCCAGGTTGCCCTGCCAGTGGATCTTGCCGCGCAGTTTCAGAATGTTCCGTTGTGCCTCAAGGTTCACCACCCGCCGCAATGCGATATCCACGGCTTCGCGCTTGGTCTTGGCACCGGTGGCCTTCAGTGCCTTCTTCATCAGCTTTTCGTCGATTTCGATGTTGGTTCGCATGTGTATGAATGTCGGTTGGATTACACATGGCCAGTTTCGGCCAAGGGTAGTGTGCGGTCAATACGCATTCTTGCCGAGGAACCCCTTGAACACGGTCATCGCGATGATCCGCAGGTCGAAGCCCAGCGACCAGTTCTGCAGGTAGAACAGGTCGTACTTCACCCGCCTGGCCATCTTCTGCACGGTGTCGGTCTCGCCGCGCAGGCCGTTGACCTGGGCCCAGCCGGTGATGCCGGGCTTGACCCGGTGCCGCTGCATGTAGCGGCTGACCAAGGTCTTGTAGTGCTCGTTGTGGGCGATGGCGTGCGGGCGCGGGCCGACGATCGACATCGTGCCCTGCAACACGTTGAAGAACTGCGGCAGCTCGTCCAGGCTGGTGCGGCGCAGGAACGCGCCCAGCGGGGTGACCCGCGGGTCGTCGCGGGTGGCCTGGGTCACCTGGCCGTCGCGCTCCTGGTGCACGCGCATGCTGCGGAACTTCCACACCTGGATCGGCTCGCCGTCCAGACCGTGGCGCAGCTGCCGGAACAGCACCGGCCCGGGCGAGCCCAGCTTCACCGCGATGGCGATGGCGACCAGCAGCGGCGCGATCATCAGCAGGATCAGCGAGGCCAGCACCCTGTCCTCGATCGCCTTGACCAGCCGCGCATTGCCGTCCAGCGGGCTGGAGCGCAGGTTGATCACCGGCAGGCCTGCGACCTGCTGCACCGAGTGGTTCAGCAACTGCATGCCGTACAGGTCCGGCAGCAGCTTGACGTCGGCGGTGGAGTGTTCCAGTTGCGTCAGCGCGAACGAGATCTTGGCCTGCTCGCGCATCGGCATCGCCAGCCAGACCTGGTCGATGCCGCGGGACTCGACGTAGCTACCCAGGTCGTCCAGCCGGCCCAGCATCGGTGCGCCGGTCAACTGGCTGCGGTCGGCGTGGGTGGCGAACCAGCCGCGCACCTCGATGCCGATCCAGGGATTGCGGCGCAGGGTGTCGAGCAGCCGCTGCGCATCGGGATTGGCGCCCACCAGCACCGCGCTGCGCGTGTCCATGCCGCGTTCGCGCACCCAGTTGGCGGCGCCGCGCACCGCCACCCGCAGCGCCATCGCGCCGCCCAGCCCGATCCAGAACCAGGTCGCCACCCACATCCGCGAGAACTCGCCGCTCAGCTTCAGCGCGGTCAGGAACACCAGCAGCGCGGCGAACAGCATCACCCATTGCGAGGCCAGCTTGAACAGCTCGGCGACCAGGCCGCGGCCGCGCCAGCTGCGGTACAGCTTGGAGCCGTTGAACACCAGCAGCGCCAGCACCAGCGCCTGTGCGACCACGCGCAGGTATTCGATCGGCATCCGCCAATCGTCGAAGCGCCAGACATGGGCCAGCCATGCGCCGCCGGCGAGCATCAGCAGGTCCCCCACGCGCAGGCTCAGGCCGAAGGCGGCGGCGAATTTGTCAACAGCGAACCAGCGGCCATCGGTGCGCGACCGAAGCGAAGCACGAAGCATGGGTTTTCCTTGGGGCTGGAGTTTCGGAGTTTTCCCTCCCGAATCGCCCGGACCGGACTTGCGTCCGTCCACCGATCATGCGGGAAGCCTGCAACCGGTGTCCGGCGTCAAAGCTAGCATCGACAGCATGGCGATGGGAACAAACGAAAAGCGACCCGGGTCGCTTCACGTCGCGGTTTTCGCCCTGCGACACGACATCCGGCCCATCCTGCCGCACCCGGCGTCGATGCTGCGTGCACATGAAGCGGGTAGAAGGCCGGCCCTGCTCCCGATTGCGCCGATTGGCCCGCAGGGACGCGCCCCCTGCGACGCGGTTGCCGGACGCAGTGAGGCGGCAAGCCGGCTGGTCAGCGGTCCAGCAGGTCCAGGTTGTCGAAGAAGAACTCCGCGTCGCGGTCGCCGGTCAGCCCGTACAGCGAGTAGCTGCGCGACAGCCGCGCGCCGCCATCGCGGGTCAGCGGGTTCCAGACCAGGTTGTAGCGGCTGCGGGTGGAACGCGGCAGCATGAAGTCGAACGGGATCGAGACGTAGATGCCCTTGTCGAAACTGCCTTCGCCGAACTCCGCCGACGAGACATCGGTCTTGGTCGCCCAGGCGCCCATCGACACGCCGTTGCCGAATTGCCTTGACAGGTTGACGGTGGCGCCCCAGTCGCCGGCCAGATAGCGGCCGGCGCTGATCGCAGCCAGCACGCGCTGCTGTTCGCCGAACCGGTAATACAGGCTGGCGTGGCCGGTGGCGACCTCGTAGTCGCGGAAGCCGGCGTGCTGCGGGAAGTCGCGCTGCTTGACCCAGTTGGCCTCGACGCCGATGGCCCAGGGCTGGCCCATCGGCCGGTACAGCAGTTCGCCGCCGACCCCGCCGAACATCGGTTCCAGGAAACCGGCGTAGGCCATGCCGTACAGGTCGCGCGACAGTTGGCCGGTCGCGGTCAGTTGCAGGTTGGGCACGGTGAAGTCGGACGTGGTCAGGTACTGGCGCATGTAGGTGCGCACGCGCGGCAGGTTGCTGGGCGCGTCGTAGCGGAACCTGTCGAAGTTGTTGAGCAGATCGGCGCTGAAGGTGCCGCTGAGCCACACGTTGCGGCTGAAGCGCCAACTGGCGAAGTAGTTGGCGGAGAATTGGTACAGAACGAAGCCGTCCGGGCCGCCGATGATCTGCTTGTAGCCCAGGCCCAGGCTGCCGTCGAAGCGATCCAGTGGCGCCTGGTACAGCAGGTCGCGCTGCTGCACGGCGGGCGGGTTCAGTTCGATGCCGCGCGCCAGGTCTTCCAGGTCGCTGCGGTAAGCGGCGTAGTCGGCCAGTTTGTCGCGATCGATGCTGGCTTCGGCGATGGACATGCCCTGGCGTCGGTAGGCCAGGGTGAACCAGTCGATGCCCGGCGCGGCGGTCGCGTCGAGGATGCGGCCGGCGCGGCCCAGGCCCTGTGCCGGGTAGAAATAGCGGCCTTGCGTGCCGGACACCACCAGTTCGCTGCCGCGTACCGAGATGCTTTCGACCTCGAAGCCGGCGTTGTCGCGCAGTTGCCGCGCCACGGCGGCCCAGTCGGCGTCGGCGTGCGCCGCGACCACGTGTTCGCGCTGGGCGTGGGCTTGTTCGGCGGCATCGCGCCAGGGGCCGCCCGCCGATGCGACCGCGTCGGCCGTATCGTGCGGGCGCATCGGCAACGGTGGCGGATCCAGTGGCTTGGGCGCGGGCCGGTGTTCGGCCAGGTTGGTGCGCAGGGTCAGCACGCCGGCCAGTTCATTGCCGCGCTCCCAGCCCAGGGTGAACTGCGCGGCGCTGTTGGGGCGATAGACCAGGCCGAGGTTGAACGGGCTGTCCTGCTCGACTTGCAGGTTGCGCGGCTCATTCCCGTAATCGTTGCCGTCGTATTCCAGCTTCAACGACAGCGGTTCCCAGGGCGTCTGCCAGGCGATGCCGCCGAACACGCCGACGCGGCCGCGGAACATGTTCTTGAAGCCGAACTTGCCAGCACTGGAAGTGCCGCCGGGACGCGTCTCGAACCGGTCGTCGATCACGCCCAGCGGATTGCCGAAGTCGCCGCGGTTGCCGAGGTAGCCGGTGGCGAAGCCGAGGTTGGCGTCGAGCGTGCCGAAACGCTTGCTGGCCACCAGGTACTCGCCGGAGAACAGGCCGGTGCCGCCGAGGTCGCGGATGCCCAGCGCGACCTGCGGCAGCCGACGGCTTTCCCGCCACAGCCGCAGCTTCACGTCGATCGACTTGTCCTTGTAGTTCTGGTCCCCGCTCAGTGCTTCCGGGCCGTAGCGGGCGCCGATGACGTTGATGTAGCGGAACGTGCCTTCCAGCCACGGGAACGGCTGCATCGACACGTTGTAGCGGCTGTACGGCGAGGCATGGCTGGCGGTGAAGGCGAACTCGCCTTCCTCGGCCATGCGCGCGCTTGGCGTTTCCAGCAGGCCGATCCCGCCCCAGGCGTCGTGGGTCAGCGGCGGCGCCTGGGTCTGCGCCTGCAGCGATGCGCTCGCGACCAGCGCAAGCAAGCCGAGCGCGGGCAAGCCTCCTGCTCCTGCGCGGTTCATGGCGCGGCCTCTGCGGCAGGAAGGTGCTGGGTGGCGAGAAAACCGGCCATCTCGCGGTTGAAGGCAGGGCTCACCTCGCGCAGCGTGCGTTCAGCCAGTGGCACATAGACCAGCGCGCCGGGGGCCAGCGGCTGCGGCGCGCTGCGGTTCCAGGCGGCAATGCCCAGTCGCTGCACCCGGCCATCGGGCTGGATCGCGTACAGCCAGTCGCGGTCGGCGGCTTTCGCCGGCGCGCAGTCGTCCAGGTAATCCCTGGCGTCGCGCAGTGGCACCTGTGGCAGTTCGCAAGGCTGCGCGACCGCGCCGACCACGCGCACCGTGCCGGGCCGCGCGGGATAGACGAAACGGTCGCCGTCGGCCAGCGGGCGGTTGGCTGCCGGATCGACCTCCAACGCGCGCGGTTCCAGCAGCGCGGGCACCCGGCCGGTGGCCGGCAGCGCATCGAGCCATGCGCGCAATCCGGCGATCAGTGCGGCGGTTTGCGGGTCGATGTCCGGCAAGGCGGCCAGCGCGCCGAGGTCGTGTGACAGGCCGGCCCGGGTTCGGGCCTGTTCCAGCGCTGCGTCCCGCCGCAACAAAGCGGCACCCAGCGGATAGGCGTGGCGGTTCGGCATCGCCGCCAGGACCGCGTCGGCCAGCCGGGCGCCGGCCGGCAAATCGAACCCGCCGGGCCGCTGCACCGCGCCTTCGACGCTGGCATGCAGGCTGCCGGGCGCCGTCTGCGCCATCGCGGGGACGGCCACGACGAAGGCCAGCGCGCAGAGCCACGGCTTGCCGGGGATCATGGCGCGGTCCCCGCGACGAACGGCTTCAACTGCACGATCTCCAGGCTCAGCCCCGGCGCCAGCAACTGCCGGCTTTTCCAGATGAAGCCGGTTTCGGGGTCGGCCCAGTATTCGTTCTCCGCCGCGACGCCGGGCCCGCGCAGGCTTTCGCGGAAGTGCAGCAACTGCCGCTGCGCACCGAGTATCGACACCGTTTCGATGCCGGTTCGCTGCAACCGCCCTTCCACCGCCACGCCGTAGCGGTAGCCGGGCATCCAGTCGTAACGACGCTGCACCGGCACCACGCCGTTTATCCGGGCAAGACGCGCGAACGGATTGTCGCCTTCGATGCGGATGCCGGCTGCGTCCTGTTCCAGGCCGTGGCTGCCGACCAGCAGGCCGTCGCGCAAATAGACGATCTCGCGGCGGCTGCTGAACCAGGATTGCAGGCCGTCATCGACGTTGCCCAGCACCATCAGCACGCGGTTGTCGGCGGTGGTGCTGGCCAGGATCTGCGCATAGGGGGTGGCGGCGACCTGTCCGGGCGTGGGGTCCATGTCGGGCTTGCCGGCGACCGCCAGCTTCAGTGCCTGCAGGCTGCTCGTGCCCAAGGTGGAGCAACTGGCCAGCAACGCCGCAGCCAGCAGCGCCGCGGCGGTTCGGGACAGCGTGGTTTGCGTGGAAGCGAAACCCATGGGCAGTACGGCGGAGGCCGCGGCGATCAGAGGTCGTTGCTGGCGCTGGCCGCGTTGCTGATGATCCCGGAGAACGGCAGCAATTGGGCGACGAAGCGGTTCCAGCGGGTGATGCCGGCGGCGCCGACGAACACCACGTCGCCGGGCAGCAGCTGGAACTGGCTGGCCACCGCGAACGCCGCCGGGTCGCGCGCTTCCAGCTGGTAGATCGCCGACGGCGCCGCCTGCAGGTCGCGGGCGCCGCGGATGACATAGACCGCGTTGCCGTTGGACGTGGTCTGCGCCAGCCCGCGCGCGCGGCCCAGCGCCTGGCTGAGGCTGACCGTCCCGGTCTTGAAGTTCTGCGCGCCGGGCAGGGTGACCTCGCCGACGACGAAGATTTCCTTCTCGTCGAGGAACGGGACGTAGATCTGGTCGCCGTCCTTCAGGTAGATGTTGGTGCCGGCGTTGCGGTCCAGATCCAGGGTATAGGTGACGCCGTCGCGGATCAGGCGCAGTCCCGACAGGTTGGCCTGGGTCGAGTCGAAGCCGGCCTGGCTGATCGCGTCGCTCAAGGTCAGCGGGGTCACGGTCAGCGGCACCGCCGCGGACTGCCGCACCGCGCCGGTGATCCAGACCCGTTGGCTGGCATAGCTCAGGATGGACACGTCAACTTGCGGCGACTCGATGAAGCGCGCCAGTTGCGCGGTCAGCGCCGCGCGCAGTTCGACCGGGGTCAGGCCGGCGGCCTTGATCGTGCCGATGTACGGATAGAACAAGGTGCCGTCGGATTGCACCAGGCGACCGGCGAGGGCGCCTTGCTGCTGCGGTCCGGCCGGCACGGTCAGCTCCGGATGGTCCCAGACGGTGATGTAAAGCAGGTCGCCGGTGCCGATGTGGTAATCGCCCGGCTGCCAGTCGGTCAGTGCCTTGGGCAGACCACCGGCTTGCCGGGCCGCCTGGTCCATCGCGATCAGCTTGGGGGTGATGGGGATCAGTTCCAGCTGGCCGTCGTTGCTGACAATGCGGCCGTCGGCCTGCGTCGTGGGCTGGCGCAAGTGCTGGCCGGGAGCCCAGATGCATCCGGACAGGCCGGCGACACCGATCAGGACGAGGGCGGACAGGCGGGTGGGAAGCATCTGCAAGCTCCGGAATGACGAGGCGCTGTAAACGGTAAAACGGAATGCGCAGTCAGAATGAAAAGCCCCGCTCGGCACTGCCCGGCGGGGTCTGTTCAAAGTCGCCGGGAAGGGCGACGACGATGAGGGACGGCCTCGGGTCAGTTGGTGCCGGTGGTGCCGGTAGTGCCAGTAGTGCCACTGGTGCCGGTGGTGCCACCCGTACCCGGCGTGGTCGAGGTGCCGCTGCTGCTGTCGTCGCTGCCACCGCCACTGGATGCAGCGGCGACGGCGCCGGCCACGGCCACGCCGATGCCGATCATGGCAGCGGTGCTGAGGCCGCCGGCTGCGCCGGCCACCGCACCCGATGTGCCGGCCGCGCCGGCTTCGGTGGTTGTGGCGGCTTCCGCGCCCGGTTCGGCGGCCGGTTGCTGCAGTTGCGGGTTCGGCTCGGATTGCGGCGATGCCTGCTGGGCGGCAAGCGGAGCCGCCAGCACCGCGTTGGCAAGGAGCGCCAGCGATGCGGCGACGGCAAACGAGGACTTGGAATCGATCATGTTCATGGCACTCTCCGTGGGGAGAAGGGTGGGGGGAGAACACTCGCACATGGGAGCATCGGGCGCTCTCGCATGCATTGTCCAATGTAACAGGCTTTGCCCGTGTGAAGGAGGCATCACGAGCGTGATCGAGGGTATGCAAGCATAGGGGATATTTCGTAATCTTCCCCGCAACCGCAACGTCGCCGACACGTTGTGGACCAGGCCCCAGGAAAGCCGAGTGTTCCGCAAGATACTCTTCATTTGTGTCGGCAATGTCTGCCGCAGCCCCACGGCGGAAGCGGTGATGCGTCGCCTGCTCGATGGCTCCGGCGTCGAGATCGGCTCGGCCGGCCTGCAGGCGCTGGTTGGCAGCCCCATCGACCCGATCGCACAGGAAGTACTGCTCGAGCACGGCATGGACGGGGCCGGGCACCGCGCGCGCCAGGCCGACAGGCGGTTGCTCGGCGCCGCCGACCTGATCCTGGTGATGGAGCGGCGGCAACTGCTGGATATCGCCCGTGACGTACCGCAGGTCAGTGGCAAGACTTTCCTGCTGGGGAAGTGGTGCGGCGATCGCGAGATCGGCGACCCCTACCGGCAGGCGCGGCCTGCGTTCGAGCACGCTTACCGGCTGATCAAGGATTGTGCAGCCAGCTGGGCACCGCATATCCGCTGAAGTGATCCCCCTCCACACATGCAGGCAAACGGAACCAATCCGACGATGAACAAGGACACCAAGATCGCTCCCGCGCTGGATGGCGACGAAATCGACCTGCGCCAACTGCTGGGCGTGCTGGTTGACCGCAAGTGGTTCATCGCCGGGGTCACCGGGCTGTGCTTCCTGGCGGCGCTCGCTTATGCGCTGCTCGCCGCGCCGGTGTACCAGGCCAATGCGATCATCCAGGCCGAGTCGAAGATGCCGTCGATCCCCGGCCTGTCCGACCTGTCCTCGCTGGGGTTGGGGACGTCCAGCTCCGAGGCGACCACCGAGGTCGCGCTGATCACCTCGCGCTCGGTCGTGGGCAGTGCGGTGGACGAGATGAAGCTGGACATCGTGGCCGAGCCGTACCGCTTTCCGATACTCGGGGATTTCCTCGCCCGCCGCTTCAGCCCGACCACGCCGGACCAGGTGGCGCCGCCGCGGCTGGGCATGAGCCGCTATGGCTGGGGCGGGGAAAGCCTGCGCATCTACCGCCTGGAGGTTCCCGACGCACTGCTGGGTGCGGCGCTGACCCTGGAGGCCGGCGACCGGCCCGGCACGCTTGCCCTGTACGACGAGGATGGCGGTTTGCTGCTGCGCGGCAATGTCGGCACGGCGGCGTCGGGCAAGGGCGTGGAGATCGAGGTCGAGGCGCTGCGCGCCAACCCCGGCACCCGTTTCCACGTGTCCAAGCTGCGCCGCCTGGGCGTGGTGACCGGGTTGCAGCAGGAAGTGAAGGCGGTGGAAAAAGGCAAGGAGTCAGGCATTCTGCAACTGACCTTCGAGCATGAGGATCCGCAGTTCGCCGAAACCTTCCTGCAGCACGTTGCCAATGCCTACGTGCGCCAGAACGTGGAGCGCAATTCCGCCGAAGCGTCGTCGCAACTGCAGTTCGTCAAGGAACAGTTGCCCAGCGTGCGCAAGCAGGTCGAGGCTGCGCAGGCCGCGTTGAGCGATTACCAGACCACCGCCAATTCGGTTGACATCAGCGTGCAGACCAAGGGCCTGCTGGACCAGGAAGTCGCGGTCGAGACCAGCATCCAGCAGTTGCGCCTGAAGCAGGCGGAGATGGACCGCAGCTTCACCCGCGAGCATCCGGCCTACCGCGCGCTGCTGCGCCAGATCGGCGATCTGGAGGCGCGCAAGCAGGGCTTCCAGAAGCAGGTGAGCGCGTTGCCGGACACCCAGCAGGGGCTGCTGCGCCTGACCCGCGACTTGCAGGTGAGCAACGAGCTGTACACGGCGCTGTTGAACCAGGCGCAGCAACTCGACGTGGCCCGCGCCGGCACGGTCGGCAACGTGCGCGTGGTCGATCCGGCCGTGGTTGACGCAACCCAGCCAGTCAAGCCGCGCAAGTCGCTGGTCGTGCTGGTTGGCCTGTTGCTGGGCGGCTTCCTGTCGGTCGGCTGGGTGCTGCTGGAGCGCATGCTCAATCCCGGTATCGAGGATCCGGCGCAGATCGAGGAACTCGGCCTGCCGGTGTACGCCGCGATTCCGCTGAGCGCGGCCAAGGATCTGCAAGACCTGCGCCGTCATCATGTCAAGAGCGATGGCCGCCTGCGCCTGCTGGCGCTGAACGACCCGACCGACCTGGCGGTGGAGGCGTTGCGCAGCCTGCGTACCAGCCTGCATTTCGCGATGCTGGAGGCGAAGAACAACATCCTGGCCATCTCCGGCCCGCGGCCCGAAGTGGGCAAGACCTTCGTCTCGGCCAATCTCGCCGCGGTGATCGCGCAGGCCGACCAGAAGGTGCTGCTGATCGATGGCGACCTTCGCAAGGGCGCCCTGCACAAGGTGCTGGGTGTTTCGCCGAAGAACGGCCTGTCGGACGTGCTGGTCGGCAAGATCGATGCCGCCACGGCGATTCGCACCGTGCCGGGACTGGAGAACATGCACTGCCTGGTGCGCGGCGATATCCCGCCGAACCCGTCGGAACTGCTGATGCACAGGCGCTTCGGCGAACTGTTGGAAAGCCTGTCCGCGCAGTACGCCTACGTGATCGTTGACACCCCGCCGATCCTGGCGGTGACCGATGCGGCGATCGTCGCCCGGCACGCTGGCTCCAACCTGCTGGTGACCCGCTTCGGCGTCAACCAGCCGAAGGAAATCCTGCTGACCGGCAAACGCTTCGAGCAGAACGGCGTGCAGATCAAGGGCGTGATCTTCAATGCCGTCGAACGCCGCGCGACCGGCTACTACAGCTACGGCTACTACGAGTACAAATCCAGCAGGTCCTCCACCTGAATCCTCGTCTCCGCTCCCGCGCCGGCTGGTAATCTTTGCGCATGAGTTACGAGAGATACGGGAACGCATCGCCAAAACCGCTGCCGCCGTGGCGCGTGCAGGCGCGGCACTACTGGAAGCTGATGCGCGGCGACCGCCCGATCGGCGTGCTGCTGCTGCTGTGGCCGACGTGGTGGGCGTTGTGGCTGGCGGCTGGCGGCTTGCCGCCGTTGTGGACCTTGTTCGTGTTCACTGCCGGCGTGTGGCTGACGCGCTCGGCCGGTTGCGTCATCAACGACTACGCCGACCGCTGGCTGGACCCGCAGGTGGAACGCACCAGGGCGCGGCCGCTGGCCACCGGCGCATTGTCCGGGAAGCAGGCGCTGGGTTTGTTCGCGGCGCTGATGTCGGTGGCGTTCGCGCTGGTGCTGACGATGAACCGGCTGACCGTGTGGCTGAGCTTCGCCGGCCTGTTCCTGGCCGCGACGTATCCGTATCTGAAGCGCTACACCTACCTGCCGCAGGTGTATCTGGGCATGGCCTTCGGCTGGGGCATCCCGATGGCCTTCGCCGCCGTGCAGGATACGGTGCCGCCGCTGGGTTGGGTGCTGTACGGCGCGAACATCCTGTGGGCCACCGCCTACGACACCTGGTACGCGATGGTGGATCGCGACGACGACATCCGCGCCGGCTCCAAATCCACCGCGATCCTGTTCGGCGACCTGGACCTGGTCGCGCAAGGCATCCTGTATGCGCTGACCTTCGGCGCGCTGGCGCTGGTGGGCCGGCAAGCCGGCCTGGGCATCTGGTACTGGGCCGGTTTGGGCGTGGCGGCGTTGCTGGTCGTGTACGAATTCGCCATCGCCCGTCAGCGCGAACGCACGGCCTGCTTCAAGGCCTTCCTGCACAACAACTGGGTGGGCATGGCGGTGTTCGCGGGGATTGCGCTGGATTGCCTGCTGCGCGGGTGAGATGCCCTGGCGGTTCGTGGGGGTTGGTTCCAACCCACGGCAGTCCGATAAAAAAGCCCCGCAGTGCGGGGCTTTTGCATAACTGGCGAGAGGATCCCTGCCGTGCGGGATCAGCGCTTCATCGAAGCGAAGAACTCGTCGTTGGACTTGGTGTTCTTCATCTTGTCCAGCAGGAACTCCATCGCCGCGATCTCGTCCATCGGATGCAGCAGCTTGCGCAGGATCCAGATCTTCTGCAGCAGCTCCGGTTCGATCAGCAAATCCTCGCGGCGGGTGCCGGACAGGTTGACGGCGATGGCCGGATAGACGCGCTTTTCGGTGATGCGGCGGTCCAGGTGGATTTCGCTGTTGCCGGTGCCCTTGAATTCCTCGTAGATCACCTTGTCCATCGCGCTGCCGGTGTCCACCAGCGCGGTGGCGATGATGGTCAGGCTGCCGCCTTCTTCGACGTTGCGCGCCGCGCCGAAGAAGCGCTTGGGCCGGTGCAGGGCGTTGGCGTCAACGCCGCCGGTCAGCACCTTGCCGCTGCTGGGCACCACGTTGTTGTAGGCGCGGGCCAGGCGGGTGATCGAGTCGAGCAGGATGACCACGTCCTTCTTGTGTTCGACCAGGCGCTTGGCGCGTTCGATCACCATTTCGGCGACCTGCACGTGGCGCGCGGCCGGTTCGTCGAAGGTGGAGGAAATCACTTCGCCACGCACGGTGCGCTGCATTTCGGTGACTTCTTCCGGGCGCTCGTCGATCAGCAGCACGATCAGGTGCGTGTCCGGGTGGTTGGTCGTGATCGCGGTGGCGATCTGCTGCATCATGATGGTCTTGCCGGCCTTGGGCGGCGAAACGATCAGGCTGCGCTGGCCCTTGCCCTGCGGAGCCATCAAGTCGAGGATGCGGCCGGCGATGTCTTCGGACGAGCCGTTGCCGCGTTCCAGCACGAAGCGTTTGCGCGGGAACAGCGGGGTCAGGTTCTCGAACAGGATCTTGCCCTTGCTGGCTTCGATCGGTTCGCCGTTGATGGTGTCAACCACGGCCAGCGCGAAGTAGCGTTCGCCGTCCTTCGGCCAGCGGATGCGGCCGGCCAGGTGGTCGCCGGTGCGCAGGTTGAAGCGGCGGATCTGGCTGGGCGAGATGTAAACGTCGTCCGGGCCGGCCAGGTAGCTGGCTTCGGCGCCGCGCAGGAAGCCGAAACCGTCCGGCAGGATTTCCAGCACGCCGTCGGCGGCCACGCCTTCGCCGTGGCGGGCCAGCACCTTCAGCAGGGCGAAGATCACGTCCTGCTTGCGCGCGCGGGCGACGCCTTCGTGGATGTTCAGGGCTTCGGCGATCTCCAGCAGCTTGTGCGCCGGCATGCGCTTGAGGTCGCTGAGCGAATACTGCGGGAAGCCTTCCGGCACGCTGGGCTGCGAGCGCGGCACGAACTGGTTGTCGTTGTCGCCGCCGTCCTGCGGCAGGCCATTGTTCTGGTAGCGCTCGCGCTGGCGTTCGCGGCGGTTCTTGAAGCGTTCGCGGCGGTTGTTGTTGAAGCGTTGCTGGCCATCGCCGCGTTGTTGTTCGCCTTCGCCCTGGGGCGCGCCGGCTTCGGCGTTGGCGCTCGGCTGGGTGGCCGGCGGCGCGCTGGGCGGCGGGGCGGATTCGGCGGCCGGCGCCGGCGCGGGGGGTTCCGCAGCAGGGGCGGGCGCAGGCGCAACCGTGGCGGTTTCAGTCTTGGCGACGCGGGTCTTGCGCACGCGCTTTTCGGCGGGGGCGCCGGTTTCTTCGATGGTATCGGACAAGTGGGGATTCCTCGCAATGGCGAGCGCCGGCGGATGCGGCGGGTTCGTAGAAGAGAACGTGGGTGGGTATCAGATGGGTGCGGCGTGCGGCTGCGATGGAAGCGGGCCGTGCCGGATCGGTGGCGACACTAGCACCGCCCCGGGGGTGGCGGCAAGCAGTCGCGTTGGAATGGTTCAGCCGCCGGCCCGGTGACGCGGGCCGGCCGACGCCCGGGTCAGGCGGCCTGCGCGCCCAGGGTCTTGTCGATCATCTGGGTCAGCTGGCCCTTGCCGATCGCGCCGATCTGGGTAGCCTGGACCTGGCCGTCCTTGAACAGCAGCAGCATCGGGATGGAACGCACGTGGTACTTGATCGCGGTGGCGCGGTTTTCATCGACGTTGACCTTGGCGACCTTCAGCTTGCCGTCGTAGGCCTCGGCCAGGTCGTCCAGCACCGGCGAGATCATCTTGCACGGGCCGCACCATTCGGCCCAGAAATCGACCAGCACCGGTTCGCTGGATTGCAGCACGGCGGCATCGAAGTCGGCATCGCCGACGTGGCTCACTTTATCGCTCACTTGGGGGCTCCTGGGGAGGTCGCGGACGCGCAGGTCGGGGCGGGGCGCCGCATTGCGTTAAACTGGGGCATTGCGCGGGGCCGTTCAAGGGTGTTGCCCTGATGCCCGGGGGAGTGTCCCGGGGCGGGTTCCGCGAAAGGTTTCCGATGGCTTCGCAGTGGCTTGGCATCAGGCGCGCAGTTTGCGACGCCGGCGGCGGCGATGCAAGCGTGGAAAGCAGCCGTTGGCGGATTGCGCCGCCCACCCCGAATCACACCGAAAGAAGTCCCGATGAGCGACAAGCCCCTGACCGATGTAAGTTTTTCCTCCTTCGACCTGCACCCGGCGCTGTTGGCCGGGCTGGAACGCGCCGGCTTCCTGCGCTGCACGCCGATCCAGGCGCTGACCCTGCCGGTGGCGCTGCCCGGGCGCGACGTCGCCGGCCAGGCGCAGACCGGCACCGGCAAGACGCTGGCCTTCCTGGTCGCCACCATCAACCGCCTGCTGTCGCGGCCGGCGCTGGCCGAGCGCAAGCCGGAAGACCCGCGCGCGCTGATCCTTGCGCCGACGCGCGAACTGGCGATCCAGATCCACAAGGACGCGGTGAAGTTCGCCAGCGACCTGGGCCTGCGTTTCGCACTGGTCTATGGCGGCGTGGACTACGACAAGCAGCGCGAACTGCTGCAGCAGGGCGTTGACGTCATCATCGCCACGCCCGGTCGGCTGATCGACTACGTCAAGCAGCACAAGGTGGTCAGCCTGCACGCCTGCGAGGTGTGCGTGCTGGACGAGGCCGACCGCATGTTCGACCTCGGCTTCATCAAGGACATCCGCTTCCTGCTGCGGCGCATGCCGATCCGCACCGAACGGCAGACGCTGCTGTTCTCCGCCACGCTTTCGCACCGCGTGCTGGAACTGGCCTATGAGCACATGAACGAGCCGGAGAAGCTCGTCGTCGAGAGCGAATACATCACCAACGCCAAGGTGCGCCAGGTGCTCTACTTCCCGGCCGACGAGGAGAAGATCCCGCTGCTGCTGGGCCTGCTCTCGCGCAGTGAGGGCGCACGCACGATGGTGTTCGTCAACACCAAGTCCTTCGTCGAACGCGTGGCCCGCGCGCTGGAAAAAGCCGGCTACCGCGTCGGCGTGCTGTCCGGCGACGTGCCGCAGAAGAAGCGCGAAACGCTGCTGAAGAAGTTCCAGGCCGGCCAGTTGGAACTGCTGGTCGCCACCGACGTGGCCGCGCGCGGCCTGCACATCGACGGCGTCAGCCACGTCTTCAACTACGACCTGCCGTTCGATGCCGAGGACTACGTGCACCGCATCGGCCGCACCGCGCGGCTGGGCGCCGAAGGCGACGCGATCAGCTTCGCCTGCGAACGCTACGCGATGGGCCTGCCGGACATCGAGGCCTACATCGAGCAGAAGATCCCGGTCGAGCCGGTCACCGCCGAACTGCTGACCGCGCTGCCGCGCCCCGAGCGCCCGGCCGCGGTCGAGACCGACGCCGAGGAAGGCGAAAGCATCGGCGAGATCTTCAAGGAAGTGCGCGAAGCGCGCGCCGCCGAAGACGCCAAGCGCGGCGGCGGCAAGGGCGGCCCGCGCGGCGGGCGCGAAGGCGGCCGTCGTGGCGAAGGCCGCGCCCCGCGCAGCGGCAAGCCCGATGACGGCCAGCCGCGCAGCGACAAGACTCGCGGCGAAGGCGGACGCCCGCCGCGTGGCCCGCGCCCGCAAACCGCTGCCAATCCCATCGTCGCCGACGTCGCCAACGCCGCCCCGCAACAACATGCGCAATCGGGCCAGCCCGAAGGCGAACGCGCCCCGCGCAAACGCCGTCGTCGCCGTCATGGCAAACCGCTGGAAGGCGGCGAAGGCATCACGACGCAGAACGTGCAGCAGGCAGCCAAGCCGCAAACCGCCGCACCTGCGCAGGCCGCGGACGATTCCTGGCTGACCCGCATCGGCCGCAAGGTGAAGTCGTTGTTCGGGGGTTGATTCAGGCGGCCAGATGGAATTGCACTTCTGCCACGGCCTTGCCGACTCTGTCGGTGAATGGGCCGTGGCCGTGTTGGAACAAGGTCAAGCGGCTCAATGACCGGGTCATGGCGACATAGAGCAGCCGGGCTTCTTGCTCTTTCTCCGAATCGGATTTGCACCAAGCGGCAACTTCGTTCAGTCGTGGGATGAATACCGTGTCGAATTCCAGACCCTTGCTGGATTTCATGGGCATGACCTTAATCGAAGGTTCTCCCTCGAACATCGAACGCTTGCTATCGTTGTTAATCAGTTTGAACGGGATTCTCGCTTTTTGCAGTTGCGCGGCAATGTCGTTGGCGGTGTGCGTCGAATAGCACAGCACGCCGATGTCGTTGGCCTTGATGCCATCATCCAGCGCGGCAGCAACGCGTCTGGCTATTTGCTCAGTTTCATCCCACTTATTGCGACACTGAACTAGTTCGGGTGTCGGGCCGCGACGACCGACGCTTTCCGGGGCAATGATCGGATGATCATCACCATCATCGTGTCCGGTCAGAAGTTCCTCGGCAAAAGCCTTGGCCACGGACAGGACTTCCAGCGTATTCCGGTAATTGAGCTTCAGGATGGTGGTTCGGCCTTGTGCTTCTATGCCGACGCTCTTGAAGGTGAATTTCCGCTTCCCGACGTTGTCGTAGATGCTTTGCGCGTCGTCGTACAGAAGCAGGAAGTTATTGGTTTCGGGATCGACCATCTGGACAACTAATTTCAACCATTCTGGCGCGAAATCATGGCCTTCGTCGATCAGGACGGCCGCATACTGGCTGCGCGGAATGGCGTTCGATTCGACGCCGCGCATGACGGATTCAACCAAGGCTCGATTGTAGGAATTCCAGTCGCCTCCGTGACCCGGTTGTGGCAGTGCGTATGTCCTTAATTGCTCCTTGCACCAGCCATGAAAATGAAACACGCGAGCCTTGTCCTGCACACCATGCGTGCATATCAATTGTTCGAGTCGCGCAGCCAGCGTCTTGTTGTAACAAAGCACCAGAATCGGCTTGGCGTAGATGCGCGCAAGCTCGACGCAGCGATAGCCCAGAATCATGGTCTTTCCCGATCCGGCAACGCCATGAATGACGCGATGGCCTTCACCCAGCGAGCGGGCCAGTTGCTCCTGCTGTAAATCCATGACCTTGATCAAGTCCGGAATTTCGATGGGCGGCGCACTTGCGGGGGTATCAAACAACGAGCCTTGCGTTTGTATGCGGATTTCGGGGAACAGGTTCCAGCGGACACGCTCGATTTGCGGATGGGTCAGGGCGACTTTCCAGTTCTGGAGCGACTTGCGGAACATGTTCCAGAGGCGTTGTTCGAATAGTTCGCTGTCTGTCGTTCCAGCAAGTTCATCTTTGCAAATGACTTGATTCGAGGGAATGGCCTCATGCAGCCCGGCTTGATCGAACTCCTTGCGCGTGATTCGGGTCAGGACAACGCCATATCCCCAGGGCATTGCCAAGCCACCTTCGTATGGGCTGCCGGCCGGATGGACGAGCGCCGGGTCTTTCTTCAGCAGGTTGGCGATGAATTCCGCATAGCCCCGGGCTTGCAACAGGGGATTGGATTTCTTTCCGCGCCCATCGCTCAAATAAGCGTGCGTCGGATCGATTTTGGCGATGGAATTCAATGCCCAATCCTTGACTTCAAGCACGAGGATTCCCCGATTGGGGTGCAGGATGATGAAGTCGGGGCGGTCGGTTCGGTTCTGATTCGCTCCGACAGGAACGTTGCACCAACACAGGTAGCCGCTGTCGAGAGTGTCTTTCAGTACATGGGCGACCCTGCGCTCGCTGGGTTCCAGTCGATACGATGCGGAATCAAAATTGCCGGGTATCACCAATGCCATGGGCATCTCTTTACCAGTGGGCACGGGACGAGAATAACTCAGGAGGCGGCGATCTGACCGCACAAGGCATGCCTTGGCTGCGGCATAATGCGGCCATGACCAGCGTTCTCCGCTTCGAAAACGTCAGCAAGCATTACCCCGGCGCGCCGGCCACTGCGCTGGACAACGTCAGCTTCGAGGTCGGGCAGGGCGAGATGTTGTTCGTCACCGGCCACTCCGGCGCTGGCAAGAGCACGCTGTTGAAGTTGATCCACCTGAGCGAGCGGCCCAGCCGCGGCGCGGTGGTGTTCGGCGGGCGCAATCTGCTGAAGGTGCGTGGTGGCCGCGTGGCCTTGCATCGGCGGCAGGTGGGCGTGGTCTATCAGGATCATCGCCTGCTGACCGACCGCAGCATCGAGGAGAACGTCTCGCTGCCGCTGATCCTGCGCGGCGAGCGCCGCGACCAGGTGGCCAAGCGCGCACGCGAGGTGCTGGCGCGGGTGGGCCTGGACCATCGCCGCCAGGCCTTGCCGGGACAATTGTCCGCCGGCGAGCAGCAGCGCGTCGGCATTGCCCGTGCCATCGTCGGCGAGCCGGCATTGCTGGTGGCCGACGAACCCACCGGCAATCTCGATCCGACCCTGGCGGCGGAAATCATGGAGCTGTTCGCCTCGATGCCCGCGCGCGGCACCAGCGTGCTGATCGTCAGCCACGACCTGGGCCTGATCAAGAAGATGAAGCGGCGCGTGCTGGTGCTGGACCACGGCAAGCTGGTCGATGACATTTCCCCCGACGATCTGGCGGAGTGACGCAGGCATGAGCGAAGCAAGCGTGAGTGAAGCCTCCGCCACCAATGCGTTTGCGCCGGGCCCGCGTTCAGGGCTGGGCATCTGGTTCGACCAGCATCTGCATGGTCTGATTTCCAGCCTGGGCCGCGCCGTGCGCCGGCCTTGGGCGACGCTGCTGACCGTGGGCGTGATGGCGGTGGCGTTCGCGCTGCCGCTGGGCTTGTGGCTGGCGCTGGGCAACGTGCGCCATTTCGCCGGCAACGTGCAGCAGTCGCGGCAGATCGACCTGTTCCTGAAGCAGGACATCGCCGCCGCGCGCGCGCAGATGCTGGCCGAACAATTGCGCGGACGCGGCGACGTGGCCTCGGTGGAATTGCGCACGCCGCAGCAGGGGCTGGACGAATTCCGGAAAATGGAAGGATTGGGCGAAGCCATCGGCGCACTCGACGGCAACCCGCTGCCGTATCGGCTGATCGTGACCCCGCGGCAGGACGAAGCCGGACTGGCACAGGCGCTGCAACACCTGCCCGAGGCCGATCTGGTGCGCCACGACGCGGTCTGGCGGCAGCGCCTGGACGGCTGGCTGCGCTTCGGCGAACGTCTGGCCTGGGTATTGGCGGCGCTGTTCGGTGCCGGCGCGTTGCTGGTGGTCGGCAATACCGTGCGCCTGGACATCCAGTCGCGGCGCGAGGAAATCGGCGTGCTGCAATTGCTCGGCGCCAGCGACGGCTTCATCCGCCGGCCGTTCGTCTATCTGGGCGCATGGTACGGGCTGGCTGCCGGCGCGCTGGCGCTGGGCCTGATCGCGGCGGCCAATGCCGCATTGCGTGAGCCACTGGCGGCGCTGGCGCGCAGCTATGGCAGCGATTTTTCCCTTGGCGGATTGGCGCTGCCGCAAGTTGCCGGTGTGCTGTGCGTCGCAACCATGATCGGCTGGCTGGGCGCGTGGCTGGTGACCGGGCATTTCCTGCGTCAGACTAGGCCGACCGAAGTCTAGGCAAACGCCACCCGCCCCATGTCCACGCAGCCACTGCAACACCTGATCAGCGACGCCCCGCGGGTGATGGTGGTCGATGGCTCCAGGCTGGTGCGCAAGCTGATCGGCGACGTGCTGAAGCGCGAACTGCCGAATGTCGAAATCGTGGGTTGCGCCAGCCTGGCCGAAGCGCGCGAAGCCTTGGCCGCCGGCGCGGTCGATCTGGTCACCACCGCGCTGGCCTTGCCCGACGGCGACGGCATGGAAGTGGCGCGCAGCGTGCGCGAAGCGGTGGGGCAGGCCTACGTGCCGGTGATCGTGGTGTCCGGCGACGCCCAGCAGCATCTGGAGGAGCGCCGCTTCACCGAATACGTCACCGACTACTTCGACAAGTCGCTGGGCCACGAGGCGCTGGCGACCTTCATCCTCGGTTACGTGCGGCCGGAGCCGGTCGCCGACGCGACCGTGCTGTACGTCGAAGACAGCCGCGTCGCCGCCGAGGCGACCAAGCGCATGCTGCAGCGCCACGGCCTGCAGGTGGTGCATGTCTTGAAGGCCGAGGACGCCTTCGCCCTGCTCACCGCCGAATCGCTGGGCTTGTCCACCCATCGTTTCGACCTGGTGCTGACCGACGTGACCCTGAAGGGCGAGCTGAGCGGGCTGGACATCGTCCACCGCATCCGCGTGGATTTCGCCTACGGCAAGCGCCGTCTGCCGATCCTGGTGATGACCGGCGACAGCAACCCCGCCAACCAGCGCGAACTGCTGCACGCCGGCGCGAACGATCTGGTGTTGAAGCCGATCGAGGAGCGCCTGCTGGTGACGAAGGTGCTGTTCCAGTTGCGGTTGGCGCGGATGGGGGAGAAGTCGTGATTGGTGATTCGTTGCCTTTGCCCGTCATTCCCACGAAGGCGGGAATGACGGGCAAGGGCGAATAAGCCTCTCCCGAGTCCCGACATGCCCGACGACCGCATCAAGCTGGAACCCTCATGGAAAGCCCGCGTCGGTGAGTGGCTGCAGCGCCCGGAGATGCGTGAACTCTCCGACTTCCTGCGCCGGCGCAAGGCCGCCGGAGCGCACATCTTCCCGCCAGGGCCGCAGATCTTCGCCGCGTTCGAGGCCACGCCGTTCGATGCGGTGAAGGTGGTCATCCTCGGCCAGGATCCGTACCACGGTTACGGGCAGGCGCACGGCCTGTGCTTCTCGGTGTCGCCGGGCGTGCCGCCGCCGCCGTCGCTGGAGAACATCTTCAAGGAAATCGGCGACGAGTTCGGTTATCCACGTCCCGACCACGGCAGCCTGGTGCCGTGGGCGAAGCAGGGCGTGCTGCTGCTCAACGCGGTGCTGACGGTCGAGGAAGGCCGCGCCGGCGCGCATGCCGGCAAGGGTTGGGAAGGTTTCACCGACCACGTCATCGAAACCCTGTCGCGCGAACGCGAGCACCTGGTGTTCCTGCTGTGGGGCAGTTATGCGCAGAAGAAGGGCGCGGTGATCGATGCGCGTCGCCATCGCGTGCTGCGCGCGCCGCACCCGTCGCCGTTGTCGGCGCACCGCGGCTTCTTTGGCTGCGGGCATTTTTCGGCGGCCAACCAGTACCTGCAACAGCACGGGCAAGCGCCGATCGACTGGCGCTTGCCAGCGCGCGCGGAACTGCCGTAACCGGCTATTTCTTCTTCTTGGTGGTCGTGGTTTTCCTTGCCGGGACCACCTTCTTCTTCACCGGCGCGGGCCGGCGCTGTTGCGGCGGGCTGACCGGCGGTGCCGGCATCACCTCCTGCTCGACCGAGGCGGCCTTCAGTTCGGTTTCCAGTTCCTGCAGCATCGGCACCATCTTCTGCTGGATCGCCGTCATCAGATCCTGCATCAGGGCCGGGGTGCGTTCGAGCATGCGCTGGCCGGCGGCGCTTTCGTAGAACCTGGCGATGGCGCGCACGTCGTCGCGGCTGAAGTTGCGCCGATACACGTCGAAGTACAGCGGCTTCATCTGCTCCCAAGCCAGGGTGCGGCGCACGATTTCGCTGCTCCTGGCGCGGATGTTCTCGATGTCGGCCTTCTGCGCGTCGGTGAGCTGCTTGCCGGCGGTGATCTGTTCGAACTGCTGGCGCTGCGCCGCCTCGATCTGCGGCAGGATCGCGCCGAGCATGCTTTCGGCGCGCGAGGCCTGCAGCAGGCGTTCGATGTCGGCGTCGCTGGGTTCGGCGGCCATGGCCGGCAAGGCGAGGGCAAGCAACAGCAACGGGGCGAGGAAGCGCAGGCGCATGCGGGATGACGGCAACCAGGAGGGCTGCATGTTGCCGGCCAAAACGTAAACCTCCCGTTAAATCGCGTCCGTGCAAATCCTGCCGCGAATGCCATCCGTGGTCGGGCAAGCCGCTCAAGGAGGCACGGCACGCTCTACAATCCGCGAATGGGGAACACGCCTTTGCAAATCACGCCGACACTGGCGATACCGGACGACGAATTGGTCGAGCGCTTCGTGCGCGCCAGCGGCGCGGGCGGGCAGAACGTCAACAAGGTGTCCAGCGCCGTGGAATTGCGATTCGACGTGGCCACCTCGCCATCATTGCCGGAACCGTTGCGCGCGCGCCTGCTGGCGCGGCGCGACCGCCGGCTCAACGATGCCGGCGTGCTGGTGATCGAGGCGCAACGCTTCCGCACCCAGGAGCGCAACCGCGAAGACGCGCGCGAGCGACTGGCCGGTTTCATCATTGCCGGCCTGTCGGTACCCAAGCCGCGCGTGGCGACCAGACCCACCCGCGCATCGAAAGCGCGTCGGCTGGATGCCAAGCGCGAGCGCGGCGAAATCAAGCGCGGTCGCAGTGGCCGCGCCGCACATTGGGAGTGAGCCGTTTGAGCGACAAGCAAGCCCTGCTGCCGGCGACGCCGCCGAACATGCCGCGGGTCAGACCCAATCGCATCACCCGCTGGCTGGGGCGCAGCTTTCTGCGCACGTTCGGCTGGAAGGTGGTCGGCGAGTTGCCGAATATCCCGAAGCTGGTGCTGATCGTCGCTCCGCATTCGTCCAATTGGGACGGCATCTGGGGCATGGCGGCGAAGATCGCACTGGGCTTCAAGGTGCACGTGCTGGCCAAGGAACAATTGTTCTGGTGGCCGCTGGGTCCGCTGCTGCGCACGCTGGGCGCGGTGCCGGTGGACCGCGCCGCGCCGCAGGGCACGGTGCGCCAGGCAGTTGACCTGATCCGCGACAGCGAAAGGATCTGGTTTGCACTCACGCCCGAGGGCACGCGCAAACACGTGGACAAGTGGAAGGGCGGTTTTCTGAAGATTGCGCAGCAGGCACGGGTGCCGGTGCTGATGGCGTATTTCCATTACCCGGAAAAGACCATCGGCATTGGCGATGTGTATTACCCCACCGGCGATGCCGAAGCCGACATGGCCGCGATCCGCGCCTGGTACAGGCCGTGGATCGGCAAGAACCGCGGCACGGTGTAGCGCGATTGCCGAAACGAGAAGCCCGCCGGATGGCGGGCTTCTCGTTTGCGCATGACGTGCGGATCAGAGCGGCCCGCCGCCGAACTTGTAGGTGATGTCCAGATAGAAGCTGCGGCCCACCGAGTCGAACCAGGAAATGTCGTAGTACGGATACGAGGTGTAGCTCGAATCCTCCGGCGGCATCTTGTCGAAGAGGTTGACCACCGACAGCGACACGCGGGCATGGTCGCTGAACTGCCGCGACAGCGACAGGTTGTAGCGCCAGGTGGCCGGGATCCACGGGCTTTCGCCCGAATCCCAGTCGAAGGATTCGTCGTAGGAGTCGTAGTTGGGCAGCTTGCCCAGGCGCTGGCCATAGACGGTGGCCGACCAGCCGGCGTTGGTCCATCCCAGGCTCACGCTGGTCTTGGTGCGCGGGATGTCGTAGCCGCTGTTGATCGCGAACTCGTCCACGGTGATGTCGCCGGCATAGACCTGGATGTCGTGCTTGTGGACCCAGGTGTGGTTCACGCCCAGGGTGAACTTGCCGATGCCGGTGTCCAGCCGCCAGTGCGCGGCCAGGTCGGCGCCGGAGGTGCTTTCGCGGGCGACGTTGATCGGATTGACATAGACGCCGTAAAGGGTGCCGTCCGCCAGCCGGGTCACCCGCGACAGCGCGTCCACGCAGGTGGCCGAGCTGACATCGAGCACGCCGGTGCGGCAGTCGCGCTCGTTGCGCAGCACCACGTCCACGCGCAGGTCCTGCACCTGGTCGCGCATGTCGATGTCGAACCAGTCCAGCGACACGTCGAAGGCGGGCGTCGGCGAGAACACGATGCCGGCCGTCCACGAGGTGCTGGTTTCCGCCTCCAGATCAACGCTGCCGCTGCGCGAGCGGATGATGCCCTCGTCGCCGTAGCTGCAATCTTCGTAGGCCTCGCCGGGTTCCTCGGTGTCGCAGCGGTAGTAGTCCACGCCCGAGGTCTCGTCGTTGCCGAGGCCGGCGAACAGGTAGTGCAGGTCAGGCGCGCGGAAGGCGGTGCCGTACGAACCGCGCAGCAGCAGCGATTCGATCGGCCGCCATTCGATGCCGGCGCTCCAGGTGGGCTTCTCGATGCTGCGGCCGGCGTAGCGGTACTGGTCGAAGCGTCCGGCCAGGCTCAGGTTCAGGCTGTCCAGCACCGGCATGCGCAGTTCGCCGGCCAGCGCCCAGCGGTTGCGGCTGCCGTGGCCGTCGGAGTCCTTCCAGCTCAGGTAGTAGTACTCCAGCGCGTTCGGATCCGGATTGAGGTCGTAGGACTGGTTGCCGAATTCGGCGGTGGCCGAGAAGCCGGTGTCGCCGCCGGGCAGGGTGAACAGCGACGTGCTGGTCAGGGTATAAGCCAGGGTGTCGTTGCGCGATTCGGGGTGGTAGATGCTGCGCGCGGTGATGCTGTCGTACTCGGCGCGGGTCAGCGGCGTGTACAGGCGCGTCGGGTCGGCGCTGAAGATCGGGTATCCCCAGTCCTCGTCGTAACCCAGTTCCTCGCCCAGGAACAGCGCGTTGGCCTTGGCGGCGACGATCTGCGGCCAGCTGATGGTCAGTGCGTATTGCGAATGCGCCAGCGAGGCCTCCCAGTCCCAACTGGTGCCGAAGCTGCCGGCCAGGCCGGTGGTGACGCTGAAGGTCTTTTGCGTGCTGCGGATCATGCCGTTGGACAGGCCGCCCATTTCCTCCGGGGTGAACTGGCGCTGCCAGTACTCCACCTGGTCGGTGGCCTGGTTGTAGAAATAGCCCTCCTCGTTGCCGTCGGGCTGCTGGTAGTACCAGGTGAGCACGTCGCGGAACAGGGCGACCTTGTGGTAGCCGGCCTGCACGTCGGCAAACCAGCGCAGGCCGTCGCCGAAGTCGTAATTGAGGCTGGCGTAGGCGTTCAGGCCCTTGCGTTCGCTGATGATGGTGCCGTAGCCCATCGCGCTGTCGCTGCCGCAGTAGTAGCCGAGGCCGTAGTCGTCCAGGGCGTCGTCCCAATCGCCGTAACCGGAGCGCGTGGCGTAGTAGGTCGAGTTTCCGTTCAGATGGGCCAGGCCGGCGCAGGTGTCCTCGCCCGGGTCCAGGTAGGTGTCCCACCAGTCGGTGCGCAGGAAGCCGCGGCGGGCGATGCGGCCGCTGCTGGTGGGCGCGTCCTGCGACGAATCCTGGATGTCGCGCTGGTAGGCCCACAGCGGATTCTGCGAGGTGTATTCGAAGCCATAGACCGCGCTGAACGCGCCGCGATCGAAGCCGCTGGACACGCTGAGGTCGAACGAATCGCCGCCGCCGCGGCTGGTGTCGCCGAAGCGGTAGTCCACGGTGGTGCCGTCGGCGTGCTTCTTCAGGATGAAGTTGACCACGCCGGAGATCGCGTCCGAACCATAGACCGCCGAGGCGCTGCCGGTGAGGATCTCGATGCGTTCGACCATGCCCAGCGGAATGCCGGAGATGTCGGTGAAGTTGCTGCGGCCGTTGAACGGCATCGGGAAGTCGGCGATGCGGCGGCCGTTGACCAGCACCAGGGTGTGGTTGGGGCCCAGTCCGCGCAGGTCCACCTGCTGCGCGCCGGGCGAGAAGTCCGCGCCGCTGGCCGATTGCTGGCTCTGGGTCTCGCCGCCGTTCTGGGTGATGGCGCGCAGCACGTCGGGCACGCTGGTGAAGCCGTTGGCCTTGATGTCTTCGGCGGTGATCGTGGTGATCGGCGCCGGGCCTTCGATCTGCGCGCGCGGGATGCGCGAGCCGGTGACCTCCACGGTTTCGATCTCGGTCGCGGCCGGTTCGGCCGGCGGCGGAGTTTGCGGCGCGGTCTGGGGCGTTGGTGCCGGTGCGGGCTTGGGGGCGGCGGCCGCTGCTTGCGTGACCAGCAACGCGCCGGAAGCATCGCGGCTGGCGATCAGGCCACTGCCGGCCAGCAGCCGCTCCAGCGCCTGCGCCGGGGTGTACTGGCCGCGCGCGCCGGCAGTCCGCAGGTTGCGGACCTGGTCGGGCTGGTAGATCAATTCGGCGCCGGACTGGCGCGACAGCGCATTCAGCGCGGCATCCAGTTTGCCGGCGGGAATGTCCACCGTGGCAGCGGCTTGCGCATGGGCGGACAGGGCGGCGGAACAGGCAATGCTCAACAACAACAGGCGCAGCGGACGCATCGGTTTTCCCCATTCGGCGCTCGGGAAGGCGCCTTCACTGTACTTGGACGAACAAGCCGCGCAAATCCCGCCTTCGCGGCGGCCAACTCAGCGGCTGTGCAGCACGATGCGCTCGCCATCGGTTTCGGCGCGCAGCGGGAAACCGCGTTCCAGCAGCCGGGCGAAGGCTTCGACATTGTTCCAGCGGAAACTGCCGCCGATGCGCAGCGCCGCCGCGTCGGCGTCGGCGATCACCAGCTTGCGCGTGTTGTAGCGGTTGAACTCGGCGGCGGCTTCGGCCAGTGGCGTGTCGTCGAAGCTGAGCAGGCCGCTGCGCCAGTCCAACTCGCGTTCGGCTTCCTCGAGGCCGGCGCGGCGCACCAGCACGCCGCCGGCCCCGGCCACGGCGACGCTGCCGGCCGGCAGCAGGGTGGCCGGCTGCGCCGGATGGTCGTTGCCGGCGGCGGCGTCCAGCCGCACCGTGCCTTCGATGACCACCACGCGCAGGTTGGCCGCGTCGCGGCGCACCGCATAGCGCGTGCCCACGGCGGTGGCGCGACGCGTGCCGGCGGCCACCGTGAACGGGCGCGATGCGTCCTTGGCCACGACGAAGAAAGCCTCGCCGTGTTGCAGTTCGATATGGCGGCGCGCGCGCGAGAACGCCACCGCGATGCGGCTGTCGCTGCCCAGCGTGACCTGCGAACCGTCGCCCAGCGCCAGCGTGCGCAGTTCGCCGGTGGTGGTGGCGTAGTCGGCCTGTTCGGTCGGCGCATGGCGGTAGCCGGCCCAGCCCAGCGCCCCCACGACGGCGAACACGGCGGCAAATCCGACCGCACGCAGCCAACCGCGCGCGCGCGGCGGCGCGGGCCGTGGCGCGAAGCGCAACGCCGCCACGTCGCCCAGCGCCGGCCCGGCCAGC
>JASGDT010000017.1:0-78857 GCA_047607085.1 Pseudoxanthomonas sp. | reverse complement strand
GTTCCGGTGTGCGAGATCTACTCTGCAAGCTCGATGGCTTCAGGGCGGGTACGGCATCACCAGAACCTCCCGAATCACCGGGAGAGTCTGCCTGATCAGGGCTGGCTCCGAGACACAAGGGCGGGTCCTCGCAGGTGAGGACTGGGAAGAGGTTGCACGGCATTGATCTCGAGGAATTATTCGGACACTATTATTCCCACTCTGCCTACCACGCTGCGGCGCACACCATGAAGTACTCCACCCAAATCAAGCCCATCAGCTACCTGAAGAACCACGCCGCGGAGATGGCCGCCACGCTGACCGAAACCGGCGAACCAATGCTGATCACCCAGAACGGTGAAGCACGCTTGGTGGTGATGGATGTGGAAACCTTTGAGGCGCAAGAACAGACGATGGCCCTGCTCAAGATCCTGGCGCTGGGCAACCGGCAGATAGATCGCGGCGAATATCGCGATGCCAAGTCCGTCTTTGCGGACATGGACAAGCACGAATGAACGTGCGGGTAGTCATCCTGCATGCGGCGGAAGCCGACCTGTTGGAATTGCGCCGCCATCTGCTCGGTCGCTTCGGAGCGGCTGCCTGGAAAGGCAGCTACGCGAAAATCAAGCAAGCAGTCACACGCATTGCAGCGCACCCACACGCCGGCAAGCTGCCTGAAGAACTGGCCGAGTTGAACCTGATGCAATACCGCCAAGTTCTGGCCGGCATGAACCGCGTCATATACGAACTGCGCGACGAAACAGCCTATGTGCACGTCATCTGTGATGCGCGCCGCGATTTGCGCACGCTGTTGATGCGGCGACTCGTTGAAACAGACATTGCAGTGCGGCCCGGCAATCCGGCGGAATGACAACGCGGCACCACTCGCCCTTCCCCAATGCCTTTTCCGACCCCTCCTCCTGCCCTCTGGTTGCGTGAACCCTGACCATCGGCACAGGCACTTTCGTCATCCCGCCGCGAAACTCGGCGATTCCACCCCACCCACCGGAACCCGCCATGCGCCTTTCCCGTCTAGTCCTTGGCCTTGCCTGCGCTCTGTCCCTGCCGGCCGTGGCCGCCGTGCCCGAACCGCGCGACGTGCCGTATCCGGGCACGATCAAGATCGAGGTCGATGCCACCAACCTGAGCCAGCGCATCTTCCGGGTGAAGGAAACCATCCCGGTGCAGCCCGGCGAACTGACCCTGCTGTACCCGGAATGGGTGCCGGGCGGGCATACGCCGCGCAATCCCATCGACAAGATCGCCGGCATCACCTTCACCGTGGGCGGGCAGAAGCTGGACTGGAAGCGCGACCCGCTGGACGTGTTCGCCTTCCACCTGGACGTGCCGAATGGTGCGACCACGCTGACGGCGGAGTTCGTCTATCTCACCCCCACCGACCCGGCGCAGGGCCGCGTGGTGATGACGCCGAACATGCTCAACCTGCAATGGATCGCCGCGCTGTTGTACCCGGCCGGGCATTACGGCAGCCAGGTGACCTTCGACCCGCACGTGACCTATCCGGCCGGCTGGACGGCGTTCAGCGGCCTGCATGAACAGGGCCGCAGCGGCGATACCGTGGATTACGAAGACGTCGATTTCGACACCCTGGTGGATTCGCCGGTCTTCGCCGGCAAGTACGCGAAGAACTTCGACCTGACCCCCGCCGGCAGCAAGGTGCCGGTGTGGCTGGGCACGGTGGCCGACGCCGCCAAATACCTGGAAACCAAGCCCGAACAACTGGCCCAGCACAAGGCGATGGTCGAGCAGGCGTTGAAGCTGTACGGCGCGCAGCATTACGACCACTACCAGTTCTTGTTCGCCCTGTCCGGGCAGATGAGCGGCATCGGCCTGGAGCACCAGCGCAGCAGCGAGAACGGCGTGGGCACGGGTTATTTCACCGAATGGGACGCCAAGGCCGGCTTCACCGACCTGCTCGCCCACGAATACACGCACAGCTGGAACGGCAAGTACCGCCGCGGCGCGGACCTGTGGACGCCCAACCTCAACGTGCCGATGCAGGACAGCCTGCTGTGGGTCTATGAAGGCCAGACCCAGTACTGGGGCAACGTGCTGGCCGCGCGCAGCGGCATGCGCCCGCAGGACGCCTCGCGCGACGCGCTGGCGCTGGTCGCGGCCACCTACGCCGACAACCGCCCCGGCCTGCAATGGCGCAACGTGCAGGACACCACCAACGACCCGATCATCGCCAGCCGTGCGCCGCGCGCCTACCGCAACTACCAGATGAGCGAGGACTACTACTCCGGCGGGCAGATGATCTGGCTGGAGGCCGACGCGCTGATCCGCGGCAAGACCGGCGGCAAGAAGTCGCTGGACGACTTCGCCCGCGCCTTCTTCGGCGTCAACGACGGCGACTGGAAGAAGCCGAACACCTACACCTTCGAAGACGTGGTCGCCACGCTCAACGGCGTCTATGCGTACGACTGGGCAAGCTTCCTGCGCGAGCGCCTCGACGGCAAACGCGGCCTGACCGACGGCATCGAAGCCAGCGGCTGGAAACTGGTTTACAAGGACACGCCCAACGCCTACGCCAAGGCCCAGGCCAAGAGCGGCCGCGGCGCCGGCATCGCCGACTTCACCTATTCGCTGGGCCTGAGCATCGACAAGGACGGCAAGGTCGGCGACGTGCGCTGGGACAGCCCCGCCTTCAACGCCGGCATCGGCAGCAACGCGCTGATCGTCGCGGTCAACGACGCCGAATACGGCAAGGAGACGCTGGAAGACGCGGTCAAGGCGTCGAAGGCCGACAAGAACGCGAAGATCAAGCTGCTGGTCAAGGAATTCGACCGCTACCGCACGGTGGAACTGGACTACCACGACGGCCTGCGTTACCCGCACCTGGAACGCATCGAAGGCAAGCCGGATTTGCTGACGCCGATTTTCGCGGCGAGAAAGTAAACATGCGGCAGCTTCCAGGCATGCGAAAGGGCAGCTTCTGCTGCCCTTTTCTCATCAAACGAGATTGACCTGTGGCAGAATTCATCAATCTCTTGAGGGCAGCACATGCCGTATCTGGAACGCATCGAGGTGCTGAAGACACGGCTGGAAGCCATCGGCTCGCCGGCGCGGCTCGATCTTGCTTTCATCCCGTCACGTGCGCCAACCCAGGCCTTTTCCGAATTCCTGACCAACAAGGAGCAAGGCGACTGGGCCGAACAGACTTTCGTCATCAACTTCAATTGCAGCAATGAGTCACTATGGGCCACCAAATACGGCCGCTCCGAAGACCTGATCGCCGGCGAACCAGGCTTCGACGAATATTATGCAAGCTATCAGGACGAACTGGCGACCATCGGCAAGCGCCCGGATCTGCTGATCTTCGACCGCGCCTTCCTCGCTGCGCAGGCCTGCGGCCTCGCCGCCGATATTTCCACTCTGCCACCCGACGAATTGGCCGTACTCGTACCGCAAGCCAAGGCCGCCATCGAAGTGCGATCCAGCGCCTTCCTGTCGCGCAAATACGAAGCGGCCACGCATGAGGAATCACGTCGACTGCATGCGGCAATCAGCCAAGCTTGCCATCGCCTGCTGGACGAATTCGCCGAAGTTCTGGTGCAGTTCTCTCCGTCGTGGCTCGACTTCTGCCGGCGGACTATCGCCGACAACATCGGCCCGGCCCCACGAGCACTGGCACGACGCAGCACCGCGCCCCTGCAAGCGGCAAGCGCATTGACCGGTGAAATAAAGCAGCACCTGAAACAACTGGAAAAGCGCGCCTTCCTCAGCATCACCCCGAAAGCCGAAGACATGAGTCTGGTGTATCGCTGGCTGCAGCGATTCGAGGTTCCGCACTATTACTGCCAAGTGTTCTTCGACCGCGCTGTACTGATGGGCTTCGAGGATATCCTGCGCCTTATCGCGCAGCCGGAGCGCGAGAACGTCGATTACTTCATCGAGTCGGACGAAAAGAACCAGGGCAAGACCACGTTCAAGATCAATATCGCGCTTGGCAACGAGGCCATGCACGACATCCGCATTCCCGAACACCAGAGCGCGATGAAGGAGTTGCCCAAGGGCCGGCTGCTGTTCTACGTGAGGTTTTCGCCCTCGGCTGCGCAATTCCATCCACTGGAAATCGCCGATGCAACGCATTGAGCAACTGCAGCAGCAATGGACGCAGCACAAGCCGCGCGAAGCGCGCAAGAAGGCTGGCCAGTTCTTCACGCCGCGCTGGATTGCGCACAGTATGGCGCGCTGGGTACTGGATGCAAAACCCGCGCGCATTCTCGACCCGGCGTTCGGCTTCGGGATACTGCTGGACGAGTGCTTCCGCCAAGGCTTCGAGGGCACCGCGTCGGCCTATGAAGCAGATGCCGAGCTTGTCCGTGCATGGCGTGATGGCATGCAAAATTCCGTGGAGCTTCGTGGCGAGGATTTTCTTTCCGCGCAAATTTCCGAGGTGGAAGCGGCGATCGTCAACCCTCCCTACAACCGCTTCCAGAACCGCGATCTTCCCGCCCGCACGCAAATGGAACTCCGCCAAACCCTGGGCGAATTCGCCAGCGGTTACACCAACCAGTACGCGCTGTTCCTGTATCGGATCATTTCCAGGCTGGGAAACGAAGGCCGTGCCGCCTTCATCGTGCCATCCGAATTCCTCGCCACCGGCTACGGCCTGCAGACCAAGCGGTTCCTGATCCAGAACCAACGCCTGAAACACCTGATCCTGTTCGATACGCACGAGCGCATCTTCGACGATGCGGCCACGACAGCCTGCATTCTGCTGTTCGACAAGGGCAGGCAAGCGCAGCTGCATGTCTGGCATCTCTCCGGTGAAGCGGACGCAGGCCGCCTTCATGCCATTTGTTCTGGAACCGCCCGTGATACGGTGGCTCGGCTCGATTACGCGCAATTGAACCCAGCGGCCAACTGGCAGAATCTCGGCCACGCCGAAGAATTGCTGCCGGGCATGACGCCGCTGCTCACCTTTGGCCGGGCCAAACGCGGCATCGCCACCGGCGCCAACGAGTTTTTCGTCCTCGACCGCCCCCAGGCGCGACATCTGGGATTGCGCGACCGCGACTGGCGACCCTGCATTGCCAGCGCCGATTCGGCGCCCGGCAAGCTGTTCGACGACGATGACTGGCAAGCCCTCGCGCAGGGCGGGTCGGCCGCGCTGCTGTTCGACGGCAGTTCCAGCAGCAAGGCGGCCCTGCGCTACGTGGCGCGGGGCGAATCCTGCGGCTTCCATCAGCGTTACCTGACCCGGACGCGCAGTCCCTGGTATCGGCTGGAGCAGCGCGAGCCGGCACCGTTGCTGCTGGCGGTGTTCGGCCGTGGCGGTTTTCGCGCGGTGCTGAACCGCTCCGCCGCGCTGAACCTGACCGCATTCCACGGCTTCCATCCGCACCCCGGATGCGCGCGCACCACCGAACTGCTGTGGCTGTATCTGCAAACCCTGCTCGCACGGCAGGCCTTTTCCCGGCAGCAGCGCTCCTACGGCGACGGACTCAAGAAGCTGGAACCGGGCGACTGGAACAAGCTGCTAGTGCCGGATTTCCGTCAATGGGAAAAAACCATGCTGCGCCACGCGCAAACACTGGTCCGGCGTGCGATCACCTGCCTGAAAAAAAACGACACAACCGGCTGGCAGGCTGCCGTGCAGGCCTTCTCCGATTTGACCGCCGGCCAATGCGACCGGCTCTTCGGCCCTGCCAAGGGCGAACAACTTCGCCTAGCCTGAACCATTGCGTGACCATGCTCACGGACAAATCCCCGCCCTACTCCCCGGTACGGGCGGCGGGCCCGGCATCGGCTAAACTGTCCGCTTTCCGGCCTTCGTTCCACTGAATGAACCCGAATTACCTCGATTTCGAACAGCCCATCGCCGATCTGGACACCAAGATCCAGGAACTGCGCGGGGCCAGCGCCGGCCCCGCCGTGGATGTCAGCCCGGAGGTCGCCGCGTTGCAGGACAAGCTGCGCAAGCGCACCGCGCAGATCTTCCGCGACCTCAAACCGTGGCAGGTCTCGCAAATGTCGCGGCATCCGTTGCGGCCCTACACGCTGGATTACGTCAAGGCCTTCTGCGACGAATTCCAGGAACTGGCCGGCGATCGTGCCTTTGCCGATGACAAGGCCATCGTCGGTGGCCTGGCCCGCATCGACGGCCGCGCAGTGGTCCTCATCGGTCACCAGAAAGGACGCTCGACCAAGGAAAAGATCATGCGCAACTTCGGCATGCCCAAGCCGGAGGGTTACCGCAAGGCGTTGCGCCTGATGAAACTCGCCGAGCGCTTCGGCCTGCCGATCCTGACCCTGATCGACACCGCCGGCGCCTGGCCGGGCATCGACGCCGAGGAACGCGGCCAGTCCGAGGCCATCGCCCGCAACCTGATCGAGATGGCCGAACTGAAAGTGCCCATCATCTGCACCGTGATCGGCGAAGGCGGCAGCGGCGGCGCGCTGGCCATCGGCGTCGGCGACCGCACGATCATGCTGGAATACAGCACCTATTCGGTCATCACCCCGGAAGCCTGCGCTTCGATCCTGTGGAAGACCGCGGACAAGGCCAAGGACGCCGCCGAGCAGCTTTCCTTCACCGCACCGAAACTGAAGGCACTCGGACTGGTTGACAAAGTGGTGCGCGAACCCATTGGCGGCGCGCATCGCAACCCGCAGCAGATGGCCACGCGCCTGAAGGCCGTGCTGCTGAACGAGCTGGATGCGCTGGAGCAGTTGCCGGTCGATGAATTGCTGGAAAAGCGCTATCAGCGCCTGCGCGGCTACGGCGCCTACGAAACCGCGCTGGCCGCTGCGGCTGCCGCCTCCGCGCGCAAACCGTAAAGCGCGCGGCACGCGCGCGATAGACTTCGCGCATGCTGCCGCCCCTTCCGCCCGAAGCTCCCCGCCACGCGCCGTTGCTGGTCGCCCTCAGCGGCGGGCTGGATTCGACCGTGCTGCTGCATGCGTTGGCAACGGACGCAGCTCACCGCGCCGATGGTCTGCGCGCACTGCACGTGCATCATGGCCTGCAAGCACAGGCGGATGATTGGGCCGAATACTGCCGCAGTTTTTGCGAAACCCTCGGCGTATCGCTGCAGATCGTCCGCGTGCAGGTGACCCGCGACCGCGGCACAGGCACCGAAGCCGCCGCACGCCACGCCCGCTACCGCGCCATCGCCGATGCATTGCTTGAGGGCGAAGTGCTCGCCACTGCGCACCACCGCGACGACCAGGCCGAAACCTTCTTGCTGCGTGCGTTGCGCGCCTCCGGCCCCGACGGGCTGGCGGCAATGCGGCCGTGGCGAAAATTCGCGCGCGGCTGGCATTGGCGGCCCTTGCTCGACACGCCACGCAGCGAACTGCTGGCCCACGCGCAGACGCATTCGCTGCAATGGATCGAAGACGCCAGCAATGCCGACACCGACTTCGACCGCAATTTCCTGCGCCACGACGTACTGCCGCTGCTGCGCCAGCGCTGGCCGCAACTGGACGCCGCCTTCGCCCGCAGCGCCGCGCTATGCGCCGAAACCGCCGAACTGCTGGCCCGTGAAGACGCGCAAGCGCTGATCGCCGCCGCCACCGACGACCCGCACGAACTCTCGGTACCCGCCCTGCTCGCGCTGCCGATCCCACGCCGCGCACGCGTACTGCGGCACTGGGCGGAAAACCTGCGGCTGCCGCCACTCCCGGGCAACGGCATCGAACGCATCGAGACCGAAATGCTGACCGCGCCGGACGATGCCGAAGCACGCTTCGACTGGGCCGATGCCAGCATCCGCCGCTGGCGCGACCTGCTGCGTGCGGACGTGTTCCCGCCACCATTGCCACCGCACTGGCAACAGCCATGGGACGGCCGCCTGCCGCTGATCCTGCCCGGTGGCGGCTGGCTGTCACTGGAAGATGCCGACGCATTCCCGGCGCCCTTGCGCGCGCACACGCGGCGCGGCGGCGAACGCCTCACCCTGCCCGGCCGCACCCATTCCAGCGAATTGAAAAAACTCCTGCAGGAACGCGGCGTCCCGACATGGACACGCGAAATCCTGCCGCTGCTGTCCGATGCCGATGGCGAACTGCTGGCGGCCGGCGACGTGATTGTTTCCGCCAGGCTGGAGGGCTGGCTCAGGCAGCACGACGCGCGATTGGCGTGGAAGAGGCCGGGATCGGCGAATCGAGAATAGGGAATGGGAAAAAACCAAGGCCGGCCCCTTGTTTTTCCCATTCCCTGTTCCCCACTCCCGGCTTCAACTAAACTGCCCGCATGGTCAAGAAAACCGCCACCGAGGCCTCGCCGGTCGCCAGCTTCGAAAAGTCGCTGGAAGAACTCGAACAACTGGTCGAGAAGATGGAACACGGCGACCTGAGCCTGGAGCAATCGCTGGCCGCCTACGAACGCGGCGTGGGCCTGTACCGCCAGTGCCAGGGCGCGCTGGAAGCAGCCGAACTGCGCGTGCGCCTGCTCAGCGACCCGGACCGGCCGGAAAACGCCGAAGCCTTCGCCCCGCCCGATGCGGATTGAGGCCCTGTTCGCGCATTGGGCGCAGCGCGTGGAAACCGCGCTGGAGCGCGCCCTGCCCGCGCCGGATGCGCCGCCGCAACGCCTGCACGGCGCAATGCGCCACGCGGTGCTGGGCGGCGGCAAGCGCATGCGTCCGTTGCTGGTCTTTGCTGCCGGCACGTTGTTCGACGCTGACGAAGCCCGGCTGGACACGCCCGCCGCCGCGGTCGAACTGGTCCATGCCTATTCGCTGGTCCACGACGACCTGCCGGCGATGGACGACGACGTGCTGCGCCGCGGTCGTCCCACCGTGCACGTGGCCTTCGACGAAGCCACCGCGATTCTCGCCGGCGATGCGCTGCAAACCCGCGCCTTTGAAGTGCTGACCGCAGCGGACGCGCCCGCGCAACTGCGTGTCGATTGGCTGCAAACCCTGGCCGCCGCCAGCGGCGCGGCCGGCATGTGCGGCGGGCAAGCGCTGGACATCGACGCCACCGGCCGCGTGCAGGCGCTGGACGAATTGCAACACATGCACGCGCTCAAGACCGGCGCACTGATCCGCGCGGCTGTGCGCATGGGCGCGTTGGGCGGCGGCGCATCGGCGCAGCAACTCGCACGGCTGGACGATTTCGCCACCGCGCTTGGCCTGGCCTTCCAGGTGCGCGACGACATCCTCGATGTCGAGTCGTCTTCGGAAAAACTCGGCAAGACCGCCGGCAAGGATGCCGCGCAAGTCAAATCCACCTATCCCGCGTTGCTGGGTATGAGTGGTGCGAAGGCCAAGCTGGACGAACTGGCCGCGGCGATGCGCGAGGCGCTGGAACCGTTTGGCGAACGCGCCGTCGCGCTGGCGGCGCTGGGACGGCTGGCGGTGGAACGCGACCACTGATGCGACCGCCGCAAAAACGAAGCCCGGCACTGCCGGGCTTCGTTCGTATTGCGCGTCGATGGCGTTGCGCTTACTTGATCAAGCGCAGCGCGAACGGATAGCGGTAGGTCACGCCTTCGTTGGCCTTGACGCCGCCCAGGATGCAGAACACCAGATTGGCGATCATCACCGCAAAAATCACCAATACGCCGATCAGGATCATGCTGAGAATGACCCCGGCGATATAGCCGATGGCGATGGTGATCTGGAAATTCAACGCTTCCTTCGACTGGTCGGTCAGCCAGGCCTTTTCCGGCTTGTCCTTGTTGACCAGCCAGATGATCAGCGGAACGATGAAGCAGGCCAGGATGCCCGACAGGTGGGTCAGCAGGGCGATGGCGCGGTCTTCCTGCGGCGCGGTCAAACTCTCGAAATCGCTCATGGAAATCCCCGGGTGTGGTGTAGAAACGACTGGAACCATGTCACTTTCCGCGTGAGGGTGCATGCTGTCAAGCCGCGCCGCACGCCGGAGTCATTGCCCGCCGGCCACCGTCATCCGCCCCAGCAGCACCGAGCCGATGCCGATATGCGAGCGGCGGTCAACGTCGCTGCCGACGGCTTCGATGCCGGCGAACATGCCCTTCAAATTGCCGGCAATGGTGATGCCATCGACCGGCCAGGCGATCTGGCCGTTTTCGACCCAGAAACCGCCCGCGCCGCGCGAGTAATCGCCGGTGACGGCGTTGACGCCCTGCCCCATCAGTTCGGTCACCAGCAGACCGCTGCCCATGCCGCGCAGCAGTTCGTCCAAACCGCCAGCGTTGGCCTTGATCGCCAGGTTGTGCACGCCGCCGGCGTTGGCAGTGGTCTGCAGGCCCAGCTTGCGCGCCGAATAGCTGCCCAATACGTAGCGCTGCAACACGCCGGCCTCGACCAGCGCCGACTCGCGCGTGGCCACGCCTTCGGCGTCGAACGCGCCCGAACGCAGACCGTGCTTCAAAAGTGGCCGCTCGACGATGGAGAACCACTCGGGAAAGATGCGCCTGCCGGCATGGTCGAGCAGGAAGCTGGCGCGGCGGTACAACGCACCGCCGGACACCGCGCCCAGCAGGTGACCGATCAGCGAACGCGCCGTTTCGGCAGCAAACAGCACCGGGTATTGCCCGGTGGCGACGCTGCGCGGATGCAGCCGCGCCAGCGTGCGCTGCGCGGCGTGGCGGCCGATCTCGGCGGGGTTTTCCAGGTCGCCTTCCGCCAGGCCCACGCTGTACCAGCCGTCGCGCTGCATGTCCTCGCCCTGCCCGCCGATCAGGGCCACGCCCAGCGAATGCTGGCTGCTTCGTTCGCGGCCGACGAAACCGTGCGAATTGGCATAGACCGACAGACTGGTGCCGCTGCCCAGCGATGCGCCGTCGGAATTGCCGATGCGCGGGTCGCTGTCGCGGCCAGCCGCCTCGCAGGCCAATGCCAGGTCGATGGCGCGGTCGGCGTCCAGCGCCCACGGGTGCCACAGATCCAGGTCGGGGAAATTGCCATCGGCCTGCGGGCGCGCCATCAGCGCCGCGTCAGCCAATCCGGCGGCATCGTCGTCCTCGGTATGGCGGGCGATGGCGCAGGCCTGTTCCACCGTGGCTTCGAGGCTTTCCTCGCGCAGGTCGGCGGTGCTGGCGCTGCCCTTGCGCTGGCCGAAATACACGGTGACGGCGATGCCGCGGTCGCGGGTGGATTCGACCGTTTCCACCTCGCCCATGCGCACGCTGACATTCAGCCCGCGCTCCTCGCTGCAACTGACCTCGGCCTGGCTGGCGCCACGCCGCCTGGCCGCGTCCAGCAGGCGCTGGCTCAACCCGGCCAATCGCTCAAGGCGCTGAAGGCTGTCGTCGGCGGTGGAAGAAATGACGGTACTCAATGCCTTATCCTGTTGCGATGCGAGGACGCGACCCCGAAACCGGTGAATTCTACAGCCCCAGCCGCAGCCAGCAGCGCGAGGATGCACTGGAAATCCGCGCATTGGCCGAAAAACTGGTGGCGCTGACGCCGGCCCGGCTGGCGAAGCTGCCGATCCCCGATGATTTGATGCCGCATATCGCCGAAACCCGGCGCATCAGCTCGCACATCGCCCACAAGCGCCAGCTGCAATTCCTGGCCAAGCAGATGCGCCGCGAAGACGACGCCACGCTGGAAGCCATCCGCGACGCGCTGGACGACAGCGGCGAAAGCGTGCGCCAGGCCAACGCCCTGCTGCATCTGGCCGAACAGTGGCGCGAACGGCTGCTTGCGGACGGCGATGCGGCGCTGGCGGCATTGCTGGACGAATATCCGACTGCCGACCGGCAGAAGCTGCGACAGTTGATCCGCAACGCCCACGACGAAAAGGCGAAGAACAAGCCGCCGCGTGCGTTCCGCGAACTGTTCCAGGAAGTGCGGGCGCTGTTGGCGGATGCGAGCGACGAAGATTCCGAAGAAGGATTCGACGAAGACGAAGATTCCGAAGATCACGACGAAGATTGAGATCGCCATTCCCGCGAAGGCGGGAACGACAGGCAAAAGCAACATCGCCGCAGTCATCAACCGCAAGGGAAAAGTCATGTCGTTCGGCCACCCCACTCCCATCCTGCGCAGCTTCGACGAAGAACGCACCAAGGCCTTCTACCTGGACTTCCTGGGATTCGAGCGGGTGTTCGAACATCGCTTCGAGCCACGAGCACCGCTGTACATGGGCGTGCAAAAAGGCAACTGCGTGCTGCACCTGTCCGAGCATTACGGCGATGGCACGCCAGGCTCGGCAGTGCGCATCCCCGTTGCCGACGTGCATGCCTACATGGCCGAATTGCGCGCGAAGGAATTCGGCAATGCGCGACCGGGCGAGCCGCAATTGCAGGAATGGGGCTCGTGGGAAATCACCATCGACGACCCGGCGAGCAACCGCCTGACTTTCTACACCGAGGCCAACGCCGCGACTTGACGGCGCATCAGGCCTTGGTCCCGCCCACGGTGATCCCGTCGATCAGCAGCGACGGCTGGCCCACGCCGACCGGCACGCTCTGGCCGTCCTTGCCGCAGATGCCGACGCCATCATCAATCGCCAAGTCGTGGCCGACCATCTTGACCTTGCGCATGGTGTCCGGCCCGTTGCCGATAAGCGTCGCGCCCTTCACCGGCGCGGTGACCTTGCCGTCCTCGATCAGATACGCCTCGGTGGCGGAGAACACGTATTTGCCGCTGGTGATGTCAACTTGCCCACCACCGAAATTGACCGCGTACAGGCCGCGTTTCACCGAACGGATCATCTCCTCGGGATCGTGCCGGCCGGCGAGCATGTAGGTGTTGGTCATGCGCGGCATCACCAGATGCGCGAAGGATTCGCGGCGGCCGTTGCCGGTCGGGGCCATGCCCATCAGCCGCGCGTTGTGGCTGTCCTGCATGTAGCCGACCAGCACACCGTCTTCGATCAGGGTGGTGCAATTTGTCGGCGTGCCTTCATCGTCGATGTTCAGCGAGCCGCGCCGGCCCGGCAGGGTGCCGTCATCGACGATGGTCACGCCGGGGGCGGCGACGCGCTGGCCGATGCGGCCTGCATAGGTCGAGGTGCCCTTGCGGTTGAAGTCGCCTTCCAGGCCATGGCCGACCGCTTCGTGCAGCAGCACGCCGGGCCAGCCGCTGCCCAGCACCACCGGCAGGGTGCCGGCGGGGGCGTCGATGGCTTCCAGGTTCACCAAGGCTTGCCGCAGCGCTTCGCGGGCGAATTTTTCCGGCTTGCCGTCGCCCAGCAGCTCGGCATACGAATGGCGACCGCCGTAGCCGGCATAACCGGATTCGCGGCGGCCGTTGTGCTCGACGATGACCGAAATGTTCATCCGCACCAGCGGGCGCACGTCGGCGGCCAGCACGCCGTCGCTGCGCGCGACCAGCACGGTATCGACGCCGCCGCTCAGGCTGACCGTCACCTGCTTGACGCGTGGGTCGGCGGCGCGCAGCAGCTTGTCCACGCGGCGCAGGGCTTCGACCTTGGCGTCGTTGGGCAGGCCGTCGATGGGGTCGTCGCTGGCGTACAGCGCGTGGCCGCTGTTGCGCGCCAGCGGATGCGGCGACAGCGCGCCGCCGTCGCGGGCGATGGCGCGCGCGGAATTGGCCGCTTCCAGCAACGCGTGCGCGTTGATGTCGTCGGAATAGGCGAAGCCGGTCTTCTCGCCGGAAATCGCGCGCACGCCGACGCCTTGTTCGATGCTGTGCGCACCGTCCTTGACGATGCCGTCCTCGACCGTCCAGCTTTCGCGCCGCGCATGCTGGAAATACAGGTCGCCGAAGTCGATGCCGGGGCCGAGCAGCGCGCCGAAGGCGCGGTCCAGGCCGTTCGGATCGAGACCGGCGGGGAGCAGCAGGCGGGATTCGGCGATTTGCAGCGGAAGGTTCATTGGGGAGTGGCTTTGATGATTGGCGGCGGCACGAACAGCCGTTTTTGTCCGCAAAGAACGCCAAGTACGCAAATGAAGAACCGTCGGGATCTTCCGCATTCACTTTGCGTCATTTGCGTCTTTTGCGGACTGACTGCTTTTTTCAGGCTTTCTCTACATGTTACCGCCAACTGTGGAAATCAATCCGCCGCGCCGCTGGGCGAGCCACCCGCCGCCTCATGCGTGCGCGACTGCTCGCGCCCCATCACTTCCACCTTGGGGTCGGCCCACGGCCCGGTGACGCGATAGGTCTTGGCGCCGATGCCGCTCAGCGGCTTCTTCAGTACCGCGTTGGCGGCCGCGCCCACCGCCGCGCCGACCGGGCCGCCGGCCACCGCGCCGACCACGGTCAGCAGGTTGCCGGACTTGGGCGACACGTCGATGGTCTGGTCGAACTGCTGCGCGCGCAGGTCGGTGTTGCCGCGGATGCGGATTTCCGCCGCCGGGCCGTCGATGGTGAAGGCGTCGCTGCGCGCGTTGCCGTCGGCAAAGGCCAGCTTGCCTTCGATGCGGTTGAAGGCGAAGCCCTTGTCGAAGATGTCGCGGAAATCCAGCAGCAGCCGGCGCGGCAACTGGGTCACGCTGAGCAGGCCCAGCACGCGGCCCGCGCCGGGCTTGACCTGCGACAACTGGCCGTCGCGCGCGGCCACGTCCAGGCTGCCCTGCACCTGGGCCAGCGCAAAATCCGCCGGGCTGCCGGGCCAGGCTGCGTCCATCTTCAAGCGGCCGTGGCCACCTTCGACACGGCCCTTGAGCCCGGAATCGTCAAGCAGCGCGCCCAGGTCCCGGCTGTCGATCTGCGCCAGCAAATGCGTGCGCGCCGTTGCACCGCGACCCGACCAATCGCCATTGATGGCGATCTTCTGCTCGGCCGAACCCAGCGCAAGTTGTTCGATGCGCATGCCAGTGGCCGTCTGCGTGGTGCGCAGTTGCGCCGCGCCGAGTCTGGCGTCGGCGAACCGCAGTTCGTCGATGTCCAGCGCAAGCGATGGCACCGCAGCCGGGTTGTAGTCGCTGGCGGGCGGCTTCTTCGCAGTGTCGCCCGGCGCGGCGGCGGTTGCCTGCGGCGCGCGCCAATGCAGTCGTGAAAGCCTGCCGTCGATGCGGCCGTTGTCCGCGTTCGGCACGTTGATCGTACCGGCCAGCGCCGCGCCGGCCAGCGTCACGTTCAAACCGTCGTCGGACGGCCGCACCTGCACGCGGGTATCGGGAAAGTCCGAACCGATCAGCAGCAAGTGGTCGGCGCTGACGTCGATCTGTCGCAACGACAATTTGCCGCCGTCGCTGCCATCGCCGGCAAAGCCGACCCAGCCCAGCGCATCCAGCGTGCCGGCGCGACCGCCGGCGATCAGGCCGGCAACCGGCGCAGGCTCGGCCACGCGATCGCTGCCCAGCGTCACGCGCACGCCGGTCTGGCCGTTGCCGCTGCGCGCGTGCAGGGCCATGCGCCTGCCGAAGGCGATTTCGACCTGTCCGCTTTCCACCGGCAACGGCGTGCTGACCGTGGTCGCCAGTGATTCCGCAGCCGGTTTTTCCAGCGGCGCGGGCAAGGCCAAGGCGGTGCCGACCAGGTCCGAACGCAGCCGCAGCCGGGTTGCGCCGCCCTTGGCCACGGCCACCCCGACGTTCCATTGCGAACGCCCGCGGACATGCGGCTTCAGCCACGCCAGATCCGGCACGCGGCCGAGCAGTTCGTCGGCGGTCAACGGCACCGACAATTCCGCCTCGAATGCCTGCGCGGCATCGCGCACGCCGCCGCCGGCCCGCAGCGACAATTGCCCCGGCAAATCGCCATGCTTCACCGTCAGCGATTCGGCGGCAAAGCCGTGCTGGTCGTAATGCAGTTGGCCGCGCGCGTCGTCGAAGGCCAGTTCCCAGCGCTTGTCGGCCAGCTTGACGCCCTGCAATTCGACCTTGCCTTGCAACTTCCGGTGCGCGGCATTCTCGCTGTGCAGCGGCTGCAGCAAGGCGAAATCACCGCGCGCCGGGCCACTGACCGACAGGCCGGACATCGCCTCGCCGTAGGACTTCCGCAAGGGGCTGTTGCGCAGCAGTTGCAGCATCTTCGCTGCATCGGCCACGGCATTGGCGCGGATGTCCAGGTCGGACACCTTGAAGTCGGCGATGTCCGCGTCGAAACGCGGCACTTCCACGCCATCCAGCACGCCGCTGCCGCCCACGCTGAAACCATTGCCGATGAAGGCGACCTCGGCTTGCGTGTGTTGCAGCAGCGGCCAATCAGGCTGGAAGCGCAGGTCGCCATCGACGATGCGCGCAGTCGCTTCGAAGCGACCGTTGTTTTCGGTGAACGGCCAGTCGTCCAGGTCGCCGGACACCAACCCGCGACCGCCGACCACGCGGCCGGCGACCAGCGCATTGTCCAGCCAGTGCACCGCCGCTTCCGACATGCGGTGGTGGAGCCAGAACCCCTTGGCCACCGTGATCGGCGCGTCGTCCAGTTCGGCGACCAGGTCGAGCCACGGCCGCGTGCCGTCGCCCTGGAACCACAGCCCGCCGCGCGCGTTCGCGCCGTAGTCCTTGCCCTGCACGCGCAGCGCCGACGTGGCGATGCGCCAGCCGGCGCCTTCGCGCCAGCCGGCGATTTCGCCGTCCAGCGCCACGTCATGCACCACGCCGAAACCGCGCGGCCAGTCGAAGCGCAGCTTCGCGTGCGGGTCGAGTTGCAGCGCGAAGCCGTCGCCGTCGCCGGAAAAATCGCCGCGCAGGCCATCGATACCCGGCGCATTGCCGACCGCGGAAAAATGCACGCCGTCCAGATGCCCCTGCGCATGCAGCGCACCGCCGCGCACGCCGGCCAGCGACAGCTTCGACAATTGCGCATCGGGGCGCGCGGCGACCAGCCAGTCGCGCAGGCCGGGTTCGGCGAAATCGCTCAAGGCCAGCAATGCGAACAGCGGCGCGGCGTCGATCTGCTGCGCCTGCAAGGCGTAATCCTTGCCGCCGGCCAGCAGCAGGCCGTCGAGTTTCTGCGCCGGCGCGTCGCGCTGCCGGCCGATGCGCAGCGTCGGCGCATCCAGCCGCCAACCGCCTTCGCGCACGCGCCAGCGCAGGCGACCGCCCACCTCGTCGAACACCACGCGCTGTTTGCCTTGCGAGGCATCGCGCAGCAAGGCCAACTGGCGCAGTTGCACGTTGGCGGTCAGCGCTTCCACGCGATGTTGACGCAGGCGCACCCAGGTTTCGGTGCGGCCCTGCCCCGCCTCCACGCGCACGCCGGCCCAGGCCAGCAGCGGCGACCAGTCGTGCAGATCCGCCGCCGGCCCGGCTTGCAGGTAGGCGCGGCCATTGCCACGCTGGCGGTCGAAATCCAGCGTCGCGCGCAAGGGTTCGCCGTCTTCGCGCGCCAGCACCCGTGCGCCGGCGCGCACGCGCCCGTCGTTGGCCTGCACGCGCAGGTCGATCTTCGGCAATTGCACGTTCCAGCCCAGCGACGGCGCGACGATCGCCAAGCTGCCGTCGATCACCTGCAATTCGCCCAGGCCTTCCAGCGCCTTCAGCGGGTCGCCATCGACCTGTCCCGGCAGGCCCTGCACCGACCACGCGCCGTCATCGGCGCGTTGCAGGGTCAGCGACGGGCCGCGCAAACGCACTTCGGTGAAGGCATGCCCCGGCAGCAGGCCGCCATACATCGCCACCAGCACTTCGGCCTGGCCGATGCGTACGCCCTCGCCTTCGCCCGCCTGCGCGCCCGGCAGGCCGACACGCAAGCCCTCCAGGCGCAGCAAAGGCCCTCGCCGCGTCCACTCGGTGCGAACCGCATCGAACGTCACCGGCCGGCCGGCGCGCGCGCTCAGCCACGCCGCGATCCTGTCCGGGTGCCGCTCGGCCAACGGCAACAGGCGGCTGGCCACGCCCACCACGATCGCCACGCACACCAGCGCGATCGCCACGGCATAGGCAGTGCCGCGACGGGCAAGGCGCAGACGTCGGCGCAGCGGGGTAGGCATCAGGGGAAAGCCGTGATGGGTGATTCGTCATTCGTGATTCGCAAAGGCAAAAGCCGTGCTTCGCTTTCACGAATCACGAATGACGAATGACGAATCACGGCTTCAAAGCAGCACGACATCGAACTGCTCCTGCAAATACTGGTCGTCGGCCTGGAAACGGATCGACTTGCCGAGGAATTCCTCCAGTTCCGCCACCGCCGGGGATTCTTCGTCGGTGATCCGCGCCACCACCTTCGGCGAGGCGACCACCAGCAGCCGCGCGGCCTCGAACTGGCGCACGGCACGGGTGATCTCGCGGAAGATTTCGTAGGTCACCGTCTCGGCGGTCTTGATCGAACCGCGACCGCTGCACTCCGGGCACGGCTCGGACAATTGCCGTTGCAGGCTTTCGACCGTGCGCTTGCGCGTCATCTCCACCAGTCCCAGCGGCGAGAAGTCATGGACCGTGGTCCGCGCGTGGTCGCGCGACAGCGACTTTTCCAGCGTGCGCAACACCTGGCGCTTGTGTTCGGCATCGTCCATGTCGATGAAGTCGATGATGATGATGCCGCCCAGGTTGCGCAGGCGCAGTTGCCGCGCCAGCGCCTGCGCCGCCTCCAGGTTGGTGCGATAGACGGTCTCCTCCAGGTTGCGCTGGCCGAGGAACGAGCCGGTGTTGACGTCGATGGTGGTCATCGCCTCGGTCTGGTCGATCACCAGATAGCCGCCGGATTTCAGCGGCACCTGCTTGTCCAGCGCGCGGCCGATCTCGTCCTCGACACCGTACAGGTCGAAGATCGGGCGGTCGCCGGGGTAATGCTCGATGCGCTCGGCCAGCGGCGGCATGTACTTGGCGACGAAGGCTTGCAGTTTTTCGTAGGTTTCCTGCGAATCCACCCGCACCTTTTCCACGTCCTTGCGGATCAGATCGCGCACCGCGCGCAACGGCAGGCTCAGGTCTTCGTAGATGCAGGTCTGCGAAGGCGCTTCGCGGCCACGCCGCTCGACCACGTTCCACACCCGCGACAGGTAGGCGATATCTTCGGCCAGGGCTTCCTCCGGCTGGCCTTCTGCATTGGTGCGAACGATGTAGCCGTAGCCGCCGTGGCTTTCGGCCAGCCGCCCGATCAGGGTTTTCAGGCGCAGGCGCTCGCCTTCGTTCTCGACCCGCGCGGACACGCCGATCACCCGCGACTGCGGCAACAGCACCAGATGACGCGATGGAATGCTGATCTGCGTGGTCAGGCGCGCGCCCTTGCTGCCGATGGGGTCCTTGACCACCTGCACCACGATGTCCTGCCCATCGCGCAGCAGGTCCATGATCGACGCGCTGGCGGCCGGGCCCAGCGCCACGTCGTCGCCGTCGTCGCCGACCGGCGCACTGCGCACGATGTCGTTGGCGTGCAGGAAGGCGGCACGCCCCAGGCCGATGTCAACGAAGGCCGCCTGCATGCCCGGCATCACCCGCTGCACCTTGCCCTTGTAGATGTTGCCGACCACGCCACGGCTCCAGCCGCGTTCGAGGTGCAGTTCCTGCAACATGCCGTTCTCGACCACCGCCACGCGGGTTTCGCGCGGGGTCACGTTGACGAGGATTTCCTCGGACATCAGAGCACTCCGAATTGCTTCAACAATTTCGCCGTCTCGTGCAACGGCAGGCCCATCACGCCGGAATGGCTGCCGTCGAGGCGGGTCACGAACCGTTCGGCGCGGCCCTGGATGGCGTAGGCGCCGGCCTTGCCCATCGCCTCGCCGCTGGCCAGGTAACCGGCGATGTCGGCGTCGCTCAATGCATCGAAGGTCACCTCGGTGACCGATTCGGCCTGCGCCGCGCGCCCGGCGGCGGCCAGCGACACGGCGGTGATGACCCGGTGCGTGCGCCCGGACAGGCGGCGCAGCATCGCCGCCGCATCGGCCGGGTCCTTCGGCTTGCCGAACACGTCATCGTCCAGCACCACTTCGGTATCCGCGCCCAGCACCACCGCAGCGGCCGGCGCGCCCAGTTTCGCCAGCCCGGCCACGGCCTTTTCCTGCGCCACCCGGCGCACGTAACCGGCGGCGGTTTCGCCCGGCTGGCGGATTTCGGGCAGGTCCAGGTCGATGCGCTCGAATTGCAGGCCCAGGCGGGTCAGCAGTTCGGCGCGGCGGGGGGATTGCGAGGCGAGAAAAAGCATCGCGTGAGAATAACCCGCGCCGGCTGACTGAATGACCACGCAATTCGCCCGGAAACGCCAAACCCCGCAGCGGCTCACAGCACGTTCATCGGACTAACATCCCGCCCACCGCACCCGAGGAGATCCCCATGCGTCACCCCATCCGCTCCCTGCTGCTTGCCCTGTCCCTTGTTCCCGGAATCCTTGCCATGTCCGCCCACGCCCAGAACGCCACCATCACCACCGACGGCACCCTGCTCAACGTTTCCGCCCGCGCCGAAGCCCGGCGCGTGCCCGACGTGGCCACGATCTCGGCCGGCGTGGTCGCCCAGGCAAGCGATGGCAACACCGCGATGCGCGAGAACGCCACGCGAATGGCCAGGGTGATGGACGCGATCAAGGCCGCCGGCATCGCCGAGAAGGACATCCAGACCAGCGGCATCAGCCTGAACCCGCAATATCATTTCGAACAGAACCAGCCGCCGAAGATCACCGGCTACGAGGCGCGCAATTCGGTCAGCCTGAAGGTGCGCGACATTGCCAAACTGGGCAAGGTGCTGGACGCGCTGGCCGCCAGCGGCGCCAACGACATCAACGGCCCCAGCTTCGGCATCGACCAGCCCGAACCGGTGCAGGACGAAGCCCGCCTGGCCGCGCTGCAAAAGGCGCAGGCGCGCGCCGACACCTACGCCAAGGCGCTGAACCTGCGCGTGCGCCGCATCGTCAGCATCGACGAAAGCGGCAGCGGCGGCCTGCCGCGCCCGGTGCCGATGATGGCGATCAAGGCAATGGACGCCAGCACCGAGTCCACCCAGGTTTCGCCGGGCGAAAGCGTGTTGTCGGTGAACTTGAACGTGGTGTTCGAGTTGGGCAAGTAAGAAGCGAAACGTCATCCCGGCTTCGGTACGACGCCGTGCCCTGTCGCCGGGGGCCGCTTTTCGCTCGGTCGGGGCAATCCTGCCCCGACTCGCGCGCGCGACATCCCTGCCGCGCTGGCCGCGACCCCCGGCGACAGCGCACGGCTATCCTTAACGAAGGATTTATCGCTTCGGTAGGTCGGGGCTACGTCCCCGACGCGCTGTTGGCTTGCCGGCGGAGATGTCGGGGCGTAGCCCCGACCTACATCCAAGCACGCCATGAACGGGGGCACGTCGATCAGGGTCAACCAGTTACCGTCAATCAGTGCTTCCACGGCCTGCAACAACGTTCGCTCACGCAAGGCGTGCATCGCCGACAGTGATTCGGGCAGGCACGTTTGCAATACTCGGCTGGCGCGCATGGCGGTCAGTCCTCTTTCTTCGGAGACTGCCCCATGCGCGCTCGCCTCCACCCCAATCAGCGATAACTTGCTGATATTTAATGGAAAAACGTGGGAAACCCTCGGATACCGAGCCGGACAACACGCATGCCATCAAAAGCAATCGTCACCGCTGTTTTCCTGATCATCGCCGCATCGACGGCCAGTGGCATGCCTGGCGGAAATCCGGCGCAGACAACGCATGCGGAACCTGCGGGCAGGGACACCAGACCCGGAAAATTTTCCGGGATAAAACTTCGCGGGTCGGAATACCGGCTTCGATACGACACCAAGCACCTGCTGGTGATTCTCGTAGCAAATGGCAAGTCGCATGTCATCGAGCGGATCCCGCGTTCACTCGACCCCGGCCTAGTCGATGCCGATGGCGACATCGCGTTGTTGCCGGTCGGGCTTCAACCGTATCTTGGCGACAACAAACTTCTGTATGTCTCGATCCGACGTTCGTCGAGCGGGGATGGCATGGGCGAATGCGGCGCGGGCGTCGAAGAAACGCTCAACGTGGTCGATGTAGCCTCTTCGCCAAGGGTGATATCGAGAATCCTCATCTCCAGTTGCCTGCGCAACATCGCATTGGCCGGATCTGAAACGAAGGAAAATAACTACGCCGCGTTTTCCGTCGAGAACGGCAAACTGCATGTGGATTTCATCCACTATCAGGATCAGGGGAAAAACCATTCTGTCTTGCGCGACGATCTTCGCGGCCTCGATTTTAACTGAAATGCACAGGATCGCCATCATGCCTGCAAACCGCTTGTTTTCCGCTTTTGCACTGCTGTCGCTGGCCTCGGCTTGCTGCGCAGCGGAGCAGGAATTCAGCTTCAATGTCGCACCGGGCATCGTCGCTGATGCGCACCTACGCGATGACGGCTCGATCGAGGTCGGTACCAACCGTTCACCGAAGCGTCAGCACTTGCAGGCCAGCAGCGATGAGGAAGGAGACTCCTCGCTCAGCCATGACGACTACAACTTCGACGGCTATCAGGATCTGGAATCGAGCGCTGTTCTCGGCCAAGTGAACGAAGCGGACACGATCTACCTCTACGATCCGGCCAGCAACCAATTCCGCCTGCTGCAACCTCCATCCAACGCCAAGGCGTCATGTGAAGGTTTCTGGGGGGTGACGCCCGATGCCGCCAGCAAGACCTTGACCAGCAGTTGCCGTGGCGGGCCATTGTGGCACACCGACATTTACCGCTACGACGGCGCACGGTTGTACCTGTACCGTGCGTTTCGCGAAATCTACATGCGAGTTGAACAGTTGCAACCGCTGCTGGCACTGGAGCAGGCCGACGATCTTCCGGTGCTCGCCGTGTGGAACAGCTACGACCCCCATGGCAAACGCCAAGACCATGTGGTGGGAAACCCGCTGGACATCCCCAATGGCACGGATGCACTGCATCCGCTTGGCGCGCGCGTGGTGCCACCGCACGTGCCTTTGCATGATCGCCCCGGCGATGACGCCAAGGGGCGTTACCTGGTTGCCGGCGATCAGGTGGAATTGCTTGATGCCAGCGACGATGAACGCTGGCTGCAAGTGCGTTACCGCAACCCGACCCATGGCGCAATCGTCGGCTGGCTCGAGGTGCCACAGTGAAGCGGAACCACCATGCCTTCACTCCGGGCGACAAACGCCCGCTATGTCCTAATCCGCTTCGGCCAAACCGCAACGCGTGCGAACCGGACATGCCACAATGATCTGCATATTGTCCGCCATCCGACCTTCGTTGCCGATGCATTGCGCACTTGTTGCCGCGGCCGCGTTTTTCGCCACTGCAAGGACTACGGCAGCTACCCCATCGATGCCAGCCATTGCCAACGCTACACAGAAACAACTCGGTCCCGGAACCGAAGGCCTTGCCTACCAGATCATCGACAGCGACGATTGCGGCGGCGGCGGCTGCAGGATCACCCTGTTGCGGAGATGCCATGGGCAGTGGCGCACAATCCTCGACGACGGCTACGGCGACGACGTAACGCCTTTGCAGACCCGCCATCACGGCTGGCTGGACGTGCAGGTACGAACACGGCAAGCCGCAAACCTGTCCCTGACCACCGAATACCACTTCGATGGCGAAACCTACCGTCCCGCCACCTGCGTTCAAACCTCTATCGGCGGAGACGAATCGATGCCCCGACAAGTGCCCTGTTCCGACTGATGAGTTGGTCGCCGCAGAAAAACACGAACCAATCCTCGACAAGGAGATGCGGATGAGATACTCATGGATGTTCATGCCGCTGTGTGCGCTGGCCACACCGGCAGCGGCGGCCTCGTTCGACTGCGACAAGGCCGCCGGGGAAACCGAGTTGCTGATCTGCTCCAATCCGTCACTGTCGTCCGCGGACGAGCGTCTTCAGGAAGACTATGCCAACGCGCGCGATGTCACACCGAACGCACAGCGCGGTGCATTGCGCGATTCGCAGCGGCAATGGATGGCCAAACGCGATGCTTGCAGCGACGTGGACTGCCTTGCAAAGAGCATGCAGGCGCGGCAGCGCGAACTGGAGGCACTGGCGAAAACCGCCGAAGCCGCCTTCGACAGAATCGTCGCCACGATTCCCGCCGATCCCGCAGTCGCCGCCCATGCTCTGGCCGACTACCGCTCGCCACTGGCTGATGCCTGGCGGGTATATCTGGGCCGCTTCGAGCCAGCTTCCGGCGTGAGCGCTGCGACGACCGAGGCGGCACGGGCACGAGCCACGGTGGCGCTGGAGCAAGCCGACAACTACGCCGCCAGCGTGCTGCACGATGCCGTCGCCGACACCAAAACCCTGCCTGGCACCAGCGAATTGATGCTGCTGCGAATGTGGATCGAACGTGCCGATTACGATTTCAGTGGCAGCCGCCCATATGTGCATTGTTTCGTCTTCGCCCGCCAAGGCTGGGCCGCGTTCAATGCGATGGGTTCGTTGTATGGCTCCAGCCGTGATGACGACGCGCCGTTGTGCGAACCGCGAGGCGACCTGTTCGAACAGCCTGGCTGGAAAGCGCTGGAACAGGCCTTTCACTCGCTGCTTTCTTCGATCGACGCATCGCGGATGGGCACCATTCGTTTCGCCAGTTACGCGCAATGGCGCAGCGATGAACTGATGGCCACGGTCGCGCCTGCGCTGTTTCTGTCCGACCCGAACGCCTGGGAGCAAGACCCGCGTGCCTGCATCGAAGCCTGGGCCAACAATCCGCACTGGCCATCGGCCGACCGGGAAGCGGCATTGGCCGCCCTGGAACCGACCCGACGCGAAACCGTCGCCTGGCTGATGCGTCACCACAATCTTCCCGAAGCCAAGGCCCGCACCATCGCCGATCGCATCGTGCAAGCCTGGGTGGACAGCCGCGACAACTATGTGCGCGAGTGGCTGCCGGACGATGCCGGATAATCGCGCCACTTCCTGTTCCCGCAACCGAGAACCGATGCCATGAGCGACCCGATTGCAGGATCCGGAACGTTGCAGTTTCCGACAGCCGCATGAATCCCATGGACATCGAAACCTACGACCATTTCATCTTCGAGAATCTGCGCAATCCGCCCGGCGAACTGGAACTGTGCAGCCTGCGCGTGGGCGGGCACGACCTGGGTTCGTGGCTGCGCTTCACTCCGCCGCAGCCGGTGACGGGTTTCGACGGGTATTACCGTACCGTGCAACTGCGCAACTTCCCGTTGCACATGCAGGAGCAGGCCAGGCTGCTGGGTCTGTATGCACGGCAGGTCTGGATCAATCCACGGGACGCCAACTGCCGGCTGGGCAAATGGCGGGAACTGGAAACACATCGCGGTTACGACTTCGATTTCTCGCGCCTGCCCAAACCGGGCTTGTTTGCCGGCGGTCACGGACTGGATGAATTGGCCGAGCCCGTCGATCCGCACCATGCCGACCCTGCCATTCCGTTCGATACCGAGGTGCTGCACTGGGACAGCTACGACCCGAACCGTGTCCTGCCGTGGTCCGAAACCGGCCACATCCAGATCAGCAAGCATTGGCGCGAGATGGATCGAACGGATCATCCCCTCCTGCACCTGACCTTCGGCAGGCTTGATGGATACGACAAGCACATGGCGGCACCGAGATCGGTGGAGGCGCCGCTATATGCCTTTCTGTCGCAACGCTTCGGCATCGCGCCGGCCGACATTGGGCAAGTGCTGTCGTCTCGGCAAAACATCGCGCGAACATTGTGGACCTGCCTGCCAATGCTGGCGGTGGCACAACGGGTTCGGCTGGATTCGCGCGCCATGGCCCGCCAGTTGCAGAGCTGGCTGCTGGCCGGTGCCGATGGTCCGTTGCAGATCGGGCCGCTGCATGTTCTCGCTGCGGAAGCATGCAACAACGACGAACCCTTCGGGCGCTACCCGCCGCAATCCATCTGGTTCGTGTTCTCCGGCGTCAACGGCAAGGCGGAGAGACCCGATGTCGTAGCCACCTTCGAACGTGCCAAGGTCGCGGCAGACGAGCCGGAGCCCGAATTCCGCCCAAGCTGGTACAGCTTCTTCGAATGGGATGGGCGCGACCTGGATATCGGCCTGAGTTTCGAAGTCGGTGGGCACGGCCACGGCAGCATCGGACTGTCCACATCCGCCTATCTGGACTGGTTGCATGCTCTCTTCCCGGAACCCGACGCGCCGGTTCCCGTGCAAACGCTGAAACCGGATTTTGTGGAGCACGACATTTACTACTACCCGGAGGATGCACGACATGTTTCTCCAAGACTGGACCCCTTCGACGAAAATCGCCGCGTCACCTTCTGGCGCGGTGGAACCTGGCAAGGCTTCAGCGAAGGCCCTTGGAGCGTGCGCTGGCAAGCCGGCGACATCGTCAAGTTCGAATGCATGGTCGAAGATGAAATGCGCGACCGTGGCGGCCCCTACGATTACCTCGGCATTCGACTGAAGGACGGCAGTTGCTTCGGCATACGCACGACCGGCAAGATTGATGCCGACGGCATCCTCGACTTCCTGCTGGACGAGGCATGATCGGCGCTTTTGCGCGCAACGGGTGATGCCATGCCGCTCCTATCGAACGCGAACGCTGCATGCGGAAAATGTCATGAACACAAACGGATCATCGAGCATGAGTCGATCGTCGTTGCCGGCACCGCAAGCCTCTTGACACAAGGGTACCGCGTGCGTTGCAGTTCTGATGCTGTACGCATGTCCGCTTGCCTTGGGCCAGCGCGCATGAGGAGCGATCGCTGGTTTCGTTGCAGGCGCAATAACAGGCAGTGACGCAAGCGGAGCAGGCCAGCCGATGGGACGAGGCGATCGCGCACGCGCGCCAGTTGCTGGATACGACGATGCGGCCGGGTGATAACAATGTCGTGCAGCTTCAGGCTACCAGCCTGCTGATGAGGCTGTTGAATCAATGCAGGCGATATGCCGACTCGCCGATCCGCAAGGCGAGCCTGAGCCATTGGCAGAAAAACGCTTCAGGCGCGGTGATAAGGGTGATTCGCCAGCAGCGCCGCCGCGCGGTATAGCTGCTCGGCCACCAGCAGGCGCGCCAGCATGTGCGGCAGGGTCAGCGGACCCAGCGACCATTGTTCGTGCGCGGCGGCCAGCACCTCGGGGGCGTGGCCTTCCGGGCCGCCGATCAGGAAGGCCAGGTCGCGGCCCTGACTGCGCCAGTGTTCGAGGCGTTGCGCCAGTTGTTCGGACGAGTGCTGGCGGCCGGTGACTTCCAGCGCGATGACGTGGGCGTTCTTCGGCAAGGCGGCCAGCACGCGCCGGCCTTCGTCCTCGATGGCGCGTTGCGGGTCGCGGCCCTTGCCGCGCAGGCCCGGCTCCACCTCCACCAGTTCCAGCGGCAGCCAGTGCGAGAGGCGCTTGCGGTATTCGGCAAAACCTTCGGCCACCCAGGCCGGCGCGCGCTCGCCGGTGGCGATCAGGCGGGCTTTCATCGCGGGCGTTGCTCCGCCATGCCGCGATCAGAGGCGGCTCTCGTCCGCCGTTTCCGAAGCCGTTTCGTCCGGTCCCTGGTCGCCGACCGTCCACAGCCGTTCCAGTGCGTAGAACTCGCGCACGCGCGGCAGCATCACGTGGACGACCACGTCGCCCAGGTCAACCAGCACCCATTCGGCCTCGCGCTCGCCTTCCACGCCCAGCGGCATCACGTCCAGCTTCTTGGCGAACCTGACCACTTCGTCGGCGATCGACTTGACGTGGCGGGTGGAAGTGCCCGAGACGATCACCAGGTAGTCGGTGACGCTGGATTTGCCGCGCACGTCGATTTCGACGACATCCTTGGCCTTGAGTTCCTCGACGGCGGCGTGCACGTTGGCCAACAGGATCGGCGTGGGCGGCGGCGGGTTGGGCAGTCGGGTCTTGATGATTTGCGCTTGGCTGGTCAAAGGCGTAGATGCTTGCGGAAAACCGGAGCCGATTATAGCGCCGCTCGTCGATACAGGCCGTGCGCGGCGATGTAGTCGGCGACCGCCGGCGGCAGGCCTTCGCGCCACGGCCCGCCTGCGGCGATGCGTTGGCGGATGCCGGTGGCCGATTCGGGGTGCAGCGGCTGGTGCAGGCGGAACAGGCCGCCGGCCGGCGCGGCGGCAAGCGCGCCTGCATCGTCGCGCCAGCGGCCGGCGACTGCCGCAGCCAGTTCCGGCGGCAAGCCGCCGTCGAGCGGGCTGCCGGGGCGTTCGGCAATCACGATATGGGCCAGATCGAACAGCTCGCGCCATTGCCGCCAACCTGGCAGGCCGACAAAACTGTCGGCGCCGACCAGCATCGCCAGCGGCGCGTCATCGCCGAGTTCGCCGCGCAATTCGCGCAAGGTGTCGATGGTGTACGAACGCGCCTGTGGCTCGCGCTGCGCGCGGCGCAGTTCGCGCAAATCGACGTGCAGGCCTGGTTCATCGCCAACTGCCAGCGCCAGCATCGCCGCACGTTGTTGCGCGTCCGCGCCCGGCGCGGGCCGATGCGGCGGATCGGCGGCGGGCATCAACCAGACGTCGGTACACAGCTCATCGCGCGCGGCACGGGCGATGGCGAGATGGCCATCGTGGATCGGGTCGAAAGTGCCGCCGTAGATGAGGTGGAGCATGGGTTGTCGGTTGCCGGTCAAGAAGCTGCCCGCCAGTTTCCGGCAACCAGGGACCGACAACCAGCAACCGGTCGGCGCTTCATGCCGCCAACAACTTCGTCGCCTTTGCCGCCGCCACCGCCAGCAGCAGGCGCTCCAGCAGCAGCCAGGCGTCGCCGGGGCCGCGACCCTTGGCGGTGCGGTCGGCGCGCGAGGCTTCGGCGACGAAGCGGTCCCAGCGCGCGGGGTTGGCGTGGCGTTGCAGGGCGCGCTTGAACGGGGCCTGGCGGCTTTCCCAGATGCCTTGCGATTTCATTTCCGCAGACACGTTGCCGCCGCGCGCCTGCACCTGGGCCAGCGCCGCGCATTGCAGCAGGGTGCGCACGATCATCGGCAACAGGCCGGCGACGTTCTCGCCTTCGGCGCGCAGACCGGACAACATGCGCGCGGCCAGTGCGCCCTGCCCGGACAGCATCGCGTCGATCAGGCGGAACACGTCGAAGCGCGCGGCATCGGCCACCAGCGATTGCATCGTGGCCGCGTCCAGGGTTTCGCCATCGGCCAGCAGCGCCAGCTTGTCGATCTCCTGCGCGGCGGCCAGCAGGTTGCCTTCGACGCGCTCGGCCAGCAGTTGCACCGCGTCGCGGTCGGCGCGCAGGCCGCGCGCGCGCAATCGCGATTCGATCCAGCCATTCATCTCGTGCGGCTTGATCGCCCAGGCAACCGACACCACGCCGATGCGGCCGATGGCATCGCTCCACTTGCCGGCATGGGCCTTGCTCCATTCGCCGGCGGTGACCAGCAGCACCACGTCCGGCGGCGGGTCGGCGCAGAACTCCTCGATGACTTTCGCGCCTTCCTTTCCGGGCTTGCCGGTGGGCAGGCGCAGTTCCAGCAAGCGCCGCGCGCTGAACAGACTGGGCGCGTCGAAGCTGGATTGCAGCGTGTTCCAGTCGAAATCGCGGCCATCGGCATCGAACACTTCGCGCTCGCCGATGCCTTGCGCACGTGCGGCGCTGCGCACCGCGTCGGCGGCTTCGAGCACGCGCAGGGTCTCCGGCCCGGCGATCAGGCAGGCCGGCGGCAGCGGCCCTTCGGCGCAGTGCGCGGCCAGCCGTTCCGGGGGCAGTTCCATCAGGGTTCGGGCTGGACCGGCGGCGCGGCTTCGGACGGCGCGGCGGCTTCCGGCGCAGCGGCTTGTCCCGGCGGGGCGCTCGGGCCGCTTTGCAACGCGCCACTCTGAAGCACGCTGTCAACGCGGCGCAGGATCGAGGCGGCCATTTCCCGGCGCAATTCGTTGGCCAGCACTTCGCGCTCGGTATCGGTGCCGGTGGTATCGGACGGCGGGGTGATGTAATCGCGCGATAGTTCGACCACCTGCTGCGGCACCAGTTCGCTGCCGTCGGCGTGCAGCAGCGTGAACACGGCGGCATAGCGCAGGTTGTATTCCTGCGCGCGGCCGAGCTCGTCGATCGCGATCGGGCGGTCGCCCCAGCGTTCGGACAAGATCTTCAAGGCAGCGACTTTCGTGGCCTTTTCGTCCGCCAGCGTCGCGCCGCCGGCCTGCAGGCCGCGCGCCACCGATTCGGCCAGCGGGCTGTAACGGGAGGTGGAGGTCACCTTGATCGGGCCCAGATCCGGCGGCAGGGCGATCCGGTTGCGCAGGTGGAAGCCGCAGGCGGACAGGCCGGCGACCAGCAGGGCAAGGGCGGCAAGCCGCGGGAATGGGGTTCGCATCATGGGCGGAAGTCTGGACGAGCCGATCGGGGGCGGCAATAGCCTAGCCGGATGGAAGATGAATCAGGTGAAGTCGCGCCTGCGGCGCCGCAAAGGGGAAGCCGCATGCCTGCGGCCCGCAGCATGTGGAAACCTGCTTTTACCGACCCCTTGCAAGCGACGCCGCCGCCGACTTCCAGCCGGAGAAGCAGGCGACTTGCCTCGCTTCGGGGCGTTGTCGCCCCGAAACGGCGCCACTCACGCCGCCACGATGTTCACGATCTTGCCCGGCACCACGATGATCTTCTTCACCACCATGCCTTCCATGAACTTGGTGGTGTTCGGCTCGGCCTGGGCGAGCTTTTCGATGGCGTCCTTCGGCGTGCCGGCAGCCACGACGATCGTGCCGCGCAACTTGCCGTTGACCTGCACCGCCAAAGTCAGTTCGTCCTTGACCAGCGCCGCCGCGTCGGCCTGCGGGAACGGCACGTCCTCCAGCAAAGTTTCCGCATGGCCCAGCACCTGCCACAACGCATGGCTGGCATGCGGGGTGATCGGGTTGAGCAGCAGCACTGCGGCTTCCAGCGCCTCCTGCTTCACCGCCCTGCCCTGCGCGCTGTCGTCGTCGAACTTCGACAAAGCGTTGCTCAGTTCCATCACCGCGGCAATCGCGGTGTTGAAGCTGTAACGCTTGCCGTAGTCGTCGCCGACCTTGGCGATGGTCTCGTGGGTCTTGCGGCGCAATGCCTTTTGTTCGGCATTCAACAAAGCGACTTCGAGCGCCGGCGCAACGCCGTTTTCTGCATGCTTCTGCACCTGCGTCCACAGCCGGCGCAGAAAACGCGACATGCCTTCGACGCCGGCCTCGTTCCATTCCAGCGACTGTTCCGGCGGCGCGGCGAACATCGAGAACAGGCGCACGGTGTCCGCGCCGAACTTGCGGACCATCGTCTGCGGATCCACGCCGTTGTTCTTCGACTTGGACATCTTCTCGACCGCGCCGATCTTCACCGGCTGGCCGTCCGCGCGCAGCGTCGCGCCGACCACGCGGCCCTTGTCGTCGCGCTGGATTTCCACGTCGGCCGGATTGATCCAGTCCCTGGAACCATCGGCGCTGTCGCGATGGAAGGTTTCGGCAATCACCATGCCCTGCGTCAGCAGGTTGGTCGCCGGTTCGTCGCTGTCAACCAGCCGCGCGTCGCGCAGCAGCTTGTGGTAGAAGCGGAAATACATCAGGTGCAGGATCGCGTGTTCGATGCCGCCGATGTATTGATCGACCGGCAGCCAGTAATTGCCGCGCTTGTCGATCATGTCCTTGGCACCGGGGCTGGTGTAGCGCGCGTAGTACCAGCTGGATTCCATGAAGGTGTCGAAGGTGTCGGTTTCGCGCTCGGCCGCGCCGCCGCAATCCGGGCACTGGCACTTGCGCCATTCCGGGTCGGCCTTGATCGGCGATTTCACCCCGTCCAGGGTCACGTTCTCCGGCAGCACCACCGGCAGTTGATCGTCCGGCACCGGCACCGCGCCGCACCTGTCGCAATAGATCACCGGGATCGGGCAGCCCCAGTAACGCTGGCGGGAAACGCCCCAGTCGCGCAGGCGGTAATTCACGCGGCGCTGGCCCTGGCCCTTGCGTTCGAAGCGTTCGGCCAGCGCCTCGAAGGCGCCGTGGTGATCCAGCCCGTCGAACTCGGCGGAATTCACCAATTCAATGTCGCGGGTCTTGTCGCCGTACCAGTCCTGCCATTTCGTCGCGTCGTAGGTCGCTTCGGCGTCGTTCTTCGGCGACTTCAGCGCGATCACCTGCTTGATCGGCAATTGGTACTTGCCGGCGAATTCGAAATCGCGTTCGTCATGCCCCGGCACCGCCATCACCGCGCCGGTGCCATAGCCCATCAGCACGAAATTGGCGACCCACACCGGCACCTTTTCGCCGGTGATCGGGTGGATGGCCTTCCAGCCGGTGTCCATGCCGCGCTTTTCCTGGGTTTCCAGTTCGGCTTCGGACACGCCGCCCTGCTTCAGGGCATCGATGAAGGCGGCCAGTTGCGGGTTGTCCTTCGCCGCCTTGACCGCCAGCGGGTGTTCGCCGGCGATGGACACGAAGGTCACGCCCATCAGCGTATCCGGGCGGGTGGTGAACACGGTCAGCGGTTCGGCGCAGCCTTCCACGCCGAACTGGATTTCCAGACCTTCGCTGCGGCCAATCCAGTTGCGCTGCATGGTCTTGACCGATTCGGGCCAGCCTTCCAGTTTGTCCAGGCCGTCGAGCAGCTCCTGCGCGTAATCGGTGATGCGCAGGAACCACTGCGGGATTTCCTTCTTCTCGACCAAGGCACCGCTGCGCCAGCCGCGCCCGTCGATGACCTGCTCGTTGGCCAGCACGGTCTGGTCGATCGGGTCCCAGTTGACCACCGCGTTCTTGCGGTAGGCCAGGCCCTTGCGCAGCAGGCGGGTGAACATGCGCTGCTCGTGGACGTAGTAGTCCGGCGTGCAGGTGGCGAACTCGCGGCTCCAGTCGATCGCGTAGCCCAGCGACTGCAATTGCGAACGCATGTGCGCGATGTTGGCGTAGGTCCACTTGGCCGGCGCGGTCCTGTTCTTGATCGCGGCGTTTTCCGCCGGCAGGCCGAAAGCATCCCAACCCATCGGTTGCAGCACGTTGTGCCCGGTCATGCGCTTGTAGCGGCTGATGACGTCGCCGATGGTGTAGTTGCGCACGTGGCCCATGTGCAGCGCGCCGGACGGATACGGCAGCATCGACAGGCAGTAGTACTTGGGCTTGCCGGCGTCCTCCTTGACCTCGAAGGCCTGGCTGTCGTTCCAGAACTGCTGGGCGGCGGATTCGACGGATTGGGGATCGTAGGCTGCGGTTTCGGCGGACATGGGCTGCGCGTGGCGGACGGCTGCGGAAAGCCGTGAATTCTACCGCAGCGCAGCAGGACCCGCTCCCGGCGACCGCCTGCCGACCCACGCCAGCCACAACCACCAGCCCGCGAACGCCAGCCGCTGGGCGAGGCCCGGCAGTGCCAGCGCCGGCAGGAAGAACGCCGCGAACACCACCGTCGCCACCGCGGCAAACGTCGCCCGCGCCGGCCCGCCCGCGTCCAGCCAGCCGAAACCCAGCAGCAGCCCAGCCGCCGCGAAAGCCACGCACCACAGCATCCACGCACTGCCATGCAGGCGGCTGGCAGGGTTTTCCAGATCGGCCACGTCCAGCGGCAACAGTCCCATCGCCGCGAACGCCAGCGCCGCCAGCAGCAACACCTGCGCACCGATCCGCAACGGCCAGCGCGCCTGCGCCGGCATGGCCGCACGCAGGCCGATGGCCGCGCACGCAGCCAGTGCGCCGGGCAGCGCGAAAGCCAGCACGTTGAACGCAGCAGCACCCGCAAAGCCCTTCGCCCCGAGCAGCGCGACCGGGTGCAGGGCTTGCGAATAACCCGGAAGCCTTGCGCCGAACACGATCACGGCGATGGAAAAAGACGCGGCAGCCAGCATCGGCGCAACCCGCAACGCGAACATGACGAACCGGCTCATTCCCCCTCCCAGCGGAACACGTCCTCGACGCCCACCCCGAACGCACGCGCCAGCCGAAACGCCAGTTCCAGAGACGGCGCATAGCGGCCCGCCTCCAGCGCGATGATCGTCTGCCGGGTGACGCCGCAGGCATCGGCCAGTGCCTGCTGGGTCATCCCACCATGCTCGAAGCGCAGGCGGCGGATGTCGTTGGCGATGGCGGTACCGCTCATCGACGGTCGCGCCAGTAATGGAACGCCTTGACCGCATAGTTCGCCGCCACGGAAACGGCGATGCACAGCAGCAGGTACATCTCCAACCACGCGCTCGAACGCGATCCGATGTAACTGGCGTATGCATCCGACCCGACAGCGACGCCGGTAACCACCAACTGCAACACCAGCGCGAAATAGCCGGCTTCCATTCCCTTCGCCTTGACCTGCCGGTCGCGTTCGTCCTCCAGCGGTCCGCTGCCGAAGTTCCGGATCAGCATGAAGCCCAGGATCAACACTGCGAACAGCTTGGCCACATTGTCGCGCACGCCCTCCGGCATGGTCCCGGACGCCAAAACGCCCGTGGCGAAAAAGAGTTGCCACATCAGGTAGGCGATGCCGGAACATGTCACGGCCAACGCCAGGATGGCGATTTTTTCCTGCTTGTTCATGCCCGCAAAAATTTCAGTCATCACGAATCCCTTCTATTGGCTATTGGGTCATCTCTCCGTGCTCGGAGCGCGGACGGCGAATATGATTGGCGAGGGGGTGTTGGTCATTGGCGGTCGCGCCAATACATCGTCAACCGCACCAGCGAATACACAAGCACCGATGCAGCAATGCAGAAAAGCATCAGCGTTTCGGTCCAGCCCGGAATACGCGACCGGATCACGGTCGTGTAATCGTCCAAGCCAATGATGGCCGTCACCACCACCAGCATGAGCATCAATGCGCCATAACCGGACTCCAGTGCCTTGGCATTGATTTGCCTGTCGCGTTCGTCCTGCAATGGCCCCGACTGCCGCCGAACCCATGCACCGACGCCGCCGAATATCCAGCACAGGTAGTAGGCATGCATTCGGGCACGTTCGAAGCCGTCTTCATCCAGGCCATTGGTCGGATCGAACAGCACCCAGCCCAGATACAACGCGCCGGCTGCCGACAGTGCGAATACCAGCCATGCGAGCTTTTCCTGCTTGCCCATATCCATGTAACCTCTGGCAGACTAAATGTAATATTTAATTTACATGAAATTGATCGAATGTCAAATATACTTTACATCGACTTGCATCGCACCGGTCTGCCACCATTTCACCGACAACTATTCACGCGAGCCTTCCCATGAGCGCCAACCTCCACGTTATCGACGCCACCGCCGCCAATTTCGAGGCCGAAGTCCTGCAGAAATCGCTGGAAACCCCGGTGATCGTCGATTTCTGGGCCACTTGGTGCGGGCCGTGCAAGACCCTGGGCCCGATCCTCGACAAGCTGGCGACCGAGTACAACGGCGCGTTCAAGGTGGCCAAGGTCGATGTCGATCAGGAACAGCAACTGGCCGGCATGTTCCAGATCCGCAGCGTGCCGACGCTGGTGGTGGTGAAGGACGGCCAGGTGCTGGGCGCGATCCCCGGCGCGCTGCCGGAAGGCGAATTGCGCAAGGTGCTGGAACAGATCGGCGTGCAGCCGGCCGCCAACGCCGAGGAGCCCGTCGAAGCCGAAGTCGCGCCGCTGGATCCGCACGAGGAAGTGATGCGCCTGCGCGCCGCCGCCAATGCCGAACCGGACAAGGACGAACTGAAACTGGATCTGGCCCTGGCCCTGCTGAAGACCGGCGGCACCGCCGAGGCCGAAAAACTGCTCGACGCCCTGCCCGCCAACCTCGCCACCGACGAACGCGCCATGCGCGCCCGTGCCAGCCTCGATTTTGCCGCGCTGCTGAAGGACGCACCGCCGCCGCAGGTGCTGGAAGCGGCCATCGCCGTCAATCCCGACGATCTGCGCGCACGCCACCTGCTGGGCGTGCAGGCGCTGGTCGGCGGCCACGCCGAAGCCGCGCTGGCGCAGTTCCTGGAGATGCTGCGCCGCGACCGCAATTACGAAGACGGGCTGGCGAAGAAATCGTTGATCGACGCCTTCAAGGTCATCGACGACGCCGAACTGGTCGGCCAGTACCGCAGGAAGATGTCGTCGCTGCTGTTCTGAGTTTTCCTTGCCCGCGCGTCAGCGGAGCCGCATCGACCGGCCAAGGGGAAACCATCCATACCCATGCGTATGGCAAACTGGGCGCCCCCATCCCGCCTGTCCGCCGCATGAAAGCCTCCACCCTGCGCCACGGCCTGAACCTGTGGCCGCCGTTCCTGTTCGCCGGCATCCACGTCGCCGAACTTGCGCCCGATTGGCGCCACGCGCGCGTCGAATTGCGCCTGCGTCCGTGGAATCGCAACTACGTCGGCACCCATTTCGGCGGCAGCCTGTTCGCGATGACCGACCCGTTCTGGATGCTGCTGCTCATGGAGACGCTGGGCAAGGACTACTTCGTCTGGGACAAGGCTGCCGAGATCGAGTTCGTCAAGCCCGGCAAGGGCGTGGTGTTCGCCGAGTACCGCCTGGAGGACGCCGTGGTGGGCGAAATCCGCGCCGCCACCGCTTCCGGCGAGAAATGCCTGCGCTGGTTCCCGGTCGATGTCCTCGATGCGCAGGGCGAAGTCGTCGCCCGCGTGCGCAAGCAGCTGTACGTGCGGCTGAAGCCGAAGGCGCGATGACCGCGCAGCGGCGCGCCCACTGCTTTTCGTCCCGAGGCGGACGAGCAGGAGCAGCGCGGCAGGCTCCGCTCTACAATGCCGCCATGCCCAGCCCCACTCCCCGCGCCTCGCTGCAGAAACTTTTCCTCACCGGCCTGCTGACCCTGTTGCCGATCTGGTTGACGTGGGTGGTGGTGAAGTTCGTGTTCGTGCTGTTGTCGGACATCAGCAAGCCGGTGATCGGGCCGGTGTCCGAGCGCATTGCCGCGTCGTTCCCGCAGGCTCTGGGCTGGTTCAAGGCGCTGTGGGTGCAGAACAGCATCGCCCTGGTCGCCACGCTGGGGGTGATCCTGCTGGTCGGCACGCTGGCGCGGCGCGTGGTCGGGCAGCGGCTGCTGGGCTGGTTCGAGAAATTGATCGAACGCATCCCGCTGGCCAACGTGATCTATTCCAGCGCGCGCAAGCTGCTGGACATTTTGCAGACGCAGCCGGGCAGCACCCAGCGCGTGGTGTTGATCGACTTCCCCCACCGCGACATGAAATCGGTCGGCTTGGTGACGCGGGTGATGAAGGAAGAAGGCAGCGGCCGCGAACTGGCCGCGGTGTACGTGCCGACCACGCCGAACCCGACCTCCGGCTACCTGGAAATCGTGCCGGTGGAATTGCTGACGCCGACCGACTGGAGCGTTGACCAGGCGATGAGTTTCATCATCAGCGGCGGCGCGGTGGCGCCGGAGGCGATGCCCTTCACCCGCGCGGGCGAACGCGCGGGTGAAAAAGAAGGCAATCTCCGCGCGGGCGAACGCGCGGGTGAGCAGGAAGGCAAGCCGCAGGCAGAGGAACGCTGAACGGATGAACGCACCGCGCACGATCGACGACCGCGCGGTGCGCATGTTCATTGCGCTGTCCGCATTCCTGTGCGTCAACGCGGTGCTGGCCGAATTCATCGGGGTCAAGATCTTCGCGTTGGAAGACACCTTGGGCGTCGCGCCACTGCAATGGAACCTGTTCGGCCAGAGCGGCTCGCTGAGCTTCACCGTCGGCACGCTGCTGTGGCCGTTCGTGTTCATCCTCACCGACACCATCAACGAATTCTTCGGCCGCCGCGGCGTTCGCTTCGTCTCGTGGCTGGCGATGGCGCTGATCGCCTACGGCTTCGTGTTCGCCTACGCCGCCATCCATGTCGCGCCGGCGGGCTGGTGGGTCGGCGCGGCGCAGGCGCAAGGCGTGCCCGACTACCAGGCCGCGTTCGCCGCGATCTTCGGCCAGGGTCTGTGGTCGATCGGCGGCTCGGTAATCGCCTTCCTGATCGGACAGTTGATCGACGTGGCGGTGTTCCACCGCATCCGTCGCGCCACCGGCGAGCGCTGGGTATGGCTGCGCGCCACCGGCTCGACCGCGGTGTCGCAACTGGTGGACAGCTACGTGGTGCTGTATATCGCCTTCGTGATCGGCCCGCAGCACTGGCCGTTGCCGCAGTTCCTGGCCATCGGCACGGTCAACTACGGCTACAAGATGCTGGCCGCGGTGGCGATGATCCCGCTGCTGTACCTGATGCGCCACGGCATCCGCGCCTGGCTGGGCCACGATCGCGAACAGCAACTCCGGCTCGAAGCCGCACGGGACTGACCATGCACCTGAACCGCCGGTTTTTCCCCGTCCTGATCGCCGCCTTCGCGGTCCACATCGCCTTTCCGCTCATGGCCCAGATCGCGCCGCAACAGCAAACCGCCATCGACCAGTTGATGCAGCGCTACGACGGCCACGTGCCCGGCGCGTCGCTGCTGGTGTTGAAGGACGGCCAGCCCATCGTGCGCCAGGCCTGGGGCTACGCCGACCTGCAGAACGACGTGCGCGCCACGCCGCAGACCAATTACCGGCTGGCCTCCGTCAGCAAGCAGTTCACCGCCGCCGCGATCCTGCTATTGGCCGAGGACGGCAAGCTGTCACTCGATGACCCGGCGCGGCAATGGCTGCCGACATTGCCGCCGGCCACCGCGGACATCCGCATCCGCCACCTGCTCAGCCACACCTCGGGCCTGATCGACTACGAGGACGTGATGGATGCAAAACAGCAATGGCAGTTGCACGACGCCGACGTGCTGAGACTGCTGGAAACGCAGGACAAGCTGTATTTCCCGCCGGGCACCGACTACCGCTACAGCAACAGCGCGTATTGCCTGCTTTCGCTGATCGTCGAGAAAGCCAGCGGCCAGCCGTTCCCGGCTTTCGTCAAGACACGCATCTTCGACAAACTGGGCATGGCGACTTCAGTGGTGCATGTCGATGGCGAGGACACCGTGGCCAACCGCGCCTACGGCAACAGCGAAATCGACGGCCAGTGGCAGCGCACGGACCAGAGCGCCACCAGTGCCACGCTGGGCGATGGCGGCGTGTATTCGTCGATCGACGACCTGGCCAAGTGGGACGCGGCGCTGTACGACGAGCGCCTGTTGAAGGCCTCATCGCTGCAGGCCGCCTTTTCACCACAGACGAAAACGCCCGAACCGGACGTACCCTGGTACGGCTACGGCTGGCGCATCAACGGCGATGCGCTGTGGCACTCGGGCGAGACCATCGGCGGGCGCAACGCGATCCTGCGCTATCCGAAGGAGAAGTTGACCGTCGTGATCCTGAGCAACCGCAATGATCCGGAGCCGTACCAGACGACGTTGCGGATTGCGGCGTTGTTTCGCGGCCACGCCGCGAAACCCGAATGACTTCATCCAACATCCCCCACATTCCCACGGAGAACCCCATGAACCATCGCCCGCTCGTTCTTGCCACCACGCTCGCTCTTGCCGCCATGCTGGCCGCCTGCAAACCCGCCCCCGCGCCGGCCGATGCGGCAGCACCCGCCACCGAGCAACCTGGCGACAAGGCCAAACAGCTGACCGCGCTGTACGCCGAATACTGGGAGGAATACCTGAAACTCAACCCGATCGCCGCCACCTTCCAGGGCGACCATCGCTACGACGACCAATTGCCCGATTCCGGCTCGGCCGAATACCGCAAGCAGAAGCATGAATTCGTCGAACGCTGGTTGCAGCGCGTGCAAGCCATCGGCAAGGACGGCCTGAGCGGGCAGGACCTGCTCAGCTACGAGATCTTCGTGCAGGAGGGCAAGGACGCGCTGGAAGGCGAGCAGTTTCCCGACTGGATGCTGCCGGTCAACCAGATGGGCAGCACCGCCAATAACGCGGTGTTGCTGGGCAGCGGCACCAGCGCGCAACCGTTCAAGACGGTGAAGGATTACGACAACTGGCTGGCCCGCGCCGCGCGCCTGCCGGTGTTGATGGATACCGAAATCGCCAACATGCGCGAAGGCATCGCCGCCGGCGTGGTGCAGCCGCGCGTGGTGGTCGAGAAAACCGTGCCGCAGTTCGACACGCTGATCACCGCCAAGCCGGAGGACAGCCAGTTCTGGGGCCCGATCAAGAACCTGCCGAAGGAATTCTCCGATGCCGACAAGCAGCGCCTCACCGACGCCTATCGCAGGTTGATTGCCGAGCAAATCATGCCGGCATTGAAGAAGCAGCGCGATTTCCTCGCCGACGAATACCTGCCGAAAACCCGCGACAGCGTGGGCCTGGATGCCCTGCCCAACGGTCAGGCCTGGTACGCCTACAACGTACGCACGCAGACCACCACCACGCGCACGCCGGCGGAAATCCACCAGATCGGCCTGGACGAAGTGGCGCGCATCCACGGCGAGATGCGCAAGGTGATGGAACAGGTCGGCTTCAAGGGCAGCCTGCAGGATTTCTTCAAATTCATGCAGACCGACAAGCAGTTCGAGTTCAAGTCCGAGGATGCGCTGCTGGCGCATTACCGCGCGCTGGAAAAGAAGGTGATGGCCGGCGTGCCGAAGCTGTTCTCGGTCATGCCCAAGGCCGGTTTCGAGATCCGTCCGACCGAAGCCTTCCGCGCGCAATCGGCGGCCGGCGGCGAATACATGCAGCCCAGCGAGGACGGCAGCCGCCCCGGCATCTTCTACGTCAACACCTATGACCTGCCGACGCGCAAGACCTGGGATTCGGAAGACCTGTTCCTGCACGAAGCCATCCCCGGCCACCATTTCCAGATCGCGATCCAGCAGGAATTGAAGGACGTGCCGGCGTTCCGCCGTTTCGGCGGAGAAACCGCCTTCATCGAGGGCTGGGGCCTGTATGCCGAAGGCCTGGGCAAGGACCTGGGCGTCTATGAAGACCCGTACATGTACTTCGGCCGCCTGCAGGGCGAACTGTGGCGCGCGGTGCGGCTGGTGGTGGATACCGGCCTGCACAGCAAAGGCTGGACGCGGCAGCAGGTGCTGGACTACATGTTCGCCAATTCGTCGGTCAGCCAACCCGACGCGATTGCCGAAGCCGAACGCTACATCGCCTGGCCGGGACAGGCGCTGGCGTACAAGAGCGGCGAATTGAAGATCAAGGAACTGCGCGCGAAGGCACAGCAGGACCTGGGCGAGAAATTCGACATCCGCGACTTCCACGCCGAAGTCTTGAAGGACGGCGCGGTGCCGCTGGGCGTGCTGGAAGAAAAGATCGACCGCTGGATTGCGGCGAAGAAGCAGTAACCGCACAGGAGCGCATCGCACCGCGGCGGTGCGCTCCTGCAATGACGACGACACTCAATCGAAATCCACCGACCGCAACTGCAAGGTCTTGCCGTTTTCCTTCGCGGCGCGCACCGTGCCATCGTCGAAGCCCTGCTCGTCATGGGCTTCGATATCGACCTTGATCGTCACCTGCGTGCCAGGCCGGGCGGTGAACAGGCCGACGATTTCGTTGACCACCTGCGAGAACTGCAACGAAGCCCGCACCGGATCCAGTTCCGCCGTGGCGAAGCAATGCGTCGGCCTGGCGGGCGCGGTCGGCGATGGCGATGGCGGCGGCGCGACACCGCCAGCCGTTGAACCGGTTGTTGTCGAACCACCCGTTCCCGCAGAACCACCACCTTCGCCACTGCCAGCACCGTTGCCTTCGGTCGGCGGTGGCACCACCGGTCGATGCGCCGCCTCCCATGCCGCCGCATGTACCGGCTCGATCAACAACATCTCGTCCATCACCGGCGTGGTCTGCTTGCCCAGCATGAAACCCTGATACGCATCGCCTTCCTTGCCGTAAGCCAGGCCGAAGAAATCGCGGCTGCTCGCGCCCGCTGCAATCGTGGTTTGCAGCACCGTCGATTTCGCCAGCCGTGGCAGGTACAGGTACTGGCACATGTCCTGCCAGACCTTCAGCGCAGGCACATCGACTGCACCGTCCTTCCAGTACCACTTCGCCAGCACCTGCCGGTTCAGATGGATCGGCGACCACTCGCGGATCACCAATTCGTTTTCCGTCACCACGCGATCCAGCTCGCGGCCCAGGCCTTGCGCCGCCGGATTCAGTGCATGGTGTTCCCAACCGGCTTCCTCCAACCCACCGCCGCGCCTTTCCAATTGCATCGGCGTCACCAGCCAGCGGTAGGCTTCGTGTACCAATCGCTGCAAGGTATTGGCGGCCTGCTCGCGGCCCTGCGTGGCCTGTCGTTGCTGGTGGTTGTCCAGGGTCAGGCGCATGTCCTTGATGTCGGCCTCGATCGATCGCCACGCAAGCAGCATGCGTACGGTGTCCTTCAAGCGCCCCACCTGATCGAAATCCGCCGCGAGAAACAACAACCGGTTCTGCTTCTGCCGTGGCTGTTCGCCGCGTGAACGCAAGATCCGCGCCGCTGCATCGCGCGCCGGGTTCGGCCCGCTGCGCGTCCATGCCGCATTTGGCGGCAACACCACCAGGCGCAGGTTCCAGTCGTCGGGAATATCGGCATCACGCACGAATACATGCACCGCATCGAACGGATGCTGGCTGCCCATCACCCGGTTCACCGCCTGACGGATTTCATCCAGCACTGCCGCATCGTCGAAGCGCTTCTTGCGCTCCTCCATTTCCTGCCGCAGGTTCGGGCGCACGTCCAGCCACCAGCGGCCATTGCCCTTGCTCAGATACGTCAGCCGCCCTTCCAACCGCCCCAACGCATCGACGAACACATGCGGCGCCTGCCCCGGTTGCAGGCAACCCAGCACTACGCGCGTGGTTTCCAGTCCGCGCGTCAGTTCATTGCTGCCCGTGGGCGCGCTGCCGAGGAAGATGCTGCGGCTGACCCGGCGGCAGGCCTGCGCCGCGCCGAAGCGCGCTTCGTGCTGTTCGATCTGCGCCGGTTCCGAGCGCTCGCCATCGACATCGCGTTCGATCACCGCATCCCAGCCGGTCTGCTGCAAATACGCGGTCAACTCGCTGCGCACCGCGCCGTCGTACAGCGGCAGGTTGCCCGGCATCAGCATCAAATCCTGATTGTTGTCCTGCCACAACCGATGGATCACGCGCGCCATCAGCTTCAACACGCCGCGCGTGCGCTGGAAGCTGGGCAAGGTTGACCAGTCGTTGTACAGCCGGTCAAACATTTCCGGGTGGATCGGGTACGCCGCGCGCATGCGCTCCAGATACTGCCCTTCCTGCGTCTCGCCCGGCAACTGCGCGGCGTTGGCGACGTAGTGTTCGGCGAAGGCACGGCATACCGCATCGGCAGCGGCCATGTCGTCGATCTGCGCGAACAGGCGGCGGCGCACGATCTCGAACGCCTCCAGCGTCGCCACCGGCTTCCAGATCGCCTGCACGCGGCCGAAGTAATGCTCCAGCGCCTTCAAGGCCTGCACCCCGCGATCGCTGCCAGCCTCGCGGTCGGATTCCGGCAGCGAGGCCAGCAACACCGCATTCGGCACGGTTTTCAATGCCTCGGTCAGCGCCTGCACGAAGGTCAGGTTGCTGTCGTAGGTGCCGCCACTCAGCCCCCTGCCGTCCTCGAACTGCGCCAGATAGCGCGTCAATTCGTCGATCAAGATCACCGCCGGCGCATGGGCTTGCAGCAACGCGGCCAGCACTTGTTTGCCCGGCGAAGTACCACTGGCATCGGCATCGGCCACCTTGGCATAGGCTTCCGCGCCGCCGAGTTGCCACGCCAGTTCGCCCCACAGCGTGCGAAGTTGCGCGCCTTCCACCTTGCGCGGCTGGCTGGGCGACAGCGCAATGCCGTCCAGCACCACCACGCGGGCGGAGGGCAGGTTCAGCACGCCAGCACGATCCAGCACGTCGCCGATGCCGTCCAGTTCGCTGCTGGCCGCCTTGCCGCCGGCCATGTGCATCACCGCCAACATGCTGTGAGTCTTGCCGCCGCCGAACGCGGTCTGCAACTGGATCACCGGGTCGCCACCCTTGCCCGCCAGCCGCTGCGCCACCGAAGTGAGCAACTGGCCCATGCCCTCGGTGATGAAGGTGCGGCGGAAGAACAGCACGGGGTCTTGATATTCGGCACTGGCGCGGCCGTTGTGTACCTGGGTGATGTCGGCGGCGAATTCGGCCTGCTGAAAGGTGCCGCGATGCACGTCTTCGTGCGGGGTGGCGATGGTGCGCCAGGGTTTGAGGTTCATGTTGTTTCCCCCGAAATATTCAATTCATCGAAATCTGTTTTGCTCGTCATTCCCGCGCAGGCGGGAATCCAGTGACGTTGCTTTCACGCTTTCTCGCCCGATGCGGAGGCGGAGCCAATGCAGGACACGCCGTGAACCCATCCATGGGGGCTCGGTCGCCGCATCCATGCGGCTCACGGTCCTGCATCGGCCCCACCTCCGTATCTTCCGAATATCGTCGCCATCGGATAGGAGAGCGATTCCCGCCTGCGCGGGAATGACGAGCAAAGGGCAAGGCCCGGAGTTCATGCCGATTCCCCGCAGGTTTCTTGCGAGCGGATACCGCAGATGGCATCCATCTTTTTCTTGAAGTTCTTGCGAAGGTCGGTGTTGGCCGGATTGGCAAGCTCGGTCAGATAGGCGTCGAACTGACGTTTCAGTTCTTCGTGGAAAGCCGTGCGATTGACGGTCACTCGCTCATCCTTGAACTCAATCACTGGCCCGTTGCGCCCAACGCGAAAATCGCCGTCGGTCTGGCCAGCGTGATGAAGCGCGCAGCGGCATTTCTTGTAGAACTTGTCAGCCTTGCTTTCGTCTGCGCCCCCATCGTCAAAATGCTCAGGAAGTCGCTTGCTCAGGAAGGCACGGAACAGTTCTTTGCTTTTCCCCGTGTGATCGATCACGCCACTGTGGAAACCTTGCAAGGTTTCAATCAACAAGCAATCGAGTGCCAAAATCGCAAAGCCGAACATCCCTCGATCACGCCCGATTTCATGGGCGAACAGGAAATCAACCGGATCAATAAATCGGCTTCGTATGCGTGTATCGAAGATGGAGATGGCTTTCTTCCAGGGGTCTTCTGGCTCAGTCCAGCACGCCTTCCAATCGGCCACTGTGTACTGCCCGGCAATCTCCATGTCATCCGCAGCCGAATGAATCACGACGTCTTTTTTCTTCTTATTCGAGGCCACGTGCCACCTCCTCGAATCCAGCCTTTCGCAACACTTCCAGTGCTTCCTGACGAGCGGGGCGCTCCGGCAACGGATCAAGCAAAGCCTGCATGCCAGCCAGCATCACCCGCACTTCGTCGGGCAAGCCCTGCTGCTCGGCGCCCGCCTTCACCAGCGCCAGGTACCAGTCATAGGGCTTGAGGCCCGGCTCGCATTCCGTTGCGCGATAGGTGAGCGCGTCACACTGGCCCCCGTCCACCAGCGTCACCGTCACGGTGTCGCGTTCGTAGCCGTGACCTGCACCTTCCATTCGATCCAGCTTCGGCAGTTCCACATCAGGAATCTCCCAAAGCACGCCCTCGACCCGGCTGTTCTGTGCAGGCACGAAGGCGCATTTACCGGAGCCATCCCTGCTCACTTTGTCGAAGGTCAACCGATGCCCCGGCAGACAAGCACGACCAATAAATATCGCTCCCGGACAACGGGCCAGCAGGCGCTCGCGCAACAGGTTGGAACCGTAGGCGAAATACAGATGGGTGCTCATCAGACGTCAAAGCTCCCCTGCGCCCCGATCTGATCCGCCTCGCGGCTGGCCTGTTCGATGCCGTTCCATGCGCCTTGCAGTTCGTTGTAGGCGCGGGCTTCCTCGGCCCAGCCCTGGCGTTCGCACAGGGTGTAGAGGCGATAGGTGAGTGCGATGAGGCCGCTGGTCTTGTCCGGCATCTGTGCCAGCAGCGGGCCGGCGGCGGTTTCGCCTTGCTGATTCAAGGCACGGATGAGTTGGTGCAGGGCTTCCCAGATCGGCAGGCGGGCGTCGCTGCGCGGTTCCCAATCGGCGGGCAGTTCCGCCCACTTGAGCAGGCGCAGCTTGCCCTTTTCGCTTTCCACCACGCCTGCATCGGTCAGGCCGCCGACGCTGGTGCCTTTGGCGCGGGCCAGCACGTCGGCATCGCCGTATTTGCCTTCGGCCCAGCCTTGTTGCTCGAACCATGCCAGACAGAATTGCGTATCGGCGTCGAACTCGTCTTCTGACAGATAGCGGTTGATGAGTTGCAGCGCGGTGCGCACGCTCATGGCGCTGCCGTCGGCTTCCAGCACGGCGGCATACTGGCTGAAGATGGCCATGCCGGGGCCGATGATCGCCTGCGACAGATCGACCGGCGCCACCGGCGAGTTGATGCCGCCGCGCGTCATGTCCAGCAGCGCGTCCGGCAGCACGGCGTTGAGTTCGCGAATGAACTCGCGGCGGGAGATGGTGGCGGCGTCGGCGGCGCGCTGGCGGCAGACGAGGACGATGCTGGAGGCCAGTGCGTTGGTGCCTTTCCCAATCAGACGATCGACCTGTTCACTCCTCATCGGCCACGTGCCAGTCACCGCAAATCCTGCATCCAGCACCGCCGTCAGAAACGTCTCCCAGCCTGTGCTGGAAGTGCCAGCCTCACTGGCGGTCTCAGACTGCTTGAAGGCGTAGTAAATCGTGACCGGGAAAGCCGCGTGAGCCTGCTTCGCCAGATTGCGTAACGCCTCGGTCATACCATCGAGGAAGAAGACTTCCGCCTGCTGCTTTCCGCCATGACGGTAAGGTGTTGCAACGAGTTCCTCGGCTTTTGGAACTGCCACAGTGGCGAACAAGTCGGGATAGATTGAACGCAACGAACGACGCAGCCAGACGTAGAAAAAGTCAGACAGGTCGGCATAGCCGATGTTGTCGTAATACGGCGGATCAGTCGAAACAACCTTGCCGTTAGCAACATCACTGTCCGACGCATTCTTCTGGATGGCCGACGCTACCTCTCCTTTACATGGCAGCGTAGTGATACAACGCGAAACAAATTCTGCTGCTGGCTCAAATCCTCCAACTGTCTCACTCAGTATGGCCGCCTCAGGGTAGTCCCACGTCATGGCAATGGCCTGTTTGCCATAGAGATTCATGACTTTCTGATTTCCTGACACCCATCGCGTGCAGCTATTTGAAAAATCTGCGCACCGATCCACGACGAATGCCAGATACACCCCCACCGCCTCTGCATAGGCCGTTGCGCCATTGCCGCTGGCGTCGAGGCCGCGGCCGTCGTCGGGCATGTTGGCGGCCAGTGCGTCGGCCTTGACCTTGGCCATGGCCTCGCCCACCAGATCGGAAAAGGTGGTCAGCGCCACCAGTTGGCGTGGGGTGAACAGGTCGCCGAACTTCGTCAGCCCATAGTTCGGCGTCTTGAAGTCACGCGGATTGTTCGGCAAATCCATTTCCGGCGACCACTGCGGCTTTGCGCTCTGCGCAATCGCAATGTGTTCATCGGTCGGAGACAGATACACGCGACCACGTGCACCTTCGGCCACGACGGCCATCAATCGCTGCCCCATGCGTCCAGCTTGGCCTTCCGCACGGATGTAGTTGTAGTCGATGGGTGACTGGGACAGCATGCAGATGAACGCCGCCCGCTTGCCCGCAGTGGTACCGCCCTTCGTACTCTCCGGCGGCTTGCCCATCTTCACCGTGAAGCGGTACTGGTCGCCCTCGACCACCGGCTGCACCCAGGCTTCCTTGCCCGCCTTGCTGGACAGGATGAAGGTGGAGGCCAGCGGCACGTCCGCATGGCGATACGCCGGGTTGGGGCTTTTGACCGTGCGCGCCCACAGCCAGGCGATGACGGTGAGTTTCTGGCCCAGCAGCGGTTTCAGGTCGGGCCGGCCCTCGGCCATCGCGGCGGTGATTTCCACCTGCGGGTACAGATGGCCGATGCGTTGTTCGGCCTGTTCGCGCATCCACGCGCCATAACGGCGCACGTCCTCGGCCAGGCCGCGTGCGCCCGACCAATCGGCCTCGAAAAGCCCCTCAGAACGCTTTACAGATGTGCGTGAGCTTGATACTTGGGGGGGGGGGGGGGTAACGGCCCCACCGGCGCACGGCCAGCAAAGCGCGGCGGGATTTCGATCATGGCCTTGTTGATGGTCACGGCCACGGGGTTCAGGTCGCTGGCGTGGGCTTCAAGGCCAAGGCGCTGCGCTTCCAGCGGCAGTGCGCCGCCGCCGGCGAACGGGTCGTGGAAGCCGGGCATCTTTTCCGGATCGAACAAGTCCGCCGCCTGCGGGTGATCCTTGTTCAAGTCGCAGACCTCGCGCCAGGAGCGGCGCATTTCCACCCTCGCCCGCTCCAGCACGGTTTCGTTGTTGGTGTTCTCCCACTGCACCAGGTCCTCGATGATCTTGAACAGGCGCTCGCGCTCGACGGCGGCCTTCTCCTTGCCCACGCCATAGCGGAAGCCCCCGCCCTGCTGATAGCCGGGATCGTTGACCATCTGCGCGAAGATCACCGCCCGCGCCGCCGCCAACGGCCGCCGCGCCCACCACAGGTGGATGCCTCGTGGATGAGCACCGATGCCAGGCATCTTTTCATACGCGCATGCCGCATTGATCTTGTCCAGCGGCAGAGCAACTTCAATAAGCTTTTTTGGAGACTTAATCGCGTTCATTCATCCCTTTCCCAGCCAGCCTTGCCTTCACAATGATTGCAGCCGGCAATGTAGCTATGCTCCATATCGCCCGTATTCGGTGTATTGCACCACTCACACCACTGGACGGAACGGAAAATCTCAAAACAGCTTGCGCAGAAATAGAGATCAGCGTCCCGCTGCACAACGGTCTCGTAACCATCACATTCGTCACAGTTCCCAAGCTGCCAGGCCTCTTCTCCATCCTTGATTGCCTGATGTGTAGCGCCAGCATCATAGAGTGCCTCTGCGACCGCATCAGGCTCAATCTCTCCTCCACACTTCCCACATCGCGAATATCCTCCATTCGCCATCGCTATCTGCCTATGGCAATGCGGGCATTCAATCTCAACTTGAACTTCTCGATGATCACACACGACGCAGTTGAGCAATGAGATCAGATCATCAACTTCATTGGAGATCGCGGACTTAAAACCACAAGCATTGCAGGCCTTCGGCTTATTCCCTGCTTTTCGCGCGGCATCGAGTTCGGGCTTGATCGCCTTGAACTTGGCAGACAAATACTTCCGATGCCCCTTCATCGCACGATCTGCTTTCGCCACCTCCCTCATGAACTCATGGAAGCAGGCATCCCAACGATTCAGGAGGCGGTGCAGATGGAACCAAGAACGACATTGCTCAGCAACGATCTTTTCCCTGGCCTGATCGTCACCATCCGCCTGAGGATGGAAGAAGTGCACCATCTTATTACGATGTTTCGCCAACTCCTTGAAGCTGTTGTAGGCAGCATCATCGATGTCCTCGCCCGCCACATCACGGAGCCTGATTCGGGTATCTTCCAGTGTAACCGAGACGAAATCTCCTTCAATAAACTTGCCCAGGTTGGCCTTATCTGGCCTAGATACGATCAATGACCAATGCTCCTGCATCAACCGTGCCTTGAGCAGCATTTCGACGGCTGCACAAAAATGGATGACCGAGTACTTCGGCGCTCCGTCGAACTCGGCGATTCCCCGTTTCAGGAAATCGAAAGCGTTCCGAGTCAATGCTTCAAATATTTCGCGCTGCTTCATGTCATCACTCACTCATTGATCAGCAGAAATGGTGACATTGGGCCCATACGCCAAGGCATCGATCATGGCGTGTGTTTCCAGTTGGAACGCGAGGGGAACACGCGCTCGATTTCCACCGCGTTGCCGTCGCGTCGGTAGAGGATCACGAACAGGCCGTCGCCGGTGGGGTACAGGCGCGAATCGGGCAGCGGGCCTTGCAGGTAGGTGGCCACGCCATCCAGGGCATCGCCTTCGGCTTCGATGCGGTCGTCGCGAATCAGTGCCGCGGCATGCACCTGCGGGTCGGAGGCTTCGATGGCGCGTTCCAGCGCCCGCGCGAGAAAACCTGCGCGGTCATCGAGTGCGGTCTGCTTCCATGCCACCGTCATGCGCGGGCGTCCTCAGCCTTGCAGCGCGGCATCAAGCCGCGCCCGCTGTGCGGACTTGATGGCGTCCATGTGCTTCTTCGCCTCGGCGCTGGACAGTGCGGGGCGCGTGTCGGCGCGGGCCTCCAGCACGCCTTCGCGCAGGAGTGCGGCATAGCGTGCGTCGGCGTCCTTCAGCTTCATGGCGGCGGAGCGGTCAGGACGCTGCCGAGGGCCGGCTGCGCTGGGGGCATCCCATTGCGCTGCATCCACGCGCAGCATGTCCAGGCGAACGCCCAGCTCGCGCAGGACCTTCAAGGCGCTCTCGAAGGTGCCGAAGCGACGCGGTTCGTTGCCCTTGGTGGCCAGGACGCGGGACTGATTGTGGGTCTGCAACTGCACGGCCCAGCCGCCGGGCAGGCCGATCACTTCGGCCTGCTTGACGGCGCCGGCGTCCACCAGTTCGCGGGCGGTGGCCAGTTTGACGAGTTCAGGCATGGCAGGCTCCTGTTTCATTATTGATCGGAATCACTTTACCATTACTCTGGATTCTGGCAATGAACGAAATGCATGTCCGGCGACATGTGAAACGAGGCACGCGCTACAGCGCCCTCATGTGATGATCCCCAAGCCACGCCACACATCCGGGCTGCGGCACGCCGGGCAGATGATCGGCTCGTCGCGGGTCAGTTCGCCACCGCAGGTACAGTGCAGGTCGGGCTTTGGGTCATTTTGCCGGGCGTCGATCCCGCAAAGCCGGGCGCAGGCGCGGCACTGGTAGCCGGTTCGCGACCAGGAATTTTCGCCGAAGCCGTGCAGGAACGACACCATCCATTCGCTGTGGCCGCAGGTGCGGCAGTGGAGTTCCCCCGCGCCACTGCAGCGGCTGAACAACAGGCCACGGGGTACCGGCGGGGGTTTTTCGGCCATCCTCCGCTCATCTTCTGCCCTCAGGCGGGCAGCCAGCTTGCGCTCGGCCCGGTCACGCGACCACCGATCCGCCAGAAAGATGCCCCAGCCGAGTATTGCTCCCACGCCCATGACAGCGACGAACAGGAACCTCTTCCAGCGGGACGGTGGTGTGTACGGCTCCACCCGGTCAAAGCATCCAAACCCGGTTGAAGCCATTGGGCCGTGTTTCAAATTGCGCAATTCTCTGCGGATATCCCGCCCAAGCGGCCCGAGGGTTGCCATGCACAGGCCGATCAGCAGGTAGATGCCCGCGCACCAGAACAGGACGGTCAGCATGGCTTTGCCCGCGCCAGCAGGTGGTCCATCTGGAAGTTGATGGAAGCCGCGCCGGGTTCCGGTTCCTGGGTGAAGGGTTGGCGGATGTAGTGCGGGCCATCGACGATGTCGCCATCGACCCGCACGATGGCCAGCCAGAACTTGTCGCCCTGGTTGAGCGCGGTGCAGATTTCGTTGCGGGTGACGGTGACCACGTCGCTGCCGCTGACGCGGCCCTTGACTTCGATATGGCGCGCCTCCGGCAAGACGCCGCCGATGGCGGGCGGTTGCGCGGTGATGTCCCAGCCGCATTTCTGGGTGGAAACGTCCTTGACCGCGTGGCCGAGGGCTTGCTCGTGGGCAATGACCGCCTGCATGGCGCGCTGTTCGATGGCGCTGCGCGCGGCAGGGTCGGCGCTGAACGTGGCCGGGGCCGGTTCGCCCTTCAGCTTTGCCAGCAGGCCGGCAGGCACCACCAGCGCGCCGCCGAGCAATACCGGGGTGGCGGAGGTGACGTGGGCCAGGTCGTCCAGTTCGCGTTGGCGGCTGTCCAGGCGGGCGATCAATTCTTCGGCGCGCCGACGCAGTTGCATGGGTTGCACGCGCGGTTGGCGGCCCGCTGCGACTTCGATATCGAGTTTCTCGGCTTGCACGTTGAGATGGTTGATTTCCTTGATCAGCCGATCCTGCACGCCTTTGCGGATGCGGGTTATCTGGCGGTCGCGGCGGCTGCGCACTTCGTCGTAGTGCGCCGGGGCCAGCAGGGCGGCGGCGTGCTGGACGGCGCGTTGTTCGATGCCCGAAGCCAGCCAAGGCTGTTCCAGCAATGGCTGCACGCGCGGCAGGTCGGCGGCTTCCAGCGGTTGCAGATCCAGATGCGGCGCCCAGCCGGCGAAACGCATCTGCCCATCGGCATGGGCGCGGACGAACTGGATACGCCGTGAAATCTGCCGTTGCCGGTCGCCACTGCCTTCGCGGATGGCGTGATCGACCAGCAGCAGCAAGGAAGGTTCGGTGCCGTCGTCGGTCGGGTCGAGCAGGATGCTGCCTTCGCGCAGGCCGTGTTGCAGCTTGTCGAGGGTGAGGTCGATCAGCGCGGCCATCAGCGGATGTGCCGGATGCACCAGGTCGGCGATGGGTTTGCCGTCGGCGTGAATTTCCGACTTGTCGAAGCAGATGCGGCTGTAACGGGTCAGCACCGGGGTGCGCGATTGGCTGATCTGGCGGTCGCGCTCGCGCAGCACGGCGGGAACATGCGGGATTTCGTAGCGTTTGCCTTCGCGGCGGCGGGCATCGCCGCCAATGCGGGCGAAGGCTTCAAGGAAGAAAGCGCGCAGGAAATACGGTTGCAGTTTGCGCGCCTGTGCCTTGTCCATGTCCTCCTTGATGGCGAACAGGTGTTCCATCGTCAGGCTGTTGTCCACCAGCGCGTTGCGTTCGATGATGCGGCGCAGGTGTTCGGTATCCAGTGCGCCGTCGATGACCTGGTCGAGCCGGGCGCGCACGTCGGGGCGCTCGCCATAGCGGATGGCTTCGATCAACAGATCCTTCAACGATTCGCCCTCGAAGGCTTCGCCGAGGATGTCGAACACCTGTCCGCCCAATGCCTGGCGTTCGATTTCCAGTTTCTCGAACAGGCGCTGGAACACCTCGCCTTCGCGGGTGCCGGTGGCGACCAGGTTCCACAGGTGGCAAACCTCGCGCTGGCCGATGCGGTGGATGCGGCCAAAACGCTGTTCAAGCCGGTTCGGGTTCCACGGCAGGTCGTAATTGACCATCAAGTTGGCGTTTTGCAGGTTGACACCCTCGCCTGCGGCATCGGTGGCCAGCAGCACCTGCACGTCCTTGTCCTGTCGGAAACGCTCCTGCACCTTGCGCCGTTCGTCGCGGTGGGTGCCGCCGTGGATGACGACGATGGCTTCGGGGTTGCCGAGCAAATCGGCGATGCGCGCACGCAGGTAGTTCAAGGTGTCGCGCTGTTCGGTGAACACGATCAGCTTGCGCCGCTGACCGGCACGGTCGTGCATTTCCGGCGCGTCCTGCAGGATGCGCGAAAGCTGGTTCCACTTGCTGTCGCTGCCGGATTCGACTACGCCGCGCGCCTGTTCTTCCAGCGATCTCAGGCTGAAGATTTCCGCTTCCAGTTCAACCAGTGTCTGCGCGGTGGTGGCCTGGCTTGCCACCTGGTCGGCATAGGCTTCGTAATCGTCGGGGCTGAGTTCGTCTTCGGCTTCGTCGAGGTTGTCGGGCACATCGAGTTGGCGCGCGACGTACAGTGCGGTGTCCTCGCGCACGCTGCGGCCACGGGCAAGGGTCCTGCGTTCTTCCAGTTCCAGTTCCAGCCGTGCGCGGCGGCGTTTGAGCGATTGGTAAATCGCTTCCGGGCTGGATGCCAAGCGTCGTTGCAGGATGGTCAGGGCAAAGCCGACCGTGCCCTTGCGCTTGCCGTCGAGGCGGTCGGCGCGATTCATTTCCTCGCGCACATAGCTGGTGACCGCTTCGTACAGCGCCGCCTCCCGGTCGCTGAGACGGTATTGCGCGGTGTAGGCGCGGCGCTCGGGGAACAGCGGCGTGCCGTCGAACTTGACCAGTTTTTCCTTGACCATGCGTCGCATCAGGTCGGATACCTCGACCTTGTGTGCGCCTTCGCGGAACTTGCCGTAGAAACGGTCGCCATCCAGCAGCGAGAGGAACAGCTGGAAGTCTTCCTCCTTGCCGTTGTGCGGCGTGGCGGTCATCAGCAGGAAATGCCGGCACAGGCCGCCGAGTTGTTCGCCCAACTGGAAGCGCTGGGTCTTTTTCACTTCGCCGCCGAAGAAACTGGCCGACAGTTTGTGCGCCTCATCGACGATGATCAGATCCCACCAGGTCCGCGCGAGTTTGTCGCGATAGTCGGCATTGCGCGCCAGTTGGTCGAGGCGGACGATCAAGCGATCCTGCTCGGAAAATTCGTTGCCGGTGGGCGAGGATTCCTGGCGTTCGCGGCTGAATATCTCGAAATCCAGGCCGAATTTCTCGTGCAATTCATCCTGCCACTGGCCGGCCAGCGAACCGGGCGCGACGATCAGGATGCGGCGTGCATCGGCGCGCATCACCAGCTCGCGGATGAACAAGCCGGCCATGATGGTTTTGCCCGCGCCGGGATCGTCGGCCAGCACGAAGCGCAAGGGTTGGCGCGGCAGCATTTCTTCATAGACTGCGGCAATCTGATGCGGCAGCGGTTCGACGTTGGAGGTGTGTACCGCCATCATCGGGTCGAACAGGTGCGCCAGTTTGATCCGCAGGGCTTCCACCGCGAGGCGGAATTCCGCACCGTCGGCATCGAAGGCCCAGGCACAGCCGACGTCGGCCAGGCGGATGCCGGCTTCGTCGGCGCGGGTGAGCATGCGCTCGGCGGGCTGGCCGTTGGCGGCGCGATAAAAGAGGGAGACGGCGTCGTCGCCCAGCGGCTCGACTGCGACCACGGTAACCGGACCGGCGGGATCGACGCCGAGCAGTTGCATCCCCTTGGCAAGGGCTTCCAGTTCCATCTTTTCCCCTCATGACAGGTACGCAGTTTGCCCCATCGAAGTCTCACGAGGTGAGACTTCGATGGGGCTCATGACTTCGGCAAGGGTCGGGGATTCCTCGGTGATGCTTTTTTACTGCCCCTGCTCCGCTTGTGGAGGAGAACCCTGCGGCGAAGAGGCATCCACAATGCGCACATCCTGCGGCGACGACAGCGCGATGCCCGCTTCGCCCAATGCCTTGAGCAAGGCGAACCACAACTCGCTGCGCACGCTGCCGACGACGCGCGGGCTGTCGCAATACGCGTAACCACTGATCGACACCTGCCCGCCGGCAACGGCGTCGATGACCACCGACGGCGCCGGTTCGGCCAGCACGCCGGCGTGCTGCGCATAGACGCCCAGCAGCAGTTCGCGCACGTGGCCCACGTCGCTGCCCAGCGGCACGCCGAACTGCATCTGGATGCGTCCCGGCGGGCGCGACTGCGTGCGGTTGCGGATGCTCTTGGTGATCAGTTCCGAATTCGGCACGATCAAGGTGGATTTGTCATCCATCTGGATTTCGGTGGCGCGCACGTTGATCGCGCGCACGTCGCCTTCGCCATCGCCGATGCTGATGCGGTCGCCGATCTTCACCGGCCGCTCCGCCATCAGGATCAAGCCGGAAATGAAGTTCTGCGTGATCGCCTGCAAGCCGAAGCCGATGCCCACCGACAACGCACTGGCCAGCAGTGCCAGGTTCTTCACGTCGAAATCCAGTGCGGCCAGCGTCCACAGCACCACCGCGGCGATGCCCAGGTAGCGCGTGACCGTGGCGATGGAAGCGCGCGTGCCGGGCTCCAGTTCGGTCTCCGGCAAATAGGTGCGCGTCAGCCAACGCTGGAAGCCGAACACCAGCGCCAGGCCGATCACGCACACGGCGATGGCCTGGAACAGGCGCACCGGCCGCAGCGAGAGCCCGCCAATGGCCAGCCCCTGCCCGCCCACGCCCAGCCAGCCCAGCAAGCCTTGCAGGTTGGTGCCATACGGCGCCAGCAGCAGGCCCGCGCCGATCAGCAGCAACCACAGGCGCAACATCGCCGACGCCACCAACGCCACCTGTTGCAGCAGGCCGGCGTTCGCGCCCAGCGCCGCGCTCAGCGAACGCCCCAGCCAGCCTTCCGGCGCGAACAGCCAGTGCACCAGGTCATCGACGAACATCGACAGCAAACCGACGGTCGCCACCACCGTTGCCGCCCACAGCAATTGCCGGCTGGCGAACAAGGCGAAGTGCACATAGCCCAGCAAGGCCCCGATCAGCGCGGCCGCCACCACCACGTAACCCAGCAACGCGACCACGTTGAGCACGCCGCCGTGGCGTTGCGAAACGGCAGGCTTGTCGGATGCCGCGCCCGTTTCGCCGGATGCCTCCGCGGCTGGCAACGACTGCGCGCGCGACAACCCCACCAGCATCGCCACGATCAACAAGGTGAAGCACAAGGCCAACAGTCCATCCAGCGCCACGCCCGCCGCCGCGCTGGCGCGCGCGGCGCGGCCCAGCAGCAGGGCCACGCCGCTGATCCACACCAGCGCCGCCGTCGCCTGCGCATAGCGGCGCAGGCGCACGCTGATGGCGTCGTCAACTGCCAGCAAGCGCCACGACGATTGCGAAGTGAGCAAGGCCGACACCACCGAGGCAATCAAGGCCGACACCAGCGTCACCCGCACCAGTTCGCCGGCAATCGCATCCAATGCCGGAGTCAACGCGTCGATGCCGCGCAACGATTCCAGCGCCACCCACACCGCTGCCGCCGGCAACAGCGCACCCACCAGCAAGCGCCACAGCGCCAGGCCCGAACGGCGCAGGCGACTGTCCGGCCCGTGCACCGCCGCGTAACGCCGGCCCAGCCAGCGCAGCAACCAGCGCAGCGGCCACAGCAACAACACCGCCAGCACGCCGCCGATCGCCGGCGCGACCCAGCCGTGTTCGGCCACCGCCGCCTTCAAGGTCTTGTTCGCTTGCGCGCGCAACGCCGCAAAGCGCCGCAAGTCTTCCGGCAACGCGGCGGAAACCTGCTGCCACAACGCCGGCGACAACGGCGAATCCACCCGCGTGCTCAATTGCCGGCTCAGTTGGTCGGCACGGATGCGTTCCACCTGTTCGCTCAGTTGCCGCGCTTCCACGCCCAGCAGGCGCGCGCGCTTGACCTGCGCATCCACCTGCGACTGTTGTTGCTGCAAATCACCGCGCTGCTGCGCGATTTCCGCCGCTTCGCCGTCGGCCGCCTCGCCCAACTGGCCCAGTCGGTCCCGCACCTGCTGCAACTGCGGTTGCAAGCCGGCAGCCAGCGCATTGGCCTGGCGCTGCGCGTCGAGCACGCGGTCGCCCAGTGCGCGCAGCGCGTCGTCCGCTTCCGCCTGCGGCAATTGTGCCTGCGCCTGTTGCAACGCATCGTCGATCGCCTGCAACTGCGCATCGGGGCCATCGGCGGCAACGCGCTGGGCCGATTGCGCCAAGGTCGGCAGCGGCCACAGCAACGCCAGCCACAACGACAAGGAAACCAGCACAAAACGCAAAAAATTCGACATCAAGGCTCCACCTCAACTTTGCGACTTCGCCCACGCCAGGGCCGGGTAGTCGCCCGCGCCCGGAAACAATCCCGGCACCTGTTTGCAGGTGGCCAGGCCATTCTCGCCGTTGGCGAACAAGACAATGCTGTCGCCATTATCCGGATTCAGCATGAAGCAGGCCTTGAAGCGCGGACTGTCGCCCCAGTGCCGCGCGCGCCTGCCGGCGGCCGAAGACCGCGTCGGTGACTTCTTCCCGCTTCATCCCGGCCCACTCCCATCGCCCACGCCGGGCACTTGTTCGCAGGCGATGCCACATTCGCGCAAGGCGGTTTGCAGGTGGCGGCCTTCGGTGTCGGTGAAGCCGGTGCCGTTGCGCAGGCAGACGACTTTCCGGCCCCCGGCCACGGCGGCTTGCAGCGCCGGCATGGCCGCTGCCGGCAAGGCCCGTGTTTCGGCGTCGCGGCGAGCCATTGCCAGGATGGCCGGTGGCACGTCATCGGCCGCCAGGATCAAATCGGCCAGGTTGAGTTGGCGCAGGGCCTTGAGTGTCAGCAAGCCCGGATCGCCCGTGCCGCAACCGACCAGGGCCACGCTGCCGCGTGCCGGCAGTCGATCCGCCGCCGCCAAGGCCGCGTCGAAGGCGCGTTGCGCCGCGTCGATTTCGCCGTTGCGCAGCAACACCGGCACTTCGCCATCCAGCAGTTGCTCGAACCAGCGCCGACGCAGCGCCAGGTCCGGCAACCGTTCGCGGATGCGCGCGCGCTGGCTGGCGAACAATCGCGCCAATTCGCCCAGCGAATGATCCAGCTCGGTTTCCAGCTTTTCGCGCAGGCGCCGCGCCAGCATCGGTGCGGCACCGGCGGAGGAAATGGCGATCAGCAGGGGATCGCGGTCGATGATCGCCGGCACCTGGTAGCTGGACAGTTCCGCGTCATCGACCACGTTGACCCAGCGCTTGCGTTCGCCCGCCGCGGTCGCCACGCGGCGATTGAGCGCGGCATCGTCGGTGGCGGCCACCACCAGCCATGCGTCGTCGATCCATGCAGGGTCGAAGTCGCCATCGACACGCCCATCGACACGCTGGATCCGCTGTTGTTGCAGCAGCACCTGCAAGGACTCCGACAACTCCAGCGCATGCACGCGAACGCGCGCGCCGGCATGCAGCAGGGCTTCGATCTTGCGAGTGGCGACTTCGCCGCCACCGATCACCAATGCATCGCGGCCGCGCAGGTCGGCGAACAACGGGAACAACGGCATCTGACTTTCCAACGGTATCGAGACCGCTGCCACGATACCGGATGCCCCTCACGACACGTCAGCCCGGCGACTCGTCCAGATCCTTGATCGAGGCGTTCGCCTCGCCCCTGACCCAGTAGCCGGCGATCTTCATCCACTTCGGCGGATGGCCGCGCTCGTCGATCAGGTGGCGGCGGATGGCGCGGGCCACGCCGGCTTCCGCCGCGGCCCAGACGAAGCAGTCGCCGGGGATTTCCAGCGCCGCCAGCGCGCGCAGCAACGGCGCGGGATCGCCGGCGTCGCCGCCGTCGCGGGCGATCCAGTGCGCGGAAACCTCGGCCCGGGACGCCAGAACCTGCGCGTCGTCGGCGCCTGGCACGCTGACCGCCAGCGTGGCGCGGTCGCCCGCGGGCAGTTCCTCGACGAAACGGCCGATCGCCGGCAACGCGCTCTCGTCGCCGACGAACAGCCACCGGCGGATCGGCCCGGCGATCACCCGCGAGCCGCGCGGGCCGCCGACCGCGAGGGCATCGCCCGGCTTCGCGCGCTTCGCCCATGCGGTGGCGGGACCGCCTTCGTGCACCACGAAATCGACGACCAGTTCGCCCTTGTCGCGGTCGAACCGGCGCGGGGTGTAGTCGCGCATTTCCTCGCCGCCGCCCGGCTGCGGGAAGAACAGCTTGATGTGGTCGTCCGGCGACTCGCTGGCGAAGTCGCGCAGCTCCGGCCCGCCCAGCGTCAGCCGCTGCATGTTGGGGGTCAGCCGTTCGCTGCGCAGCACGCGCAGCGTGCGCCGGCGCGGTTCGTGGCGGACGCGGCGGATTTCGGGAACGGCCATGTCGCCGGCTTGCGGCGCATCCTGGTTGTTCATGGGGAAAACTCCTGCGTATTGGGGAAGGTGAAAAATCCGGATACCCATTTTTATCACCCCGACTGACAGGCTCGCCCGGCGAATGCCCCCATCCATTCAGGAATCGGCCCGTCAGCGCTACAGATCGCCGAGGACGACCCGTGCCGCGTTGTGCCCCGGCGCGCCGGTGACGCCGCCGCCGGGGTGGGTGCCGGAACCGCAGAGATACAAGCCATCGATCGCGCCGCGATACGCGCCCTGCCCCAGCATCGGGCGTGCGCTGAACAACTGGTTGAGCGACAGCGCGCCGTGGAAGATGTCGCCGCCGATCAGGCCGAAGTCGCGTTCCAGGTCCAGCGGCGACTTGATCTGCCGGCCCAGGACCGATCCGGCGAAGCCGGGCGCGTACCTGTCCACCGTGGCGATCATCAGGTCGGCGACTTCGTCGCGATGCGCGTCCCACGAGGCGCCGTTCGGCAAGGTCGGTGCGACGTGCTGGCAGAACAGGCTGGCGACGTGCCGGCCGGGCGGCGCGAGCGAATCGTCCAGCGTGGAGGGAATCAGCATCTCGACGATGGGCTCGCGCGACCAGCCGCGATCCATTGCGTCGCGCCAGGCCTTGTCCATGTAGGCGATCGACGGCGCAATGACCATGCCGGCGGTCAGGTGGTCGCCTTCGCCCGGCAACGCGGTGAAATCCGGCAGCCGCGACAAGGCCACGTTCATGCGGAAGGTGCCGGAACCGCAACGCCAGTGGCGCATGCGTTCGCGGGTGGGTTCCGGCACCGCTTGCGAGGGCAGCAGGCGTTCGTACAGCAGCTTGGGGTTGACGTTGGCGACGATGCAGCGGGCGTGCAGGGTTTCGCCGCTTTCCAGCACCACGCCAACGGCTTTGCCCGGCTTCCCATCGACAAGTTCAACCAGCACTTCGCGCACACCGGCGTCGGTGCGGATTTCCGCGCCGGCTTCGCGCGCCGCCTTCGCCATCGCCTGGGTGATCGCGCCCATGCCGCCGATGGCGTGGCCCCATGCGCCCTTGACGCCGTTCACTTCACCAAAGACGTGATGCAGCAATACGTAGGCGCTGCCCGGCGCGTACGGGCTGGCGTAATTGCCGACCACCCCATCGAAACCGAACAAGGCCTTGATCGGTTCGCTCTCGAACCAGCGGTCGAGGTATTCGGCGGCGGAAATCGCGAACAGGTCCAGCAGTTCCTGGCGCAGGGTTTCGTCCAGTTGCAGCAGGTGATGGCCGAGCTTCGCGCCGTGCAGCAATTGCGGCAATTGCTTCCACCACGCGGCGGTGGTGATGTCCGGCGGCGGTTGCAGGGCCAGTGCGCGCAGCACGTCGGCGATGGCGTCCAGCCGGCGTTCGTAATCCGGCAGCGTTTGCGCATCGCGGCGCGAGAACTTCGCCACTTGCTCCTGCGTCTGGCCGCCGCCGGTCAACAGGTATCGGCCATCGGGCAGCGGCAGGAAGTTGTTGAACTTGCGCTGCACGATGCGCAAACCGTGGCGGTGCAGATCCAGGTCGGCGATCACCCTGGGCTGCAGCAGCGACACCGTGTAGCTGGCCACCGAATTGCGGAAGCCGGGGTGGAATTCCTCGGTCACCGCCGCGCCGCCGACCGTGCCGCGACGTTCCAGCACGGTCACCTTGCGCCCGGCGCGGGCCAGGTAGAACGCACAGACCAGGCCGTTGTGGCCACCTCCGATGATCAAGGCATCGGTCTGTTGTCGATCGGTCCGCTGTCGATTCGTCGCCATGTGCCGAGGTTCGTGGCCGGAAGATTCCGCATGCGCCAGCCACTATACCGGCCCTTATAATCATCGTCGGCGGGGAACCTCCAACAAGGTCGAAGGGGCCGCAGATGCACGTCCGCAATCCGCATTCGATGCCCAGGGCGCGCTGAGCGTGAGCCCTTCCCCGCCGTCGCGGTTGAAGGCACGCGTGGCGACCTCGCTGGCCGCCGGCGCGCTGGCCGCATTGCTGGCGCTGTCCGGGGTAACCGCGCGCGTCGATGTGTGGTGCCACGATCTGTTCTCGCGACTGGATGCGCCGGCAACGGACCCGCGCATCGTGGTGGTGGCGATCGACGACGCCAGCCTGTCCGAAATCGGCGCATGGCCGTGGCCGCGGCGCGTGCATGCGCACCTGCTGGACCGCCTGACCGAGGCCGGCGCGCGGGCGGTGCTGCTGGACATGCTGCTGACCGAACCGGCCCTGTACGACCCGGAAGGCGATGCATTGCTGGCGCGGGCGCTGCGCCGCAACGGCCGCGCCGTACTGCCGGTATATGTGGAAAATGCCGGCGGTGGCGACAATCCGGCGGTGGAGTTGTTGCCGATCCCGGAGTTCGCCGCCGCCGCCGCGATGGGGCATGCCGATACGGCCATCGATCGCGATGGCATCAGCCGCGGCGTGTTCCTGCATGCCGGTGTGGGTTCACCGCACTGGCCGGCCCTGGCGCTGGTGCTGCGCGATCCCGACGACAAGGATGTCGTGCTGACCGACCTGCGCGATACGGTGACCGACGCCGACACTCCGGCCGGCGCATGGGTGCGCAACGGCTACCGGCTGACGCCACTGGCGTGGCCCGTGCATGGCTTCCAGCGGATGTCGTATGCCGACGTGCTGGCCGGGCGCGTGGACGCGGCAAGCCTGCGTGACCGCTACGTGCTGGTCGGCAGCGCGGTTGCCGGCAAGGGCGAGGAAATCGCCCTGCCCGGCGGCGTGCACCTGACGGAGGTCGAATACCACGCCAACGTGCTCAATGCGCTGCTGGACGGCAGTGCGACCACGCCGATGCGGCCGCTGGCCCACGCCGGGCTGTCGGCGTTGCTGGCTTCCGTGCCGCTGCTGCTGGCGGTCCTGCCCGGCATGCGGCGTCGGCACCCGCTGCGCTGGGCGATGGCCGCCACATTGCTGCTATCGCTGGCGTTGCTGCTGCTGGCGCGGCTGTGGTTCCCGCCCTTGCCGCCATTGCTGACGCTGGCCGCGGTTGCGGCCGCATGGCGCTATCGCAACCTGCTGTTGCGCCGCCGGCTGGGCCGGACCGATCCCCTCACCGGCCTGGCCAATCGCGCCCGGCTGGACGCCGCGCTGGCGCACGAATTGCAAGCCGCGCGCCATCACGGCCAGCCGTTGTCGCTGCTGCTGGTGGATGTGGACCGCTTCCGCCAACTGGTGGCGGTGCATGGCGCGCCGGTTGGCGATGCCGCACTGCGCACCATCGCCGACACCTTGCGCAACCGCGCGCGCCGCCCGCGCGACCTGGTGGCGCGGATCGACGGCAATCAATTCGCAGTGCTGCTGCCGGAAACCTCGGCACATGCCGCCGCCGCGATCGCCACCACCCTGCACGTGGATCTGGCCGGCCTGCACGGCAAGCAAGGCGATCCATCCGCCGAAACACCGCCCAGCGTCAGCATCGGCATCCACACCATCACCGGTGGCGAAACCGCCAGCGCGGCAACGGCACTGTCCTGCGCCGAAGCCGCGCTGTACCAGGCCCGGCAACTGGGCCGCAACCGCAGCTTCACCTATACCGGCAACGCGACGGGCGAAGGCCCTCCGAAAACATCGGCCTAGGAAACCCGCCTGTTGTTTCCGCAGGAGCGGCCCTACACCTCCAGCACCAGCCCCGGCCGCGACAGCGTGACCTCCACGCCGTAGCGTTCGCCGATTTCGCCGGCCAGCGCCTCGCGCGCCTTGTCCTCGCCGTGCACCAGCGCCAGCGGCGGGTGAGTTTCGAAACCGGCGTACCAGTCCAGCAGACCGCGCTGGTCGGCGTGCGCGGACAGGCCGCCGATGGTGTCGATGCGTGCATTCACGCGATGGTCGCGGCCGTGGATGCGCACCCATTGCGCGCCATCGACCAGCCGCCGGCCCAGCGTGCCCTGCGCCTGGTAGCCGACGATCACCACCTGCGCGTTGCGCCGGCCCAGGTTGTGTTTCAGGTGATGCTGGATGCGCCCGCCATTGGCCATGCCGGAACCGGCAATGACGATCGCGCCGTTTTCGATGTTGTTGATCGCCATCGATTCGGCGGTGGTTTCGGTGATGTGCAGGTTGGGCAGGCGGAACGGGTTGGGCCGGCCCTTCCACACCGCCTGCGCGTCCTCGTCGAAGATCCGGTGGTGGCGGTCGTAGATGGCCACCACCTTGGCCGCCATCGGGCTGTCCAGGAAGATGCGCCAGCGCGAGAGTTCCCATTCGTCCCAGAACTTGGCGAACCAGTACAGCAGTTCCTGGCTGCGCCCGACCGCGAACGCGGGAATCAGCACATTGCCCCGCTCGCGCCAGGCGCGGTCCAGCAACTGCCCGAGTTCGTGGATGGTGTCGGCGCGTTCGCGGTGGTTGCGGTCGCCGTAGGTCGATTCCATCAGCACCAGGTCGGCCTCGGCGATCTTCGCCGGGTCGCGCAGCACCGGCGCGTTCTGCTGGCCCAGGTCGCCGGAGAACACCAGCTTCCTTCCGTCGGCCCACAATTCGACGCTGGCCGAACCGAGGATATGGCCGGCATCGCGCAAGCGGATTTCCACACCGGGCAGGATTTCGGTCCTGGTATCGTAGTCCAGCGGGCGCAGCAGGCGCATCGCGCCGGCGACGTCTTCGCCAGTGTACAGCGGCAGGGTTTCCGGTTCGCCATGCTTGCGGTCGCGGTTGGCGCGCGCGGCATCGCTTTCCTGCAGGCTGGCCGAATCTTCCAGCATCACCGGCATCAGTTCGGCGCTGGCGGACTGGGTGAAGATGGCGCCGGCAAAACCGCGCTTGACCAGCAGCGGCACCCGGCCGATGTGGTCGATGTGCGAATGGCTGATCACCAGCGCATCGATCTCGCCGGGATCGAACGGGAACGGCTCGGCGTTGCGCGCCTCGACCTCGCGGCTGCCCTGCATCAAGCCGCAATCCAGCAGGATGCGCTTGCCGGCCGCGCGCACCAGGTGCATCGAGCCGGTGACCTCGCCGGCGGCGCCGTGGAATTCGACCTGCATGTCCGCCCTTCCTCGCTGGTGTCGGGGGACAAGCCTACCCGATGATGACTTTGGACAGGGTCGGGGCCCTCGTCGCTGCGTTAATCTGAACGCACCACCCGGAACACGTCACCCACGGAGCCGCGCCGATGCGCCTTCCCCGCACCCTCGCCTGCGCACTCGCGCTGGCCTTCGCCGCCGCCACGCACGCGGCCACGCCGGTTGCCGGCGGCGACGCCATCGTCGAAAAGACCCTGGCCAACGGCCTGAAGATCGTGGTCTGGCCCGACCACGACATCCCCAATGCCAATTACTACACCTTCTACAAGGCCGGGAGCCGCAACGAGCGCCCCGGCATCACCGGGCTGGCGCATTTCTTCGAGCACATGATGTTCAACGGCACCGCGCGCCGCGCACAGGGCGCGTTCGACACCGAGATGGAAGCGGCCGGTGGCAGCAACAACGCCAGCACCAGCAACGACCTGACCATCTACACCGACTGGTTTCCGTCCAGCGCGCTGGAAAAGATCTTCGACCTGGAAAGCGACCGCATGGCCAATCTGGCCTTCGTGCCGTCGGTGGTCGAAAGCGAGCGCGGCGTCGTTTACAGCGAGCGCCGCAGCAGCGTGGACAACGACAACCTCGGCACGCTGATGGAACAGGTGCAGGCCGCCGCGTTCACCGCGCACCCGTACACCTTTCCCACCATCGGCTGGCCCAGCGACATCGAGAACTGGAAGCTGGAAGACCTGCAGCAGTTCTTCAGGACCTACTACGCGCCGAACAACGCGGTGCTGGTGATCGCCGGCGACGTGCAGCCGCAACAGGTGTTCGCGCTGGCCGACAAGTATCTTGCGCCGCTGCAGAGACAACCCGCGCCGCCGGCGGTGACCACGGTCGAACCGGAACAACAGGGCGAGCGCCGGGTCACGGTGGAAAAGGCAGATGCGCAATCGCCGCTGATCGCCTATGCCTTCCACACCGGCATGGGCGAGGGCGACAAGGACATTCCCGCACTGGAACTGCTGAGCGCGATCCTGAGCCAGGGCGATTCCTCGCGCCTGCACCAGCGCCTGGTGGAACGCGAACAGGCCGCCGTCGAAATCGGCAGCTTCGTCGATGCCGGCTTCGATCCCGGCCTGCTGTGGATCTACGCCGCGCTGCCGCCGGGCGGCGACATGGCCAAAGCCGAAAAACTGCTGGACGATGAACTTGCCCGCGTCGCCAGCGAAGGCGTCACCGCCACCGAACTGGACAAGGCGCGCAACTTCAAGGCGATGGCGTTCTGGCGCGGCCTGTCCACGATCAACGGCAAGGCGCGCGCGCTGGGCGAATACGAAGTCTTCCACGGCGACTGGCGCAAGCTGTTCGACGCGCCCGCCGCCCACGACGCGGTCACCGCCGCGCAGGTGCAGGCGCTGGCGAAAAAGATCCTGCGCGTGCAGAACCGCACCACCGGCCTGCTGAAACCCGTCGCCGCCAACCAGGATGCCGCGAAATGATCCGCTTCCATTCGCTTCGTTCGTTCGCCGCCGGCGCGCTCCTGTTGGCCGGCGCATCGACCGCGCACGCCGCCGAAATCCGCCTGCCCGACTACACCACGCAAACCCTGGACAACGGCGCGACCGTGCTGCTGATGCCGCGCCGCGACGTGCCGCTGGTTTCCGCCACCGTGCTGGTGCGCGGCGGCGCATTGGCCGATGCGCCGGGCAAGGAAGGCACCGCCGCGCTGCTGGGCGCATTGCTGTCCAAGGGCGCCGGCGCGCGCAATGCGCAGGCCTTCGCCGAGGCCATCGACAACGTCGGCGGCAATATCGACTTCGGCAGCTCGTCCGAAGCGGTGTACGCCAACGCGCGTTTCCTGTCGAAGGACGCCGGCCTGATGCTGTCGCTGCTCGGCGATGCGCTGCTGCGGCCGACGCTGGATGCGGGCGAATTCGACAAGTCGCGCAAACGCGCCATCGACGGCATCGCCACCGCCAAGGATTCGGACCCGCGCGCGCTGCTGGGCAGTTACGTCGATGCGTGGCTGTTCCGCGGCCATCCTTACGGCCGCCCGGCAGATGGCGATGAAACCAGCCTGCGCGCAATCACCCTGGCCGACGTGCAGGCCTTCCGCACGCAACAGATGGGCGGCGACCGGTTGATCATCGCCATCGCCGGCGATTTCGACCCGGTCGCGATTTCCGCGCAGGTGCAGAAAACCTTCGGCGGCTGGGGAAAAGCCACCGGCGCGCTGCCGCAAGTCGCCGCCAAACCGAAGGAAACCGGCCGTCGCGTGCTGCTGGTCAACAAGCCCGGCGCGACGCAGACGTATTTCGCGCTGTCCAACATCGGCAGCGGCCACGGCGATCCGGCCATCGCCGCGCAGGACATCGTGCAGACCGTGTTCGGCGGGCGCTTCACCTCGATGCTGAACACCGAACTGCGTGTCAAGTCCGGCCTGACCTACGGCGCGCGCTCGGCGCTGGATCGCCCGCGCCAACCCGGCGCGGCCAGCGTGCAGAGCTTCACCAAGACCGATTCGACCAAGGCCGCCATCGACCTGGCCATCGCCACCCTGGATCGCCTGCATGCCGATGGACTGGACGCCACCGCGATCGCCTCGTCGCGGCAATACATCGCCGGCCAGTTCGCCCCCAAGCTGGAAACCGCGCCGCAACTGGCCGCCACCGTGGCCGACCTGGCGCTGTACGGCGACGGCCGCGACACCGTGGATGGCTACCTGGGCCGGATCGCAGCGGCCACGCCGGAACAGATTGCTGCCGCCCGCGACGTGTTCCCCGACAAAAAGGATCTGGTCATCGTCGCCATCGGCGATGCGGCGAAAATCCGCGACGTGATGAAGAGCTATGGTCCGCTGACCGAAATGCAGCTCGGCGACCCGCGGTTCTCGCCTTCGGGTGCCTCGCCCTGAGCATGAAACCGCGCTGGCCACTGCTGCTGTCGCTCACCCTCGGCATCGCCATCGGTGCGCTGGGCCACGCCTGGCTGGGCGGGCGGTCGCAGGCACGCGCGCTGGAGGCCGCGCGCGCGCAAACCCGCGCCGCGATGGAAAAACGCTTCGCCGCCCGGCTGGCCGCGCGCGAACCGGCACCGGTTGAAGCGGCGCCGAGCGAAACCCCGCAAGCCGATGGCGCGCATTTCAGCTACGCCTACCAGCCGCCGAAATCGCCGGAGCTCGAACCCTTCCACCAGTTGGCCGCCGGCGAAGACCTGCTGCGCAAATTGCCGGAAATACAGGCCACCGATGGCATGTTCGTGCTGCCCAAGCCAATCCGCTACGTCATTGCCGAATGCGGCCAACCCGACGCCTTCTACGCGCCGGACAAGGGCGAGGTGGTGGTTTGCTACGAAACGATGAAGGTGCTGCTGGAGCGTGGCCAGCAACTGGCGCGCGAACAGGATCTGGACGAAGGCTATCCGCGCCGCTACCTGATCGCCAACCTGCGTTTCATCCTGCTGCACGAAACCGGGCACGCGCTGATCCAGCAACTGGACATCCCCGTCACCGGCCGCGAAGAGGACGCGGTGGACCAGCTCGCGACCACGCTGATGCTGCGCTTCGCCGGCGCCGACGAATCCCCCGGCGAAGTCGCCGCCAACCTGCGCATGGCCTCGAACTGGTTCCTTGTGCGCAGCACCGGCGCCTACAACCTGGACGCCTACGCCGACGAGCACGCGCTGGGCGAACAGCGCTACTTCAACCTGCAGTGCCTGCTGTACGGCAGCGACCCGGCGCGCTTTTCCAGCATCGTCAGCGAAGGCAGTCTGACCGAAGGCCGCGCCAGGCTGTGCCCGGCCGAATCGCGCCGGGTCGGCAAGGCCTGGATGCGCCTGCTGCTGCCCTACGTGGCTCCGGAGCACGAGATGACCGAGGAAAAGGCCGCCGACGCCCTGCAACGCCGTGCTCGCGTGCGACAGGAAAACGCCGGCGAGGTGCGTTGAAGCCGCAACATCTCCTTCTCCCCGCTTGCGGGGAGAAGGAATACCCATGACCTTTCGCACCCGCTCCGGTGGTGCAGGACGTGTACAGTCGCGCGACTGTCCGGCCCGGCCGGAGTTCCCGTTTCCCATCCATGCCCCGCGAGGCAGGAGTAGCCATCGTGACACTACGCAAAAGCCCGAAGATCCTGTTCCTGTCGCTGGCCGTGACCGCGGCGCTGACAGGCTGCAAGCAGCCGCAAGCCGACAGCGTCGCCGCCGAGCCGGCCAAGCCCGCCGCACCCGCCGCACCCGCCAAGCCGGCGTTCGACGTGTCCGAACTGGATACTGCAATCGACGCCTGCCAGGACTTCAACGGTTTCGTCAACGCCAAGTGGGTCAAGGCCAACCCGATCCCCGACGACCGCATCGGCTGGGGCGCGTTCGATCAGCTCGCCGAGAAAAGCCTGAACACCCAGCACGAACTCGTCGAGGCCGCGACCAAGAACACCGACGCCGGCTCGATCGAGCACAAGATCGGCCTGCTGTACGCCTCCGGCATCGACGAGGCGGCGATCGAGAAGGCCGGCCACACGCCGATCCAGCCGCAACTGGACGCGATCGCCGCGCTGAAGAACGGCCAGGACGTGGCCGGCTACATCGCCGCGCGCCACGCCGAGGGCGATCCGCAGGTGTTCGGCTTCGGCTCCGGCGCCGATTTCCAGCACGCCGAGACCCAGATCGCCTACGCGGTCGAGGGCGGCCTGGGCCTGCCGACCAAGGACTACTACACCGATCCGAAGTACGCCGACATCCGCGCCGCCTACCAGGCCTACATCGCCAAGGCGTTCGAGCTGACCGGCACCCCGGCCGATGCCGCCAAGGCGCAGGCGCAGCAGGTGTTCGACTTCGAGAAGCAGCTCGCCGCCGCGTCGCTGTCGCCGGTCGAGGCGCGCGATCCGCAGAACCAGTACCACTTCGTCAGCGTCGCCGACGCCGACAAGCTCACTCCGCACTTCCCGTGGGAGACGTTCTTCGCCGCGCAGGGCGTGGACGTCGGGCCGGGCTTCTCGCTGTCGCAGCCGAAGTTCTTCGCCGCCTTCGACAAGCTGCTGGCCGCCGCGCCGGTCGCGCAATGGCAGGCCTATCTGCGCTTCCACGCCATCGATGGCGCCGCGCCGGCGCTGAGCCGCGCCTTCGTCGATGCCAGCTTCGAGTTCCACGACAAGACCCTGGCCGGCCAGCCGCAGCAGAAGCCGCGCTGGAAGCGGGTGCTGTCGGCGGTCAACGGCGCGATGGGCGAGGCGCTGGGCCAGCTGTACGTGGCGCAGAAGTTCACCCCGGAGGCCAAGCAGCGCGCGCAGGAACTGGTCGACAACGTGCGCAATGCGCTGAAGGCGCGGATCGAGAAGCTCGACTGGATGAGCGAGGAGACCAAGGCCAAGGCGATCGCCAAGTGGGACACCTTCCTGCCCAAGATCGGCTACCCGGACACCTGGCGCAGCTGGGACGGCCTGCAGCTGAAGGCAGGCGACTACTACGGCAACCTGGAGGCCGCGGCGAAGTTCAACTACCGCTACGACCTGGCCAAGATCGGCAAGCCGACCGACCGCAAGGAGTGGTTGATGACGCCGCAGACGGTCAACGCCTACTACAACCCGACCGACAACACGATCAACTTCCCGGCCGCGATCCTGCAGCCGCCGTTCTTCGACGCCGCCGCGGACGACGCGATCAACTACGGCGGCATCGGCGCGGTGATCGGCCACGAGGCCAGCCATGGCTTCGACGACGAAGGCAGCCAGTTCGACGGGGCCGGCAACAACAAGAACTGGTGGAGCAAGCAGGACCGCGAGCAGTTCGAGGCGCGCGCCGCCAAGCTGGTCAAGCAGTTCAACGACTACGCGCCGATCCCGGGCAAGCCCGACCTGCACGTCAACGGCCAGCTGACCCTGGGCGAGAACATCGCCGACCTCGGCGGCCTGAACGTGGCCTACGACGCGCTGCAGACGGCGCTGAAGCAGCACCCGGAGGAAGCCGGCAAACCGATCGACGGCTACACGCCGGAGCAGCGTTTCTTCCTGAACTGGGCTCGGGTGTGGCGCAGCAACATCCGCGAACAGGCGGCGATCCTGCGCCTGAACACCGACCCGCACGCCCCGGCCCCGCTGCGCGCGATCGGCGCGCCGTCGAACCTGCCGGCCTTCGCCGCCGCCTTCCAGTGCAAGGCCGGCGATGCGATGGTGCGCGGCGGCGACCAACAGGTGGTGATCTGGTAAGCCAACGCGACTGCCGTCGCAACTTGCGAAGGCCCGGCGCGTCCGGGCCTTCGTTTTTCCCGGTCCGGTACGGGTGCGCTTGCTAGAATCCGCCCCGGTCAACGAAAGGAATGCTCCATGCCCCGCCTGCACCGCGCCCTGCGCCAACCCGCCCTGCTGGGCTTCGCCATCGCCCTGGCCCTGGGCGCCACCGACGCCTCCGCCGCCACGAAGAAGAGGACCCGGGCACCGGTCGTCAGCGCGCAATGCAGCGACTACTACGCCTTCGCCAACGCCGCCTGGCTGACGGCCAACCCGGCCCCGACCGGCACCGGCGCGGTCACCGCGCTGGGGCAGTTGCGCGACAACGCGCTGGAGCGGCAGCGCAGCCTGCTGGACCAGTCCATGCAGGCCCCGCAGAACGAAGTGCAGAAGCTGCTGGGCGACTTCTGGGCCAGCGGCCTGGACGAGGCCGCGGTCGAGGCCGACGGCGCCAAGCCGATCGCGCCGCTGCTGGACCGCATCAACGCGATCAAGAAGAACAAGGACGTGCCGGCTGCGGTCGCCGCGCTGCATCAGGTCGGCATCCCGGTGCTGTTCAACTTCAGCTCCGACATCGACCTGCAGGACGTGAACCGCCACATCGGCTACTTCATGCAGGGCGGCACCGGCCTGTCCGATCCGGCCTGGTACGCCCGCGACGACGAGCCGACCCGCGCGGTGCTGGGCCAGTACCGCGCCTACGTCAAGCAGATCCTCGCCCTGACCGGGACCGCGCAGAACAAGCTGGACGCCGAAGCCACCGCCGTCATCGACCTGGAAACCCGCATTGCCGCGCAGGCGCAGGCGCTGGACCTGCTGAACGACCCGTTCCGCAACTACGCGCCGGTCGAGGTCTCCAGCCTGGCCAGGACCTACAAGAACCTGCAACTGGACGCCTTCCTGAAGGCGCAGGGCGTCAGCGACGACCGCGTCTCGATGTCGAACCCGGCGCTGTTCCAGTCGCTGGATTCGCTCATCGCCACGCTCAAGCCCGAGCAGTGGAAGGCCTACCTGCGCTGGCGCATCGGCGACGCGATGGCCCCGTACCTGAGCAAGTCGTTCCGCGACGCCGAATTCGCCTTCCGCGGCCGCACGCTGCGCGGCGAAACCGCGCCGCCGCCGCGCTGGCAGCAGGTGCTGGACGCCATCAACACCGGCGCCGGCCCGATGCTGGGCAAGGAATACGCCGCCCGCTACCTGTCCGACGCCGACCGCACGCAGGCCGACCGCATCGCCGGCCAGGTGCGCGACGCGCTGGGCCGCGCCATCGACGGCAATGGCTGGATGAGCGCGGAGGTCAGGACCGAGGCCAAGGCCAAGCTGGCCGCGCTGAAGATCGAGATCGGCACGCCCAAGCGCGACCTCGACTACAGCGTGCAGCCGATGGGCCGCGGCAGCTTCGGCGGCAACCTGCTGATCGCCTCGACCTGGCGGCACCGCGAGGAGATGAAGCGGATCGGCCGCGACAACGCCGACCGCCGCTGGAACGTGCTGCCGCAGCAGCCGGCGCTGGCCTACGACCTGGCGCAGAACCGCCTGGTCGTCACCGCCGCCGCGCTGCAGGCGCCGATCTTCGAACCGGCCAAGGGCGAAGCCGCGCTGTTCGGCGCGTTCGGCGCGCTGGTCGGCCACGAACTGACCCGCGGCTTCGACCGCAAAGGCCGCATGCTCGATGCCAAGGGCACCCTGCGCGACTGGTGGACCCCGGCCGAAGTCGCCGCCTGGGACAGCCTGGGCAACCGCGTCGCCCTGCAATACAGCGCGCACCCCTTCCCCGCCGCCAACGTCAACATCAACGGCCGCGGGGTCATGGACGAAGCCCTGGCCGACCTGGCCGGCACCGAACTGGCCTGGAGCGCATACGCCATCGCGCAGCCAGCCGCCACCGCTGCGGACAAGCAGGCGTTCTTCAACGGCTGGTCGCAGTTGTGGGCGCAGCAGTTGTCGCCGGCCGAAGCCACCCTGCGCGCCGGCACTGCCGCACACGCCCCCGGCCAGGCCCGCAGCAACCTGCCGCTGGCCAACCAGCCCGCCTTCGCCGCCGCCTTCACCTGCAAGGCCGGCCAGCCGATGCAGTTGCCGGAAGCCGAACAGGTCAGGATCTGGCGTTGAACAACACCGCCCCGTGCTGAAGGCTTTTCCCCTTCGGCCGCAGGCAGAAGAAACAACGCACCGCTGCGCAGCCCCCGCAGCCCCCGGTGGGAATGCGGGAAGCAGGCCGGGGAGGGCCTGCGGCGGCGAGTGAAGACAGGAGTCTGCCCGAGCCGAGCAGCATCCCCACCGCGGGCTGCGCTTGTGTCCGAAGCCCACGCATGCCCACGCGCCGGCATTGCGGCTCCCCCAAATGAGGGAGGAGCCCGCCTCAAGACACCCCTCAACGCACCCGGCGCGGCCCGTTCCGTCCGAACGGCGGCTGCCCGCGCCAGTAGCGGATCAGCAGCCAGCCGAACAGCATCCCGCCCAGATGGGCGAAATGCGCCACGCCCGGCTGCCAGCCGTTGAAGCCCAGCACCAGCTCGGTGAGGCCATACAGGATCACGAAGGTGCGCGCCTTCATCGGGATCGGCGGGAAGATCAGCATCAGCCGCTGTTCCGGGAACAGCATCGCATAGGCCAACAACAGGCCGAACACGCCACCGGATGCCCCCACCGTCGGATACGCCTCTCCCCCCTGCGCCAGCATCCACGCGCCCACGCACAGCTGCAGCACGCCCGCACCGGCCACGCAGACCAGGAAATACGTCAGGAAACGCCGGCCGCGCCACACGTATTCCAGCGGTGCGCCGAACATGTACAGCGCCAGCATGTTGAACAGCAGGTGCGGAAAGCTGCCGTGCATGAAGCCATAGCTCAGCAACTGCCAAGGCAGGAAACCGTAACCGCCTTCGTCGCCGCCCAGCGGCCACAGCATGAAGTTCGCCAACGCCGCATCGCCCAGCATCTGTTGCAACAGGAACACCAGCACGTTGGCGATCATCAGCGCCTGGGTCACGGGAGGGATTCGGGCAAGCATCGGCGGCCTCGTCGGGTGGCCGCGTATCATAACGGCATGCCCGCCCTGCCCCTGATCGACGGTCCGGATCCCGCGCAAATAGCCGATGCACTGGCCGCCACCGGCGCTTGCCGCATCATCAACTTTCCCGATGCCGCCGCCACCGCCGCGCTGCGCGCCGACCTGCTGCACCTGCGTGAAACCGGCCACTTGCGCGAAGCGTCCGTCGGCCACGGCCAGGGCAAGGCGCTGCGTCAGGACATCCGCGGCGATTCCACGCTATGGCTGGACGATGCCGCCTGTGCCGAGGCCGCACGCGCCTATCTGTCGCAACTGGACAACCTGCGCGCCACGCTCAATCGCGAGCTGTTCCTCGGCGCGGCCGAGGTCGAAGCGCATTACGCCTGCTATCCGCCCGGCGCGTTCTATCGAAAGCACCGCGACCGCTTCATGGACAGTGATCTGCGCGTGGTCTCGGTGGTCGCCTACCTCAACGCCGACTGGAGCGAAAGCGACGGCGGCGCACTGCGCCTGTACCTGCCCGCAGGCGAGATCGACGTGCCGCCGCAAGCCGGCACCAGCGTGGTCTTCCGCAGTGAACTGGAACACGAAGTGCTGCCGGCCACCCGCCAGCGCCTGAGCATCGCCGCATGGATGCGGCAACGCGGATAAGGACTGCACATCCCCGGGAACAGCCGCCTTACGGCGTGACCACCGCTTCGGCCGCGCGGGCAGCATTCGCCGCACCCTTGCCGGCGCCGGCCTGCACGCGGGCCTTCATCACGCCCTGGGCGGTCACTGCGTCGCGCAAGGCTTCGGCGCGACGTTGGCCGGATTCGCCGTAGCCGGCAATACGCAAACGCGCCTTCGGCTGCGCCTGCAGATACGCGGCCAGGGCCGATGCCGTGGCCTTGCCCGAAGCGGACAGGCCCGCACCATCGAAACTGCTGTCGGCCAGCGCGAACACTTCGCCGCGCGCCTCGAACCTGGACGCCGGCAACTTGCTGCCGGAGACCAGTTCGGCCTCCTCGCGGGCCAGCGCGGCGGCCTTGCGCTGCGCGGCGGACAGCTTGGCGGTCTGCTTGCCGGCTGCGCTGGTCAGCGCGTCCTCGGCCTCGATGCGGGCCTGCGCCTCGGCTTCGGCAGATTGGCGAAGACGCTCCGCTTCCTCGGCCTGGATCTGCGACTGGATGCGCAGGCGCTCGGTTTCGGCGCGCGCGCGCGCGGCTTCCTGGCGGCTGGCTTCCAGCAGCAGGTCGTTGCGGGTGTCGTCCAGCTTTTCCAGTTCGCGCCGGGTCGCGGCGGTATGCGCCGCGGTTTCGGCAATTTCCACGCGCTTTTCGGCCACGTACAGCGCGGTGTCGCGCTCGCTGCGCCGCGCCTTGGCCAGTGCGTCGATGGCCTGCTGCGCCTGGATGCGCTCGTAGGGGGCCAGCTCGGCGAGCTTCGGATCGGCCTGCAACTCGGCAAGCCGTTGCCGCAGGCGGATGGCGTCGGGGTTTTCCGCCGCGATCGCGGTGAAGGAAACCAGCGCCGACAAGGCCAGCAGCGCGGCGCGGCAGCGGAAGGAATGCAGGCTCATCGTACGTCCTCCACGCCCAGCTTCTGGCGCAACTGCTTGATCTCCGCGCGACGCTGGCGCAGGCGCGCATCGGTGGCGGCCGCCTCGCTGCGGACGCGGGCCAGGTCGGCTTCGGCGGTGGCGCGCTGGGCCAGCAACGGCGCCTGCTTGCGCTGACGGCGGTCGGCCGCGGCGGCCTGGGCCTGGCTCAGGCTCTGCCGTGCGGTGGCGATCAGGTCCGGGGCGTACTGGTCGGCATCGGCGTCATTGGCGCGATCGACTGCTTTCTGTGCCGCCTGCAGGGCCGGGTCTGGCGCAGCCACCTGCGCCGCTGCCGGCGCGGCAAGCGTGACGGCCAGCAGGATTGCGGCCGTGATCGCGTGCAGGAGTCCGCGAAAATGTGCGAAGCTAGCCGTCGTCATGGGGATTTTGTCGTGCCGTGAGGTTGGGGTGGCGCGGCCATTGTCGGAAGCCAGCGCCGTACTTGCAACGTGGGGCGCATTCACGAATCAAGGGGATCATCGCGCATGGACATCGGCTATTTCCTGAAGCTGATGGCGGAAAAGAACGCCTCGGACATGTTCCTGACCACCGGCGCGCCGGTCTATATCAAGATCGAAGGGAAACTTTATCCGCTGGGCAGCACCGGCCTGCCGCCGGGCATGGTCAAGAAGATCGCCTATTCGCTGATGGACGAGGGCCAGGTGCCGCAATTCGAACGCGACCTCGAACTGAACATGGCCGTGGCGCTGAGCGACGCCGGCCGCTTTCGCGTCAACGTGTTCAAGCAGCGCGGCGAAGTGGGCATGGTGATCCGCGCGATCAAGAGCGCGATCCCGACCATCGAGGATCTGAACCTGCCGCAGGTGCTGAAGGACATCATCATGACCCCGCGCGGGCTGGTGCTGGTGGTCGGCTCCACCGGTTCGGGCAAATCGACTTCGCTGGCGTCGATGATCGACCACCGCAACAGCACCAGCACCGGGCACATCCTCACCATCGAGGACCCGATCGAGTTCCTGCACAGGCACAAGCAATCCATCGTCAACCAGCGCGAAGTCGGCCTGGACACCCACGCCTTCCACAACGCGCTGAAGAACGCCATGCGCGAAGCGCCGGACGTGATCCTGATCGGCGAAATCCTCGACCAGACCACGATGGAAGCGGCGATCGCCTTCGCCGAGACCGGCCACCTGTGCCTGGCCACCCTGCACTCGAACAACGCCGACCAGACCATCGAGCGCATCCTCAACTTCTTCCCCGAGCAGGCGCACAAGAACGTGCTGATGAACCTGTCGCTGAACCTGCGCGCGGTGGTCAGCCAGCGCCTGGTGCGCGGCATCGACGGTCGTCGCCTGCCGGCGGCCGAAGTGCTGATCAACACGCCGATGATCCGCGACCTGCTGCGCCGCGGCCAGGTGCACGAGATCAAGCAGGCGATGGAGGAATCGCTGGAAGAAGGCATCGAAACCTTCGACCAGTGCCTGTTCCGCATGGTCAAGGAAGGCCGCATCGACCAGGAGGAAGCCCTGCGCGCGGCCGACAGCCGCGACGGCCTGGCGCTGAAGTTCCGCCTGTCCGAAGGCAGCCAGGGCGAGCACGACCCGTATGCCGACATCTACGCCGAAGGCGGCGGCACGGCGAGAATCAGCCACGGGTTCGGGTGATTCGAGCTGTTGGTCGTTGGCAACTGCCGGTCGCGCGCCCCCAACACCCGGCAACCCAGCCTCACCCCGCGTCGGGCTGCCTTTCGGGGCTTGCCGCGTCGAACGCCGGCAGGGCCAGGCACGCCGCTTCGATTCGCGCAATCGTCGGGAACGCGGCCATGTCCACGCCGAAGCGGTGCGCGTTGTAGGCCTGCGGGACGAGGCAGCAATCGGCCAGTCCCGGCGAATCGCCGTGGCAGAACGTGCCGGTGGCCGCATCGCCGGCCAACAGCGATTCCATTGCCGTGAAGCCCTGCACGATCCAGTGCCGTACCCAGGCTTCGCGCTGCGGCGGTGGCGTGTTCCATTCGCGTTGCAGATACTGCAACACGCGCAGGTTGTTGAGCGGATGCACGTCGCAGGCGACCAGTTGCGCCAGTGCGCGCACGCGGGCGCGGCCGGCGGCATCGGCGGGCAACAGCGCCGGCTGCGGCCAGGTTTCGTCCAGGTATTCCAGGATCGCCAGCGATTGCCGAAGGGTGTGGCCGCCGTGCAGCAATACCGGCACCAGTTGCTGCGGATTGCGTGCCGCGTAATCCGGCGCGTGCTGCTGGCCGCCGTCGCGCAACAGGTGCACCGGCACGGTTTCGTGTGGCAGGCCCTTCAGGTTCAGGCCGATGCGCACGCGATACGCGGCGCTGGATCGCCAGTACGAATACAGCCGCAGCGGCGCATCCGCCGGCGTCATGGCAGGTGCGGCTCGATCCGCTGCTCTATCGCGCCGAAGATCGAAGCACCCTGCCCGTCGAGCATCTCGATCCGCACCACGTCGCCGAATTTCAGGAATGGCGTCAGCGGCTGGCCGTGTTCCAGGGTTTCCACCGTGCGCTTTTCGGCAAAGCACGACGCGCCCTTCGATGTGTCTTCATTGGCGATCGTGCCGGAGCCGACGATCGTGCCGGCCGACAACGGCCGCGTCCTGGCCGCATGCGCAATCAGTTGCGCGAAATCGAACTGCATGTCCACGCCGGCCTCCGGCGCGCCGAACCATTCGCCGTTGATGTGGGTCAGCAACGGCAGGTGCAGCTTGTCGCCGCGCCACGCCACGCCCAGTTCGTCGGGCGTCACGAATACCGGCGACAGCGCCGAACGCGGCTTGCCCTGCAAAAAGCCGAAACCCTTGGCCAGCTCCGCCGGAATCAGGTTGCGCAGGCTGACGTCGTTGACCAGCCCGACCAGCTTGATGTGCGCCGAGGCCGCCTGCGCGGAAACCGCCATCGGCACGTCGTCGGTGACGATCACTATCTCGGCTTCCAGGTCGATGCCATAGTCCTCGCTGGCGACCTTGACCGCATCGCGCGGACCATGGAAGCCGGCGCCGGTGGCCTGGTACATCAGCGGGTCGGTATAGAAGCTGGCCGGCACTTCGGCCCCGCGCGCGCGGCGCACGCGCTCGACGTGCGGCAGGTAGGCGCTGCCATCGACGAATTCGTAGGCACGCGGCAAGGGTGCGGCCAGCGCGTGCATGTCCAGCGGGAATTCGCCATCGGCCTTGCCGGCGTTCAGGGCATCGGACAGTGCCGCCAGTTTCGGCGCGGCGGTGGCCCATTCCTCCAATGCGCGTTGCAGGGTGGGCGCAATGCCGACCGCACGCACGGCACGGGCGAGATCATGCGACACCACGATCAATGCGCCGTCGCGGCCGCCTTCCTTCAGGGAACCCAGTTTCATCGCCACTCCCGGATGCGTTGTTCCGGTTTCAATTGTAACCGCCGCCGATGCAGCGGTACCGCACCCGCCGCGGCTTCAATCCTCGCCCTGGAAAGCACCGGCACGGAAGGTCAGCACCAGGGTATCGCGGTGGCCGCCCGCAACCGGATCGATCGGCTGGATCGGCGTCGATTCATGGATCACGCGCTGGTCGTCGAGGAACAGCAGCGACCACGGCCGGGTCAGGGTGAAGCGCTGGCCATTGGGGCCGTCATATTCGAATACGCGGGTTTCGCCGCCCTTGATGCCTTCGCGGCCCACCAGGATCACCGCGACGAAATCCACGCCGTCGCGGTGCGCGCCTTCCGGCGTGGGCCGGCCGATGCCGTCGCTGGTGTCGATGCGGAACTGGTGCGCCTCCACGTACCACGGCTGCGCGCCCTTCAACTCGCTGCACAACGCGGCGATGGCCACCAGCAGCCCGCGCCAGGCCAACGCCTGCACCGTGGTGGCCGCGACCGGCTCGAACCAGCGCTGCATGCCGCCGTGCAAGGCGTTGTAGTCCAGCGATTGCCAATGCGCGCGGTGCGGAGTTTGCGTGATGGCCTCGCCCTGCACCACGAAACACGCGTGCCGGCGGCGGCGATAGCGGCCGCCATCCTTCAGGTAATTGTCCGGCGGCAGGCTGTCCCAGTCCGGGCGCAAGGCTTCGAAATCGGCGCCGGTGCAGCCGGCCAGCACGGCCAGATCCGTCGGCGCGACCACGGCGTAACCGCGTTTGCGGACGGTGGAAAGAAGGGATTGCCAAGCAGTTTCGACAGATACGGAGTGCGGCAGGTTCATGCCGCAATTCTACGCCGCCGGCGCAAACGGAAAGACCCGCCAAGGCGGGTCTTTTCGCGTTTCGATTTGGCAGCCCGTGAAGGATTCGAACCTCCGAATGCCTGAGTCAGAG
>JASGDT010000016.1:0-113405 GCA_047607085.1 Pseudoxanthomonas sp. | reverse complement strand
TGCCCGGCTTCGGTGGGACGCCGTGCCCAGTCGCCGGGGGCCGCTTTTCGCTCGGTCGGGGCAATCCTGCCCCGACTCGCGCGCGCGACAGGGATGTCGCGCGCGCGAGTCGGGGCAGGATTGCCCCGACCGAGCGAAAAGCGGCCCCCGGCGACTGGGCACGGCGTCCCACCGAAGCCGGGCAGTACCGAAGCGGCAATCCTTCAGCGGGTGAAGAAAAAAGCGGGCCGAAGCCCGCTTTTTCGCAACCGCCAGCGGCCCTGCAGCCAAACTGCGCATCAACCGCGCGAAGCGCGCTTGCGGTCGTTCTCGGACAGGAACTTCTTGCGCAGGCGGATCGCCTTGGGCGTGACTTCGACCAGTTCGTCGTCGTCGATGAAGTCCAGCGCCTGTTCCAGCGACATGCGGATCGGCGGGGTCAACTGGATGCCGTCGTCCTTGCCGGAGGCGCGCATGTTGGTCAGCTGCTTGGCGCGCAGGGCATTCACCGTCAGGTCGTTGTCCTTGCTGTGGATGCCGACCAACTGGCCTTCATAGACTTCGTCGCCATCGCCGACCAACAGGCGGCCGCGTTCCTGCAGCATGTTCAGCGCGTAGGCCGGGGTCGGGCCGGTGCCGTTGGAGATCATCACGCCGTTGGGGCGCTGGGCGATCTGGCCTTCTTCCTTCGGGCCGTAGTGGTCGAAAACGTGGAACAGCAGGCCCGAGCCCTGCGTCAGCGTCTTGAACTGGTTCTGGAAACCGATCAGGCCGCGCGCCGGGATCAGGTATTCCAGGCGCACGCGGCCCTTGCCGTCCGGCTCCATGTTCTTCAACTGGCCCTTGCGGATGCCCAGGCGTTCCATCACCGGGCCCTGGTGGTCTTCTTCCACATCAACCACCAACTGCTCGAACGGCTCCATCAACTGGCCGTCGATCTCCTTGATGATGACTTCCGGGCGCGAGACGGCCAGCTCGTAGCCTTCGCGGCGCATGTTCTCGATCAGCACCGACAGGTGCAGTTCGCCTCGGCCGGACACCAAAAACTTGTCCGCGTCCGAGCCGTCTTCGACGCGCAGCGCGACGTTGTGCACCTTCTCGCGGTCCAGACGCTCGCGGATCTGGCGGCTGGTCAGGAACTTGCCGCCGCTGTGCTCCTTCTGCCCGGCGAACGGCGAGTTGTTGACCTGGAAGGTCATGCTGATCGTCGGCTCGTCAACGGTCAGCGCCGGCAGCGCTTCCGGCGCGGCCGGGTCGCAGACGGTGTCGGAAATGGTCAACTCCGGGATGCCGGAAATGGCGACGATGTCGCCGGCGAAGGCTTCCTCCTGCTCGATGCGCTCCAGCCCGAGGAAACCCAGCACCTGGCCGACGCGGCCATTGCGCGCCTTGCCTTCGCGGTCGATCACGGTGACCGGCATGTTCTTCTTCAACTTGCCGCGCTGGATGCGGCCAATGCCGATCACGCCGACGAAGCTGCTGTAATCCAGTTGCGAGATGCGCATCTGGAACGGGCCGTCCATGTTCACCGGCGGCTGCGGCGCGTGCTGCATGATCGCCTCGTACAGCGGCGTCATGTCGCCGTCGCGCACGCTGTCGTCGAGGCTGGCGTAGCCGTTCAATGCCGACGCATAGACGATCGGGAAGTCCATCTGTTCCGGCGTTGCGCCGAGGCGGTCGAACAGGTCCCACACCTGCTCCACCACCCATTCCGGGCGCGCGCCGGGGCGGTCGATCTTGTTGATGACCACGATCGGCTTGAAGCCCATCGCGAACGCCTTCTGCGTGACGAAGCGGGTCTGCGGCATCGGCCCGTCCATTGCATCGACCAGCAGCAGCACGGTATCGACCATCGACAGTACGCGCTCGACCTCGCCGCCGAAGTCGGCGTGGCCGGGGGTGTCAACGATGTTGATGCGGTTGCCGTTCCAGTTGATCGCGGTGTTCTTGGCAAGGATGGTGATGCCGCGTTCCTTTTCCTGGTCGTTGCTGTCCATCACCCGCTCGGCGATGACGGCGCGCTCGCTGAAAGTGCCGGATTGCTTGAGCAACTGGTCAACCAGGGTGGTCTTGCCATGGTCAACGTGGGCGACGATGGCGATGTTGCGGAGATTTTCGATGGACATGGAGAAGGCGCACGCATCGCGCGTGGCAGGTCGATGAGGGGAAAGCCGGCTATTATAGCCGGCTTGCCGCCTCGCAGTCGGGGCAAATCCACGAAACCGGAGAAAAATCATGGCATTGACCGCCACCTTCACCACGTCCAAAGGCCCGATCAAGGTCGAACTGCTGGCCGACAAGGCCCCGCTGACCGTCGCCAACTTCGTCAACCTGGCCCAGCACGGCTTCTACGACGGCCTGAACTTCCACCGCGTGATCCCCGATTTCATGATCCAGGGCGGCTGCCCGGAAGGCTCCGGCCGCGGCGGCCCCGGCTACCGCTTCGAGGACGAAACCAGCAACGGCGTCGCCCACGAGCGCGGCGTGCTGAGCATGGCCAATGCCGGCCCCAACACCAACGGCAGCCAGTTCTTCATCACCCACGTCAAGACCGACTGGCTGGACGGTCGCCACACCGTGTTCGGCAAGGTGCTCGAAGGTCTGGACGTGGTCGATGCCGTGCAACAGGGCGACAAGATCGAATCGATCAAGATCGAAGGCGATGCCGCCGCCGTGCTGGCCGCCAAGGCCGACCGCGTGGCGGAGTGGAACAGGTTCCTGAGCGCATGATCGCGACTGCAGTTGCGAGCAAGACAAACCCGGCGCAAGCCGGGTTTGTTGTTTCAGCGGGTCAAGGGAATTGACGGGTGGCGGGGATCAACCTTCCTCAAGCGCGTCGGTCAAATCCTGCGCAGCGTGCAATACGCGGCTGATGCGTACTTCGTCGTCGGTGATGAGATGGAAGATCAGATAGTTGCCATGCGGCACGCTGCGCAGGCCGTCGCGCAACTCCGGGCGGGCGCGGTAGCCCTGCGGAGCATCGACGATTTTGCGGCAATGCGCCCGGATTTCCTGTATGAAACTCACGGCACGGCGCGGATTGCGCAAGGCGATGAAGTCGCCGATGCTTTCCAGGTCGTCTTCAGTCAACGGTTGGAAGGTCAGCCGCATCAGCCGACCTTGCGTTCAAGGCGTTCCTGCTCTTCAGCCATTGCCAGGTATTTGGCTTCCAGTTCGTCGAAGAATTCATCGGCATCGCGCCCCGGGCCGCTGTCCAGCCCGGCCTGTATCTCTGCACGCAAGGCTTCCAGCTTCAACTGGTATTGGGTTTGCGCGTCTTCCAGCAGCCGCAGCCCTGCGCGCACGACTTCGCTGGCGTTGTTGTAGCGCCCGTTTTTGACCTGCTCACGGACGTAATTCTCGAAATGGGGGCCAAGGGCGACGCTGGTGGGCATGATGGCGGCTCCGAGTGGGCTACTAACTATTAGTTTCCGCCGCTCAGGCAGGGGCGTCAACGGCGTGGCCACGCCTTTGGTCGATGCCCGGCCAGCCCGGCTGGGCGGTGACCGCATGCTAAAATTTTCGGGCTTTGTTGCCGGTCCGGGCTGCTCCGGGCCTCCGCCCCCACTGGAGAATCCACGATGTCCAAAGCCCCCGTTCGTGTGGCCGTGACCGGCGCCGCCGGCCAGATCGGCTACGCCCTGCTGTTCCGCATCGCCTCGGGCGAAATGCTCGGCAAGGACCAGCCCGTCATCCTGCAACTGCTGGATCTGCCGCTGGAAAAACCGCAGGCCGCGCTGAAGGGCGTGATCATGGAACTGGAGGACTGCGCCTTCCCGTTGCTGCACGGCGTGTTCGGCACCGGCGACCCGGAAGTGGGGTTCAAGGACGCCGACGTGGCCCTGCTGGTCGGCGCGATGCCGCGCGGCCCGGGCATGGAGCGCAAGGACCTGCTGCTCAAGAACGCCGAAATCTTCACCGTTCAAGGCAAGGCGCTGAACAAGGTCGCCAGCCGCAACGTCAAGGTGCTGGTGGTCGGCAACCCGGCCAACACCAACGCCTACATCGCGATGAAGTCCGCGCCGGATCTGAATCCGAAGAACTTCACCGCGATGTTGCGCCTGGACCACAACCGCGCGCTGTCGCAACTGGCCGCCAAGGCCGGCGTCGCCGTGGGCGACATCGAAAACCTGGCGGTGTGGGGCAACCACAGCCCGACCATGTACCCGGATTACCGCTACGCCACCGTCGGCGGCGCTTCGTTGAAGGACAAGATCAACGACGCGGCGTGGAACAAGGACGAGTTCATCCCCAAGGTCGGAAAGCGCGGCGCGGCGATCATCGAGGCGCGCGGCCTGTCCTCGGCGGCTTCGGCAGCCAATGCGGCCATCGATCACATCCACGACTGGGTGCTGGGCAGCAATGGCAAGTGGGTGACGATGGGCATTCCGTCCGATGGCAGTTACGGCATTCCGGAAGGGTTGATCTTCGGCTTCCCGGTCACCACCGAGAACGGCGAGTACAAGATCGTGCAGGGCCTGGACCTGAGCGACGAACTGAGCAAGACTGAAGTGGCCGACACCCTGGCCGAACTGGAAGAAGAGCGCGGCGGCGTTGCGCACTTGCTCTGATCAGCCACTGTGGCATGCGGAATGGGGCGGCTTTGGCCGCCCCATTTTGTTTGTGGTGGTGTAATCTTCTCTCAAACGCGGCCAGATCCGCACGACAGCCGCAAGCTGTCGATGGATTCACGCCTGTCCCTGGGAGGTGTGTCGTGTCCCATTTGAATCGATTGTCCGTCGTCGCTTGGCTGGTACTTTCGCTGTCGGCGAACGCCCATGCAGGGGCAGATATCGATACCGCAACAGATGGAACGGACGCATGCGGCAGGTTGCGGGCCAGCCCAGCGATGTATTCGCTGTTTCCGGGCGAGTTCGATTTCTGCCTTGCCAAGGAGCATCTGGAAAATGGCCGCCCGGAACAGGCGCGCAAACTGTTTCAGTTGGCGGCGGGTTGGGGGGACAAATCCGCGCAGACCGCGCTTGGCGTGGCGTATTTCAACGGTGATGGCGTGCCGCAGGATCAAGCCCTGGGGCTGGCGTGGTTGCAGTTGGCCAAAGAACGCGGGTCGCCGCTGATCGAAGGCTTGTACCGCTCGGCACTGTCGTATGCCAGCGATGCGGAAAAGGCGCGGGCGCAGGCATTGTTCCAGCAGATGCGCTCGACATATGCCGACAACGTGGCGGCGGCGCGCGCCGAACGCCACTTTCAGCGCCAGTTGCGCCGGATGACCAGCAACAATCCGGTCTATGGTGTGGGCGCCTGCATCGATGGAATGAATGCGAGGGGTTTCGCAGTGCCCGGTCCGCGCGGCACCTACAATGGGTCCGTGAATGCGATGGAAAACCTGGAAAGCGTGAAGACCTGCTCGCTGGCGTCCCAGGACAGGATCGTGAACACGTTGACCGAGCATTTCGAGATCTATTTCGATGGCTGGAAAGGCCATGTGACGACCGGGCCCGTCGAAATGGTGAAACCGGAAAAACCCTGATGCCCGCCCGCGGTCCGGTGTGGTGGAAACGCTGACCGGTGAAGGACGGGAGGATCAGCCCTTCGCCGCCCACGTATCACGCAAGGTCACGCTGCGGTTGAACACCGGCTTGCCGGTGGCGTGGTCATAGCGGTCGGCGACGAAATAACCGATGCGTTCGAACTGGTAACCCGTTTCAGGCAACGCCTGCGCGGCGCTCGGTTCCACGTAGCCGGTGACCACGCGGCGCGATTCGGGATTCAGATAATCCTTGTAGGTCTTGCCGCCTTCATCACTGTCCGGGTCCGGCACGGTGAACAAGCGGTCGTACAGGCGCACTTCCGCCGCCACCGCGTGCTTGGCGCTGACCCAGTGGATCGTGCCCTTCACCTTGCGGTTCGCGCCCTCCATGCCGGGGCGCGATTGCAGATCCAGCGTGCAGCGCAGTTCGATCACGTTGCCCGCATCGTCCTTCACCACTTCATCGCAGCGAATGATGCCCGCACCCCGCAGGCGCACGTCGCCACCCATGGTCAGGCGCTTGAAGCCCGGCGGCGGCACCTCTGCGAAATCCTCGCGCTCGATCCACAACTCGCGCGCGAACGGCACTTCGCGCGTGCCGGCGCTCTCGTCCTTCGGGTGGTTGGAAAAATGCAGCGCTTCGGAAAAATCTTCCGCCACATTGGTCAGCACCAGCTTCAGCGGGTCGATCACCGCCATGCGCCGCTGCGCGTGCGCATCCAGATCGTCGCGCAACGCGCCTTCCAGAATCGAAATGTCCAGCAACGAGTTCTGCTTGCTGATGCCCACGCGATCGACCATCAAGCGCAGCGCGCCGGGCGTGTAGCCGCGCCGGCGGATGCCTTGCAGCGTCGGCATGCGCGGGTCGTCCCAACCATCGACCAGGCCCTCCTCGACCAGTTGCAGCAACTTGCGCTTGCTCATCACCAGCCAGTTGAAATTGAGCCGCGAAAACTCGATCTGGCGCGGCTTGGCCGCTTCCAGCGGAAAACCCTTGTCCGTCAGCGGCTTCAACAATTGCGGCGAACCGGCCAGATCCACCTTGTCAACACACCAGTCGTACAACGGGCGGTGATCCTCGAATTCCAGCGTGCACAGCGAATGGGTCACGCCCTCGATCGCATCGCTCAAGCTGTGCGCGAAGTCGTACATCGGATAGATCGGCCAGGTGTTGCCGGTGTTCTGGTGCTCGACATGCTTGATGCGATACAGCGCCGGGTCGCGCAGGTTGATGTTGCCCGCCGACATGTCGATCTTCGCGCGCAGGGTGCGCGTACCATCGGCGAACTCGCCGGCACGCATGCGCCGGAACAGGTCGATGTTTTCGGCGACGCTGCGCTCGCGGAACGGCGAGTTGCGGCCCGGCTCGGTCAGCGTGCCGCGGTATTCGCGCACTTCTTCCGCACTCAGATCGCAGACGAAGGCATCGCCCTGTTCGATCAGCTTCTCGGCGGCCAGGTACAGCACGTCGAAGTAATCCGACGCATGCCGCAGGCTGTGCCAGTCGAAGCCCAGCCAGCGCACGTCGTCCTGGATGGCGCGCACGTATTCGGGGTCTTCCTTGGCCGGGTTGGTGTCGTCCAGGCGCAGGTTGCAGTCGCCGCCGAACTCCGCCGCGATGCCGAAATCCAGGCAGATCGCCTTGGCGTGGCCGATGTGCAGGTAGCCGTTCGGCTCCGGCGGGAAGCGCGTGCGGATGGTCGCATGGCGGCCGCTGGCGAGGTCGTCGCGGACGATCTGGCGGATGAAATCCTTCTTTTCGGGAGTGGCGTCGGCGAGGGCGGGGGTATCGGACATGCGGATAGGGTGCTGCGGCGGCAAAACGCGATTTTAGCCGACCCCGTCACTTGCCCGCGACGGCGGAGGCCTATGCTGTGGCTCTTTTCCGGAGGAAGTTCCTGCATGAGCCGCCCGGTCCTGGTCATCGGCAACAAGAACTATTCATCGTGGTCGCTGCGGCCGTGGCTGCTGCTGCGGCATTTCGGCGTCGATTTCGAGGAAATCCGCCTGCCGCTGGACACGCCGGAATTCCATGCCCGGATCGGACAGTATTCGCCCACGGCGCGGGTGCCGGCGCTGCAGGACGGCGAACTGTCGTTGTGGGATTCGCTGGCAATCTGCGAATACGCCAATGAGCGCTGGCTGGACGGGCGCGGCTGGCCGCAGGATCGGGCTGCACGCGCCGTGGCGCGGGCGGCGGTCGCGGAGATGCATTCGGGCTTCACCGCACTGCGCGGCCAGTTGCCGATGAACAGCCGCCGCCGGCCCGATGGTTACCGCTGGGACGAGTCGGCGCAGCGCGACATCGACCGGATGCAGGCGCTGTGGGGCGAATTGCGCGCGCGCTTCGGTGGCGAAGGCGACTTCCTGTGCGGCGGCTTCGGCATCGTCGATGCGATGTTCTCGCCGGTCGCGGTGCGTTTCGACGGCTATGGCGTGCCGGCGGCCGGCACGGCCGGCGAATACCTGCGAACGTTGCTGGCCCTGCCGGCGTTGCGCGAATGGCGCGAGGCAGCCGCGGCCGAGAGCGAAGTCATCGATGATACCGAGGCATTGCGCGCGCCGTTCTGAACGCCGCGGGCTTGCCCGATGGCGCAAGCGGCCCCATCTTGGACGATGAAGATGCGCCGGGGCTGTTCCCGGCCTGAGGAGCGAAACGCATGTCTTCCCTGCTGGAAAAACTCGGTGTTGGCGCGTTCAAGCAGCGGTTGCCGCGCGAAGGTGAGGCCTTGCCCGGCCGCGAGGCGGCGTTGCCGCTGCACAACGTGCATTTCGTCAATGGCCGCCCGATGCGCGGCGAAGTCCCGGCCGGCATGCAGGTGCTGGATGTCGGCATGGGCTGTTTCTGGGGCGTGGAGCGCAAGTTCTGGCAGTTGCCCGGCGTGTGGGTGACGGCGGCCGGTTATCAAGGCGGCATCACGCCGAACCCGACTTACGAGGAAGTCTGCACCGGTCTGACCGGGCATGCCGAGGTGGTGCGCGTGGTGTTCGATGCGGCGCAATTGCCGCTGGCCGAAGTGTTGCGCACCTTCTGGGAAAACCACGACCCCACCCAGGGCATGCGCCAGGGCGGCGATGTCGGCACGCAATATCGCTCGGTGCTGTTCTGCCATACGCAGGCGCAACTTGAGGCGGCCATCGCCAGCCGCGCCGCCTATCAGCAGCGGCTGCATGCAGCCGGTCACGGCGACATCACCACCGAGATAGTTTTCCCCGCGCCGCCGTTCCATTTCGCCGAGGATTACCACCAGCAATACCTGGCGAAGAATCCGAACGGCTATTGCGGCCTGGGCGGCACCGGGGTGAGTTGCCCGATCGGGTTGGGAGCCTGAGCGATGCCGCGCCGGCGGGATGCGCACGACCCGCTTGTAGAGGGATGCCTGCAACCTGGTGCTGATGTATCCGGAAACGGTGATTCGCTGGGCGTGCGCTTCCGCTTCTAGCGTGCTGCCCGGCGGCGCGCGATGCGGGGACACATTCCGCATCGCGCCCGCCGCGTCATCAAGCGGCCAGTTTCTCGCGGATCGTCGCGCGCAGTGCTTGCAAATCCCTGGCGAAGGCATCGATGCCGCCGGCCAGTTTCTCGGTTGCCATCGGGTCGGCTTGCAGCGCGGCGGCGAAGCTGGCGGCGGTGACCGGCGCGTGTTCGCCGGCGACCGCATTGCCGGGCGACAACTTGCGCGGCAGATCGTCGAAGTCGGCGTCGAGTTTTTCCAGCAGGTCCGGCGAAATGGTCAGGCGGTCGCAACCGGCCAGCGCTTCGATCTGCGCGGTGGAACGGAACGACGCGCCCATCACCACGGTGGCGTGGCCGCGCTGCTTGAATTGGCTGTAAACGCCGCGCACGAATTGCACGCCGGGGTCTTCGTCGATGCTGGCCGGGGTTTGTCCGCGGGCGACATGCCAATCCAGGATGCGGCCCACGAACGGTGAAATCAGGAATGCGCCGGCCTCGGCGCAGGCCAATGCCTGCGCGGGGTTGAAGATCAGCGTGAGGTTGCAGTCGATGCCTTCGGCCTGCAATTGGCGTGCGGCTTCGACGCCTTCCCACGTGGCCGCGACCTTGATCAGCACTTTGTCGCGCCCGACGCCACGTTGTGCGTACATGTCGATGAACTTGCGCGCCTTGGCCACGGTGGCGGCGGTGTCGAAGGCCAGGTCGGCATCGACCTCGGTGGAAACGCGGCCGGGCACCAGCGCGGCCAGCATCGCGCCGACGCCGACGGTCAGGCGGTCGGCGACTTCGTCGATCCGTGCGGATTCCTCGCCGGCTGCTTGCGTACGCGCCCAGGCCAGTTCGGTCTCGATCAATTCGGCATAGACCGGCAGGTCCAGCGCCTTCTTCACCAATGTCGGGTTGGTGGTGCAATCGACCGGCTTGAGGCGCTTGATCGCATCGTAATCGCCGGTGTCGGCGACTACCACCGACAGTTCACGCAGTTGCGCCAGTTTGGAGCGGGAAGCAGCGGCAGCGTTCATCGGTGTCTCCGCAGTCGTCGATGGATGAAGAAGCGATGGATCGGAAACCAAAGAAAAAGGGCCTTGCGGCCCCGTTCCCCGTGCAATCCCTGGTTTCGATGGTGGCCGGGGAGGGAATCGAACCCCCGACACAGGGATTTTCAATCCCTTGCTCTACCAACTGAGCTACCCGGCCGGAATCGAACCGGGGATTGCATCGCGGCCCGGCCGCGAGAGAGGCGGCATGATACGGGAGCGATGGGCCGGCGGCAAGCCGGATGGGCGCTGAATAGGGTGCGGCGGGCGGGTTACGGCGCGGTGGCGGGCGGGCGCATCATCCTTGTCGTCTTCATTGGATTGCAGGTGAGGCCATGAAACCGCTTGTTTCCCGCATTGCGCTGACCATTGGCCTGTTGGCCTCGATGGCGGCCTGTTCCAGCCTGCCCAGGCAGACCGATGCCGAACGCCTGGCCCTGTATCGCGAACATGCCGGCGAGCCGGTGCGGGATTTCCAGTATTTCGGCAGCCTCAATGGCTGGAATCCGCTCGGCGAGCAAGCGTTGGCGGTGTGGACGCGGCCCAACCAGGCGTACCTGCTGGAGTTCACCGGCCCGTGCCGCGATCTGGACTACGCCCCGGCGATCAGCATCAGCAACCTGATGGGGCGGGTATCGCGCTTCGATAGCATCCAGGTGCTGGGCGGCGGGTCGGGCGGGTTCCGCGTGCCGTGCCGCATCGACACCATCCGCCCGCTGGACGTGAAGGCATTGAAGCAGGCTGAAAAGGAATTGCGCGAGGTGAAGTTGATCGAGCGCGAAGCCGATGCCCGGCCTCAGGATTCCGGTACGTAGCCTTCCGGCTTTTCCGCGCCGCCGCCGAACAGGAATTTCTGCATTTCGTTTTCGAGGAGGGCGCGGTGCCGCGGGTCGCGCGGCGACAGGCGGTTTTCGTTGATCAGCATGGTCTGATGCGCCAGCCACGCGGCCCACGCCGATTTCCCGATGTGGGCGTAGAGGCGCTTGCCCAGCTCGCCGGGCCACGGCACGAAGTCGAGGCCTTCGGTTTCGCGTTTTTCGTATTCGCAGAAGATCGTTCGTGGCATCGGTTCACGCTTGCAGCAGTTTGCGGATCGGGGCGGGCAGGCCCAGCGCGGCCAATTCGCCGCGCGCGACCCAGCGCATGTCGTCATTGTCGCGCACCATCGCCTGTGGCGCGAGCTTGCGCAGGCGCAGCGGTTGCAGGTGCAGGCGGAAGTGGGTGAAGGTGTGGACGATGGCGGGCAGTTGTTCGGCGTCGTCGTAATCGCCGCGCATTTCGCGGGCGAACCATTCGCGCATCGCCGCATCGGTGTCGGCCTGCGGCAGCGTCCACAGCGAGGCCCAGATGCCGGTCGGCGGGCGGCGTTGCAGCAGCAGCCGGCCGTCGGCGTCTTCCAGCCACAGCGCGGTGGCTTCGCGTTCGGGCAGCGGTTTGCCGGGTTTGGGTGTGGGCAGGGCATCGGTCAGGCCGTCGCGCAGGGCGATGCAATCGTCTTGCAGCGGGCAGATCGCGCAGGCGGGCTTGCTGCGCGTGCACAGCGTCGCGCCGAAATCCATCTGCGCCTGCGTGTAGTCGGCCAGGCGCGTGTGCGGCAGGTGCGATTGCGCGATGTCCCACAGTTGTTTCTCGACGGCCGGCGATGCCGGGTGACCGGCGATGCCGTGGTAGCGCGTCAGCACGCGCTTGACGTTGCCGTCGAGGATCGGGAAGCGATCGCCCCAGGCCTGCGCGAGGATGGCGCCGGCGGTGCTGCGGCCGATGCCGGGCAGGGCGAGCAGGGCATCGAAGTCGCGCGGCAACTCACCCGCGTGCAATTCCACGCAGCGCTTCGCCGCATTGTGCAGGTTGCGGGCGCGGGCGTAGTAGCCCAGGCCGGCCCAGTGCGCCATCACCGCGTCGGTGGGGGCGTTGGCGAGTGCGACGATCGTGGAGAAGCGTTCGACGAAGCGCAGGAAATACGGGACGACCGTCGTCACCTGCGTCTGTTGCAGCATGATTTCCGACAGCCACACGCGGTACGGCGTGCGCGGATGCTGCCATGGCAGGCCGTGGCGGCCGTGTTGGTCGAACCACGACAGCAAGCGGGTTGCATATGCCTTTGCAGGCGCGGCGTGGGTCGCGATCCCGGTAGGATGCATGTTGGTCGCGACTTACGTCGCTCCTGCGGAAGCGCCCAGTGATTCGGGCAACAACGCATCGACGAAGGCCTCGGCGTCGAACACGCGCAGATCTTCCGGCCGTTCGCCAATGCCCGCGAAGCGGATCGGGATACCGAATTCGCGCGCCAATGCAAACACCACGCCGCCCTTGGCGGTGCCGTCCAGCTTGGTGACGACCAGGCCGGTCACGTTCACTGCCGCGTTGAACTGGCGCAGTTGCGACAGCGCATTCTGGCCGGTGGTGCCGTCGATCACCATCAGCACCTCGTGCGGCGCGGCCGGGTCCAGCTTGCCCAGCACGCGGCGGATCTTGCCCAGTTCGTTCATCAGCCCGGCCTGCGTGTGCAGGCGGCCGGCGGTGTCGGCGATCAACACGTCGATGCCGCGCGCCTTGCCCGCTTGCAGCGCATCGAACGCGACCGAAGCCGGATCGGCGTCCTGGCCCTGCGCCACCACGGCCACGCCGTTGCGTTCGCCCCAGGCCTGCAACTGCGCCACCGCCGCCGCGCGGAAGGTGTCGCCGGCGGCGAGCATCAGCGCGTGGCCTTCATCCTTGAAGCGCTTGGCCAGCTTGCCGATCGTGGTGGTCTTGCCGACGCCGTTGACGCCCACGGTGAGGATGACGAAAGGCCTGGCGGCCGCGTCGATGACCAGCGGCCTGGCGATGGGTTGCAGCAGCGCAACAAGCTCGGCGCGCAACGCGGCCAGCAGGGCGCGGGCGTCGGCGAATTCGCGCGCCTTCATGCGCTTGCGCAGGTTGCCGACGACTTCGGTGCTGGCGGTCACGCCGACGTCGGCGGTGAGCAAGGCGGTTTCGATTTCGTCCAGCAGGTCGTCGTCCAGCACCGGATTGCGGCCGATCAGTTCGGCCACGTCGGTGTTGAGCAGCTTGCCGATGCGCTGCATCCAGCCCGGCTTGCCGGCCGGGGCGGCGGGCGCGGCATCGCCTGAGACGGCTTCGGCGACGGCTTCGGATGGGGTGTCTGCGGGCGTTGCAACCGCCGGGGCGGCGGGCGGGGCGCTGGTTGGCGCACTTGAAGGATCAGGCTGCTTGCGGCGGAACCAACTGACCATGACGGATAAATCGCGGAGAATGGGCGAATGTTATCACTCGCTTCCGCACGCTCCCGATGAGCCGAGCCCCCGGTTCCATCCGCATCATCGGCGGCCGTTGGCGCGGCACCAGGCTGGCCGTGCCCGACAGCCCCGGCCTGCGCCCCAGCGGCGACCGCGTGCGCGAAACCCTGTTCAACTGGCTGATGCCGAAACTGCCCGGCGCGCGCGTGCTGGACCTGTTCGCCGGCACCGGCGCACTGGGATTGGAAGCCGTCTCGCGCGGCGCGGCACAGGCCACTCTGGTCGAACGCGCCCCGGCGCTGGCGGCCAACCTGCGCGCCAGCGTTGCGAAACTGCGGGCGCAGGATTGCGTGCAGGTGGCGCAGGCCGATGCGCTGGCATGGCTGCCGCAGCAGGCCGACGGCAGCTTCGACATCGCCTTCATCGATCCGCCGTTTGCGCAAGGCTCATGGCAACCGGCGCTGGCGGCGGTGTTGCCGAAACTGGCCGCCGACGCCTGGATTCACGTCGAATCGGCGGCGGACGCGGTGCCCGAACCGCCGCTGGGCTGGGCGCTGCACCGCGAAGGCCGCACCCGCGAGGTGCGCTACGCGCTGTACCGTGCCGCCACGGGGCATGGCTGATACACTGTGCGGCATCTTCAAATACGCGGCTTTCGGCATGACTGTGGCGCGCAACCGGATCGCGGTTTATCCCGGCACCTTCGACCCGATCACCAATGGCCATATCGACCTGGTCGATCGCGCCGCGCCGTTGTTCGAAAAGGTCGTGGTCGGCGTGGCGCACAGCCAGACCAAGGGCCCCAGCCTGCCGGTGCAACAGCGCGTGGCGCTGGCGCGCGATGCGCTGGCCCACCACGGCAATGTCGAGGTGCGCGGCTTCGACACCTTGCTGGCGCACTTCGTGCGTTCGGTCGGCGGTGGCGTGCTGCTGCGCGGGCTGCGCGCGGTGTCCGACTTCGAATACGAATTCCAGATGGCCAGCATGAACCGCCACCTGATCCCGGAAGTGGAAACCCTGTTCCTGACGCCGGCCGAGCAATACGGCTTCATCTCGTCGTCGCTGGTGCGCGAGATCGCGCGGCTGGGCGGCGATGTTTCAGGCTTCGTGCCCGCCGCCGTGGTCGCCGCGCTGCGCGAGCAATGGCGGCGCGACAACGCGGCTTGAACGCTTCCGCCGCAATACCCGACAACGAACCCAGACACCAAACCGGAGGGGAAATACCATGAACAGCTCGATGACCAGTTCGATGAAGATCGCCAATCGCCTGCTGCTGGCCGCCTGCCTGGCGCTGCCGTTCGCCGCGTGCAAGAAGCACGATGCCGCGCCCGTGGCCGAGGACAAGCCGCTGGCCGTGCCGAGCACCGACAGCGACGACGCATGGAAGCCGTACCTGCAGGACGTGGTGGGCCGCAACATGGGCAACATCACCAACAACCCGTATCTGTACTACCTGCCGTCACAGGCCGATCCCGAATTCCAGGCCAAGTACGAGCGCCAACTGGAACAGGCCAAGAACGCGCTGGCGCGCGGCATCGTCGGCGGCAACCTGGTTGCGTTCGGTTCGCCGGAATCGGCGAAGATGGCCGACATCGCCATCGCCTCGTTCGAAGGCGTGCCGGCGGGCACGATGAAGGGCGTGCGCGTGCTGTTCATCGGTGCTCCGGCCGATGGCGAACGGGTCAAGGCGGCAGTGGGTGCGTCGGGCGTGGATTACGTGTTCATCGAAGCCAAGTGACGCAATGGCGCGAGGCGACGTAGTCGCCTCGCCTTTGCCATTCGTCATCCGTGCAGGGGGAGGGGTCCAGAAGTTTCGTCGATGGGCGTATCCCGCAAATTGGCGAATCCCCACGAACATGTCGCTGAAGATCAACGAACTCTGCGTGAATTGCGACGTCTGCGAACCGGCCTGCCCCAACCAGGCCATTTCGATGGGCGAGACGATCTACCTCATCGACCCGATGCGTTGCACCGAATGCGTCGGCCATTTCGATGAGCCGCAGTGCGTGGAAGTGTGCCCGGTCGAATGCATCGAGCCCGATGCCGACATTCCCGAAAGCCGCGACGACCTGCTGGCCAAGCTGCACCGCCTGCGTCGCGAACACCCCGAACTTTATCCTTCCCAAGAAAACCTGGAGCCGATACGCCGATGAAACTTCGTGCAACTGGCTTGTTGCTGATCGCCTTCCTGTTGCCGTCCGCGTGGGCGGCCGACGCCATCGGCAATGCCGCGCATCCGCCCGGCGTGGCGGTCGCCTCCGGTCACAAGCTCGCCACCGAGGCTGGTTTGCAGATCCTGGCCGAAGGCGGCAACGCCTTCGACGCGGCGGTGGCGGTGTCCTCCACCTTGAGCGTGGTCGAACCGATCAGCTCAGGCCTCGGCGGCGGCGGCTTGTTCCTGCTGCACGATGCGAAAACCGGGAAGGACATTTTCCTGGATGCGCGCGAAACCTCGCCCGCATCGGCCACGCCGGACAAATACCTGGACAAGGCCGGCAACCTGGACAACGACAAGGCGCAGAATGGCCCGTGGTCGGCCGGCATCCCCGGCCTGCCGGCGTTGCTGGTGGAGATGGCGGCAAAGCACGGCCGCCTGCCGCTGAAACAATCGCTGCAACCGGCGATCCGCATCGCCAGCGAGGGCTTCCCGGTGTACGCGCGCATGGCCGGCGGCTACAAGGCGCGCGCCGAGGTGATGCGCCGCTATCCCGGCACGCGCGAGGTGTATGAGCGCAACGGCAAACCCATCGCCGCAGGCGACGTGTTCAAGCAGCCGGAACTGGCGCATACGCTGCAACTGCTGGCCGACAAGGGTTTCGACGGCTTCTATCGCGGCGAAACCGCGAAAAAACTGATCGCCGGCGTCAAGCAGGCCGGCGGCCAATGGACGCCGCAGGAACTGGCCGGCTACACCGTCAAGCAGCGCGAGCCGATTGCCTTCAAGTACAACGACTGGCAGGTGACCACCGCGCCGCCGGTGTCCTCCGGCGGCATCGCGCTGGCGGAGATGTTGCAGATCCTCGATGCCTACGACCTGCCGAAGCTGGACGAAGCGCAGCGCGCGCACCTGATCGTCGAAGCGATGCGGCGCGCCTTCCGCGACCGCACCTTCTTCCTCGGCGACCCGGATTTCACCGACATCCCGCAGGCGGTGCTGACCAGCCGCGATTATGCGCAAGGTTTGCGCGCGACCATCCACCCGGACAAGGCCACGCCCAGCGACCTGCTTTCCGGGCAGGAAACGCCGCTGGAGGACGACGAGACCACGCACTTTTCGATCATCGACGGCGAAGGCAACCGCGTCGGCGGCACCCAGACGGTCAACCTGCTGTACGGCAGCGGCCTGATCCCGAAGGGCACCGGCGTGCTGCTCAACGACGAGATGGACGACTTCGCGCTGAAGCCGGGCACGCCGAACGCCTTCGGCGTGATGGGCTACGCGGCCAATGCGCCGAAGCCGGGCAAGCGCATGCTCAGTTCGATGACGCCGACCTTCATGGAATCGGCCGACAAGGTGGCGGTGCTGGGCACGCCCGGCGGCAGCCGCATCATCACGATGGTGCTGCTGGGCGTGCTGGGCTACGACGCTGGCCTGGATGCGCAGCAGGTCGCGGCGCTGCCGCGCTTCCACCACCAGTGGATGCCGGACGTGATCGAAGCCGAACCGGAGGCGTTCTCGCCCGAAGCGGTGAAGCAACTCGAAGCGATGGGTCACAAGGTGGTCGGCGCCGGCGGCGGCACCCTGGGTTCCAGCCATCCGTGGGGCAATCTGCAGACGGTGGAATGGAACAAGGCGGCGAACACGCTGTCGGCCGGCAGCGACCCGCGCAACGAAGTCGGCAGCGGCGAGGTGCGGCTGGCGCAACCGGCGCAATAGGTGCGTGGCGTGGGCGAGGATTCGATTCCTGCTTCGTGCCCACGCGGCGGGTTGCCGGCGCGCGGGAAATGTCCGCTGCGCAGATTCGCGGCTTTTGCCGGGCGTATTGTCCGTTTGAGCTGCGTTGCCATGCTGCCGGTGCTGGCGGCTTGCGCGGCCGATGCCGCCGACGCCAGCGTTCCGATCCGGCTCAATCAGCTCGGCTTTCTGCCCGCCGCGCACAAACTTGCGGTTGCGCCGACCAATGCCGAAGACCGGTTCGTCGTCGAGGATGCGGCGACGGGCAAGGTCGTATTGACAGGCCGACTCGGCGCTGCGGCGGCGTGGGAGCCGGCCGGCGACAGTGTTCGTATCGCAGACTTCTCCGCGCTGGGTGCGCCGGGGCGCTATCGCCTGCGCATCGACGGCCTGCCGCCGTCCGACGAATTCGTCGTTGCCGCCGATGCTTATGCCGGGCTTGCCGCCGCCAGCGTCAAGGCCTTCTATTTCAACCGTGCCGGGACGGCGCTGGAACCGCGGCATGCCGGCCTTTACGCGCGCGCCGCCGGGCATCCCGACGATGCGGTGCGCATACATGCTTCGGCGGCCTCGGCCACGCGGCCGGAAGGCACGCTGATTTCCGCGCCGAAGGGCTGGTACGACGCGGGCGACTACAACAAGTACATCGTCAACTCCGGCATCGCGACCTGGACGCTGCTCGCCGCGTGGGAAGCCTTCCCGCAGGTGTTTGCCGCGCAGCGGCTGGACATTCCCGAAAGCGGCGATGGCGCGCCGGATCTGCTGCACGAGGTGTGGTGGAATCTGGAATGGATGCTGGCGATGCAGGATCCTGCCGACGGCGGCGTCTATCACAAGCTGACGACGTTGCAGTTCGAAGGCTTCGTCATGCCGGCGGACGCGAAGCGGCCGCGCTACGTGGTGCAGAAGAGCACCGCCGCCGCGCTGGATTTCGCCGCAGTCATGGCACGCGCCAGCCGCGTGTATGCACCGTATGAGAAGCAGTTCCCCGGCGCCGGCAAACGCATGCTCGCCGCTGCGCGCGCGGCCTGGAATTGGGCGCAGGCGCATCCGCAGGCGTTCTACCGGCAGCCGGCCGACGTGGGCACCGGCGCGTACGCCGACGACAGACTCGACGACGAATTCGCCTGGGCCGCGGTCGAGTTGTTCAAGGCAACGAACGGAGAAAGCCGATTCCGACCCTTCGAGCTGATCGGCAGGATCGGGCCGGGGGTGCCTTCGTGGGGCAATGTCGGCGGCCTTGCGTGGATGGGTCTGGTCGATCGCCGCGCGGATGATCCGACGCTGCCCGAATCGGAACACAAGGATCGCGAACAGGCGTTCGTCGCGTTCGCCGATGGCTTGCTGCGGCAATGGCACGATTCGGCGTATCGCGTGGCGATGCGCGGGCCGGATTTCGTCTGGGGCAGCAATGCGCAGGCGTTGAACCAGGCGATGGTGCTGGTGGAAGCGTACCGGCTGACGCAACGGCGCGATTTCCTCGACGCGGCGCAATCGCAACTGGACTACGTGCTGGGCCGCAATCCGCTGGGGCGTTCCTTCGTGACCGGCTTCGGCGCACGGCCGCCGCTGCATGTGCATCACCGCCCGTCCGCCGCCGACGGCATCCCCGCGCCGGTGCCGGGCTGGCTGGCCGGCGGGCCCAATCCACGCCAGCAGGACGCGAGGGGTTGCAGCGGCAAACCGTATCCGTCGCAGCTGCCCGCGCTGTCGTACATCGACGAAGCCTGCAGCTACGCCAGCAACGAAGTGGCGATCAACTGGAACGCGCCGCTGGTCTATGTGGCCGCCGCGCTGCAGGCATTGACCCCTGTGGCGCAATGACCCGCGACCGGTACCGTTGCCGCGCGGTAAACTCATCGCATGTGAGCCGGGAAAGGCCCGATGCATTCGATTGAAGTCGTATTGGCGATGCTGCTGGCGGTGGCCGGCAGTGGTTACCTGGCGCGCATGCTGCCTGCCGCGTTGCCATTGCCGTTGGTGCAGATCGTGCTGGGTGCGGTGATTGCCGCAGTTTCCGGCGATCCGGTGCAACTGGACCCGCAGTTGTTCTTCGTGCTGCTGTTGCCGCCGCTGTTGTTCCTCGATGGCTGGCGGATACCGAAGGAAGGCTTGTTCCGCGACCGCGCGGTGATCCTGGAACTGGCGCTGGGGCTGGTGGTGTTCACCGTGGTCGGCATGGGCTTCTTCATCCACTGGCTGATTCCGTCGATACCGCTGCCGGTCGCATTCGCGCTGGCGGCGATCGTGTCGCCGACCGACCCGGTGGCGGTGTCGTCGATCGCGTCGAAGGCGCCCATCCCCAAGCGGATGATGCATATCCTCGAAGGCGAGTCGCTGCTCAACGATGCCTCCGGCCTGGTGTGCTTCCGCTTTGCGGTGGCGGCGGCGATCAGCGGCGGGTTTTCGCTGACGGCGGCGGCGCTGAACTTCGTCTGGGTGGCGCTGGCCGGGTTGGCGGTTGGCACGGGCCTGACCTGGGTGGTGAGCCTGGCGCAGCGCACGTTGTCGCGCAAACTGGGCGAGGAAAGCGGCACGCCGATCCTGGTCAACCTGCTGATTCCGTTCGGCGCCTATCTGCTGGCCGAACACATCCACGCTTCGGGTATCCTCGCCGCGGTCGCCGCCGGCATTTCGATGAGCTATGTCGAACTCAGCGGCCGTACCCTGGCGACCACGCGCGTGCAGCGCACGGCGGTGTGGGACACGGTGCAGTTCGCGATCAACGGCATCATGTTCGTGCTGCTGGGCGAACAGTTGCCCGGCATCCTGCGCAGCGCGGTGGCGACGGTGCAGCAAAGCGGCCACGTCAACCCGTGGTGGCTATTGGTCTATGCGCTGGCGATCAGTTCGGGGCTGGTGGCGTTGCGCTTCGTCTGGGTGTGGGTGTCGCTGCGCTGGGGCTTGTTGATCGGCCGCCATGAAGAACGTGTGCCGAAGCGCGTGGGTTGGCGCTTGATCGCGGCGACCTCGGTGGCTGGCGTGCGCGGCGCGATCACCCTGGCCGGCGTGATGACCCTGCCGTTGACGCTGGACAGCGGCGCGGCGTTTCCCGCGCGCGACCTGGCGATCTTCCTGGCGATGACCGTGATCCTGGTGTCGCTGATCGGTGCGTCGCTGGCCCTGCCGCGTCTGCTGCGCGGACTGGAAGTGCCGCCGGAACCGGAATACCGCCGCGAGGAGGACATGGCGCGGCAGGCCGCCGCCGCTGCGGCCATCGCCGCGATCCAGGCCGAGCACGACCACCTTTCGCGCAACAACGTCGCCGACGCCGACCTGTACGCTGCCGCCGCGACCCGCGCGATGCAGGCTTATCAGCGCCGGCTCGACAACGCCAGCGAAGGCATCGACGCCGAACAACTGCGCAAGGCCGACGCCGCCGAACTGTCCCTGCGCCTGGCCGGCCTGCGCGCCGAACGCGAACGCATCTTCGAACTGGCGCGACACCGGCGCGTTTCCGACCAAACCTCGCGCCGGCTGGTGCGGGAACTGGATTTGCTGGAAGAGCGGTTGTCGACTTCGGCGTGAGTGGGGCAAACAGAATTCTTTGTCGAATTGCGCAGTGAGAGGCAAGAAAATCGTGTCCGCAAAGAGCGTAAAGGATCCCGGACTACTTGCTTTTTCTCGTCATTCTGGCTCTCCCAACGTCAAGAAAGCCGCTTGATGGATCATTCCCGCCGACTCAAATCGTCGTATATCGAGCAGGAAAAGGCGTCGGACTTTCGCGCGCATCCTCTGGTTTGATGCGTGTCTTGCTTCAGCGTCTTACACATAAGTCAGTAAATTAGAGAACAAATGTCGATGTTTGCTGTCCAACCCGACATGAAGAGAGACGGACGCACGGTATCGCGGTCGGCACTGGAAGAGATGCGCCTGATGGCCTTGGAACGGATGAACGAAGGCGAGCCGCCGGCGGAGGTGGCCGCGTCGTTCGGTCTGCATCGCGGCTGGGCCTACAAGGTGCTGGCCAAGGCGAAGGGGCCGGATCGCGGCAAACGCGCATTGCTCTCGCGCAAGGGCACGGGACGGCCACGCACGCTGACGGCGGCGCAGGAGCGGCACGTGTTCCGCTGGGTCAACGGCAAGAACCCGCGCCAGTATGGTTTCGACTTCGCCTTGTGGACGCGGCAAATTGTGCGCGAACTGGTCGAACGACGTTTCGGTGCAAAACTGAGTTTGGCTTCGATCGGAGCGCTGCTGGCGCGGGTGGGGTTGACCCCACAGAAGCCGTTGCAGCAGGCCTACCAGCGCGACCCGGGTGCGGTGGCGCAATGGCAGATCGCCACGTTCCCCGAAATCGAGCGGCAGGCCAAGCGGGAAAAGGCGGAAATCTACTTCTGGGACGAATCCGGTTTTCGCGCCGATGCAGTGCAAGGCCGCACCTGGTCGGCCAAGGGACAGACGCCGGTGGTGTCGGTGCCCGGACAACGGCAAGGCATCAGCGCCGCTTCGGCAGTCAACAGCAAAGGCGGCTTCTGGTTCGCCACCTACCAAGGTGGCTTGAACGGCGAGAAGTTCATCGCCCTGCTCAGGCAGATGATGAAAGGGCGTCGGCGTGCGTTGCATCTGGTGCTGGACAACCTGCCGGCACACAAGACCCGGGCGGTGCGCGATTACGTGGACAGCCTCAAGGGCAAGCTGACCCTGCACTTCCTGCCCGGCTACGCGCCGGACTTGAACCCGGACGAGTTGGTCTGGAGCTACGCCAAGCGCACCGGCGTGGCGCGCAGCCCGTTGCGCTCGGGCGAAAACCTGGCCGAACGGGTGCATGCGCAACTGGCCGACATCGCGGCCAACCCGGCATTGGTTCGCTCGTTCTTCAAGCATCCAAGTGTCGCCTATATTTCTGACTTATGAGTAATCCCTTTGATTTCAGGGCTGCTTTCGCGCCTTGCTGCGCTGATAATCTTGCTCTGCTTCGCGTGTCTTAATCCCTTTGATTTCAGGGCTGCTTTCGCGCGGTGCGTTCCGTCGCGCCCGCGCCGTCATCAGAGTCTTAATCCCTTTGATTTCAGGGCTGCTTTCGCGCCGGACGAGCCGCGCAACCCGAGGGTCCGGTCGGGTCTTAATCCCTTTGATTTCAGGGCTGCTTTCGCGCCCTGCCGGAGGCGTCATGAGCAACAAGAAATGGCGTCTTAATCCCTTTGATTTCAGGGCTGCTTTCGCGCTCAACAGAGGAAACCACAATGAGCACCAAACTTGAGTCTTAATCCCTTTGATTTCAGGGCTGCTTTCGCGCCAGCGCGTGCGCGACGCCAAAGACGCGCTGGCGGTCTTAATCCCTTTGATTTCAGGGCTGCTTTCGCGCCACCCGGAGACGTGGAAACAGTCCGATTGGCATTGTCTTAATCCCTTTGATTTCAGGGCTGCTTTCGCGCCATGTCGATCACCTATCAGAAATGGGAATCTTACGTCTTAATCCCTTTGATTTCAGGGCTGCTTTCGCGCTCGCTCGGGTGTGACCTTGGCGGCAACAAAGTCGTCTTAATCCCTTTGATTTCAGGGCTGCTTTCGCGCGGTGACGATGCGCCATTCGATCCTGCGCATTTAGTCTTAATCCCTTTGATTTCAGGGCTGCTTTCGCGCTTGAAGGAAATCCCAATCACGACGCAGGTGGTGGGTCTTAATCCCTTTGATTTCAGGGCTGCTTTCGCGCATCTCACGCTTGACTTCTCTGGCATGACGCCTGGTCTTAATCCCTTTGATTTCAGGGCTGCTTTCGCGCTATGCCCAGCCCTTAACAGTTATCTCGGGATATGTCTTAATCCCTTTGATTTCAGGGCTGCTTTCGCGCTTTACCGCCAAAGTTATGATAATAAGCTGGGAGTGTCTTAATCCCTTTGATTTCAGGGCTGCTTTCGCGCGGTGCAGGGCCACCAGTCACTCACTCAACTGGCCAGTCTTAATCCCTTTGATTTCAGGGCTGCTTTCGCGCGCATGGCTAGGCATAGTTACGCGCAGCAACATGCTGTCTTAATCCCTTTGATTTCAGGGCTGCTTTCGCGCCATACTCACACAGCAAGTCTGATGTTCAACCTAGAGTCTTAATCCCTTTGATTTCAGGGCTGCTTTCGCGCGGGGGCCAGCGTGTGGGACAGCGTGGGGGCCAGTCTTAATCCCTTTGATTTCAGGGCTGCTTTCGCGCCATCAAGGGCAAGCACTACGGCACCTTCGCCACGTCTTAATCCCTTTGATTTCAGGGCTGCTTTCGCGCCATCAAGGGCAAGCACTACGGCACCTTCTGGATGTCTTAATCCCTTTGATTTCAGGGCTGCTTTCGCGCCAGCACCCAAAGCCTACACGTCGCGCCACGGGCGTCTTAATCCCTTTGATTTCAGGGCTGCTTTCGCGCGCGTAAAAGACGCCAAGGCCGCGCTGGCTCAAGGTCTTAATCCCTTTGATTTCAGGGCTGCTTTCGCGCGATAACCTAGTACCGCTTCCATGCGGTCGATCAGTCTTAATCCCTTTGATTTCAGGGCTGCTTTCGCGCGCGATCTCGGTGCTGCAGCTGCGCGCGTCGCAGAGTCTTAATCCCTTTGATTTCAGGGCTGCTTTCGCGCTCGACGCTGCAATCGACTCGTTCGTCTCCGCTGGCGTCTTAATCCCTTTGATTTCAGGGCTGCTTTCGCGCACTGGCAGGCGCGATGCTTGTGCGCAAGGCGCGTCTTAATCCCTTTGATTTCAGGGCTGCTTTCGCGCACAGCAGCTACAGCGACCCGCGCCTGCAACCGCCGTCTTAATCCCTTTGATTTCAGGGCTGCTTTCGCGCGGTGGGCGCGGTCGTTCATGGGGCTTTTGTCCTGTCTTAATCCCTTTGATTTCAGGGCTGCTTTCGCGCGTGCGCAAGGCGCGCGCTGTTGCGGAAGCACTGGTCTTAATCCCTTTGATTTCAGGGCTGCTTTCGCGCCGAACAACGGCAGCGGCACGCTGTCATGGGGCACGTCTTAATCCCTTTGATTTCAGGGCTGCTTTCGCGCGGCTCAAGCTCAGGAGACCGGCAGCGCGCGCAGGTCTTAATCCCTTTGATTTCAGGGCTGCTTTCGCGCCTCGACACTGTAGTTGATTCGTTCGTCACTGCTGGTCTTAATCCCTTTGATTTCAGGGCTGCTTTCGCGCTGTGGGCGTCTGAAAATGTTTTCCAATCAATGACGTAGGTTCGGGGTCATGGATGCAAGTTATCATTGGGTGAGCTGTCTCTTCTTTGAGTGCCCGTGTAGCAGTTGCCAGTATATCCCAGACGGTCTGTGCTGTGAGGGATTGGCTTGTTATTGCCAATGTATGGGCAGGCCACTCCAGTGGATGCCGGCAGGCAGGGGTGGCTGGCCCAGGTGCATGCGGAATCCGCGTTGGGGAATGGGGTAGGCGCGGATGTCATCCGTGCGTTTGTCGATCAGGGTTTCCAGCTGGGACAGGCAGTGTTGCAGTTGCTGTGCGGTGCCGGTGAACAGGAAAACCGAATACTGCAATGCCATGGCGTGTTTCTTGATGGCGCGGTGTACGCGCGCCAGACGCTTGGGGTTGCGGATGTCGTAGCAAACGATGTAGTCGCCCATCAGTCTTCGTTCCCGTCGTCGTGGTCGTTGTTTTTCAGGAATTCGGCATCGCTGGTGGAAATCAGCGGGGCTATGCGCCGGACCAGGTTTTCCACGCTGTGGCCAAGGTCGCGGCGCAGTGATCCGGCAAATTGTTCGTAGGCACCGTAATAGTGTGCGCGTCCGGCTTTGCCCAGTAGGCAGCTGCCGCTGGTTTGGCTGAAGTGTTCGTCGGTCAGGGTTTGTGAGGAGACCAGTTGCAGGCAGAAGCGGTCGGCCAGTGGGCGCACGGTTTCCAGCAGGTCGCATGCCAGTGATTGCCGGCCAAAGGCGAGTTGGTGGTAGAAGCCGATGCAGGGGTCGAACCCCGCGGTGTGCAGGGCCATGGCTGCTTCGGAATTGACCAGGGTGTAGGTGAGTGATAGCAGGGCGTTGAAGGGATCGCGCGGTGGGCAGCGGTTGCGCCCGGTGAAGTCAAGGCTGGCGGGTACGATGGCGCGCAGGCCGGCAAAGTAGGTGCTGGCTGCTGCGCCTTCCAGACCGCGCAGGCTGTCGAGTTGCTGCATGTCGCCGATGCGCGGCAGTTGGCCTTGCAGCAGGCGCATGGCGTGGGTGAGTGCGTAGCGGTCTTGCGGGCGTTGTTGGCGCAGTTGGTCGAACCATTCGCATTGGCGCTGGATCTTGGTACGGATGATGTGTTTTGCGTAGTCCAGGCAGAAGCCGGGGTCCAGACTGAGGCGGGTTTGTTCCACGCGGCGGCGTGCGTCGTTGTGCGGGCGTGCCAGCATCAGGCTGGGGTTGCCGCGCCGGCCTGAAAGAATGGTGACGCCTACGCCGCGTTCGCCCAGCTTGCCCAGAACGCTGGCTTGCAGGGTGACGTTGCCGCGCAGGAATACGCGGGTGATGGGGGCTAGGGGCACGGTGCCCACGCGCTCGCCGTTGTCGCGGAAGACAAGGGCACCAGCATCCAGTTCAAGGTGTACGTCGCGACGGTCAACGAACAGGCTTGTCATGGGGCTGCTCCGGTCAGACGATGCGGAAGGATTGGGGTTGGAAGGTGGCGGCTCGGCCCAGGCAGGCGGGGGTCATGCGCGGGTCCAGGGCGATGATTTGGATGCGGTCGGTGGCGGGGTCGATGATGGCTTCTATGTCGCTTTGGATGGTGTGCAACTCGGCGAGCGTGATCCAGATTTCAGGTACGGATTTCTGCCCGGCCACGCGGTAGCTCTTAAAGTAGCGGCACACCTGCGACAAGCGACGCGGGTTGCTGATGTCATAGGCGACGAGGTGAAGGGTGCGGGCCATGTATGGTGAACCTTTGCTGGCGGAGTCGGGTGTTTCCGGTGTGGCAGGCGTTGCAGTGATAGTGGGCGACTTCCTTGTGGCTTGGAACCAATTAGTCCTTGGTGACCTCCGCAGCGATGGTGCCGAGGGCCGCGATGGCGGCGGCGAGGAGGGCTTTGACGAGGATGGGGTTCATGTTGCGGTCCCTTTGCTGCTGCGGCGTGATTGCCGGGAATGCAGGCATGGTGCGCCGAAGGAACCGGTGGGTGCAGGGCGGCAAGCTTGCTGTGTCAGAGGATCAGTTCGATGGATTCCTGCGGAAGTTGCAGGCCGCGCGCGGTATTGGGGCGTTTGCCAAAGGTGGAAAGCAGGTAGGGCATGGCTGCAATGCCAAGCTGGTTTTTCAGTTGGCGTTCGAGCTTGGAATTTTTCTCGTCGAAAAATTCTTTTTCCATGCCATTTGCAAGCTGTTTGGCGGCGTTTTCATAGGCAGCCGCATCCACGCCTATAACCTTGCGATACAGGGCCACGAAGTCGCTTGCGTCGGCATCACGCCAGTGCTGCGGGCCTGAGCCGTCGCGGGCAAGTTTTGCCCACCAGGCAAACCAGGCCAGCAATACGGGTGGAAGTGTCACGAGGGTGCCGCCACATTCCACGCGCCGTGTGGTGAGGTCGATGCGCAAATGTGCAGGGGCAAGGCTGTGCTGGATGGCGGCGACAGTGTCGTTGAAACTGGCGCGGCCTGCCAGCAATGCTTGTGGTTGCCCGTGGCGCAGGCGCACCACCGGGATGCGTGCCAGGGTAATGGTGGCATCGGCGGTGTCGATGTTGCGGTTGTCGCGGGTGGTCAGGCGCTTGGGGGTGGCGGGCTTGAAGAAAAATTCGGAGTGGCCCTCGAAGGGGCTGGAGACCAGCACATGCGAGAGTTCGTCCTGTGGGCGGGCGAACAGGGAAAAGGCGTAGCCTAGGTAGAAGCCCATGGTCTTGCGGCCACCGGCAATGGAAACGTGCAGCGCGGCCTGTGGGTCGCGGGTGAGTTCGGCCATCAGGGCGGTGATGGCATCGGCGGCGCTGGCGTTTTCTTCCGGTGTGCGGATGTCGGCCAGTGGGTGGCCAGCGGCATCGCGGATGACGTGTATGTGGTTTTCGTCGAAACGCGGTTTGCCCAGTTGCGGGTAATCGGCAAGCAGGGCATGGAATTGGCCACTGGCTGTGTGCAGCAGGGCGGTGCGTGCTTCCTGTGCACCGGTGCTGGTGGTAAGCAGGTGGATTTCGGTAGGGGTGAAATTGCCGTTGTTGTCACCATCTTCAACACCCAGCGCATACAGCGTTTCGGTGACGATTTGCGGGGACATGCCGGTGACGGCGAGGAGGATTCGGCGTTGGAAGTTCGAGGGTATTGGAGGCATGGCGGGCATCAGTGCTTGGGCGTGATCCAGTTCTTGAGTTTTTCGGGCAGGCTGGCGATTTCGCCGCCGGAGACGACGGCGATGTTCAATGCGTGCGCCAGGCGCAATTCCGGGGTGTTGAGGTCGCGGTAGCTCAGCAGCATTCCGCGTGTGCCAAGTCCGCCGATGCGGCGACAGTTTTCCGCCAGCTTGAACAAGGTGTCATTGGCCTTGGGAGGCGCGGGATTTCTTGCATTTCCAGCGGGTTTGTCGATACGCGCAGTCTTGCATTCGACAACGAACAGGCGATTTCGGGTCATGAAGGCAACATCGAGTTCGTTCTTGGTGCCGCTGGCCTCGTCCATGACCTCCAGGCCGATGGACTTGTCGCGGATGCCGAGTTCACCCGATATTTGCTGGAGGGCCTGCATGGCGTGCAGCTCCAGCCAGCCGCCTTTGACGAAATCGCGGTCGGCCTCGCTGGTGAAGCGAAGGGTATCGCCTTGCAGCTTCAGTGAATTTGCATCCTCGAAGTGGCGCAGCAGCGCCTCAAGACTGCGGCTGTCCAATTGCCATTTGTCGAGCTGGACGGAGAGGCGCCCCTCATTTTCCGCAATCTGCGCCAGATAGTTGAGCGTTCCAAGTGCATCTTGCAGGCTGCCGATCTGAGTACTCAGGGTGCGAAGCAAGTCCTGTTGCTCGGGGCGGACATGTGGGTGCCGTGGCTTTTCTGACAAGGAAAAGCCGTAACTGCGCAGGTAATGCCGGAGTTTCAGTTGTTCATGCAGCGGATGCGCGGGGGTGTCGGTGGTTTTGTCGAGCCAGATTGCCTGGTCGGTATCTGCATCAACGTAGAACATGCGCCAGCCACCGACATCGGCCACGGATTGGGCGGCAACCGACATCAGCTTGGTGCCGCCGGTCATGTTGAGGGATACCTCATCGCTTTCCAGCTTTGCGGCAAGTTCGATGAGTTCGTTTTGGATCCGGTGGAAGTTATGTTCATTTTCCAACCGCAGTTGCGCCACCTTGATGCCGTTTTCCTTGAGCACGGCTTCCAGGTGGTTTGCTTGCGCCTGCATTTTTCCGGTGACAACAAGTACGGCCTTGGCCGGCTTGAGTGCAGGGTCAAGCGCAGGCAACAGGTTGGCAGCGGCTTGTGCGGATACCAGGCAAACATGGGCTTTCATGGAGTTGCATTCCTGTTAAAAGTGGCGGGTAGTTTCTGGACATGGAATTGTTCAAGCATGGTATCGAACCGATCGTGTTCGACAGCGCTCAGTTCCCGGCCCCGCGCATGTTCCGGTAGGTGCAAGGAGAGATTCCAATAGGATGCGCCGCGCGAGCAGACGTCGGCTGCCAGATGGACAGGCAGCGAGCCGATCACGGTATCGCCGGGCTGGATGCGCGACGGATCATCCAGATGGGTGATGTGCTGGTCGAAGGTGGTGCCGTTGCGCTGGATCCATTCCAATGCGCCGGGGTGGCGGCTGATGAGCCAGGTGGTCATGGGCGAAGCGTGTTGATTGGAGCGGGAGAGTATGGCTTGCCGGGTTCGGGCGGGCGTGGGCGGCAAGCTTGCCATCAATGCGCCAACCGGTATTGGCCGAGGCCGAAGGTGGTTTCCTTGCCGGCGTGCAGCCATTGGCCGAGGTGCAAAAGTTCGGCGAAGGGGGCAAGCATGCCTTGCAGTTGCAGGGTGCCGATCAGACCGCCGAGTTTCATGGTCCGGTTCTGGCGGTTGGAGAACCGTGCCCAGTCGAACCAATGAAGCTGGCTTGCGTCGAGTTCAATGGTATCGGCGTGTTGCGCCAGCGCAGCGAAATCTAGCGTGGTTGTCTGGTTGCCGTGGTACACGTCCAGCAGCAATTGTTGGCGGCGTGCGAGGGCCATCAGAAAGGTGCGTGCATCAAGCTGGTTCTTGCGAGCGGGTTTGTTCTTGCCGGTCGCAGCGTCCAGTACCTGCATGCGCAACGGGGATTGCAGGTGCAAAGTGATGCGGTTGTCGATTGCCGCAGCAGATGGGAGTGATGGTGGTTGCAAGGAAGGGCAGGACTGACCGGCTTGCCAGAATGGGGTGTCGTTGTTTTCCTGATGCACATTCAGCAGGGTGCAGCGGACTTTGTCGCGCTGGCCCAGGCCACGTTGCATGGCGCGCTCAAATGCCAGCACGAGGGTGGGCAGGTGCTGCCATGCCTTGCCAATCAGGACGAGACTGAATTGGAAGGTGTCTCCGGCGAGCAACGTGCGCGGTTGTGTTGTTGCGGGCGGCTCGATGACATATGGCGCAGGCATCCGGTTGAATTTTTGCAGGCTGTGCCCTGTCGCCAGCGGCAGCGTGGCGAATACCTGGCAATAGGCGCAGCGGTCGTGCAGGGTGCAGGGTTTGCCGTCTTCGTGCGGTAACGGGGCCAATTCAAGCAGGGCATGGCCGAAGGCGCCGCGAAGCATCGAGCCGGCGTAGGGTGGCAGGTGCAGTGGGGTTTCCGCGCGCACGTCGAGGTGCAGGCGGGCGATGGGCAAGGCAGTGGGGGTCACTTGCCGTCGATCCACGATTTGACCAGCAAGGTGTCTTGATGGTCGCCGTCTTTTTCGGGCTTTTTGGCCTGCGTGGTTTCCTTCCATTTTTTGGCGGACTGCATCATTTCGCGCAGGCATAGCGCAATGTCACGCTTCAAGTCGCCTTGCCATTGGCCGGCCTTGATGGCGTTTTTCAGTGCCGGGATTTCGCCAAGGTTCGGGTCTTTGCGTGCATCCAGACATTCGCGGATGGCGCGATCCACGGGGGATAGCGCGCCGAGTTCGGCTTCGCGCTGGCGTTCGCGTTCTTCACGTACGGTTTTTTCGCGCCGTTCGGCGGCTTCTTTTTCCTGCCTTGCCCGGATGGCCGGATCAATTTGCATTGCGCCGTAGCCAATGGACTTTTTCGCGCCAAAACCCAACCAGGCAAAAGCGTGCTCAAAGGCGGATTCGAGCAAGAGTTTCCAGCGGCTGTTCTCAGCCAGGTCGGGAGCAATTTCTTGCAGACGTGGCAGATCGCAGCACACATGGAAGGCGAATTTCGTACCGGGCGGCAGGGTCAGGAAGCTGATCGGGTTGGGTTGGTCGCTGTCGTGCGGGGTTTGGCCGTTCTGGTAATAGTGGCTTTGATGCGGGGTCATGATGTCCACGGCCAAGCTGTTCTCGGGTACTTGCGGCAGGGAATCCCAGAAGCTCAATACGCCGCGCACATGCTCTTTGTCACCGTCCTGGGTTTCCTTGCCGAACAGCACGTCGAGCATGGAGAGGTCGATGGTGTCGCGGCCTGCGGTCAGTTCGTGGATCTTTTTCTCGATCCAGCCATGCGTATCGCCCCATTCGCCAGAGGCGAGTTCTCGCGCGGCTTGTCGAAGCACACCTTTGATACTGCTGCCGGGCAGGTAGGGCAGGCCGTAGGGATTGAGGAAGGCGAAGCCGTTTTCCAGCGGATGCTCGTTGCCCAGGCCGGTGGTGAAGGGCGCCGTGGCGACGACATCGAGTGTGAGGGTGTTGGCGGTGATTTTGGCAAGCCGGGCTTGGCGTTCCGTGATGGCCTTCATTGCCTGCTGATCGCTGGCGTTGAGCTTGCCGACGTCTTTCAGCGCGGGAGCCTTGTTCTCTTTGCCGATGCTGAAGTCGGCTTGCCATGCCGAAAAGAACAGGCCAAAGCGCAGCCCCGGCGATGCGGTGCCGAGGTTCTTGTCTTGAAGATAAGCGGGGACGAGTGCGGGCATGTCAACCTTCCTTTCTGACGCGGGCGGCGGCCATTTGGCGCAGCCATTTGAGCCAGTCGAAGGCTTCGGCGTTGATCGCCTGATAGTCAGCGGGCGAGGCGTGCATCAGTGCCTGCATGAAGTTGGTAAAATCCGCGCCTTTGGCAAATACCTTGGAGAAGCGCGAAGCCAGCCATGCGCGCAGGTGGCTGGCGACTTCTTCGGCATGGCGTGTTTTGTCTTTCTTGCCTTTTTCATGGCAGAAGGCCAGCACCTGCATCAGGCCGCTGTTCATGATGAGTGCGGGCAAGCCTTTGGCGAAATTGACGTGATCCTTGCTGTATTTCTCGCAAACGGCCCAGGCGTTCTGCGTGCGCTTTTGTTCAAGCGTTTGTGCCATGACTCAGCCCTCCACCTTGGCGATGACCAAGCCGCGGCCCGTGGTGGCGTCGCCGCCGATTTGCAGCAGGCGGCCATTGATCAAGGCCTTGATCTGACTGAACACGAATTCGGCGGGAAGCTCCTGACCTTTGCCCTTGCCGGTACGCGTCTGGCTGGCCATCAGCGGCGCGATCAGCAGCGATTCGGGTGGCAGGTTTTCGGTGTAGAACAGGCCACCATCGTCGGCGGTGCCGGTTGCCTCGTTGATGCGAACGTGCGGCTCGACCAGCATGGCGTGTTCGGCGAAGTAGCCGAAATCGGTGTCGGAGAGCACGACCAGGTCGGTTGTGAGTTTGTCGCGGAAGAACTGGTGGCTGTTGCCTTCGGGCAGGGCTCGCTTGGCGAGGTCGTCGGCGATGGCTTTCACGTCGCTGGATTCCGTGGCGCCATACTCGAAAGCCTCCAGATGCAGCTTGTCATGTCCTTTGTTCGAGAGCAGGCAGGCACCGTCATCGACGGAAGGAATCTGCCAATCGGCCTGCTTGCCGGTCAATGCCAGCAGCCGCTGCGCGCGTGCCAGGGCTTGTGGACAGGTGGCGTACACGTAGCCGCCTTTGAGGCTGCGCACGGGCAGCGCGACGAGTTGCGCATCGCCAAAGCTGACGGCCCCGGCGTGCAGGCTGCTGCTGCCCGAGTCCGGCCCCAGCAGGCGGTCGATGTCTTCACGTTTGCCGCCCAGGTTTTCGTAGCTGTGCCGCACCGCCCCCTTGATGCCCGAGCCCGCAAAGCTGGGGTGGCGGGTGTGGCGCTCGCGCTGGATGGGGTTGTCGATCACGTCGATGGCCTGGCCTGCGCCCATGTGGACAGGGCTGACGGCGTAGAGGAAAACGGCGGCTTGTTTCTCAAACATGGTCTGTTATTCTCTTGATTTGGTCATGTTATGGGGCTGATTGCGATGCAAATAGTCAATATTCATGAAGCCAAGGCGCAGCTTTCCGAGTTGCTGGCAAGGGTGGAGGCGGGGGAAAGCGTGACCATCGCCCGCCGCAACAAGCCGGTGGCAAAGTTGGTACTGGTGGAGCCGGAGCCAGCGAAAAAGTCGCCGCGCCCACTTGGGTTGGCGAAGGGTGAGTTCACCATTCCTGATTCCTTCTTCGAGCCGTTGGATGAGGAAATGCTGGCCTTGTTCACGGGTGAAACCCTGCTGCCGACAGATCCACTGCATTCTGATTGGAAGCCGGAGCCATGAAGCTCTTGCTGGATACCTGTACCTATCTGTGGCTTGCCGGGGCACCGGAAAGGTTGTCCATTCCGGCAACGCAGGTGCTTGCCGATCCCGACAACGAGTTGTTCCTCAGTCCCGTCACGTTGTGGGAAATTCTGGTCAATCACATGCGCGGAAGGAAATTTCCATTGCATGTGCCGGGGTCGCCTGAGCAGTACTTCGTGGAATTGCGTGGGCGACTTGGCATCGCTGCCTTGCCCGTGGTGGAAAGTGCGGTGGCACAACTGGTCAAACTGCCGCCGGTCCATAACGATCCCTTCGACCGCCTGCTGATTTGCCAAGCCATTGAACATGGCCTGACGCTGGTGACGCCGGATGCGCATATCCGCCGTTATCCCATCCGCACGCTGTGGTGATGTCGAGCTTGTGTGCATGGTCTGTTCCCTGTAATCAGCCTGCAATCGCCACCCGGTTGAAACCTTCGGAGCGACGGGAGACATCTTCGCAAGATTCGTTCCACAAGCCCTGCGCGGCAAGCTTGCCAAGCGACTCGGGGCTGGCTTGCACGTCATCCAGCCAGTAAACGCTGCCGGCGGGGGCGATGCGCTGGGCGGGTTTGGGTTGCCAGCGTGCCAAGTCCCAGCCGGAGATGACTTCGCTGCGTGCCACGCTGGCGGCCACCAGCCGGGCCTTCACGCCATGCAGGTTGAAATGAATGGCACCGCTTTCATCCATCGTGCAGCCGTTGGGCAGCCAGCCTTGGGTGAACAGACCGGGGCTGGTGAGTACGAGACGACAGCGGCCAACGCGCGCAATGGCGTTGTAGTCCGGTTCCGGCCATTGGAGGATGGCAGCGTGGATGCTGGCGGCGCGGCCATCACCGCCCAGACGCAGCAGGCCGGTTTCAGGCACGCAAGCGTTGGCAATTGCTGCGACAAAGCCGATGCCGGGCTTCATCGCCACGGCGCGGTTGCTAAACAGCTTGCCGTCCTCGGCGCTGCGGGTGCTTTCGGCCAGGCCAACGCCGACGCGCTCGTCCATGCCCCACAGTTCACTGGTCTTCACCATGTCTGCGCTGCTGGGCGTTTCACCATTCAGGTATTTCTGCCAGCCGGTTTGCGTGAGCCACCAGCTGCTGGCGGCCTTGCCGTGATCGCTCTGCGCCAAAACAGGCAACAAGGGCAATGGGCTGGAAGTGGCGATGTGCCGGCCGGGCGTGGTGGGCGTGAGCCTTTGGGCGTGTGCTTTGTTCTTGTCGTTTTCATCGGCAGTGATGAAAAGGTCGGCAGGCGGCGCAATCAGCAGTTCGATGTTGCCACTCTCCGTTTTCCGGGCGAGATGAAAGGCACTCAACACGAAGCTACCCGGCTGTGCGGGTGTGCCGAGGCTGGCATGTTCCACTTCGCCCTTGCCGAAGGCGAAAAGATCCACGCCGTCATCGGCAAGGATGCGTGAGCGAATTGCACCGGCAGCCACCGAGGGCCACGGCGGCATCACGCTGTCGCCGTAGCTGCCGGGGTCGCCGAAGGATTGGTTGCCGCGCAGGAACAGCACATCCAGCGGCGCGATGAAGCGGGTGGTGAGGTCGTTCATTCGGCTTCTCCGGCGCGGGTGCGCACTTCGCGGGCAAGGAATTCGGCAACACCGATGAAGTTGCGCAACCAATAGATGCGCTGGGTGATGGGCTGTTCCAGAGTCAATGCGGTGAGGCGCTGTGCCAGCGGCTCGGCCTGCACTTTGGCACTGCCTTGGGCCTGCCGGTCAAGCTGGTAGGCCAGCAGGGTTTTCAGCATGGTGCCGTCGCCTTCGGGTTGCGGCAATTCGTGATCATTGAGCCATTCCAGCGTGTGATAGGCCGCACGGCGTGAAACGTCACCTGCTTGCAGGAAGTCGCGCAAATCGTTCAGCACATGCAAGGGCTCGCCCCACTTTGCCGTCAACTGCAATGCGCCGCCGGAGCGTTTGACGATGGTCAGGGAGAAGGCATCGCGCCCGCCTTCGTTCTTGGCGCGCTGCTCGGCGGTTGCCAGCTCACGGCGCACGGCGGCCAGCGGCGCTTGATGGTGGGCGATGACCGCGCCGCAGGAGGCGGTAGCCTGGGTGCCCATCATGCGCATGAGCTTGCCATCCAGATAAGCAAAACCCTTGTGCAAGGTGAGCCCCGCATGACGTCCGCCTTCGTGTTCGGGATCGTGGCCGGAGTAGGCGTAGCGCAGTCGCTGCATGGCGGGCAGCAGATCGGCCACGGGCAGCATGGCGAACACATCGTCGCCGCCTGCATAGATCAAACGGCCCAGATGTTCGTTCTCGACCACATGGCGAACGATGGTGAGCGAAAAATCGTTGAGCGCACCGGAAATGGCGAGGTGACGATTGGGCGACAGGGCGCGCTTTTGCTGGCCGTATTGCTTGATGTCCGCGTGCTTGGCGGCGTGTTTGTCGAAGCCATCGCGCACTTGTGGATGGAAGCTATCGCGGTAAGTGATGGGGTAATTGTCACCGCCCGACAACCACGCGCCCATGCGGTCGCCGTCCATCAACAGCAGGCTGTAGTAGGTCTCAAGGCGAATGTCCTGTTCGCTCTTTCGGCCTTGCTTCAGCGTGTCGCGCACCACACGGCGGATTTCGGCGGCATCGCGCTCGCTGAGGGCGTCCTCGCTGCACTTGTCCAGCAGTGCGGGCAGCAGGCTCGCATCCGCAGTGGCTTGGCGGTTGACGCGCTGATGATCGCGCAACAATTTACGCGGCAAGGCGACGCGGTCGGGGGCATGCGTCTTGAGCAGTTCGGCCAGACCGGGCGCGGTCAGGCCTCCATGCTCTAGCCACTGTTCAATCTGGTGCGCCAACGCCATCGTGTGGGTGGAAACGACGAAGCGGCTGATGCGTTCATGTTCGCCGGGGCTGCGTTCCAGTGCGCGGCCCACTTCCTCGGCAAACAGCATCGGCCACAGGCGCTTGATGGCAGGCAGCGCACCGAGGTGTTCGCCCTTTTTGGCCCATGCGGGGCGCTTGGCGGCGACCTTCGTCCACAATGTGCCTTGCTTCTGCCGATAGTTCTGGTTCCAGCACAGTTGTTCGCGGTCGGTGGTGAGCCACTCGGTTTCACCGCTCAGGGAGCAGCGCCAGCCGTCCTGCCTGGTTTGCTCGAATGGACGCACGGTTTTGGCGGCGGCCAAGGCGCGTTCGGCCAACTCATGCACGGCGGGGTAGAGCACGCCGGGGTTGGGGGTGAAGAACACGGATTTCTTGCCATTTTCATCGGCAAGTTCCATTTCCTTCTGCAACAGCTTCCATGCCGGAGTGCCCAGAAAACCCGGTTCGCCGTTGTTGCCGAAGAACGGGCGCATGGCTTCGGAAAGCTGGCTTGTGTCTAGGTCGGTCTGCTTTTGGGCTTTGCTGATGCCGATCAGCGAGAACGGCACGGCGGCCCAATGCACCTCCGGGAAGCCATAAATTTGCGCCTTCATTTGCTCGTATGGCGTGCTGATATTTTCTTCGTCGCCTGCGTAGCCGGCTTCCTTGAGCAGGGCGATGACGACTTTCTGGCCGAGGTCTTGCAGCCACTTGCGCACGGCAGCCTGTACCTGTTCGGCAATGGCGCGGGCCTGACTGGCAGGCACCACGGCAACAAAGCGATTGGGCAGGGCGGCGGCGAACAGCGGGTTGCTGTCGGTGCTGCCTTTCTGCCAAGCGCAGTCTTTGAACAGATCATCCGGCAAGTGCATCTGGTCACGCAGCCACAAATCCACCTGCGGCACGCCGCGCAGACGCGGGAACAGAATGGCATCGGGACCGAACTGTTCGCACACCACGCGCATGGCCTCCCACGACAGCCGCGCCAGCAGGTGCGAACCGGCCCACAAATCCTCCATCTTGCGTGCGGAGGCGATGAAGGATTGCACTGGGCCGATGGAAAGCGTGAGCAGGGCGGCTTCGCCTTCGCTTTCCGTGGCATGAGCATCCGCTGCAAAGGCACCTGCAAAGGCGCTGGTCAGATCAAGATGATCCCAGATGGAGTGATCGGGGATGCGGGTATCGGCGGGCAGCAGCTTCCACAGTGCGCCGAGTTTGCCGTTGTCGCTGGTTTCGGAGAGTTCCGGGCCGAAGCGCCACAGGGCGAGCAGGGTTTTGCGCCAGTCCAGTTCCTCGGGGCCTTGCGGTTTGACGGCTTTCAACAGAGCCGATGCGTGATCGAAGCTACGATCCTTGATGTCGTGGAAGTCGGTGTCCGACAAGCCGCCGTGTTTCCCCAGGTCGTATTTCTCGGCGGTGAGCGGGTGAATCAGCACCGGCTCGTTCGTCCAGCGTACTTGCGCCCAGGGGGCAACGCCGAAGGTCTTTTCTTCACCTTTCTTCGTGGTGACGGTGATTTCCTGCATTGGCCATTGCGGGCGATCCGCCGCAGCGGCCCACCAATCGGCACGCTGCACGTGGCGATACATCGCCGCCGGAATGCCCTTCTTGAACATGGTGCGCACCAGCGCCTCGTCGTTGTCCTGGTCAAGGGCATCGGCGCCAACTTCGTGAAAACCCAACAGTCGCGTCAACGCACGGCTGGTGCCGTTTTCATGGCCTGCCGGATCGCGCAGCAGTACGAGTGCCTTCTCCGCCGGGTCGTGCAGGCGGGCGGCGACTTTGGTTTGCCAGAGGGTGTTGGAGGTTTCGGTCATGGTCACTTGCCAGATCGCGTGAAGGTGTTCTGCCTGTCAAGAAAGGCATGGGCTGAGGTAAAGCAGGTAATGAATCCTTGTTGCTGTTGCGGACGCAGTTTGTTCCACAACTCATCGGCAGGACGGCATGACATGTGGAACACCACGGCGATGAAACCACCGTCAACCCTGCGAACCTTGAAGCGCACGCTATTGGGTACGCGATCGTCTTTTCCCCAACCCGGCATCGTGCCTTTGGTGTCTGGGTAGGCCAGCATCAAACGATCCGGCACGGCGCGCCGGAGGTCGGCTCGGGTTTGCGCCAAGAGGCGCATGGCGTCTTCCCATTTCTTCACGGATTCCGATTGCCAGATGAGGCTGCCTTTTTCGTCATTTCCGATGGCGTGCGGCCAGTCGAACTGCATAGCTGCTTTCCAATCTTGAAGCGGAACAGCCACTTCCTGCAGGTCGCCTTCCAGCGCGAACGATCCCCAGCCGTTGCGACTGCGCCCGCCAAGCGTGCCGAACTGGTGCATCAAGGCAATCGCCTGTTCGACGAGTTGGCCATCGGGGAATGCCAAGCGGAATTCCGCTGACTCTCCCGGTTGGATTGCCGCGTTTCCTTTCAATCTCGGGCCTTTTTCGATAGGGCCATAGCCGGAGTAAAGCGCAGCAGGGATCTGGTTTTTTCCCATGGACACCTTGCCGATGGCGGGGACAACCTTTAACTTTCCATCGCTCCACTCGCTCAGTCGAATCCGCATCTGGCTCTTGCGGGCGCTGGTCTTTTCCTGCCTGCCGTTGTGCTCGAAGGTGTCGTTCTCCAGCCACGCATGGCCGAACAGCAGCCCTTCCTCATGCCGCATCCTGGCTACATCAACATTGAAATTACGGTTGGCGGCATACGCCATGCGCCAGAACTGCCGCAGCAGGGCCTTGATCGGCGGCGTGCGCCATTGCCCGCTTTGTTCTGCGTTGCCCAGAAAAGCAGGCGTATTGAAGGTGATTCGAAAGGAGGCAGTCTGCATGGCGGGCACTCGATGCAATGTGGAAATGGAGTATCGGAGAAGAAAGGCCAGTCTTTCCCGATGGCAAGCTTGCCGTCGGCGTGGCGTGTTGCCTTGGAAAGGGAAAACAACTGCGCCGCTTCATTCGAATCGCGTGCCGAAAATCCGGTCGCCGGCATCGCCCAGGCCGGGCAGGATGTAGCTCTTTTCATTGAGGCGTTCGTCGATCGCGGCGGTATAGACCTCGACATCGGCATGCGCGGCCTCCAGCGCCTGCAAGCCTTCCGGCGCGGCGACCAGGAAGATGCCCTTGATGCGGCGTGCGCCGGCGCGCTTGAGCATGTCGATGGTGGCGATCAGCGTGCCGCCGGTGGCCAGCATCGGGTCCAGGATCAGCGCGTCGCGTTCGTCCAGCCGGCCGACCAGCCGTTCGAAGTAGGGCGCCGGTTGCAGGGTTTCCTCGTCGCGTTGCAGGCCGACCACGCTGACCTTGGCCGCCGGAATCAGCGCCAGCACGCCGGGCAGCATGCCCAGGCCGGCGCGCAGGATCGGCACCAGGGTGATCTTGGCGCCGGCGATGCGTTGCACCTGCACCGGCCCGGCCCAGCCTTGCTGGGTGGCCGTTTCGGTTTCCAGATCGGCGGTGGCTTCATACGCCAGCAGCGTGCCCAGTTCGGTCACCAGTTCACGGAAGCCCTTGGTGCTGAGCGTGACATCACGCAGCAGGCCGATCTTGTGCTGCACCAGCGGGTGGCGGACTTCGACGGTTTTCATGCGCGGCTCCCGGTTGCGACCGCGCAAGTCTGCACCAAAGCCGGGGAATCGTGTAGGAGCGCTCGGCTTCTCCGTGTCGTGTGCGGCGGACCGCGGTCAGAACGCCCAGCGCACGACCAGCTGGTAGGCCGGGCCGGCCTCTTCGTGCTCGTGCTCGTACTCGTCGTAGTCGCGTTCCAACTGATCTTCCAGGGTGTTGAACTTGTCGTAGTACTCGTCCTTGCCGGCATCCAGCAGGTTGTAGGCCGACAGGCGCACCGAAAGGTTGTCGCCGAAGCGCTTTTCGACGAATGCCTGCAGGTCGGCACCGTAGCGGGTCAGGCCTTCTTCGCCCAGCACGCGGGTCCTGTAGTCGCCCTGCTTGTGGTAGGTCACGCCGAAGCTGGCGCCTGCGTTCGGCAGGTCCTGGATGAAGCCGACGTTGAAGATGCTCCTGGACTGGCCGTTGAAGCGGCGCTCGCCCATGAAGTCGTTGACCTTCGAATCCAGCCAGGTGTAGTTGAGGAAGAAGCCGGTGTCGTCCAGGCCGATGAACCCGAGCGGTGTGCTCAGGTCGAATTCGGCGCCATAGACCTTGCCGTCGCCGACGTTGGCCGAGGAATAGACCCAGCTTTCCGGCGAGAACTCGCCGCCGGCATCGGCGACCGCGGCGCGCAGGGCGGCGTCGGCGGCGGCCTGGGCCTGCAGCGTGGTCGCGCCCGGGTTCGCCGCCAGGTAATCGTCCATGAAGTCTTCGGCGAAGTCCTCGTTGTCCAGTTCGTCGTCGCCGATGTCGGCCAGCGACTCCTGGCTGGCGATGCCCAGGTTGACCAGTTCGACCAGGTTCTTCACGTCGCGGTAGAAGAAGTTGATGCCGACGATGCCCTTCTTGCCGAGGCGGTGCTCGAAGCCGATGTCGAAGCCGTTGGCGGTTTCCGGCTCCAGGTCGGGGTTGCCGACGTAGTCGTTGTCGCCGTATTCGCCGTCCAGCAGGGCCGGGACCAGCTCGTTGAAGTTCGGACGCTTGACGGTCCTGGCCAGCGACAGGTTGATGCGGTCGGCCTCGCTCAGGTCCCAGCGCAGGCTCACCGACGGCAGCAGTTCGTTGTAGTCCTTCGAGTGCGAGGTCGCCTGGGCCAGTTCCACTTCGCCGTCGTCGAACTTGGTGTAGAGGCTGGAAATGTCGGTCCGGGTGGTTTCGTAGCGCAGGCCGGCTTCCCACGAGAAGGAGTCGCCCCTGCCGCTGAACATGATGTACGGGTCGAGGCGCTTTTCCTCGATGCGGGTGCCGTCGCGGTCGTCCAGCGCGTAGTCCGCCGGCCAGTTCGGGGCCTGGCCTTCTTCGTCGGCTTCCCACTCGTAGTTGGTGTAGGCGACGTCGCGCTTCTTCCTGCGGTAGTCCACGCCGAATTCCATCTCGGCGCCGCCGACCGGGCGGATGTGCGCGAGCTTGAAGCCGGTCTCGTTGTCCTTGGCCTCGGCGGCTTCGGCCTCGTATTCGGTGCCGTCCCATTCGGCGCCGTCGATGCTCCAGGTGTTGTTCAAGAAGCCGGTCGCGTCGCCGACATAGACCGCTTCGCCCTCGGTGCTGGCTTCGCTGTTCTTGAAGGCCGAGAAGTCGGCGCTGAGCTTGGTCGTGCCGCCGGCCATGTCGAACTTGTAGTCCAGGCCGAAGCCGTAGTTCTTCTGGTCGTACGGGTCCAGGCCCGGCACCACCGCGTATTCGGCCTCGTCGTCGTCCGCCTCCGCGCTGTAGGACACCTCGGTCACGTCGCGGTCGGTCTTGACGTACCAGCCGTCGAGGGTGAGGCGGCCGGTTTCGCCCACGTCCAGGTTGTACGAAAAATTCGCGCTGTAGTCGCGGCCGTCCTTCTTCTCGGTCTGGTCTTCCCAACTGACCAGTTCTTCGCGGGTGTTGTCGCTCCAGCGGTCGGAACGCTTTTCCTTGACCCGGTAGCGGTCCTGCACGTTGACGCCGGCGAGGAGGCGGCCGCCCAGGGCGTCGCCGGAGACCACCGCGCCGAAGGTCGGGTTCGTTTCGCCGTCGTACCAGCGGTTGACGCCGGCGCGGACGTAGCCGCCGCTGAATTCGTAGGAGTCGCGCAGCACGATGTTGATCGCGCCGGCCATCGCGTCGCCGCTGCGGTTGGCGCTGGCGCTGCGCTTGATCTCGATGTGGTCAACCATTTCCGCCGGGATGCGGTCCACGTAGAACGAGCGGTCGTCCTCGGCGCCGGGCACCTTCTTGCCGTTGATCAGCACCTGGGTGTAGCCGCCGCCGAGCCCGCGCAGCGCGACCGCGTCGTATTCCATGATGTCCGAATCGACGAAGGCCACGCCCGGCACCTGCTTGAGCATGTCGCCGACGGTGTTCGGCTCGAAACGCTGGAAGTATTCCAGGTCATAGACGAGAGTTGGCGCGATGTCGTTGGCGCGGTCGCGATAGACGATTTCGCCCTGCACGACAATCTTGTCGAGCTGTTTTGCGTCGGTCGCGGCCAGTTCCTCCAGCGTGGCGGCCTGCACCAAAGCGGTGGCCGGCATCAGTGCGGCGCAGGCGAGCGCACGGGAAAGGCACAGGGCCAGTCGATTGCGTTTCATGTGTGTTGCGTCCCCGTTGCGGAAGTCTGGGAAAATCAATCCGTGCATTCCACGCCGGGCACATGACCGGAAAATGACGGTCGCATTGCCATTGCAATCGTCATTCCGCTGAAGGAAAAACGTCACATCGTTTCGATAAGGTGACGCACCGCATCCGCAATCAATCGCCTGGGGAAACCTGCACGTGAATCGCCTCCCTTTTCTGTTGCTGGCCGCCCTGGCGCTGTCGGCCTGTTTCGACGGCACTGCACCGCAAACCACGCCGGTCGCGCATGAAAAGGAAGCCGACGAGGCCGGCAAGGAAGACGGCCTGTTGTTCAGCAGGCACCAGTCCACGATTCCGCACGTGGTGGTGGCCGAGGCCTGGGTGGCGCAGCCTGCGCCGCAGGACAATGTCGATTCGCCCGCCAGTTGGCTGCAGGACGGCAAGCTGCAAGTGGTCGCGACCGCCAAGTCCACCGATCAGTTGCTGATCTATGACGGCGATACCTGGCAGCGCCTGCGCACGGTCGGCAGCAGCGGCGCGCGGCCGGGCCAGTTGAACCGCCCGAACGGCATTGCCACGGCAGACGACAAATACGCTTTCGTGGTCGAGCGCGACAACCACCGCGTGCAGGTGTTCGCATTGCCGGATTTCAAGCCGCTGGCGGTTTTCGGCGAAAACGAACTGAAGAAGCCCTATGGCCTGTGGCTGCGCAAGCGAGGCGATGCCTACGAGGTCATCGTCAGCGATGCCTATGACCTGGGCGAGGATGACAACGGCAACGACATCCTGCCGCCGCTGGCGCAACTGGACCGGCGCTTCCAGCGTTACGAAGTGAAGCCCGGCGCCGCCTGGGCCGCACGGCACCTGGGCAGCTTCGGCGACACCACCGCAGCCGGTGCGATCCGCGTGCCGGAATCGCTGTTCGGCGATGCGGACAACGACCGTCTGCTGATTGCCGAAGAAGACATCGCCACCGGCACCCGCTTGCGCGAATACACGCTGCAAGGCCGATACGCCGGCCGCGATGTCGGCGCGGCCAACTACAAGGCGCAGGCCGAAGGCATCGCGCTGATGCGCTGCAAGGACGGCAGCGGCTGGTGGGTGGCGAGCGACCAGTTCGACGACCGCACCGTGTTCCACCTGTTCGACCGGAAGACGCTGGAACACGCCGGCTCCTTCGTCGGCAACGTCACCGGTCTGACCGATGGCGTATGGCTGGACGAACGCGGCGATGCGCGCTTCCCGCAGGGCGTGTTCTACGCCTCGCACTGGGACGTGGCGGTGGCCGCATTCGACTGGCGCGATATTGCCAAGGCGTTGAAATTGCCGGCGTGCGAGCGTTGATCCTTTCCGCAGCCCGTACGACCGCGATGCGCGGCAGATCCGCGGCGGCCTGGGGTATTGCCGATCCTGCAGCCGCTACGACGGTTGCCGCAGCATCCGGGTTGCGCCGGCGGCGGTGCCCATCCGCACGGGTCATTGATGGAGACGGAAAAGCCGGCGAGAGCCGGCTTTTCGCATCAACCGCTTTGAAAAACGACGGCGATCACGCGGCCTGCGCTTCCTGCCTGCGCGGGCCTTCGCGCAGCGCCTTGCCGACCATGCCGACCAGCAGGTCCAGTTCGGCATCGTCCATCGCGAAGTGCGGGGTGAAGCGCAGCGAGTTGGCGCCGCCGTGGATGACGTTGACGCCGTGCTTGCGCAGCCATTCCTCGGTCGAACCGGCGCCGTAGCACTTGAACTGCGGCGACAGTTCGCACGAGAACAGCAGGCCGGTGCCTTGCACCTGGGTGATCAGGCCGCCGAGTTCGGACTTCAGCTTTTCCAGCTTGGCCACGGCCCGTTCGCCCTGCTGGCGGATGTTGTCGCGCAGGGACGGCGTCAGCAGTTGCAGCGTGGCCGCCGCCACGTCCAGCGCGCGCGGGTTGGTGGTCATGGTGTTGCCATAGACGCCCTTGCGGTACAGCTCGGCGGTGGCTTCGGTCACCGCCAGCACCGACAGCGGGAACTGCGCCGCGTTCAGCGCCTTGGACCAGGTTTCCATGTCCGGCGGGTCGAGCTGCTCGAAGCCGGGATAGTCAACGAACGACAGCACGCCATGCGCGCGCAGGCCGGCCTGGATCGAATCGACCAGCAACAGGCTGCCGTGGTCGCGGGTCAGTTCGCGCGCGGCGGCGTAGAAATCCGCCGGCAGGCTGCGGCCGGGGTCGCCTTCGCCCATCACCGGCTCCAGGAAGATCGCCTCGATGAACCAGCCGTGCTTGTCGGCATCGGCAAAGGCCTGCTTCAGCGCCGCCACGTCGTAGGGCGCGATCGCGATGTGCGCGTCCTCGTTGCGGTAGCTGGCGAGGTATTGCTGATAGGTCTTGCGGGTGGAATCCGAATACAGGCCGGGGCGCTCGGTGCGGCCGTGGAAGCTGCCCTTCACCACGACGCGCTTGATCGCCTTGCCGGCGTGCTTCGCGCCGGGGTCGGTCATCCGCTTGGCGTTGATGTCAACGATGCGCGCGGCCAGACCGACGGCTTCGGAACCGGAATTCAGGCACATGAACTTCGCATACGGGCAGCCGTTTCGCGTGCGGCCCACTTCGCCGCGCAGCGCGCGCTCGAAGCGCAGTTGCGACAGCGACGGGGTCATGATGTTGGCCATCGCCTGCGGCCGCGCCATCGCCGCCAGCACGCTGGGCGGGTTGTGGCCGAAGCCGACCATGCCATAGCCGCCGGCGTCGTACAGCACCGCGCCTTTCAGGCTGACGATCCATGGGCCCTGCGCGGCCAGCGCCACGTAGGGCTGCACGGTGTCGTCGCTGTAGAAATTGACGTAGCCGGCCTGCACGGCGCGCAGTTGCGCTTCCTCGTCCAGGTCGAGGATATCGGGGAATTCGCCTTTCAGCCGCGCGTATTCGGCGGCGGCGGTGTCGATGGCGGCAACCAGGTCCGGGTGCGAGGCGGCGAACTTCGCCACGGTGGCGTCGTCCAGGCCGGGAGTCAGGCGCTGGCCGGCGTGGGCGCGCAACGGGGCGAGTTTGTCGAGGTGGGACATGGCCGTCTCTCCGGGGAGGGTTCAAAAAAGATTGCCTGGCCCCCCGCACCGGCGGTGTGGGGGAGGCCAAGCAGCGATGAGAGCCTTCATTATCTGGAGTTTCCAGTCTTTTCACAGGTATGATTCGGCCAAACAATGATGTAGTTACGTCAGATCAACGGGTCATTTGGTCGAAATGAAACTTTCCGCCGCCGACGAGCAGCTTTTGTCGATCCTGCGCGAGAACGCCCGTGCCTCCACCGCCGAGATCGCGCGGCGGCTGGACCTGTCGCGGACCACGGTGCAGAACCGGATCGAGCGGCTGGAGCGCCAGGGGGTGATCGGCGGCTACACGGTGCGGGTGCACGACGACTACGAGCGCAGCCGGATCCGCGCCCACATCCTGATCACGGTATTGCCCAAGCAGATGGCGGCGGTGTCGCGGGTCTTGAAGGCGATGCCGGAGGTGCGGGTGCTGCATTCGGTCAGCGGGCCGTTCGACCTGATCGCGCTGGCGACGGTGGGTTCGGTCGAGGAGATGGACGTGCTGACCGACCGCATCGGGGCGATCGACGGGGTGGAGCGGACGACGTCGTCGATCATTCTTTCGACGAAGTTCGAGCGGTAGGGCGACGTGATGCTTGCGTCGTTACAATGACGGTCGCAGCCGCAGCTTTTGCTTTTTGCCTTTGCTTTGGCGCCTTCCCCCTTTACGGGAGAGGCTGGGGTGGGGGTGGACCGGAGCCGACGTTGTTTCCGTTGCGGCGTTGTATCTAATGTGAAAAAGCAAAAGCGTTTCGCGCTGGCGCGCGACTTACTTTTCTTTGCTTGTGCAAAAGAAAAGTAAGCAAAAGAAAGCACACCCCGTCGGCGCGCCCGCCGCTGCGCGGCGGGTTCGCAAGGCCGGTGGGAATTTTCGCAAGCCGCATCCTGCGGCTGCGAAAACGGCGCACATCCCTGTGCGCCGCCCCTGCGGGGTTTGTCCCGCCGGCCTTGCCGCGCCTCAAGGGGCCCCAGAGTCAACAACAACAGCAACAGCAAAATTCACAGCAACTCCAGAAAATTTTGAAAAAATCCGATTTCCACTACGAACTTCCCCCCGAATTGATCGCGCAGGCGCCGTTGCCGGAACGGTCGGCGAGTCGGTTGCTGGTCGTGCCGCCTGCGGGCGATGCGGCCTTCGTCGATGCGCATGTGCGCGATCTGCCGCAGTTGCTGCGCAAGGGCGACCTGCTGGTGTTCAACGACACGCGGGTGATCCCGGCGCGGTTGTTCGGGCAGAAGGACAGCGGCGGGAGGGTGGAAATCCTGATCGAGCGCCTGCTGCCGGACAACCGCGCGCGGGTGCAGATCGGGGCCAGCAAGTCGCCGAAGCCGGGCGGGCGCATCGCATTGGATGGCGGCGGCGTGGCCGAAGTATTGGGCCGCGATGGCGAGTTCTACCTGCTGCGTTTCGAGGTGCCCGATGCGCTGGAAAGCTGGCTGCAACAGGTGGGCCGGCTGCCGTTGCCGCCTTACATCCAGCGCGCGCCGGGGGCGGATGACGACGAGCGTTACCAGACCGTGTTCGCGAAGGAACTGGGCGCGGTTGCCGCGCCGACCGCCGGGCTGCATTTCGATGATGCGCTGTTGGCGCAATTGCGCGGCATCGGCATCGAATTCGGCCATGTGACCTTGCATGTCGGGGCGGGCACCTTCCAGCCGGTGCGGGTGGAAAACATCCACGAGCACAGGATGCACAGCGAATGGCTGAACGTCGGCGCGGAACTGGTGGCACAGGTGCGCAAGACCCGTGCGAATGGCGGGCGCGTGATTGCGGTGGGCACCACGGTGCTGCGTGCGCTGGAGTCGGCGATGCACGGGGGCGAGTTGCAGCCGTTTGCCGGTGAAACGCAAATATTCATTTTCCCCGGTTACCGCATCCGCAGCGTCGATGCGTTGATGACCAATTTCCACCTGCCGGAAAGCACGTTGTTGATGCTGGTGTCGGCGTTTTCAGGGCGCGAGCGCATCTTTTCCGCATACAAACATGCGGTGCAGGAGAGGTACCGTTTCTTTTCGTATGGGGACGCGATGTTGCTGTTTCCTCGCCGCGCGGAATCATCCGCGACGGCGATGACGAGCGCGTCGAAACGCGACAGTGAAATGAATAGCCATGGGGAAGGCATCGACCAATGAGCCGGATGGATTTCCAACTGCTGCAAACCGACGGCGTGGCCCGTCGTGGGCGGCTCACCTTTCCGCGCGGCACGGTGGAAACGCCGGCGTTCATGCCGGTGGGGACGTATGGTTCGGTCAAGGGCATCCTGCCGGAGCACATCGCCGAACTTGGCGCGCAGATCATCCTCGGCAATACCTTCCATCTGTATCTGCGGCCCGGCTTGCAGGTGATCGAAGAACACGGCGGCTTGCACGGCTTCGCGCGCTGGGACAAGCCGATCCTCACCGACAGCGGCGGTTTTCAGGTGTTTTCGCTGGCGCATCGGCGCAAGTTGACCGAGGCCGGGGTGACTTTCGCCTCGCCGGTCGATGGCGCGAAGGTGTTCCTGGGGCCGGAGGAGTCGATGCGCATCCAGAAAACGCTGGATTCGGACATCGTGATGATCTTCGACGAGTGCCCGGCGGTGGAGAAGAACGGCGTGCCGGTGCATCCGCAGGCGGTGCGCAAGTCGATGGAATTGTCGCTGCGCTGGGCGCAACGCTCGCGCGACGAACACGATGCGCTGGGCAACGATGCGGCGCTGTTCGGCATCGTCCAGGGCGGCATCCACAACGATTTGCGCAGCGTATCCGCCGAAGGCTTGTTGAAGATCGGTTTCGACGGTTACGCCATCGGCGGGCTGGCGGTCGGCGAGCCGGAGGAGGAGCGCAACCGCGTGCTGGAACACATGCACCCGTTGCTGCCGCAGGATCGGCCGCGCTATCTGATGGGCGTCGGCCGGCCGGAAGACCTGGTCGAAGCGGTCGCGCGCGGCGTTGACATGTTCGATTGCGTGATGCCGACCCGCAACGCGCGCAACGGCCATTACTTCACCCGTTTCGGCACGGTGCGCATCCGCAACGCGAAGTACGAACACGACCTGCAACCGATCGAGCCGGGTTGCGGCTGCTACGCCTGCCGCAACGGCTTCACCCGCAGCTACCTGCGCCACCTGGACCGCTGCAACGAAATGCTGGCGCCGATGCTCGGCACCTTGCACAACCTGTGGTACTACCAGCGGCTGATGGCCGGCATGCGCGCGGCGATCGAGGCGGGAACCTTCGACACCTTCCGCCGGTGGTTCCACGCCGCGCGTTCATAGAGCGTGTCATGCACTTTTGGGTGCGTTATACGCGCTTTTGTGCCGCTGCCAGACAAGGCGCGGGCCGCCGGCAAGGCTGGCCGCCTTGGCAAGGCCCGCAACGCCGTCTGGCGGCGGCACAAAAGTGCGGGAATGTGCTCAAAAGTGCATGACACGCTCCAGGGGCGGCCCAGCAACGGCCCGGCAAGGCGTTCAGCCCGCAAAGGGCGCAAAAAACGCAAAGGGAATGGGGGTTCCAGCAACTTTTCCTTTGCGTACCTTGGTGTTCTCTGCGGACAAAGACTGTCGTTCGAGCCTTCCCGGCCAGGAGTTTTGCCGGCTTCCGGGGCTTGAACGGACGCCCGTCCGCCCGCATGGCATAATCCTCGGCTGTTTTGGCCCTACCGGACCCGATGATGAACCTGCTCGATTTCCCGATTCCTGGAATACTTGTCCCCGCCGCCCATGCCCAGGCCGCAGGTGGTGCCGCGCCGCAAGGCGGCGGCCTCGGCATGCTGCTGATGCCGCTGATCCTGATCGCCGTGATGTACTTCCTGATGATCCGCCCGCAGATGAAGCGGCAGAAGGAACACCGCGCCATGCTGGAAAAGCTGTCCAAGGGCGACGAGGTCATCACCAGCGGCGGCATTGCCGGCACCGTCGCCGAGATCGGCGAGAACTTCATCACCGTCGAAATCGCCGACAACGTGCGCGTGCGCGTGCAGAAGGGCGCCGTCGGCAACGTGCTGCCCAAGGGCACGCTGAAGTCCGCCTGATCCGTTCGCATGACCTGCTTTCCCCATTCGTCCTGATGCGCCGGCCGCAACGGCCGGTGCGAGTTGACCGCAATGCTTGAATTCCCGCGCTGGAAATACTTCGTCATCCTGCTGGTCGTGGCGGTGAGCGTGCTGTACGCGCTGCCGAACCTGTACCCGCAGGATCCCGCCGTGCAGATCACCGCCAACCGCGGCTTCGTCCTTGACGAGGCGCTGAGGCGGCGCGTCGATGAATCGCTCAAGACCGCCGGCATCACCGCCAAGGCGGTGGAAGAGCAGGGCGACAACTTGCTGGTGCGCTTGTCGTCGCTGGAAGCGCAGACGAAGGCCAACGACGCCCTGCGCACGGCGCTGGGCGAGGACTACGTGGTCGCGCCGAACCTGGCTTCGACCGTGCCGGCGTGGCTGGGCAAGCTGGGCGCGCGGCCGATGGTCAAGGGCCTGGACTTGCAGGGCGGCATCCACTTCCTGTTGCAGGTGGATCAGAAGGCGGCGCTGGACAAGCGCGTGGAAAGCTACGTCGAAGACACCCGCGTGACCCTGCGCGATGCGCGCATCCGCTACCAGTCGGTCGAGCGCCGCGCCGACAACAGCATCGTGGTCACCCTGGCCGACGCGGGCGACGCCGACAAGGCGCGCACCGAACTGGGCAAGGTGTTGCAGGCCGGCGGTTCCGCCAGCGGCGCATTGGTCGGCGCGCAGCCGCTGACCTATGCGGTCGATGGCAACAAGATCACGATCGGTTTGCCGGAAAGCGAATTGCAGCGCATCGCCGGTGACGCCATCGAACAGAACATCGCCACCCTGCGCAACCGCGTCAACGCGCTGGGCGTGGCCGAGCCGATCATCCAGCGCCAGGGCAACGACCGCGTGGTGGTGCAGTTGCCCGGCGTGCAGGACACCGCCGAGGCCAAGCGCATGATCGGCGCGACCGCCACCCTGGAATACCGCGCGGTGGTCGAAGGCAACGCCGACGAGGCGCTGCGCACCGGCGTGATCCCGCCGGAAGCCAAGGTCTATTACCGCCGCGACAGCGGCCAGCCGATCCTGCTGAACAAGCGCGTCATCACCACCGGCGACCAGATGGTGGCCGCGCAGGCCAGCGTTGACGAGAACGGCCAGCCGTCGGTCAACGTCACCTTGAACAACGTCGGCGGCCAGCGCATGTTCGACTTTTCCAGCGCCAACGTCGACAAGCCGATGGCGGTGGTCTATACCGAACGCATCCCGCAGGTGAAGACCGTCGATGGCAAGGAAGTGCGCAGCTTCAAGGTCAAGGAGGAAGTGATCAGCGTGGCGACGGTGCAGTCGGCGCTGGGCAAGAACTTCCGCACCACCGGCCTGGAGAAGACCGAGGCCGAGAACCTGGCCAAGCTGCTCCGTTCCGGCTCGCTGGCCGCGCCGATGGATTTCGTCGAACAGCGCGTGGTCGGCCCCAGCCTGGGCGCGGAGAACGTGGCGCGCGGCACCCGGGCGGTGATGTATTCGTTCCTGTTCGCGCTGGCGTTCTTTCTGGTCTATTACCGCATGTTCGGCCTGTTCACCTGCATCGCGCTGCTGCTGAACCTGCTGATGGTGGTCGCGGTGATGTCGCTGTTCGGCGCGACGATGACCTTGCCGGGCTTCGCCGGCCTGGCCTTGTCGGTGGGCATGTCGGTTGACGCCAACGTGCTGATCAACGAGCGCATCCGCGAGGAATTGCGCGGCGGGGTGCCGCCGCTGGCGTCGATCGCCACCGGCTACGACAAGGCTTCCGGCACCATCTTCGACTCCAACATGACCGCGCTGCTGGCCGGCGTGGCCCTGTACATCTTCGGTACCGGGCCGCTGAAAGGCTTCGCCATCACCATGATCGTCGGCATCCTGACTTCGGTGTTCACCGCGGTGACGGTGTCGCGCGCAGTGGCCACGCTGGTCTATGGCGGTCGCAGGAAGCTCAAGAGCCTCGCCATCTGATTCGAATCGAAAGCCCGTGTGATGCACGGGCCTTCCAATCGATGCGAGTCCCTCGCAAAAGCCCGCACATCTTTGTGCGGGATTTCCAATGAAGACACACACATGAAAATCTTCCCGCTGCACCTGATCCCCAACGACACCCGCATCGACTTCATGCGCCTGCGCTGGGTCTCGATCACCGTGTCGGTGCTGCTGGCGCTGGCCGCCGTCGGCGCGATCGCCTTCAAGGGTTTCAACTACGCGCTGGACTTCACCGGCGGCACCTCGGTGGAACTGGGCTTCGCCAAGCCCGCCGACGTCGATGGCGTGCGCGAACGGCTGGAAACCGCCGGCTACCAGAGCGCCCAGGTGCAGACCTACGGCAGCGGCAGCGAACTGCTGGTGCGCCTGCAACCGCGCGGCGGCGATGCGGCCGACGCCGCCAGCGAGGAATCGCTGGCGCACACTGCCAGTGAAGTGGCCAAGGCCGCTTCCACCGCCGACAACCCGGCCACGGTCAGCGGGCAGCCGACCTTCGTCGGCTCGCAAGTCGGCCGCGACCTGGCGATGAACGGCCTGTATGCGCTGATCTTCGTGATGGTCGGCTTCCTGATCTACATCGCCTTCCGCTTCGAGAAGAAATTCGCGATCGCGGCGATCCTGTGCACGCTGCACGACGTGCTGATCTGCGCCGGCTTCTTCGCCTGGACCGGAATGGAGTTCGACCTGACCATCCTCGCCGGCCTGCTGTCGGTGATGGGTTATTCGATCAACGACACCATCGTGGTGTTCGACCGCGTGCGCGAAAACTTCCGCAGCCTGCGCGAGAGCCCCGAGGAAATCCTCAACCGCTCGGTCAACCAGACCCTGTCGCGCACCATCATCACTTCGTTCGTCGCCTTCCTGACCGTGCTGGCGCTGTACCTGTACGGCGGCGGCTCGCTGGAAGGCATGGCGATCTCGCAGATGCTGGGCATCGTGATCGGTACCGTCTCCTCGATCTTCGTCGCCTGCCCGCTGCTGACGATGGGCATGCTGAGGGTCACCAAGCAGGACCTGATGCCGAAGGCGAAGGACGTGGAGGCGCTGGCGCGCCGGCCGTGAGGGCGGCTTTGCCACCCTCGGGAATGGCAAGCAGTCGTGGGTCGAGGCCACGTCCCCGACGTGCCGTACTTGACCGCGCGCAAGCGTCGGGGGCGTAGCCCCGACCTACGGCAGAACACGGATGTTGCATGTCGGCCCTACGTGGCCGACATGCGGTTATTTATCGAAGGCTTGTGCATAACCGGAATTCACGATCACCTTCTGCAATGCATCGCCGACCTTCAGGTTGCCGGCGACCAGTTGCCGGGTTTCCGGGCCGGTGCCGTCCATGCGCGCGGTGGCCGCGCCCTTGAAGTCGCAGACCTTGCCGCCGGCTTCGCGCACCAGCAGCACCCCGGCGGCGACGTCCCAGGCTTTCACGCCGGCCTCGAAATAGGCGTCGGCGCGGCCGCAGGCGACGTAGGCCAGGTCCAGCGCGGCCGAGCCGCTGCGGCGGATGTCCTCGGCCTGCACCAGCAGTGCGTCGATGCACTTCAGGTGCGCGCTCGCGCGGGCGCGTTCGCGCGGGGCGAAGCCGGTGTGGACCATCGTGCCGGCCAGGTCCTTGCGGTCGGAGACGCGGATCTTGCGTTCGTTGAGTTGCGCGCCGGCGCCCTTGCTGGCGGTGAACAGTTCGTTGCGCAGCGGATCGAACACCACCGCGTCGGTCGGTTCGCCATCGGCGACCAGGGCGATGCTCACGCAGTAGTGCGGGAAACCGTGCAGGTAGTTGCTGGTGCCGTCCAGCGGGTCGATCACCCAGAAGCGGCGCTTGTCTCGGCCTTCGACCTTGCCGCCTTCCTCGCCGACCACGCCGTAGTCGGGGTAGGCGCGCTTGAGTTCCTTGATGACGGCCTTTTCGGCGTCGGCATCGACTTCGCTGGCGTAGTCCATGCGGTCCTTCTGCACCACGTTCAGCGCATCGAGCTTGTTGATCGAACGCAGCAGCACGTTGCTCCCGGCGCGGGCGGCCTTGACCATGACGGTGACGACGGGGTTGAGCATGGCAAACGGACCTCGGGCAGGCAGGGCAGGTGGGGACAGTGGAAAAGAGCGGCACGGCGCGATGACCGGCGCGTGCAGTTTACCATTGCGCCCCATGCAAGCCGCCGAAAATCCAGATTCAGACATCCGCTTCGTGCTGGTCGGCACCCAGCACCCCGGCAACATCGGCGCGGCCGCGCGCGCGATCAAGACCATGGGCCTGCACCGGCTGGCGCTGGTCGCGCCGGAACAGTTCCCGTCGGAAGAAGCCCGCCGCCGTTCCGCCGGGGCCGAGGACGTGCTGGCGCAGGCGCAGGTGTTCGCCACGCTGGCCGAGGCGGTGGCCGATTGCCGCTACGTGCTGGGCTGCACCGCGCGCAGCCGCCGCGTGCAACTGGAGGAACACCCGCCGCACGCCGCCGCCGAACGCGCGCTGGCGATGGCGGCGGAGGGGCCGGTGGCGCTGGTGTTCGGTCGCGAACGCACCGGTCTGACCAACGAGGAATTGCAGCTGTGCCACGCCGCCGTGCACATCCCCGCCAATCCGCAATACAGCTCGCTGAATCTGGCCGCCGCCGTGCAAGTGCTGGCTTACGAATCACGGCTGGCGTGGCTGGCCGCGCAGGCGGCGCCGCCAATGGCGGAGCTGGAAGGGCGCGAGCGCCCGGCTTCGCACGCGCAACTGGAGGGCCTGTTCTCGCAACTGGGCGAAACCCTGGAGCAGATCGATTTCCACAAGGGCCGCAGCCCGGATTCGGCGATGCGCAAGCTGCGCCGGCTGTTCCTGCGCAACGACCTGAGCGAACAGGAAGTGCGGTTGTTGCGCGGGATACTGGCTGACGCCCAGCGGATGGCGCGGCTGGCCGCGCACGGCGAAGCGGGCTGACGCGGGCTGACGCGCCTGCGGCGCGACCGGGCCTGCGCCATCGGCCAATGGGCTATGGGATAATCCGAGGCACTCTTCCCACCCTGCAAGGCCCACGTTGAAACTTGCCTGGACAGGCTGTCTGCTGGCGTTGCTCGGGCTGGCCCAGGCCTGGTCGCCGACCGCGCGCGGACAGGCCGATGACGAGGGCGGCGTGCTGGTGCTGGGCCGCATCAGCGACGATCCAAAGGCACACTACGAGCAACTCAAGCCGCTGCTGGACTACGTGGTGCCGCGCATGCGCGAGGTCGGCATCACCCGGGGCCGCATCCTGATGGCGCACGACGCCCAGCAGATGACCAGTTACCTGCGCCGCAGCCGGGTGGACTGGGTTACCGAGACCGCCGGCAACGCGATGCTGCTGCAACAACGCGCCGGCGCGCAGCCCTTGCTGCTGACCGAACGCAGCGGCGTGCGTCGCTACCACTCGCTGTTCTTCGTGCGCAACGACAGCGGTTTGCGAACGCTGGCCGATCTGAAAGGCCACAGCATCGCCTTCCAGAGCATCGCTTCCACCAGCGCCTATCTGGCCCCGGCGGCGATGCTGCTGCGCGATGGGCTGCCGCTGGAGATACTGCTGTCGTCGCAGGACCGGCCATCGGCGCAGGGTATCGGCTACGTGTTCGCGCGTTCCGAGCAGAACATCGGCACCTGGGTGCACAAGCACATGGTCGATGCCGGCGTGGTCAGCAACCTGGACTGGAACGACGAGCGGCACATCCCGGCGGAATTCCGCCGGGATTTCCGCGTGATCGCGCGGACCCCGGATTTTCCGCGTGCGCTGGAAATGGTGCGCGGCGACCTGGACCCCAGGGTGCGGGCGCGGCTGCGCGAGGTGCTGCTGCAGGCCGCCGACGATCCGCAGGCCGGCCCGGCCTTGCGGCAATTCTTCGGCGCCACCCGGTTCCTGCCGCTGGATGCCGACGCCGAGGCGGCGCTGGCGCGCCTGGGCATGGACGTACGCCGCGTGCGCGAGCAGCTGGAATGAGCCGCATGAAAAAACGGCAGGACAGTCGTTTTTCACGGCGAAGCCGCCCGAAGGGTGGCGCACAGGGATGTGCGCCATGAAAAAACCGCGTTTCGGCCTGCAGGCGCGTTTCGTGTTGGCGATGGTGATCGCGCTGGTGCTGGTGCTGTCGTTGCTGGTGTTGCTGCTGCTGCGGCAGTCGGCGATGCAGCACGAGGCCGGCGAGCATGGGCGCCAGGCCGTGCACGAGATGGCCCGCGAGGAACTGGCCCGTCGTGGCGAGGCGATGGCGCGCCAGTTGGCCGATGCGGCGACCAATCCCTTGTATTACCTGGACCTGGACACGCTGGGCACGCTGGTGCGCGCGGTCGCGCGCCAGCCGGATGTCGCCTACGTGCTGATCTTCGATGCGCAGGGCCGCATCGTGCATGACGGTTCGCGCGACATTTCCGCCTACGGCCAGCCGATGAGCGACCCGTTGGCGGCCAAGGCGCTCGATGCCCGGGTCACGGAAGACGCGATGCTGGTGCAATGGTCGCCGCAGGTGATGGACGTGGCGCATGCGATCGACATCGGCGACCAGCGCCTGGGCGGCGTGCGCATCGGCTATTCGCTGGACGAGATGCGCACGGACGAGGACGCTGCCGCGGCTGCGCTGGAAAGCCGGTTGCGGCAGGTCGGGCGCCGCCACCTGGGCTGGCTTGCGCTGCTGCTGGCGGCGCTGGGCATGGTCTGCGTGGGCATTGCCTGGGTTGCGCATCGCACCCTGGTGCGGCCGATCAGCCGGCTGGCCGGAGTCGCACGCGAGATCGGCGCCGGCAACTACGACGCCCATCGCCTGGCCAGCCGGCGGCGCGACGAGATCGGCGAGCTGGTGCGCGCGCTGGCCGGCATGCGCGACAACATCGTCCGCCAGAACCACGACATGCGGAAGATGGCCTATACCGACGCGTTGACCGGCCTGGACAACCGGCGCGCCTTCCGCGAAACCCTGAACCAGCGCCTGCAGGCCTTGCATGGCGGCAGCCGGCAATTGGCGCTGCTGTTCGCCGACTTCGACGATTTCAAGCGGGTCAACGACAGCATGGGCCACGATGCCGGCGACGAAGTGCTGGTGCAACTGGCCGAGCGCATCCGCAGCGTGGTCGCGCGGCTGGGTGGCGACGGCGCACGGATGGCGCGTTTCGGTGGCGACGAGTTCGTGGTGCTGATCGAAGGCGACGACGTGCGCGCCGCCGCCGCCACGCTGGGCGAACAACTGGTCGCGGAACTGGGCCAGCCGCTGGCGATGCAGGCGCGCGAGATATTCCTGGGCGTGTCGATCGGCATCACCCTGTTCCCGGATGACGCCGTCGATGCGCCCCAACTGATGAAGCACGGCGACGTGGCGATGTACCAGGCCAAGGTCGCCGGCAAGAATTGCTATCGCTTCTACAGCCGGGCGATGAACCAGGCGGTGGAGCGTCGCCTGTTGCTGGAGCAGGAATTGCGCGGCGCCTGGGATCGCGGCGAACTGAGCCTGGCCTACCAGCCGATCCACCGGCTGGGCGACCGCCGTCTGGTCGGCGCCGAGGCGCTGCTGCGCTGGCAGCACCCGACCCTGGGCGCGGTGCCGCCGTCGGTGTTCATCGAGGTGGCCGAGCGCAGCGGCCTGATCGAGACACTGGGCCCGCAGGTGCTGCGCGCCGCCTGCGCGGCGGCGGCGGGCTGGGCCGCGAACGCCACTGGCCGGCTGGTGGATCCGCTGTTCGTCTCGGTCAACGTGTCGCCGCGCCAACTGCATGGCGGGGACCTGCCGACCCTGGTGGCCGAAACCCTGCACCAGAGCGGCCTGTCCCCGGTGTGCCTGCACCTGGAGCTGACCGAAACCGCGGTGATTGGCGACGAAGCGCGCGCCAGCGCCTTGCTGGGGCGCTTGCGGCGCATGGGCGTGAAGGTGTGGCTGGACGATTTCGGCACCGGCTTCTCCGGCCTCAGCCACCTGCGCCGGGTGCCGGTGGACGGGGTCAAGATCGACCGCAGCTTCATTGCCGACATGCTGCGCGACCCGGACGACCTGGCGCTGACCACCGCGATCATCGCGATGGCGCATTCGCTGGGCATCACCGTGGTCGCCGAAGGCGTGGAGAAGGAAGGCCAGTTGAAGCTGCTGATCGAACGCCGCTGCGACCTGGCGCAGGGCTATTCACTGGGCTACCCGATGGCCGCAGCGGAATTCGCGCGGCTCGTCGAGGCGGCGGGATAGCGGCGAAATGCCTTGCAAGCGCCGGGTATCGGTGCCTGCCGCGCTCAAAACCACTTTTGCAGCAGCGACATCGCCAGTTCCAGCAGGCTGCCCGAGGCCGCGCCGAACACGACGATGGCGACCGCACCGGCCAGCCAGGCCAGCAGCATCAATGCGCCGTCGCGTTCCAGCAGGGCGAAGGCGTAGGCCAGCAGCAGCGCGCCGAACAGATAGTTGGTGAACGGGATCGGCAGCGACAGCAGCACGCCCAGCAGCACCAGCAGCAGGCCGGTGACGGCGCAGGCCAGGGGGTGTTCCAGCACCCAGGCCAGGCGCGGGCGCACCAGCCATTCCAGCCAGCCCAGCAGGCGCGAGAACTTGCTGCGGAAACGCACGATGATGCTGCGGTTGGGACCGCGCCGGGCCAGGAAGCCCGGCAGCCACGGCCGCTGCAGGCCGACCAGCAATTGCCCGCCGACCAGCACCACCAGCGGCCCGCTGACGCCGCCGGCCACGCCGGGAATCGGCAGGAAGGCCGGCAGCACGCAGATCATCAGGAACAGGCCGAAGCCGGTCTGGCGCAGGTTGCCCAGCAGGCCGGCCAGGGTCAGGTGCTCGCCGGGATCGCCGTCGGACAATCGTTCCAGCATTTCGCGCACGCCGCCGGCATGGGCGGGGCGTTGCGGCTTCGGCCCGGGCGATCCCGGATCAGTCGTCGTCGGCATCGTCTTCTTGCGGCAGCTTCTGCAACAGCAGCTTGTCGATGCGCGCGCCGTCCAGGTCAACGACCTCGATGCGCCAGCCGGCCCAGGCGAAGGATTCGCCGACCTGCGGGATGCGGCCGAAATGGTCGATCACCATGCCGGCGACGGTGTTGTAGTCGTCCTCGTCGCCGGGCAGGGCACTGCTGCCGAGCAGTTCGCGCAGGTCTTCGTTGGGCAGCGAGCCACCGACCAGCAGCGAGCCGTCGTCGCGCGCCACCACCAGCGCGTCGTCGTCGGTGTTTTCCGCGGCCTGCAAGCGGCCGACCACCGCGCCCATCAGGTCGCTCAGGGTGACCAGGCCCTGGATTTCGCCGTATTCATCGACCACCAGCGCCAGCGATTGCTGCTGCTCGCGGAGGATTTCCAGCAGCTTCATCGCATGGGTGGATTCGGAAACGAACAACGGCTCGCGCAATTCGCCGAACAGGTCCGGCTCGGCCTCGCCCAGGTTGTCCAGCAGGGTCTTGACTTCCAGCACGCCGGCCACGTCGCGGTCGTCGTGGCGATAAACCGGGAAGCGCGAATAGCGTTCGCCGCGCATGGTCCGGAAGTTCTCCGCAAACGATGCGGCCTGATCCAGCCAGACGATGCGGTTGCGCGGGGTCATCAGGCTGTCTGCGGTGCGGTCGCCCAGGCGCAGCACCCGGTTGACCATGTTGCGTTCGTCGTCGTCGATCACGCCCTGCTCGTGGCTTTCGCTGACCAGCAGGCGGATCTCCTCCTCGGTGACCTGGGTCGCGTCGGTGTTTTCCAGCCGCAGCAGCTTGAGCAGGCCGCGGGTGCTGACGCCCAGCAGCCACACTGCCGGCGCGGCGATCTTCGACAGCCAGTGCATCGGCAGGGCGACGAAGGCGGCCAGCCGCTCCGGCGCCAGCAGGGCCAGGCGCTTGGGCAGCAGTTCGCCCAGCACGATGCTGACGAAGGTGATCGCGGCCACCGCCAGCACGTAGCCCAGGGTGCTGGCGTACTGGCCCAGCGCGGGGAAGGCGTCGGCCAGTTCGGTGCCGATCATCGTGCTGAGCGCGTCGCCGCCGAGCATGCCGGTGAGGATGGTCAGCAGGCTGATGCCGACCTGCACGGTGGAGAGGAAGCGTTCCGGGTTCTCGGCCAGTTCCAGCGCCTTGCGCGCGCCCTTGCCGGGCTGCTGCTTCAGGCGCGGCTTGCGCGAGGTCACCACCGACATCTCCGACAAGGCGAAGAAGGCGTTGAGCAGGATCAGCAGCAGGACGATGGCGAACAGTTCAAGCACGCCGCACCCTCCGGCCCGGTCGGGCGGTTGGGGACGGGCAGGGGCGGCGCGAGCGGCCGGCCGGGCAGGGGGAGGTAGGGTCGTCGTCCATAGGTTGCGCCGGGGGCGCGGCGGGCAGTCTAGCAAACCGCGTCGGAGCGGATGGCCGCGGCGGCTCCGTCACATCCGGCCATGAAGCGGTCATAATTCCGCCCGATGCCGTCCTTCCCGCGACGGCGGGATCCCCGCATGTTCTCGCTGCAGACCATCTTCGGCTCCGGCCAGCAGTTCTACACCCTGCTCGACGAGGCCGCCGACGCCGCCCACGAAAGCGCCCATGCGCTGCACCAGATGATGAAGGTGGCCGACCGCCAGCCGGCGCTGGACAGCTTCAAGCTGGCGCGCCTGCGCGAGCGCGCGGCCTCGGACAAGATCAATCAGGCGCTGGTGGACAGCTTCATGACCCCGTTCGAGCGCGAGGACATCGAGGCATTGGGTTCGGCGCTGTACAAGATCCCCAAGCAGATCGAGAAGTTCGCCGACCGCTATTCGCTGGCCACCCAGCATCTGGCCCACATCGACTTCGCCCCGCGCGCGGCGATGCTGGAGCAGGCCGCCGGCGTGGTGAAGGACATGGTCAATGCCTTGCCGAAGATGAATCTGGACCTGGTCAGCGCGCTCAACGAGAAGTTGCGCAGCATCGAGAACGAGGCCGACCGGCTGATGCTGGAACTGTACCGCGACATCTATTCCGGCAAGCTGGACAGCATGCAGATGTTCCTGCTGAAGGAGTTCTTCGAGATCCTGGAAAAGGCCATCGACCGTTGCCGCGAGGCCGGCGTGGTGGTCTATCAGATCGTTTTGAAGAATTCCTGATGGGGGCGTCGCAATGCTGACCCTCGTCATCGTGGTGATCCTGGCCGCGCTCGTCTTCGAGTTCATCAACGGCTTCCACGACACCGCCAATTCCATCGCCGCCTCGGTCGCGACCAAGGTGCTGACGCCGGGGCGGGCGGTGGTGCTGGCCGCGTTCATGAACCTGATCGGTGCGCTGACCGGCACGGCGGTCGCAACGACGATAGCGACCGGCGTGGTCAATACCGGCGTGGTCGAGGCGACGTCGCAACTGGTGTTGTGCGCGCTGCTGGGCGCGATCGCCTGGAACCTGATCACCTGGTGGCGCGGCTTGCCGTCGTCGTCGTCGCACGCGCTGATCGGCGGCCTGTGCGGCGCGGCGCTTGCGGCGTCGCAGAACAATTGGGCCTCGCTGCTGTGGTCGAAGAATGTCGGCGACTGGGCGCACAACAAGGGCTTGTTGTGGAAAGTGTTCCTGCCGATGGTCACCTCGCCGGTGGCGGGCTTTTTGCTGGGCGCGGCGATGATGCTGTTCCTGTGGGCGGCCATTTCCGGCCTGTACCGCGCCGGCGGCATGTTCCGGCGGATGCAGCGCCCGCGCGTGATCAATGCGGTGTTCGGCAAGGCGCAGATCCTTTCCGCCGCGTACATGGGCTATGCGCACGGGCACAACGACGCGCAGAAGACCATGGGCGTGATCGCGCTGGCGCTGGTCGGCGCGGAAGCCGGCGGCGCGCTGGACGACCTGCCGCCGTGGCTGGCCTTCCTGCATCCGGCCGCCGGCGATGGCTCGGCGGTGGCGACGTGGATCGTGCTCACCTGCGCCGTGGTGATGGCCGCCGGTACGGCATCCGGCGGCTGGCGCATCATCAAGACCCTGGGCCACAAGATGGTCAAACTGCATCCGATCGACGGTTTCGCGGTCGATACCAGTTCGGCCACCATCCTGACCGTCGCCGCGCACTTCGGCATGCCGGTCTCGACCACCCACAGCATCTCCACCGCGATCATGGGCGTGGGCTTCGCCAAGAACCCGCGCGCGCTGAAGATCGGCACCATCGAGCGCATCGTCTGGGCGTGGATCCTGACCATCCCGGCAGCGGCGACGGTCGCCTGGCTGTTCTACAAGGCGTTCGAACTGGCCGGGTGGGCGTGAGGGAACAGGGAGAGGACCGGACCGGCGATTCCATGCCCGACGCCTCCGCCCGCGACCGCATCCTCGCCGCCGTCCGCGCCATCCCGCGCGGACAGGTCGCCGGCTACGGCGAAGTCGCGCGCCGCGCCGGCCTGCCGGGGCGCGCGCGGCTGGCGGCGCGGGCGCTGGCCGAAAACACCGATCCGGCGTTGCCGTGGTACCGGGTATTGCGCTCCGACGGCCGCATCGCCTTCCCCGAAGGCTCGCGCGAATGGCGCGAGCAATCGCAACGACTGCGCGCCGAAGGCGTTGCCGTGGTCAAGGGAAAGGTGCGCGGCCTGAAGGCGGCGGCGACGCTGGACGAGCGGATCTGGGGCTGATGCTATCCGACGATCGGCAACCGCAACCCTCCAATCACGCCGCCGCCAGCGCCCGGTAACGCACATCCAGTTCCGCCGCCGCCGCATCCAGCGCCGCCAGCGTGCCGTGGTTGACCACGATGTCGTCGGCAATCGCCAATCGCTGCTCGCGGCTGGCCTGCGCATCGACCATGCGTTGCGCCAGCGCCATGTCGATGCCGTCGCGTTGCAGCAGCCGTTGCAAACGCATTTCCTCCGGCGCATCGACCACCAGGATCCGATCCAGCCACGGGTAATGCGCGCGTCCGCCGCCTTCGGCCAGCAGCGGGATCGCGGCGATGGTGTAGGGGCCAGCCGCCGCCGCGCAGATTTCGCGCACACGCTGGCGGATCGGCGGGTGCAGGATTTCCTCCAGCGCGCGCTTGTCGTCGGCATTGTTGAAGATGCGCCGGCGCAATGCGGCGCGGTCCAGGCGGCCGTCCGCATCGAGTATTCCCGCGCCGAAGCGTGCGGCCACCGCCGCCAGCGCCGGTTGCCCGGGTTCGACCACTTCGCGCGAGACCGCATCGGCATCGGCCACGACCACGCCGCGCGCCTTGAAGGCGCGTTCCAGCGCACTCTTGCCGGAGGCGATGCCGCCGGTCAGGCCAATGACGTAGTTGCTCACTTCAGCACGCCCAGTTCCTGGCCGATGCGGGTGAAGGCGTCGATGGCGCGGTCCAGGTGTTCGCGCGTGTGTGCGGCGCTGATCTGGGTGCGGATGCGCGCCTGGCCCTGCGGCACCACCGGGAAGAAGAAGCCGATGGCGTAGATGCCTTCCTCCAGCAGGCGTTCGGCGAAACGCTGCGCCAACGGCGCGTCGTACAGCATCACCGGGCAGATCGGGTGGATGCCGGGTTTCAGGTCGAAGCCGGCGGCGGCCATCTTTTCGCGGAAATACGCGGTGTTCCGCGCCAGCGTTTCGCGCAGTCCGCCGGCGGCGGAGAGCATCTCGAAGGCGGTGATGCCGGCGGCCACCACGTGCGGCGGCAGCGAGTTGGAGAACAGGTACGGGCGCGAACGCTGGCGCAGCAGTTCGATGACTTCGCGCGGGCCGGTGGTGAAGCCGCCCAGCGCGCCGCCCATCGCCTTGCCCAGGGTGCCGGTGAAGAGGTCGATCCTGCCCAGCACGCCCTTCGCTTCGGCCGAGCCGCGCCCGGTCTTGCCGAGGAAGCCCGTCGCATGGCATTCGTCGATATGGACGAGCGCGCCGTACTTTTCCGCCAGCGCGGCGATTTCGTCCAGCGGCGCGATGCAGCCGTCCATCGAGAACACGCCATCGGTGGTGATGAGTTTGGTCCTGCAGCCGGCGGCGGCCTGCAGCTGCGCTTCCAGATCGGCCATGTCGCAGTTGGCGTAGCGGAAGCGCCTGGCCTTGCACAGGCGCACGCCATCGATGATCGAAGCGTGGTTGAGCGCGTCGGATATGATGGCGTCGTCCTCGCCCAGCAGCGGTTCGAACAGGCCGCCGTTGGCGTCGAAGCAGGCGGCGTAAAGAATCGTGTCTTCGGTGCCGAAGAAATCGGCGATGGTCTGCTCAAGCCGCTTGTGCAGATCCTGCGTGCCGCAGATGAAGCGCACGCTGGCCATGCCGAAGCCGTGACTGTCCAGCGCGTTCTTGGCCGACTGGATCAGCGCCGGGTGGTCGGCCAGCCCAAGATAGTTGTTGGCGCAGAAGTTCAGCACCTTGCGGCCGTCGGTCAGGGTGATCTCGGCCGATTGCGGGCTGGCGATGATGCGTTCGGACTTGAACAGGCCGGCGTCGCGGAGGGATTCCAGTTCGGCGGCGTAGTGCCGGGTCAGTGCGGTCATGGCGGTGGCGTGGCGATGGAAAGGGGCATTTTATAAGGAAGGGTCCAAATGGTTTTTGCGGGAGCGGCTTGCGGCCGAGACGAAGATCACTGCGGCCTTTGCCGCGGCTGCATGCCGCTCCCCCCAAGCCGCGCCCATGGACGGTTGCGCCCATGAGGGCTGTCTTTCCGTCATGCGCTTTGGCTATCAGCCACAAGCCCCATGTCATTTCCGTGGCATAAGCTGAATAGGGAATATGCGTTTCCCGGCCATGGCCACCCGAGCGGAGAGACGACATGCGGACGCCTGTTCCCCCCCCACGCAACCCAAGTGGCCCGCGCGGCTTCTGGCTGGCGGGGGCGGCGCTGTGTTCGCTGGCGGTGCCGGCTTTCGCGCAGCAGCAACCGACGGTTGAAGAACTGCAACGCCGGCTGGAGGCGCTGGAGCGCCGACTGGGCGGCGAAGCGGCGGCCGGCGAAGCGGGCGAGCCCGGCCTGGCCGACCTGGACCAGCGCCTGCGCGTGCTTGAGCGCAGGCTGGAATTGCAGCAGGAGGAATCCGCCGCCAAGGCCAGGGACGCCTCCGTGGTCACGGTCAACGACAAGGGCGCATCGCTGAAGTCCGGCGACGGCAAGTACGAAGTGAAGATCCGCGGCCTGCTGCAAGGCGACGGGCGCTTCTTCAACAGCGGCGCGCCGGCCTCGGCCACCGACACCTTCCTGCTGCGCACCGCGCGCCCGATCATCGAAGGTACGCTCGGCGGCTGGATCGGCTTCCGCTTCACCCCGGAATTCGCCGGCGACAGTGCCAGCATCGTCGATGCCTATGCCGACCTGAAGTTCAGCCCGGCGGCGACCGTGCGCGTGGGCAAGTTCACTTCGCCGGTGGGGCTGGAACGCCTGCAGTCCTCGGCGTCGTTGTCCGACGCGGAGCGCGCGCTGGCCAGCGAGCTGGCCCCGAACCGCGACCTCGGCGTGCAGTTGCAGGGGGATCTGGCGCAGGGCCGCGTCGGCTATGCCATCGGCGTGTTCAACGGCGCGGTGGACGGCCGCGATGCGCTGACCAGCAACCCGGACGACAAGTTCGAATACGCGGGCCGGGTGTTCTTCGAGCCGTTCAAGAACGACGCCGGGTTCTGGTCCGGGCTGGGTTTCGGCCTGGGCGCCAGCATCGGCGACGTGGAAGGCACCGGCAGCAACTACCTGCCGCGTTACCGCACGCCGGGGCAGCAGCAGTTCTTCGCCTACAACAGCACGGTGGCCGCCGATGGCCGCCATCTGCGCTGGTCGCCGCAGGGTTACTTCTACCGCAACGGTTTCGGCCTGCTGGCCGAATACATCGCCTCGAAGCAGGAACTGGTGGTCGGCAGCACCCGCGCCGATCTGGAAAACACCGCCTGGCAGGCCACCGCCAGCTATGTGCTGACCGGCGAGGACGCCAGCTATCGCGGCGTGGTCAAACCGGCGCATCCGTTCACGCCGGGCGGCGAAGGTTGGGGCGCGTGGGAACTGGTGGGCCGCTACGGCGTGATCGACATCGATGACGACACCTTCCCGCTGTTCGCCGATGCCACGTCTTCGGCAAGCCAGGCCAGGGCGTGGGTATTCGGTGTCAATTGGTACCTGAACAGCAATCTGAAGCTCGTGCTTAACTATTCCAATACAAGTTTCGAAGGCGGCTCTGCCACTGTGGCGGACCGCGAAGACGAGAAAGCCGTGTTCACCCGCCTGCAAGTCGCGTTCTGAGGATTCCCCCATGAAAATCCATTCCATCAAGAGCCGTGCCCGGCGAACCTTGCGCCCGCTGCTGGCCGGCTTCGCCCTGGCCCTGGCCTTCGCCGCCACGGCCAAGGACCTGCAACTGCTCAATGTGTCCTACGACCCCACCCGCGAGCTGTATCGCGACTTCAACGCCGCGTTCGCCAGGCACTGGCAGGAGACCAAGGGCCAGAAGGTGCTGATCGAAACCTCGCACGGCGGCTCCGGCAAGCAGGCGCGTGCGGTGATCGACGGTCTCGAAGCGGACGTGGTGACGCTGGCGCTGGCCTACGACGTGGACAGCATTGCCGAGAAAGCAAAGCTGTTTCCGGCGGATTGGCAAAAGCGCCTGCCGGACAACAGCACGCCTTACACCTCGACGATCGTCTTCCTCGTCCGCAAGGGCAACCCGAAGAACATCCACGACTGGAACGACCTGATCCACCGCGGCGTTTCGGTGATCACGCCGAACCCGAAGACCTCCGGCGGCGCGCGCTGGAACTATCTGGCCGCGTGGGCCTACGGGCAGAAAATTTTCAAGGGCGACGAAGCCAAGACCCGCGATTACGTGAAGGCGCTGTTCAAGCACGTGCCGGTGCTGGATACCGGCGCGCGCGGCGCCACCACCACCTTCGCCCAGCGCGGCATCGGCGACGTGCTGCTGGCATGGGAGAACGAAGCCTTCCTGGCGCTGGAAGAACTCGGCCCGGACAAGTTCGAGATCGTGGTGCCGTCGCTGTCCATTCTTGCCGAACCGCCGGTGACGCTGGTGGACAGGAACGTTGACAAGCACGGCACCCGTGAAGTGGCGCAGGCCTACCTGCAATACCTGTATTCGCCCGAAGGCCAGCGCATCGCCGCGAAGCACTACTACCGCCCGCGCAAGCCCGAATACGCCGACCCCAAGGACGTCGCGCGCTTCCCGAAACTGGATCTGGTGACGATTGACGGCGCGTTCGGCTCGTGGGCCGCCGCGCAGCAGAAACACTTCGCCGATGGCGGCGTGTTCGACCAGATCCAGTCCGAGCAGTAGGCATGTCCGTTGCAAGCCTCCCATCGCTGAAACGCCGACGCCGGGTGATCCCCGGCTTTGGCTTGAGTCTGGGTTGCACCGTGTTCTGGCTGGGGCTGGTGGTGTTGCTGCCGCTGGCCGGCCTGTTCCTGAAAGCCGCCGGTCTGGGCTGGCAGGAAATCTGGCGCATCTGGACCGACGAGCGCGTGCTGGCGGCGCTGAAGGTCAGCTTCGGCACGGCGGCGGCGGCGGCGGCGTTCAACGCGGTGATGGGCACGCTGGTGGCGTGGGTGTTCGGGCGTTATTCGTTCCCCGGCCGGCGCCTGTTCGACGCGATGATCGACTTGCCGTTCGCCCTGCCCACCGCCGTGGCCGGCATCGCGCTGACCGCGCTGTACGGGCCGAACGGCTGGATCGGGCGCTGGCTGGAGGCGGCGGGTATCAAGGTCGCCTACACGACGCTGGGCATCACCGTGGCGCTGGTGTTCGTCGGCTTGCCGTTCGTGGTGCGGATGGTGCAGCCGGTGCTGGCCGATCTGGAGCGCGAATACGAGGAAGCCGCTGCTTCGCTGGGCGCCAGCCGCTGGCAGACGGTGACGCGGGTGGTGCTGCCGGCGCTGCTGCCGGCGGTGTTGTCCGGTTTCGCGCTGTCGTTCGCGCGCGGCGTCGGCGAATACGGCTCGGTGATCTTCATCGCCGGCAACCTGCCGAAGGTGTCGGAAATCGCGCCGCTGCTGATCGTCATCAAGCTGGAGGAGTTCGACTACGCCGGCGCGACCGCGATTGCCGCGGCGATGCTGCTGCTGTCCTTCGCCGTGCTGCTGGCGGTCAACACGCTGCAGTCGCGGCTGGCGCGCAGCGAGCGCAGGAGCGGCGCATGAGCAGTGCTACCGTAGCCGCCGTGTTCCCGCCGCAAGAGGCCACCGTGGACGAAACCGCCCGCCGCAAGCCGCGCGTCGGCTCGGCCGTCACCGAGCCGCGCTGGGTGCAGGCGCTGCTGATTCTTGCAGCGTTGGGCTTTTTGCTGGCGTTCCTGCTGCTGCCGCTGTTGCTGGTGTTTTCCGAAGCGCTGCGTGGCGGTGTGCAGGCCTTCATCAAGGCGGTGGGCGACCCGGACGCGCGCGCCGCGATCCGCCTGACCCTGCTGGTCACCGCGATGGTGGTGCCGCTGAACCTGCTGTTCGGCATCGCCGCCGCGTGGGCGGTGGGCAAGCACGACTTCCCCGGCAAGCAATGGCTGGTCAGCCTGATCGACCTGCCGTTCGCGGTGTCGCCGGTGGTGGCCGGCCTGGTGTTCGTGCTGATCTTCGGTTCGCAGGGCTGGGCGTGGCCGCTGATCGACGAAGGCTGGCGCGGCACGTTGCCGCTGCTGGGTGAAGTGCATGTGCAATTGCCGGGCATCGTGTTCGCCTTGCCGGGCATCGTGTTGGCGACGGTGTTCGTGACCTTCCCGTTCATCGCCCGCGAACTGATGCCGCTGATGCAGCAACAAGGCAGCGACGAGGAACTGGCCGCGCTCAGCCTGGGCGCGAACGGCTGGCAGACCTTCTGGCGCGTGACCGTGCCCAACATCCGCTGGGCGCTGCTGTACGGCGTGCTGTTGTGCAGTGCGCGCGCGATGGGCGAATTCGGCGCGGTGTCGGTGGTGTCCGGGCATATCCGCGGGCGCACCAACACGCTGCCGCTGCACGTGGAAATCCTCTACAACGAATACGCCTACGGCGCGGCCTTCGCCTGCGCCAGCCTGCTGGCGCTGACCGCGCTGGTCACGCTGGTGCTGAAGACCTGGCTGGAATGGCGGCACGGCGAAGGGCTGGCCGCTTCGCACCGGCATTGAGAAAGGCCAGGACAACAGCTTTTGTCCGCAAGGAGCGCAAAGAGAAGAAGTGTTGATTTCCGTTCCATCCACTTTGCGTTTCTTGCGTCCTTTGCGGACTGATTGCTGTGTTCGGACATTGACAGGCATTGAGACGACGACATGACCATCAAGATCGAAAAACTCGGCAAGCAATTCGGCGCGTTCAATGCATTGGACGGCATCGACCTGGACATCCGCCAGGGCGAATTGCTGGCCCTGCTGGGGCCGTCCGGCTCCGGCAAGACCACGTTGTTGCGCATCATCGCCGGGCTGGAACATGCCGATCGCGGGCGCGTGCTGTTCGACGGGCAGGACGCCACCGGCCTGAGCGTGCAGGCGCGCCGCGCCGGCTTCGTGTTCCAGCATTACGCGCTGTTCAAGCACATGAGCGTGGCCGACAACATCGCCTTCGGCCTGCGCGTGCGCAAGGGCAGCCAGCGCCCGGCCAGGGCCGACATCCGCAAGCGCGTCAGCGAACTGCTGCAATTGGTGCAATTGGCTGGATTGGAGGACCGCTATCCCGCGCAGTTGTCCGGCGGCCAACGCCAGCGCGTGGCCCTGGCGCGCGCGTTGGCGATCGAACCGCGCGTGCTGCTGCTGGACGAACCTTTCGGCGCGCTCGACGCGCAAGTGCGCCGCGACCTGCGCCGCTGGCTGCGCGAACTGCACGACCGGACCGGGCTGACCACGATCTTCGTCACCCACGACCAGGAAGAAGCGCTGGAACTGGCCGACCGCGTCGCCATCCTCAACAGGGGCCGCATCGAACAACTCGGCAGTCCGGCCGACGCCTACGAGCGCCCGCGCACGCCGTTCGTCTATGGCTTCGTCGGCGAAGTGAATCGCCTGTCCGGCGAAGCCCGGGCCGGCAAATTGCGCGTGGCCGGCGCGGAATTCGCCGCCGCCGATGCCGCGCACGCCGACGGCCCCATCGAGCTGTATGTGCGCCCGGAAGACCTGCGCCTTGCCGGCGACGGCCCCGGCTGGCCGGCGACCGTGCTGTCCAGCCTGCGCAGTGGCCCGCGCCTGCGCCTGCGCGCGCGCCTGCACGCCGGCGCGCAGCAGGAGGTGGAAATCGACCTGCCGCCGCCTGCCGATGACGCGGGCATGCCGGCCAATGGCGCGCCGGTGATCCTGTCGCCGCGCCGCTACAACGTGTTCCCGGCCGCCGCCGGCCATTGATCCGGTGCACATCGGCTGCGGGCGCTGCGATATGCCTGCAACACGCTCTACAATCCGCAACGGCAATCGGGCACAAGGAGCAGGCGATGCGGACAGACCCCTTCGGACGCAGCGGCTACGAGCAACAGCAACAGCAACCGCGCCGGCGCGGCCTCAACCTGCGCTGGATCATCCTGCTGGGCTTCGCCGCCTATGCGGCGTGGAGCTGGTTCGGCAGCAAGGAAACCGACCCCTACACCGGCGAGGCCGCGCACTACGGCGCAACCCCGGCCGAAGAGGCCGAACTCGGCGCGCAGGCCTACCAGGAAGTGCTTGGCGACGCGCAGGCGCAACGCGCGCTGGTGCCGGCCAACGAACAGATCAGTCAGCAGGTGCGCAGCATCGCCCAGCGCCTGATCGCGCGCGTGCCGCAGGTGGCCGCGGATCTTGCTGCAGAGAATGGCCAGCCCACGCCGGATCTGAGCAGCTACCAGTGGGACGTGAATGTCATTGCCTCGGACGAGGCCAATGCCTTCTGCCTGCCCGGCGGCAAGATCGCGGTCTATACCGGCCTGGTGCCGGTGGCGCAAAGCGCCGACGCGATGGCGGTGGTGATGGGCCACGAAATCGCCCACGCCCTGCTGCGCCACGGCGCGCAACGCATGGCGCAGCAAAAACTGGTGCAACTGGGGCAGGTGGCCGCGGGCATGTCCGGCATCGACCAGCAGACCATGGCTGCGCTGGGCGCGGGTGTGCAATACGGCCTGGTGCTGCCCTATGGCCGCAACCACGAAACCCAGGCCGACGAAGTGGGCCTGATGCTGGCGGCGGCGGCCTGCTACGACCCGGCGCAGGCCATTCCGCTGTGGGAACGCATGTCGCAACTCGGCGGCGGCGAACGCCCGCCGGAATTCGCCTCCACCCATCCCGACCCGGCCAACCGCATCGCCCACCTGCAGCAATTGCAGCCGAAGGCGCAGCAGTTCCGCCAGAAGTATTGCAAGCAGAGCCAGTGAAGTCGCCCGCGCAGTGGGCGGCTTCGCCGCATCTTTACCGGCCGCGCCTCGGCGGCGGCGGCGCAGGCGGGGTTTGCGGCTTGCCGGTACCGCGGCCCAGACCGCCGGTCAGGTTGCGCTGGAAGTCCTGCCAGATTTCCATGTTGCGCTCGGTGAGCTGGTTCATCATGTTCCACGGCGTTTGCCCCAGCAGGTTGCCCATCTGGTTGCGGAACTGCGATTGCTGCTCCAGGAACAGCTGCATGCTGCGCTCCAGGTAGTTGCCCATGAAGCCCTGCAGCGAGTCGCCGTAGAAACGGATGATCTGGCTGAGCAGTTGCGTGGACAGCACCGGCTCGCCGTCCTGTTCCTGCTCGCTGATGATCTGCAGCAGCACCGAACGGGTCAGGTCTTCGCCGCTCTTGGCGTCGCGCACTTCGAAGTTCTCGCCATCGACGATCAACTGGCGCACATCCTCGATGGTGATGTAGCTGGAGATCTCGGTGTCGTAGAGACGGCGGTTGGGATACTTCTTGATGATGCGGATCGCGGCCATCGGGATGGGTGCCTTGCTGCAAGGGCGCCCAGCATGGCGCACCGCAACAGTGCATGCAACTATCCTGCAGGGTATGGCCGGCCGGCGGGGGACGCGAGAATGCGGCGCAGCAATTCGCTCGTCATGCCCGCGTGGCCAGCCCGGCCATCCGGCTGCTGGAAGGCGTTTCGCGGGGGGCATGACGGGCAGAAGTGGCCCCCGTCCCGGCAACCGCCAACCGCCCTTACCACCCCATGTGGTGGCCGCCGTTGATGTCCAGGTTGGAGCCGGTGATCCACGCCGCCTGGTCATCGACCAGGAAGCCGACCGCGTAGGCGATTTCCTCCGGCTTGCCGAGGCGGCCGGTGGGGATGTCGGCGGCGATCTTGGCGCGCACTTCCTCCGGCACCGCCATCACCATGTCGGTGGCCACGTAGCCGGGCGATACCGTGTTGACGGTGATGCCCTGCTTGGCGTTTTCGCGCGCCAGCGAAATGGTGAAGCCGTGCATGCCGGCCTTGGCCGCCGCGTAGTTGGCCTGGCCGTACTGGCCCTTGAGTCCGTTGATCGAGCTGATCTGGATGATGCGGCCCCACTTGCGCTCGCGCATGCCGTCGATCACCGGGCGGGTGACGTTGAACACCGAATTGAGGTTGGTGTTGATGACGTCGCCCCACTGGTCGGCCTTCATCTTGTGGAACGTGCCGTCGCGGGTGATGCCGGCGTTGTTGACCAGGATGTCGATCGGGCCGAGCCTGGCCTCGACTTCGCGCACCATGCTTTCGGCTTCTTCCGGCGAGGTCACGTCGCCCTTGACCAGGGTGAAGTCGTAGCCGTCGGCTTTCATCTTCGCCTGCCAGGCATTGGCTTTTTCTTCGTTGCGGTAGTTGGTGGCGACCTTGTGGCCCATGTCGGCCAGTTTCTTGCAGATGGCGGTGCCGATGCCGCCGGTGCCGCCGGTGACGAGTGCGACGCGATTGGTGCTCATTGCGATGCTCCCCTTGGGAAAACAGTGTGTGGAGAAGTGCAGGGGGATTCTAGACAGCGTTGCCGGCAATCATGTTGTGCGCTGCAACGCCGCGCGGCAGCCGCGATGGGTCGAAGGCAGAGATGGCGGTTTGCAGCAGTGCCGGCACGCTGGCGGCATCGCGCAAGGCGGTTTCGTCCTGACCCAGCAATCGCCACGTGGCGCGCAAGGCCGGCAATGGCGCGGCGTCATCGACCGGCAGCGCGGCGTTCGACTTCGACAACTTGCGCCCGGTTGCGTCGCGCAGCAGCGGCAGGTGCAGGTAGCGCGGCGTCGGCAGGCCCAGTTTGTGTTGCAGGAAAATCTGGCGCGGGGTGGAATCCAGCAGGTCCGCGCCGCGCACCACGTCGGTGATGCCTTGTTCGGCGTCATCGACCACCACCGCCAACTGGTAGGCCCAGCAGCCATCGGCGCGCCTGAGCACGAAATCGCCGACTTCCGCCGCCAGATCCTGTTCGAAACGGCCTTGCAGGCCATCGTCGAAACCGATGCGCAGGCCATCGGGCACGCGCAGGCGGATGGCCGGGTCCGGTCGCGGGTGCGCGGCAACGCAGCGGCGGTGGATGCCGCCGCTGGCCGCCAGTTCGGTGCGGCTGCAATGGCAGACGAAGGCATCGCCACTGGCCAGCAGCCGATCCAGCGCGGCCTGGTACAAGGCCGCGCGCCGGCTCTGCCGCACCACCGCCGCATCGGCGACCAGGCCGAAGGCGTGCAGCGTTGCCAGTTGCGCTTCGGTCGCGCCGGCCACCTCGCGCAGCGGGTCGATGTCTTCCACGCGCACCCACCACTGCCCGCCGGCCCGCCGCGCCAGCAACCAGCTTGCGAAGGCGGCCAGCAGCGAGCCGGCATGCAGCGCGCCGGTCGGCGAGGGCGCGAAGCGGCCACGGTAAAGGGGCGGGAAGGTCATCGGGCGCTATTTGAGCAGTATTTGTCCGCAAAGGACGCGAAAGACGCAAAGTGCTGCAAGGGATTGGCAATGATGCCGGTCGCATCGATGCAGTGCCGCATTCGTTTTTTGCGTCCTTTGCGCCCTTTGCGGACAAAAGTCCTGTGCTATGCGCGCGCTGCCAACCCGTGCCTGGCAGGCCGTGAAAGCTGAATCCCCGGTCAGCTTCGTGCTTGAATTCAAGCCGCCGCGCCCGAATCATCCACGCAGGCATCACCCCCAAACCCACCGGAGCCACCCAAGTGTTCACCCGCATCGCCCTGTTCCTTGCCACCAACTTCGCCGTGCTGATCCTGGCGAGCATCGTGATGTCGCTGCTGGGGGTCCAGCCCGGACAGATGAGCGGCCTGCTGGTGATGGCGGCGATCTTCGGTTTCGGCGGCTCGTTCATCTCGCTGCTGATGTCCAAGTGGATGGCCAAACGCACCACCGGCGCGCACGTGATCGAGCAGCCGGCCAGCGAAAGCGAGCGCTGGCTGGTCGAAACCGTGCGCCGCCAGGCCCAGGCCGCCGGTATCGGCATGCCGGAAGTGGCGATCTACGACGGCCCCGAGATCAACGCCTTCGCCACCGGCGCCAACCGCAACCACGCACTGGTGGCCGTATCGACCGGCCTGCTGCACAACATGACCCGCGACGAAGCCGAAGCCGTGCTGGGCCACGAAGTCAGCCACGTCGCCAATGGCGACATGGTGACGATGGCGCTGCTGCAAGGCGTGTTGAACACTTTCGTGATCGTGCTGGCGCGCGTGGTCGGCGGGGTGATCGACAGCTACATTTCCGGCAACAGGAATGGCGGTCGGGGCTTTGCCTACTACCTCATCGTGTTCGCGCTGGAAATGGTGCTGGGGCTGTTCGCGACGATGATCGCGATGTGGTTCAGCCGCCGCCGCGAATTCCGCGCCGACGCCGGCGGCGCCAGCCTGGCCGGTCGTCAGAAGATGGTCGCCGCGCTGGAACGCCTGCAACTGAACCACGGCCAGAGCACCCTGCCCAACCAGATTGCCGCCTTCGGCATCGCCGGCGGCATCGGCGACGGCTTGAAGAAGCTGTTCCTCAGCCACCCGCCGCTGGAGCAGCGCATCGCCGCGCTGAAAGGCGGGTAAGCGGTCCGCTACGCGGGCTGGAAAGCGCCAGGCCACGCTTGCGGCGCTGCAATGTGGAAGCAGAAACTGCTTCTGCCGACCCTTTGCGGGCGGCGCAGCCGCCGACTTTCCCGGTTCACGAGAAGTCGTAATTCATCGCCGCGCTGGGCTGCGCCAGGAAGTAGCCCTGCACGTAATCCACGCCGGCGCTGAACAGCAGGGTCATGGTTGTCGCGTCCTGCACGAACTCGGCGATCGAGGCGATCCCCCTGGCTCCGGTGTGGCCGGCGATGTCGCGGATCTTCCGCTGGTTGTCGGCAAACTTGGGCAGGTCTTCGACCAGGTTGCGGTCCATCTTCACGAAGGCCGGCTTGAAGTGATCCAGCAACTGGATCGAATCCAGCCCCGAGCCGAAGCGCTCCAGTCCGACCTTGCAGCCCAGCTTCGCGGCGGCGGCCTGGAATTCCTGCGCCTGGCGCAGGTGGGTGGAGATCCTGGCTTCCGGGGTTTCCAGCCATAGCCGGTCGCCGGGCACGCCGTGTTGGGTCAGGGCCCGGCCGATGACGTCGAGCAGTCGTGCGTCGGCGAAGGATTCGGTGCCGATCTTCAGCAACAGCCGGGTGTCGTGGCCGTCGCGCAGGCGCTGCCCGATCAACTGGATGGCATGTCCGGCCACCCAGCGGTCGATGTCGGCAATCAGGCCATGGGCCTCGGCAATGCCGATGAAATTGGCCGGGCCGACCAGTTCGCCTTCACCGGTGCGCAAGCGCAACAGGCATTCGTAGAGTTCGCCCGGCTCGCCCTTCAGGCTGACCACGGGCAGGAATTCCACGCTGAAACCGTCGCCGTCCAGTGCGCGCCGGATCAGCGAGATCCAGCTCTGGATGCGTTCTTCCTCGGCGCGATCGACCGCGCCCGGGTCGAAGATGTCGATGCGGTTGCCGCCCAGCGCGGCCAGGCTTTGCAGGTTTTCGCTGATGCGCGCCAGCACCTGGTTGATGTTGGCGTTCTTCTCGCCGATCTGCACGCCGCCGATGCTGGCGGTGGCGGTGGCGGTGCGCTGGCCCACTTCGAACACGTAGCCGGCGAAGGCGGCGCGGATTTTTTCGGCCAGCGCGGCGGTGCGGTCGTAGCGGCCACTGCCCAGCACCGCGAAGCTGTGTTCGCCGAAGCGCGCGGCGCGCATGTCCGGCTCCAGCACCGAAGACAGGCGCGCGGCGAAGGCGGCCACCAGCGCATCGGCGGCGTCCAGCCCGATTTCCGGCAGCAGCCTGGCGTAGTGGTCCGGCTCGACCAGCAGCAGACCGTACTGGGCATCGCCGCGGCCGGCAACGGCCACCGCGTCTTCCAGTTCGCGCAGGAAGGTGGGGCGGTTGAGCAGGCCGGTGACCGGGTCGCGCTGGCGCAATTCCTCGACTTCGCGCGCCAGTTCCGGGTCGATGGTCTCCTCGCGGCGGCGGAACACCACCTGCACGCAGGTTTCGCCTTCGTAGGTCGCGGTGGCGAATTCCAGCGTGGCGGGGAAGGTTTCGCCGTCCAGCGTGCGCGCCTCCAGCCTGAAATCGTGCGGGGCATCGCCCTTGCCCAGTTGCTTGAGCAGTTGCTTGAACGGAGCCACGTACTGCGGCGTGACCAGGTCCAGCAGCGACATGCCTTCGATCTCGTCGAAGGATTCGTAGCCGAACATTTCCAGATAGGCCTCGTTGGCGCGGATGTGCATGCCTTCGTGGACGTAGGCGATGGGATCGCGCGAGGAGGCGATCAAGGCGTCGCAGCGGCGTTCGGTTTCGCGCACCTGCGCTTCCAGCCGGCGCAAGGCGCGGCGCGCGGTCAGGTCGTCGTGTTCGGCCAGCACCGTTTTCAGCAGTTGCGCCGGGTGCTGGCGCAGGGCCGTGTTGCGCGCGCCGGCCTCGGTGTCGGCGGCCAGTTGATCGGCATCGACGGCGTCGGCCAGCACCACCACCGGCACGTCCTTGCCGCTGGCGGCCACGCAGGCCAGCACGTCCTGCAACGGCACGATCCGCGCGTTGCGCGCGGCCAGCACCACGTCGATGGCCTGTGAATCGACCTGCCTGGCCAGTTCGTCCGCGCTCAGCGGGCGGAACGGGCGCACCGCGATGCCGTGGTTGCGGAAGATGTTGACGATGGCCTCGGCGTCTTCGCCATGGTCATCGACCACCACCAGGCGGAGGCTCGTGTCTTTGCCGGTTTGCATGAAGCGGTTCCATCGGGGGAGCGGGATTAATACACGATGCGGACGGGGGGCGTCCATGCGCCCGGTCGGGAACCGGGAGGCGATCCGTGGTTGCAGGTTCCGGTTGCCGGAGGGGCGGGAACCCACAACCGGGACCTGCCTCAGAGCGGTCGCTTGCCGCTGTCCCCGGCCACTTCGCGCACCAGCTTCGGCACCAGATAGCCGGACAGGCGCGCGGCCAGTTGCGCGTGCAGCTGGCGGGCGCGGTCGTCGTTCACTTCGAAATGCGCCGTGCCCTGCACCCGGTCCAGTTGGTGCAGGTAGTAGGGCAGCACGCCGGCGGCGAAACTGCGTTCGCTCAAGCTCGCCAGGGCTTCGACGCTGTCGTTGACGCCGCGCAGCAGGACGGATTGGTTGAGCAGGACAAGCCCGTGTGAAGCCGAGCCGGCGGCGCGCAGTGCGGCCAGCGCGGCATCGACGCTGGCGTCGAACTCGTTGGCGTGGTTGGCGTGGATGACGAAGGCGACCGGCCACGGCAGCGCCGCCAGCCAGGCCAGCAGTTCGGCGTCGATGCGTTCGGGCAGCACCACCGGCAGGCGGCTGTGGATGCGCAGGCGCTTGAGGTGCGGAACATCGGCCAGCGCGGCGGTCAGTTCGGCCAGCTTCGGCGTGGAAAGCGACAGCGGGTCGCCGCCGGACAGGATCACCTCGTCGATGCCGGCGTCGGCGCGGAGGTGTTCCACCGCCTCGCGCCAGCCGTCGCGGGCGGCGGTTTCCTCGGCATAGGGGAAATGCCGGCGGAAGCAGTAACGGCAGTTCACCGCGCAACTGCCGGTGGCGACCAGCAGGGCGCGGCCCCGGTATTTCCGGATCACGCCCGGCACGGTTTTCGCCAGCGCATCGCCTACCGCGTCCAGCCCAAAGCCGGGGGCAGGGCGCATTTCCGCGTCCAGCGGCAGCACCTGGCGCAGCAGCGGGTCGTGCGGGTCGCCTTGGCGCATGCGCGCGACGAAACCGCGCGGCACCCGCAGCGGGAACTGCGCCGCCGCCGCGTCGGAAAGTCCGAGGGCGGCTTCGGCCAGACCCAGCAAGGCCAGCAGTTCGCGCGGGTCGCGCACGGCGTCGCGCCAGGCCTGCTGCCAGCGCGGCCGGGCGGTCGATTTCATCGGGAGGGGGGCTGCGGGTATCATGGACGCTGCGAAAACAAGCACCCGCCGGTCGCGGCGGTTCGTCCCGGATTTTAACCAGTAACCTACCCGGCCAGCCGCCTCGCGCGGCGGGCTTGCCTTACCCTCAGGAGCAGCAACATGGCCAGCTATGGCATGAACGACGTCAAGAACGGGATGAAGATCCTGGTCAACAACGAACCGGCGGTCATCACCGAAACCGACTACGTCAAGCCCGGCAAGGGCCAGGCCTTCACCCGCGTGCGCTACCGCCTGATCAAGTCCGGCCGCGTGCAGGAAGTCACCATGAAATCCACCGACAGCGTGGAAGCGGCCGACGTGCTCGACACCGACATGAACTACATGTATTCCGACGGCGAATACTGGCACTTCATGGACCCGGAAAGCTTCGAGCAGGTGCAGGCCGACATCAACGGCATGGGCGGCGCGGAGAAGTGGCTCAAGGGCGAGGAGCAGTGCATCGTCACCCTGTGGAATGGCACCCCGATCGCGGTGCAGCCGCCGAACTTCGTCGAACTGAAGATCACCGAGACCGACCCCGGCCTGCGCGGCGACACCAGCGGCGGCGGCGGCAAGCCGGCCACGCTGGAAACCGGCGCGGTGGTACGCGTGCCGTTGTTCGTCAACCAGGAAGAAGTCATCAAGGTGGATACCCGCAGCGGCGAATACGTCAGCCGGGTGAAATGAGCCGATGAGCGACCGGCAGGCTCAGCGCGACGTTTTCCCGCACGACCGCGTCGTGTTCTTCAGCGACGCGGTCTTCGCCATCGCCATCACCCTGCTGGCGATCGAACTGCGGCTGCCGGACGAGGAACTGATCCGGCGCGTCGGCGAGAGCGAGGCCTGGGGCCAGACGGTCTCGCTGTTCATCGCCTACGCGGTCAGCTTCATGGTCACCGCGGTGTTCTGGGTCGGGCACATGCTGACCTGGAAGCACATCGCCCGCGCCACCGGCAAGCTGGTGTGGTGCTCGGTGCTGCAGTTGATGTTCGTCGCGCTGATGCCGTTCGCGACCCGCCTGTATTCGGAAGCCTTCAGCGGCGGCAGTCCCGGCTACTTCGCCTTCTACAGCTTCGTGCTGACCGGCATTTCGCTGTTCTCGTTGCTGACCCGGCGGGCGGCGGTCAGGCAGGAGAACCTGCGCGAAAAGCTGGGCGAAACCGAAACCCGCTGGCTGCTGCTGCGCGGCCTGGTGCCGCTGCTGGTGTTCGCCGCCGGCATCCCGCTGGCGTTCGTGCTGCCGGTGTGGATGGGCGGCTTCATCTTCGTGCTGATCTTCCCGCTGACCGTGATCGCGCGGCGTGTCTGCTTCGGCGCGGCGAAGCGGGAGCCGGCCGCATGAGCGGGTCGCCGGCGCCGCAATCCGCCGAACCGCAGGCCTGTGACCTGCTGATCGAAGCCGGCTTCGTCGTCCCGGTGGAGCCGCACGGCGTGGTGCTGGAAGACCACGCCGTTGCCATCTCGAATGGAATGTCGCGCGGCGAAATCGTTGCCGTGCTGCCGATCCGCGAGGCGCGCGCGCGCTTCGCGCCGAAGCAGGTCGTCTCGCGGCCCGAATCGGCGCTGATCCCCGGCCTGGTCAACGCCCACACCCACAACCCGATGACCCTGCTGCGCGGCATCGCCGACGACCTGCCGCTGAAGGTGTGGCTGCAGCGGCACATCTGGCCGATCGAAGGTGCGGTGATCGGCCCGGATTTCGTCGCCGACGGCATCGCCCTGGCGATCGCCGAGATGCTGCGCGGCGGCACCACCTGCTGCAACGAGAACTATTTCTTCCCCGACGTGCAGGCCGCCGTGTACAAGCGGCACGGCTTCCGCGCGCGGGTCGGCCTGCCGGTGATCGACTTCCCGACTGCGTGGGCGAAGAGCGACGACGAATACTTCGATCGCGCCGGCGAAGTGCACGACGCCTGGCGCGACGATCCGCTGATTTCGACCGCGTTCGCGCCGCATGCGCCGTACACCGTCAACGACGCCAACTTCGAGCGCGTGCGCCTGCTGTCCGACCAGCTCGACATTCCCGTGCACCTGCACCTGCACGAGACCGCGCAGGAAGTGCAGCAGAGCATCGACGAATACGGCCTGCGCCCGATCGCGCGGCTGGACCGGTTGGGCCTGATCGACGAACGCCTGGTCGCGGTACACATGACCCAGCTCACCGAGGCCGAAATCCACCTGTGCGCCGAACGCGGCGTCAGCGTGGTGCACTGCCCGGAATCGAACCTGAAACTGGCGTCCGGCTTCTGCCCGGCCTGTGCGCTGCAACGCGCCGGCGTCAACCTGGCGGTCGGCACCGACGGCTGCGCCAGCAACAACGACCTGGACATGTTCGGCGAAACCCGCACCGCCGCGCTGCTGGCAAAAGCCGTGGCGCAGGATGCCGCCGCGCTGGACGCCTTCGCCGCGCTGCGCGCTGCGACGCTGGGCGGCGCGCGTGCGCTGGGCTTCGGCGACCGCATCGGCAGCATCGAGCCGGGCAAGCAGGCCGACCTGGTCGCCGTTGACCTGTCGGCGCTGGAAACGCAGCCGCTGCACCATGTGGTATCGCAATTGATCTACGCGACCGGTCGCCAGCAGGTCGATGACGTGTGGATTGCCGGCCAGCCGAAACTGGTGCGGCGCGAACTGGTCGATATGGATGTCGCCGCCGTGGTCGCCAACGCAAGGCAATGGCGCGCGCGGATTGCGGGGATACGCACGAATTGATGTTTGTTTTTGCTCGTTATCCCGGCTTGCGCCGGGATGACGACCCGAGGGAATCCCGCCGTGAACACCACCACCGAAAACTTCAGCCAGGCCGAACTCGACAAATTCGGCGCCATCGCCAACCGCTGGTGGGATCCGGACGGCCCGCAAAAGCCGCTGCATGCGCTGAACCCCGTGCGCCTGGACTACGTCGCCAGCCGCGTGCGGTTGCAGGGCGCGAGCGTGCTCGACGTCGGCTGCGGCGGCGGTTTGCTCAGCGAAGCGCTGGCCAAACGCGGCGCGCACGTCACTGCGCTGGACCTGTCGCCGGAACTGATCAAGGTCGCCAGACTGCACAAGCTCGAATCCGGCGTGCAGGTCGATTACCGCCTGCAATCCGTCGAAGCGCTCGCGACAGAAACCCCGGCCGGCTACGACGCCATCACCTGCATGGAAATGCTGGAACATGTGCCCGACCCGCAATCCATTCTCGACGCTTGCGCCGGACTGCTCAAACCCGGCGGCATGCTGTTTCTGTCCACGTTGAACCGCACCCCGGCCGCGTTCGCGCTGGCCATCGTCGGCGCGGAATACCTGGCGCGGCTGCTGCCCAGGGGCACGCACCACTACGACAAGTTCATCAAGCCTTCGGAACTGGCCGCCGGCCTGCGCGAGTCCGGCCTGCAACTGCAGGACGTCAGCGGCCTGCTGTACGAACCGTGGCGCAACCGCGCGCGCGTGATTCGTCGTGCCGATGTGAATTACGTGGCGTGTGCGGTGAAGTCCGCATGACGTTTGCGAAGTTTCCGCGCTTTGCCCTGTTCGATCTCGACGGCACCCTGCTGGACAGCGCGCCGGACATGCTGGCCACGGTCAACCGCATGCGCGCCGCGCGCGGGCTTGCGCCGATGGTGCTTGAGGAAATCCGCCCGCACGTCTCGCACGGCGCGCGCGCGATGTCGGCGGCGGCATTCCCCGACGTGCCGGCGGAGCGCGTGCCGGAACTGGTGCCCGAATTCCTGGATATCTACCAGCAGGAAATCGGCCGGCACAGCCGCCCGTTCGACGGCGTTGCCGAGATGCTGGCCGCGCTGGAACGCGATGGCGCGCAATGGGGCATCGTCACCAACAAGCCCGAACACCTCGCGCGGCAAATCCTGTCGCAACTGGGCTGGGAAATCCGCAGCGCGGTGCTGATCGGCGGCGACACGTTGCCCGAGAAGAAGCCGCACCCGTTGCCGCTGCAAGTGGCGGCGCAACGCATCGGCGCGACACCGGGACAATGCGTGTATGTCGGCGACGACCTGCGCGACATCCAGGCAGCGCGCGCGGCGGGCATGCGCTCTATCGCGGTGCTGTGGGGCTACCGCTTGCCGGACGAATCGCCAGCGGCTTGGGGCGCCGACGCGCTGGTCGAACAGCCTGCGCAGCTGACCGACCCGGCAAACTGGCCGTGACCTTGCGCACCTTCGGGGCGTTCAAGCGGGTGCAAACTCGTTGTTGCTGACCCCTCGCAGGCGGCGCAGCCGCCGACTTCCCGGCCCGCGCAGCGGGCGATCCCACCGCTTCCGGCAATGACCGACACCACCGCCCTCGACAACTTCACCGAAAAATGGCGCAGCCGCTGGCCGGAATGGCAGGTGGCCGAAACCTTCGTGCCCGCCGCGCAGCGCGAAGCGGCGCTGGCGTGGTTCGCCCTGCTGCAGGAATTCGAGGACATCATGAACATCGCCGGCGACCCGTTGCCGGCCGATGCCAAGCTGGCGTGGTGGGGCGAGGAACTGCGCGACTGGTCGCGGCGGCGTTCGCGCCACCCGCTGGGCCGGGTGCTGGAGCCGCACGCCGCGCCGTGGTTCCAACTGGGCGAAAAATTGCCGTTGCTGCAACAACTGCGCAAGGCGCAAGGCGACGAAGCATTGGCGTTGGCAACGGAACTGGCGCAAACCCTCGCGGTGGTGGAACAGGTCATCCTCGGCGGCGCGCAGCCGGATGTGTTGTCGCTGCGCGCCGCCTTGCTGGCCAGCCGTCCAGTGGGCGCAGAATCGGTTGCATCGGATCGCGACATTCCCGCGCAATCGCAAGGCAGCACGCCGCGCCGGCTGCTGATGGCGCTGCATCGCCTGCGCGCAGAATCGACCGGCAAGGCGCCGTCGTTCTGGCGCATCCTGTGGCGCTGCTGGCGCGCGGCGCGCGGCTGAACGCAGCGTTGCAGAACCGTCGCCGGCCGAATCGGTACAATTACGGTCCGTTTTGAAGAACTCCACCGCCATGTCTTCCGCCCCCCGTCCCGAATTGCCCGATGTCGCCTTCCAGTCCGTGCCGCTGGCGCGGGCGCTGGATTGGGTCGGCATGGACAACATCGCCCTGCCGGTGCGCGTGGGCGAGGTGCAGGTGGCCGCCAGCATCGACCTGGCCGTGAATCTGGCCAGACCTGAGGAGCGCGGCATCCACATGTCGCGGCTGTACCTGCAATTGCAGGAATCGCTGGCGCGCGAAGCGATCACGCCCGCCGGCCTGCGCAAGCTCCTGCAGCAGGGCATCGACTCGCAATCCGGCCTGGCCACGCGCGCGCGCATCGTGATCCGCTACCAGGCCCTGCTGCAACGGCGCGCGCTGGAAAGCGGCTTCGCCGGCTGGAAGCAATATCCGGTGGAAATGGAAGCGCAGCTGCGCGAAGGCCATCTGCAACTGGCGCTGGCTTTCGCCGTCGAATACTCCAGCACGTGCCCGGCCTCGGCGGCGCTGTCGCGGCAGGCCAACGCCGAGCGTTTTGCCGGAGACTTCGCCACCGCGCAGCCCTTGCAGGCCGATGCGGTGCGCGACTGGCTGGCGTCCGAACGCGGCCTGGCCGCCACCCCGCACGCGCAACGCAGTCGCGCACAGGTGCGGGTGGAACTGAAACCGCAATTCGACGAGCTGCCGCTGGTCGCGTTGATCGACGCGCTGGAAGCCGCGCTGGCCACGCCGGTGCAGACCGCGGTCAAGCGCATCGACGAGCAGGCCTTCGCGAAATTGAACGCCGAAAACCTGATGTTCTGCGAAGACGCCGCGCGCCGCGTCGCCGCCGTGCTGTCCGCCGACCCACGCATCGCCCGTTTCGATGCCACGGTTTCCCACTACGAAAGCCTGCACCCGCACGATGCGGTGGCGCGCGTGAGCGGCGTCAACGCCTGAGGGCGGGTCGAGACCCGCCCTGCGGCTGCGGTGCGTTCTTGGATGGATCGATTGCCATCAACCCGCCGCCCCGCTCAGGTGTTCGTAGAGGATCGCCGCGCCGACCGCGATCAGGATCACGCCGCCGATCATCTCCGCGCGCTTGCCGAACAAGCTGCCCAACGCGCGCCCGGCCATGATGCCGACGCTGACCATCGCGAAGGTGCAAAGGCCAATCGTCGCTGCTGCAATCCCGATATGGGTATCGACGAAGGCCAGGCCCACGCCGACCGCCAATGCGTCGATGCTGGTGGCAAGGCCGGTCAGCGCGATGCCCAGCAGTCCTTCGCGCGGTTTGGCTCCGGCCTTGTTTTCGTCATCGCCGGCCAGCGCCTTGTACAGCATGTGCAGGCCCAGCAGCGACAACAGGCCGAAGGCGACCCAGTGGTCCCACTCGCGGACAAAACGGCTTGCCGCCGTGCCCAGCAGCCAGCCGATCAGCGGCGTCAGTCCTTCCACCACGCCGAAGACCGCGCCGATGCGCAAGGCATCGCGCCAACGCGGCTGCGACATGCCCGCACCCTTGCCGATGGCCGCGGCAAAGGCGTCGGTGGACATGGCCAGGCCCAGCAGGACGGTGGAGACGGGATTCACGATGGCGTTGCGGCGGCCGGGACGATGGCGGACGAACAAGCGCGCCCGCGCCCGGCCGTGGCTGCGTGCATCGCTCGTTGGTCTCGCCTGCCGTGATGGCTGCGCCCGCCACGGCCGATTCGGGCCGAGCATGTTGACGGACGCGCTTCCGGGGACGGAAGCCGGCTACTCCCCAAGGAGAAGCGCCGGACGATGGCTCGTCAGGCGGCACCGATGATACACGAGGCTTTTTGCGAACCACGCCGCGACAGGAATTCGGATGTGGCGGTGGCGAACGAGCCGCGGCGAGTGGTGATGGCGAACGACGGCATTCACTTTCCGCGTTCCAATACCAGCAGCGGGTCGATCCGCACGTCGAACCAGTTCATCCCCCAATGCAGATGCGGCCCGGTCGCGCGGCCGGTGGCGCCGACGGCGGCAATGACCTGGCCTTGCTTGACGCGGTCGCCGACCTTCACGTCGATGCGCGACAGGTGCAGGAAGTTGGAACTGATGCCGTAGCCGTGGTCCAGCACCAGGGTGCCGCCGGTCAGGTACAGGTTCGGCGCGGCGAAGGTGACCACGCCGGCGGCCGGCGCCTTCACCGGCGTGCCGGTGGGCACGGCGATGTCCATGCCGGAGTGCGGCGATTTCGGCGTGCCGTTGTAGATGCGCTGGTTGCCGAAGCGCCCGCTGATGCGGCCTTGCACCGGCCAGAGGAAGGTCTGGGTGAAATCGGTGCGGTCGTCGTCGCGCTGCCGCGCGGCGGTGACTTGGGCTTGTTCGCGCTGGATGCGCTCGGCGATTTCCGGGGGCGGGTTGACCGTCTTCGGCGGCACGCCCTTGACGTTCTCCACTGGCCAGTCGCGCGGCGTCACCGTGATGCTGACGGTTTCGCTGCTGCCATCGGGGCGGACGATGTCCACGCGCAGCGGGCCTTTTTCGTCGCGGCCCACGCCAAAGGCCACGGTGCCGTAGGCACTGACCCGCAATGTGCGACCGGCATACGTCGCCTGGCTGCCCGGCGACAGTTTGCCGAACACCAGAGCGCCTTGCGAAACCGATGGCGGGAAGACGATGCGCGCATCGGTGGCGGTTTGCGCGCCACCGGTCCCAACGGCCAAGACGAGCAATGCAGCCAGCAGGCGACGCATCAGCGATCGAACTCCAGGCGCTGCCCATTCGGCGTGCCGATCAGGTGCTCGCCGTTCCACACCATGCGTCCGTTGACCCAGGTCGCGGCTACGCGCGAGTGGAACGTGCGGCCCTCGAACGGCGACCAGCCGCACTTCGAAAGCACGTCCTCGCGCTGCACGGTGAAGGCTTCGTCGTCGATCAGCACCAGGTCGGCCCAACAGCCTTCGCGCAGGAAACCGCGGTCCTTCACGTCGAACAACTGCGCCGGCGCGTGCGCGAATTTCTGCACCACCTGTGCGGTGGTCAGTTTCTTCTCGTGCACCAGTTCCAGCGCGGCGACCAGCGCGTACTGCACCAGCGGCAGGCCGGAAGGCGCTTGCACGTAGGGTTTTTCCTTCTCTTCTAGCGTGTGCGGCGCATGGTCGGTGGCCAGCACGTCGATCACGTTGCTGGCCAGCGCCTTGACCAGTGCCTCGCGGTCGCTGGCGTCCTTGATCGCCGGGTTGCACTTGATCAGGTTGCCCAGCTTGGCGTAGTCGGTGCGGTCGAAACGCAGGAAGTGGATGCAGGTTTCGGCGGTGATGCGCTTGCGGCGGCCGTCTTCCTGCACCAACGGGCCGGGTACGAACAACGCCAGTTCGTCGGCGGTGGAGATGTGCAGCACGTGCAGGCGGGTGCCGTGCTTGCGCGCCAGCGAGATCGCCAGCTTGGTCGATTTGATGCAGGCCTCGCGCGAACGGATGTCCGGGTGCATTTCCGCCGTCAGCGCGTCGCCGTACCTGGCCTTGAACGCAGCCAGGGTGGCGTCGATGGTCGGCGTGTCTTCGCAGTGGGTGATGATCGGCGTCGGCGCTTCGCGGAAGATGCCGTCCAGCGTTTCCGGGTCATCGACCAGCATGTTGCCGGTCGAGGCGCCCATGAACACCTTGATGCCCGGCGCGGCCTTCGGGTCCAGCGTGCGCACCGCTTCCAGGTTGTCGTTGCTCGCGCCCAGGTAGAAGCCGTGGTTGCCCCAGGCGCGGCCCTTGGCCAGCGCGTACTTGGCCTCCAGCGCGGCGGCATCCAGCGTGGGTGGGTTGGTATTGGGCATGTCCATGAAGCTGGTCAGGCCGCCGGCCACCGCAGCAGCCGATTCGCTGGCGATGTCGCCCTTGTGGGTCAGGCCCGGTTCGCGGAAATGCACCTGATCGTCGATCATGCCCGGCAGCAGACGGCGACCGCCGGCTTCGATGACCTGGTCGCCGGGCCTGGCGGAAATGCGCGCGTCGATGCGGTCGATGCGGCCGTTGTCGATGCGCAGGTCGGCATCGAATTCGCGGCCTTCATTGACCAGACGGGCGTTGACGATCAGCGTGGCGGGCATGAGCAACCTTGCGGGGAGTCGGTGGAGGAGGAAGGCACGGGGTCGTGACCGCCCGGATGCAGCGGGTGGCAGCGACCCAGCCGGCGCGCGGACAGCCAGCCGCCCTTCAGCGCGCCGAAACGGGCGATGGCTTCCATCGCGTATTCCGAGCAACTGGGCGCAAAACGGCAACGCTGGCCCAGCAAAGGGCTGAGGAAGCGCTTGTAAGCCCGCAGCAGCGCAATGAGAAAGCGGCCAACCATGCCGGCATGATAACGGCAAGCCATGCCGAGGTTGCCGCGACCGGCCGGGTGGGCTATAAAGTCGCGCTTTCCCGACACCCGGGAAGAAACTCAGGATAGTGGTTACGTGTCCGCCAAGAAACCCGCGAAGAAGGCCGCCAAGGCCGTGAAAAAGCCCGCTGCGGCGGCGAAGCCGGCTGCCAGGAAGGCGGCGGCCAAACCCGCACCCAAGCCCGTCGCTGCGAAGAAGCCGGCAACCAAGGCGGCGGCGAAGAAACCGGCCGCCAAGCCGGCACCCGCGGCGAAAAAGCCCGCGGTCGCGAAGAAGGCAGCGACTGCGCCGAAGGCAAAACCGGCCGCCAAGCCCATCCCCGAACCTGCCCCCAAATCCATTCCCAAGCCCGCCGCCAAGGCCGCCGCGCCGTCGAAAGCCGCGCCGCCTGCGACCGTGGCCAAACCTGCATCTTCCAAGGCCACCAGCAAGGCGTCGCCGGTTCCCAAGGCCGCCACGTCCGCGCCCGCCGCCAAGGCTCCAGCCCCAGCCAAGCCCGTGCCAACCCAGAAATCCAGCTCCAAACCCGCCGCCCCCAAAACCCTGGCCACCGCCCCGGCCAGCCCGCGCCCGCTGCCCGCCGGCAAGGTTGCCGTGGCCGTGCGCAACGCCGCGCCTGCCGCGCCCGCGCCACAGCGCAAGGCCAAGGTGGTGCCGTACAAGACCGACGAAGCCACCGGCCGCCCCATCGTCCCCGTCGGCTACAAGCCGTCCAGCGACGAGGAGTACATGAGCCCGCTGCAGCTCGAGTACTTCCGCCAGAAGCTGCTCGCCCGCCGCGAGGAACTGGTCGAAGAGTCGCGCCAGACGATCGAGAACCTCAAGGACGAAGTGCGCGACATCGGCGACGAAGCCGAACGCGCCACCCGCGAAACCGAGAACGCGCTCGAACTGCGCACCCGCGACCGCTATCGCAAGTTGATCAACAAGATCGAAAGCATCATCCGTCGCGTTGACGAAGGCGATTACGGCTACTGCGTGGATACCGGCGAGGAAATCGGCCTGGACCGCCTGGAAGCCCGCCCGCAGGCCGAGCGCACCATCGACGCGCAGGAGCGCTGGGAGCACCTGCAGAAGCAGCAGGGCGATTAAGGTTTCATAAGGAACCACATGGGCTCACAAGGACGTGAATCCCCATGAATTCAATAGGTTGCAGTCTCACGAAGTCTCAGGCCAGGTCAGGAAATTCCGCGCTTCCGGGGGTGTTTTTCGGGGTTGGTTCTGCCTTCCTGCCACCAAGCTCGAACGTCGTTGAAGACGTCCGAGGTGCAGCGAAGCGGCTATCGACAGATTGAACGCAAAACCCGATCCATGCGTTCTCAATGCATCAGAGGATGCCGGGAACATGCGTCGCCAACACGGTCGCTTCCACGGCGCAATCTTTGCTCGGCTTCAGACCCTTGGCCCTGGCCTTGGCCACATCGTTGGCGGCGAGGCGCACGTCCTGCTGGTATGTGGCGTTGTTCTGGAGCAACGCGAAGGTCGCGGCGGCCACAACCCTGCCTTGGATGATGTCGCTCTGCCAGTGCGCGTTGCACACCACGCGGCTTTCGCCGAACGCGAGCCCGCGGGCGAACAAGGCATCGGCATTGGCCGGCGAGACCTGCGCCAGCACCAAGGCCTGGATCCAGCCGATGGCCGTATGTCCGGACGGGTAGGAGCCATTCTTGCGCAGGCTTTCCTCATCACTCGGCAGACAGGTGCCTTCGTCGTGGGCCACGAAGGGGCGGACACGCTGATAGTGGACCTTGGCGTCACGGGTGGACAGGCCGCCGTCCGAGAGCGTGCGCCTGAGCAAGCGCGTCAGGTTGGGCGTGTCGGTCTGGGTTACCGGCACGCCCAGTGCGCAGCTGAAGGTCTGCAGCATGCTGGGCTTGACCAACTCCGCATCCAATGCCGCCAGTTCCCAGCGTGGCGTGCCCTTGAGCTTGGCCGCCGCCGCATGCACGGCTTCGTCGTTGTCGAAGGCCGCGCTGCCCGGTGCAGGTGGGGGCGGCAGCATGGCAAGGCTGTCAGCACGTTCTGAGTCCTGCAGGTAGCCTGCCAGCAATCCAGGAGCCCGCTCGGGCACCGGCGTCATGGCGTCAGCGGGGGCAGATGTGGAAGAAGGCGAAGACGCGCACGCGCCAAGGCCCAAAACTCCCGTCGCGATGACCGAGAACATAATCCGTGTCGTCATGCACTTCATGATCTGCTCCGATGCTCCGGTGGTTGCATTTGGCTGAGCAGCGACATCGCTTCGGCATGCGCCGGCAGGGAAGCGAAGGCGCCGTGATGTGTCACTGCCAGCGTACCGCAGGCAGACTATTGCTGCAGACATGGAAGGTGCTTGCTTCTGCAAGGCAGGCCGGATCGGAATCGGCGGTGCGGCGCACGTAGCGCGTGCCGGCACCGGCCTCGCGCAGGCTTCGCGGCAGGTAATCGCCGAACATGTCCTCGCCCAGCATGCCGACGAATTCGCAACGTCCGCCCAGCCTGGCACGCCCCGGCCTGCCTCAGGCATGCCCCGCTCCGGTCTCGATGCAGCGCATCATGGCGGCATCGGCGCCCCGGTCCCAGACCAGATTCAGCGCAGCCGCGAAGGCGGCCACGAACTCGCGATTGTCCGCCAGTTCGCCATAGATATCGCGCATTCCGATCCAGCGGGCGGGGTCTTCCTTCGCCTCGCGGGCTGTCGCCGTCAGCGCTTCCCAATGGGGATCGTTCGGCGCGATCGCCTGCCCGCGCTCATCGACACCGTGGCAATAGCGGCACCACAACGCGCTTTCGAGGATCAGCCCCGTGGGCATGATGCCGGCTGCGATGTTGTCGCGGATCGAGGGGATGATGAACTTCGGTTGCCGGTTCGAGCCATCGAGGCAAAGGCGCCGCACGGTATCCGCGACTTCGGGATTGGAGAATCGTTCGATGACCACCCGCTTGTAGTCAAGCAGGTCCTGGCCCGGGACCGGGGGCACGATGGGCAGTATCTCCTTCGATTCCACTGTGTCGAGGAAGGCGGCGATCGTCCTGTCGGCCATCGCCTCATGCACATGCTCGATGCCCTTGATCCCGCCGGCATAGGCGATGACCGCGTGGCCTCCATTGAGGATGCGGATCTTCATCGTCTCGAATTCGTGGACGTGGGGGGTGAAGGTGACGCCGACCTTCTCGAGGGCCGGGCGTCCTGCCGGAAACCGGTCTTCCAGCACCCATTGGCGGAAGGGCTCGCAGGTCACCGGCACCGGATCGTCCGCGAGGCCGAAGGTGGCCGCGATTGCCCGCTCGCGCGCGCCGGTCGCCGGCGTGATCCGGTCGACCATGCCGTTCGGGAAACTCACGTGGTCGGCGATCCAGTCCGCAAGCTGCGGGTCGGACAGGCGGGCAAGCCCGACGATCGCGGCCTTCGCGACATTGCCGTTGCCCGGCAGGTTGTCGCAGGACAGCACGGTGAAGGGCGGGATGCCGGCATCGCGGCGGGTTCTCAGCGCGGCGACGATCGCGCCGAAGGCCGTGACGGGTCGATCCGGGCTTCTGCTGTCCGCGACGATGTCGGGTGCCGTGGGATCGAAGCGGCCGGTCGCGGGATTGATGAAATAGCCGCCCTCGGTGACGGTCAGCGAAACGATGCGGATTTCCGGCCGGCACATGGCCGCGATCAGGGGGCCGTTCGACGGATCGACCTCGATGAAGTCGATCATCGCGCCGACGCGCCGCGCGCGGATTCCCTCGGGATCCAGTTCGATCACCGTCGAAAGGCAGTCCTGCGCCTTGAGCGCGTCGCGCATCCTCGCGTCGGCCGGACGCACGCCTGCACCGAGAATCGCCCAGTCGTGGCCTTCCCCCAGGGCGAACAGATCGTCCAGGTAAACGGCCATGTGGGCACGGTGAAAGTTTCCCAGGCCGATGTGGACGATCCCGGGGGTCAGTTGCCTGCGGTCATAGCGGGGCTGAGCAACTTTCATTTCATGCCATCCCGTTCAAGATGTTTCGACCGCGGGGTAAACCGTCACCTCGATCGGCGGCTTGGGGCTGACGACATTGTCGAAATCCACCACCGCGCCTTGCTCGATCAACGTCTCCCGCAGTTGCGCGAAGTCCATGCCGGACATGCTGTAGCCGTGCTTGAAGCCGAGGGCGGCGGCCGTTCCCGCGCCCTGGCCCATCGCCATGCAAGTGGCCATTACACGAACCGAACCGAAGCCGGGTCCATCCGCGCACAGGCACCGCCCGGCCGTGACCAGGTTGATGCTGCCCTGCGGCACCAGGCAACGGAAAGGGATGTTGTATTCCTGCCGAGGAATCACGAGGCCGTTCTGCTCGTTGCTGTCGCTCGAGTGGATGTCGATGACATGCGCGCCCTTGGCGATCGTGTCGGGGAATGCCTTCGGCACCAGGATGTCGTCCCTTTGCAGCTCGTAGATGCCCACGATGTGGTGCGTCTCGCGCACGCCGGTCTGGATGCCGGATTTCGCCAGCCAGCAATCGCGGAATTCCGGAAATTCGCGGCGCAGCACGTCGATGATGAGTTGCAGGTTTTCCCGGAGGCTGCATTCGGTCTTCGTGAACCACTCCGGGTCGCTCGCATCGGTCGCTTCGCGCAACACGTTGATGCTGACCATGCCATCGTGGAAGAACTTGTTGATCCACGGGCCGCCGAAGATCGGAATCTCGCCCCGTTCGTTGAGTTCGAGCAGGCGGCCGCGGACGGCCTGGGAGACCGGCAGCATGCCATCGACGGCATCGCGGAACAGGTAGTCGAGCGCGTCGGTATCGACGCCGCCCAGCTGGAACCACAGCGTCGCCGGTTGCAGTGCATCGCTCTTGGTGGTCGGGAAGCCTGCGGCACGCACCAGGTCCGCATCGCCCGTGCAGTCGACGAATACCGATGCCCGGTAGGCAACGCGACCGGCCTTGTTCTGCACGATGACATGGGTGACGCGATCGTCCTCCGTCACGCAGTCCGAGAACCACGTGTGATACAGCAGCGTCACGCCGCTCTCGAGCAGGAGGCGCTGGGCCGCGAGCTTCATGATTTCGTCGTTGACGGGGAAGTTGCCGCTTTCCAGCGTGATGTCCGCGCCGCCGAGTTCCGCTGCCCGCTGCAGGAGCTCGAACGGAATTCCGCCGATGTGCTGTTTGCCGAAGTGGCGGAATTCGCTGATCGGCGTCACCAGCGCGCTGGTCGACATGCCGCCGACGAAGCCATAGCGTTCGATCAGCAAGGTCTTCGCGCCGTTGCGCGCCGCAGCCACGGCCGCGATGAGGCCCGCCGGCCCGCCGCCACAGACAATGACGTCGTAGCTGCCGGCCACGGGTATCGCCCTGCCGGGTTCCCTGATGGACATCGATTCTGCCGAGATTGCCGACACGCCTCATCCTCTTAATGATCGTCGCCTTTGATGCGGCCCTTGTCGCTCCGCAAGCAGGATATCGATAATGTTATCTTGGCATGCGCCGGCATCGGGGTCAATTGAAAATATAACCAATTGAAATTCCAGTGAATATGATGGATTCATCAATCATGTCCAACATGTGCATGAACTTTATTCCGACACTCTGAAATTAACGATAATTGTTCAATTGGCGGACTGGGGCATCGCTCGCTAGACTGGCATATTCAGCAGAACAGAGGCGAAGCATGCGGGGCGCAACCAAGGGGCGTCGTAAGCCCACTCTCCAGGATCTCGCCGACGCCGTTGGCCGCACGGCCAACACCGTGTCGCGCGCGCTCAGCGACAAATCCGGCGTCAGCCCCGCGACCCGTGCATTGATCAAGGCCGAGGCTGAGCGGCTCGGCTATGTTCCCAACGTCCACGCCCGCTCGCTGGTGCTTGGCTCGCGCAAGACCATCGGCGTGATCGTCGCCAACATCTCCAACCCCTTTTTCTCCGACCTTGTCAGCGAAGTCGAACTCCAGGCGCAGCAGGCTGGTTACACGGTCCTGTTGTCGCTGACCTACGAATCGGCGGAACGCGAGCGGGATGCCATCGACCGGGCATTGCGATCGGGCCTGGATGGCCTCATCGCGGCCCCCGTCCAGGAGCGCCCCGATGCATGGATGCCGGTGATCAAGGCGAGCATACCCCTGGTTATGGTCAGCCGAGAATTGCCGGAGCTGGACGTCGACTTCTATTCCACCGACAACAAGGCCGGCATCCAGTTGGCGACCGAAACCGTGCTCAAGCAGGGTGCGAAGGACGTCGTCCTGCTCGACGAGGACATGCATTTCTCCACCATCCGGATTCGATACGAAGGCTTCCGGCAGTCGCTCGAGAAGTACGGGCTTCCTTTCGACCCCCGGCTCAACCTCGCCCTTGTTCCTCCGACTCGCTCCTTCCGCGTGTCCCGGACATGGAATGCCGAGGACGCATACCGCGTCGCCAGCGACCTCCTGGACCGCGGCCGGCGCCCCGATGCCTTCGTCGTCGGTGACGATTATTACGCGCTGGGCCTGTATCTTGCACTGCGCGAACGTGGCATCAGGATTCCCGATGACGTGCTGGTGATGGGAGGGGGCAACCATCCGTTCACGCGCTTCATGGATCCACCGCTGTCCACCCTGCTTTTGCCCTTCGAGGAAGTCGCCCGCCGGGCCACGCGGCGTTTGCTTGACCATATTCAGGGTACCGCCGGCAACCAGGTCGTCAACGAGCACATTGTCCCGGAACTGGTTATCCGGGCTTCGACCACGCGCTGACTTCCGAAGTGAGCTGGCGCTCACTCCGAGGGGCCGGCGGCGCGCGCCCGCGTCTCGGGCAACAGCGCCATGCCGAGCGCGGCGAACAGCAGCAGCACGAGACAGTAGAGCGCAACGAGCCGGAACGAACCGCCCGATGCCTTCGTGAGCATGACGGCCACGAACGGGAGCGTGCCGCCGATGACCGCGGCGGGGATCTCGCGACTGAACGAGACCCCGGTGTATCGATGGCGCACGTCGAAAAGTTCGGACATGAAACCGGATTGCGCGGCGAGCATCGCATCGTTGCATAGCGTGAACATGCCCACGAGGGCGATCCAGATGTAGATGGGCGTGCCCGTGTCGAGCAGGACGAAGAACGGGTAGGCCATCGCCGCGGCACCGATTGCGCCGGCGAGGAACACGGGCTTGCGGCCGACGCGATCCGTGATCCAGCCGGCGAGCGGGATCGTTGCGAGTTTGATGAAGTTGCCGATCAGGATGCCGGTGAGGCCGATCCACGCCGGCGCCCCGACCGAGTCGGCGAGGTAGGTGAGCGCATAGACCGACGGGAGGTAGCTCGCAACGTTCGGCCCGATGCTCGCGAGCATCGCGAACGGCACGCGCCGGCCTTCGGAGCGGAACAGCTCGCCGAGCGCGAACCGCGCGACGCCGCGATCCTTGGCCGACTCGGTGAATTCCGGGCTCTCGGCGACGCGCAGGCGGATGAGGACGCCCGCAATGCACACGAGGATGCTCGCGAGGAAGGCAATGCGCCAGCCCCACGCGAGGAACGCATCCCCGTCAAGCATCGTGTTGAGCAGCGTCAGCATGCCCGTCGCGAGCACGGCGCCCAGCGCGTTGCCGGCGCCCGGAATCGCGGCGTGCAAGCCTCGCGAGCGGTCCGGCGCGTGCTCTGCCGCGAGCAGCGTCGCGCCCGCGTACTCGCCGCCGGCGCCGAACCCCTGCAGCACCCGCAGCACGACCAGCAGCACGGGTGCGGCGACGCCAATGGTCGCGTAGCCGGGGACAAGACCGATGAGCGTCGAAGACACGCCCATCAGCACCAGGGTGAGGAACAGCATCTGCCGTCGGCCGTATCGATCGCCGAGACTGCCGATGATGATGCCGCCGATGGGCCGCGCGACGAACCCCACCGCAAACGTCGCGAAGGAGGCGAGCGTCGCCGCCAGCGGATCCCCTCCCGGGAAGAACACCGCGGGGAACACGAGCGCGCTCGCGATCGCGTAGAGCGAGAAATCGTACCACTCGAGGGCGGTGCCCACCGTGGCGCCGATCGTCGCCTTGGGGAATCGGAAGGCCATGGCGCTATCCCTTCAACGCGATGCGTACGGTCAGCGTTGACCCGGTCGCCGCACCGTCGACGTCGGCCACGACGCCGACGAGCCGCAGGAAGCCGCCGAAGTGGGTGAAGCGCACCATCGCGTGCTCGGTCACCCGCAACACGGTGCCCTCGTCGATCCAGCGGATGCCGTCGGGGCTCAGCTGCACGCGCAGCGTGACGACGTCGCCAGGGGCGGCATCGTGCGCCTCGACGAACACGATGGCCTCGTCGGCCCAGCCGCACTCGAACGGATGCGTCTCGACCGTCTGCTCGAAGCGCTGCCGCAGTTCCACCACGGATGTCGCGAACGTTTTCACGGCGCCTCCTCGATCGAGATCTGCACGGAGTCGAGGTACAGGGAAACGCGGCGCGCGGTGTCCGCCTCGACGAAGAACACCGGGTTCAGCAGAGCCTCGATGTCGCTATAGGCGGGTGCGAGCGTCGGCTGCGCATCTTTCGGGAACGCGAACGTACGCTGTCCGACCCGAAAGCTTTCGTAGGTGCGCCGCTCGATATCGAGGGTGAGCGACAGCGGCATCCAGTTGAGCTTGTCGTCGGACTCGTTGTAGATGAGGTGCTGTTCGCCGTCCTCGAACCAGGTTGTCGCAACGCTCGACCCGTCGCTCGCTCGCGCGCCGAACCATTGCGGATCAATACCGGTCTTGTGCCACCCGTCCAGACCGTAGCTCCACTCCGCATCGGTCACATCGCTCTTGCTGTAGAACTGCCAGCGTCGTACAGGCGTGCCCGCGATCGCGTTGACGTAGCGCACGCCCGGCATCCATCGATGCTCGGCGTCCTGCAAATCGACGAACACGCCGAGTGCGCGAATGGCATTGACGCCGAGACCTGGACGATCCTGTTCGGCCTTGTAGGCGAACAACGCCTCGATGCGAAGTCGCTTCGCGTTTCCCGGAAGCGACAACCGCTTGATTGCAAGCCCCATCGAGCCCGAGGCGGGAGGCTCGTCGGCAGGCGCCGCGTTCGCCCTGCTCGAGATCTTGAGCGAGTAGGTTCCCGATGCCGAGCCGTGCGTGCCGCCGAAGGCGAAAGTCGCGGAGCTCAGCATCGTCGGACCCCAGTGGATGAGGTCGATGTCGTCGGAGTGCTGGCGGAAGTCCGGGCCGACGAAGTTGGGACGGAGGTCAAGCCAACCCTGCATGCCGCGATCGAAGTCGTCGGAGACGAGCACCCTCGGCAGTGGTGAGAAATATCCGTGGCCGTTGTTCCCCATTGTGCATCCTCGTGTGAGTGATCGATTTTCCATCATCAAGTCTCTCGCTTCGCGACCGGCGCGGCGCTCGCATCGGCTTCAGGGATCCGTGTCATCGGGCTGCTCCGATCGGAAGGCATTGCAGTGCCCCCGAATGCCTGAGCAACAAATTGTGCATGTGCAGCATCCGGACACCGAGCTTCGTGGAGAGTCAAATAATTTTAACAACATCTTAATATAATGAACATTATCGTTATCGAAAATTACATTGTTCCAGTAGAGAATACAACGATTTTCCGGCCAGGCTGTAGCTCAAATGACACAAAATAATAGTATATTTTCTGCAGTGCGATGGCGATTGGTGCAGTAAGGGCCGGATTGAGTTATCGTTATCTATACCCCCACGAACAAACCCTGGTGCGTTGATCACTCGGGTCGAGTTGCACGCCTATCCCGCGAAGCGCAAGCCGCGGGAGCAGTCCTTACACACAATCGAGAGGGGTATGGAAATGAAGAAGAAATTGCTCTGCGCTGCGTGCACGTCATGGGTGCTCGCGGCTGGCGTGGTGCCGGCGCATGCCCAGGACGCGTCCTCCCCACAGGTCGAAACCGCCGCGCAGCGGGTCGGCGTGGTCAGCGGCAGCGTGATCAACCCGGCTTCGGGCAACTACATGAGCAACGCCATCGTGCGCATCAGCTCGAGCGCCGGCACGCATACGGTGACCACGGACGAGCGCGGCGAATTCCAGCTCGGCGGCGTGGCCGCAGGCAAGGTGGAGATCCTCGTCAGCTACACCGGCTACAACAGTGAGCACCGGACCATCGAACTGGCCCCAGGCGAGAGCAAGCGCGTGGAATTTGCCCTGAGCAGCAGCCTGACGCGGGATGCCGCCAGCGCCGACGATGCCGCCAACCTCGGCACGGTGCAGGTTCTCGGCGCGCGCGAAGGCGATGCGCGCGCGATCATGGAACAGCGCGCGTCGATGAACGTCATCAACTCGCTGTCCGCGGAAAGCTTCGGCGAAATCGGTGACGGCAACCCGGGTGAATTCCTGAAGAACATGCCCGGTCTGGATTACGACACCGTGGCCGACGACGTGCCGCGCAACATCTCGATGCACGGCCTGCCGGCCAGGTACACCGGCATTACCCTCAACGGTGTCGCACTGGGCGGCGTCGATGCGAACAACGGCGCCGGTTCCTCGCGCCAGTTCAGCTTCGAGCAGATGGCGCTGACCGGTGTCGACTCGATCACCACGTATTCGACCGTCAGCGCCGACATGGACGGCAACGCGCCGTCCGGCACCATCGATTTCCGCACCAGGAAAGCCTACGACGCCAAAGGCCGCAAGATCGACGTCAGCGTCAGCACGTCCACCGCATCAAGCTTGTGGGACAGCAAGAAAAGCGGCCCGCGCGAAGGCGGCATGGACGGCAAGTTCACCCAGCCAAGCTTCAATTTGAGGTATTCGGACGTGTTCCTCGATGGCCGCCTCGGCGTCGCCGTCGGCGCGAGCAGCACCTACAGCTATCTGGAGCAGGTGCAGAACACCTCCAACCGCAATTACATCCCGACCGTCATCAGCCCGGAACCGTACGTGCCGACCACGATCGCGCCAAATGAATTCGAGCGCCTGTACAACCGTCGCGCCCTGAACGGCAGTATCGACTTCAAGGCCACCGATGACCTGAGCCTCTCGTTGATGGCTTTCGCCGGGCGCGGCACTCTGGACTCGTTCCAGATCACCCCGACCTTCAACACCAATATCCGTGCCAGCGGCATCGCCGGCAACGCCGCTGGCGGTGGTGCCGGCACCGGCAACCCCGCTACCGACTTCACTACCAACAACGCGGCGGCGTATTCGAGTTTGAGCATCAGCAGTCCAAACTACGCCTACAAGATCGGGTATTCGCGCAGCGTCGTTCCCAGCTTCGAGTGGAGCACCGAGAACTTCAAGCTGGATGGGAACCTGTTCTATGCCGGCTCGAACAGCCGCTATGCCTCGGCGAAGGGCGATCAGGTAAGTACCCTTGGCGCGATCACCAGCACAGGCAATTTCAGCGCCTCGCGCAGCAGCGTGTACGACGCCGACTGGGACATCCAGCAGATCAGTGGGCCTGATTGGAGCCTGCCATCCAGCTTCACCATGAGCGGCAGGCCGACCGGCAGCCTGAGCAGCGGCAAGTCCGCCGAATCGCGCATGATGGGCGGCGCGCTGAATTTCACCTTCTACAGCGACATCGCCGGAGTGCCGGTGACGTGGAAGACCGGCGGCAAGAGCACCGGCATGCGCTACTGGTTCAACGATACCTCGGCCCTGAATACCTGGACCTATAACGGCCCGATGAGCAATGCCGAGTTCCTCGAAGCGATCCAGAGCGAGAACGAATACGGCTTTGGCTCCAGCGACATGAGCGTGACCACCTTGAACGGCGGCCAGATGTACATGCCCAGCATGCGCAAGATCTGGGAATTGATGCAGGCCAATCCGGGCGACTTCACCTACTCTCGCGACAACCCGACCCCGGCGGACTGGTTGGCGGCCAACGTCACCAACAATCGCAAGTTCGACGAAGTGGTCAACGCGCTGTACTTCATGGGCAGCGCCGAGTTCGGCGATCACGTCAAACTGCAGGCCGGTCTGCGCTGGGAACAGACCCATGACGCCAGCTACGATTTCGACCCGCTGTCGCCGGCGGAAGTCGCCGCCGCCGGCTACGCGGTCGATGCCGTCACCGGCAACGCCACCACCACCGATGGCTTGAGGTACCAGTACCTGACCAACGACAGGACCAAACGCAAGAGCAAGTACGACAACTTCCTGCCCAGCGCTTCGATCAAGTACAGCATCACCGACAGCCTCGACCTGATCGCCGGCTACAGCCATACCGTGATGCGGCCGGAGATCGGCAGCATGGCCGGCGCGTGGTCGGTTGCCTATGACGATGAAGGCGAAACCGTCGTCACCGCGCCGAACGTCAATCTGAGGCCGGAAACCTCCGACAACTACGTGTTGCGCGCGGTGAAGTATTTCGAGCCGGTGGGCCTGGTCTCGCTGGACTGGTTCCACAACAAGATCAAGAACGGCATCATCAGCACCAGCATGAGTGCAGAGGAATTCGGCTACACGGGCGACGAGTACGGCGACAACCCGACTTTCGTCACTTCGGCCAATGCCAGCGACCAGACGATCTCCGTCAATGGCTACGTGTTCGCTTTCAATCATGCGATGGACTACCTGCCGGGCTGGTTCAGCGGCCTGACCGTGCGCGGTTCGTACATGGCCAGCCATCCGAGCATCGAAGTGGAGCGCTTCGCCACGCACGTGGCGCAACTCGGTTTCGCCTGGAAACACGGCCCGCTCAGCGTGAACCTGAACGCGCTGCACAGTGGCGAGAAATCGCGCGGACAGACCGGCAGCATCGCCACGCCAAGCGGCACGATCACCCAGTCGCAACCGTTCATCCCGTACACCGAAGTCAACCTGTCCGGCAGCTATACCTTCATCAAGAAAAAGAAGGGCAATTTCTTCGGTCTGGACGCGTTCTTCACCATCAACAACGTGTTCGACCAGCATCGCGGCACCTGGTACGCGAACGACGAAGTCTGGCCGGGCACCGATGGCCACCATAGCCAGATCTATATCGAAAGCGGACGCAAGGCGACCATCGGCCTGCGTGGCCACTTTTGATGCAATGCCGGATAACGGGCGCCCGTCCCAAGTGCGCCCGTTATCCGGTTCCAAGGGCTGGAAAATCGCCAACGACATCACTGCCAAGGAATGGCGTACCGATGTGAGGGCGAAGCATCGGATGCAACGCAGGGCAGCAAGATTTCGTCCACGCAAGTTCCATCGGCGAACCGCACAAACCGAAATTGCAAAAGGCCTTATGACATGAGATCGAAATTTCTTGCACTCGCATCGCCGACGCTGGCTTTCGGCTTGTTGTTTGCCGGCCATGCCTGCGCCGTCGAAAGCGTGGACACCCGCAACAACCGTATCCTCGGCCTGGACGACGCCAGGATCGAACACAACGGCGAAACGCACATTGCGTCCAACCTTGGAACTTTGGTGGTCGTCGGGAGAGACGCCTATGCGACCAAGACCAACACCAGCAATGGCCCCGGCTGGACCGCGTTCTACAAGATCGCGGATTTCCTCGGCCCGAACCCGGTCGTCACCACGCACACGGTGCGCGTGCAGGGCGAAGAGGCGCCGGCGGACATGGGCCACGGCAACGGGCTGGCCTATGCGAACGGCGCGTTCTATCTGGCCATGATCCACGAGGTGGACGACTACCAGATCGCGCAACTGGACGAAAATGGCCAGGTCATCCGTCAGTTCAAGGCACAACAGGGGGGCACCGGCAAGAAGGCCGCCTCGATCACGCCGTATCGCGACGGAAAATTCATCATCGGCACCGCCGACGAAAATGTCGAGAAGGGCGCCGGCAAAGATCTCGTCGTGCTCAAACCCTACTACGTCGCCAGCATTGAAGGCGATGTATTCCAGCTTGGCGAGAAGTTCTACGTGCCGACTACCGGCGACTACAACGTCGGCCAGGCCACCCACTATTCGCCGGAGGTCGATGAGTTCCTGGTGCCGGTGTGGGACGGCAACGGCGTCACCGGCGCGGCCACCGGGCGCGGCAATCGCATCATCGTGGTCAAGTTGGGCGAAGTGAAGGACGGCGCCACGTACGAGCCTGCGCGTTTGCTCAATTGCAAGGCTGCGGAGAGCGAAGCGAAAAAGTTCGAGATCGAGGGCATCGCACAGACCACCGATGGCGAGGTTTACGTCAGCGCCAACGTGACCGATACCGAAGGCAAGGCGACCGATGGCATCTACAAGGTCGAACGCAAGAACTGAGTCGCCGGTACCACCCGACCCAGGCGTCGGCCGAACAAACCGCAATCGAATGAGGACGAATGACATGATTTTGAGAATTGTTGCATTCGCATCGTCGCTGGCGGCCCGCAGCGTAATGGCGGCAAGCTCCGGATCCGCGCCGAAGGCGAAGCTGCTTCCGCTTGCGCTGCTGGCCCTGGGTGGCGTGTCCGCCGTGCCGTCGCATGCGCAAGCCGTCGCCGCGCATTCGCAGGCCACCGTCCCCGAAGTCGGCAAGCCGTTGCCGGCCTGGTCGAAGGGCGAGCTGGATATCCACCACATCAACACCGGCCGCGGCGATGCGCTGTTCTTCATCCTGCCCGACGGCACCACGATGATGGAGGACTTCAGCGGCAAGACCGTGGAGATGCCGCCGTTCTCGTTGCCGACGAAACCCGATGCATCGCGCCCGCCGGGCGAGTGGGTGGCCCGTTACGTGCAGCGCGCCCTGCCCAAGGGCGCGAAAGGCATCGACTATGCGCTGATCTCGCATTTCCACGGGGACCACATGGGGGCCATCGTCGAGGATTCGCCAATGGCGAAGAACGGTGCGTACCAGCTCAGCGGCATCACCGAGTTCGCCGAACATCTGCCGATCGCGAAGATACTTGACCGCGGGTGGCCGGATTACGCCTATCCCGTGCCGATCAGCGATGCCACGGTCAACAACTACCGCAAGTTCCTCGCCTGGCAGATCGCGAACCGGAAGCTGAAGGTGGAGCGCTTCGAGCCCGGCCGCGATGACCAGATCACCCTCTTGCACGCGGCGAAGAAATATCCGGGCTTCGAAATCCGCAACCTGTACAGCAACGGCATGGTGTGGAGTGGCGAAGGCCATGCCACGCGCAATCTGTTCCCGCCGTTGTCCGATCTGGACGAGGACGATTACCCGATCGAGAACGACCTGAGCAATGTCTTCGTCATCCATTACGGCAAGTTCGATTACTTCAGCGGTGGCGACCTGTCCAACAACGCGGCGGAAACCGCCTCCAATCCGCCGGCCTGGACGAACGTGGAATCGGCCGTGGCCCGGGTCGTCGGTCCGGTGGATGCGATGAAGGCCAACCACCACGGCAGCTGGGATGCCAATTCGATCCCCTTCCTTGCCACGCTGCGCCCGCGCGTGGTGGTGGTGACCTCGCGCGGCGAGGGACACCCGGCGGTGAACACCTGGCGGCACCTGACCTCGACGAAGGTGTGGCCGGGCGAGCGCGACATCTTTGTCACCAATGTCGGTCCGGCCACGGCGCAGACTTCTTACAACATCCTGGACGACGCCAAGAGTTCGCAGGGACACGTGATCATTCGCGTTGCACCCGGCGGAGAGAGCTACCACGTGTTCGTGATCGATGACGGTGATGAGCGCATGCGGATCAAAGCGATATTCGGGCCATACAGGTCGAATTGACCAATTTCAATGGGTATCTTCCGAATCTGTCGAACGGGACTGAAGGTTCGCTATCAGGAGTGGATGGTTGCGTATTGAGCAGGGAACTTCTGCGCCGGCATTACATGCCAGCGTAGTTGGGCCCGCCACCGCCCTGCGGTGCAACCCAGACGATGTTCTGGGTCGGGTCCTTGATGTCGCAGGTCTTGCAGTGCACGCAGTTCTGCGCGTTGATCTGCAGGCGCGGCGCGCCTTCTTCGACGCCGACGAATTCATAGACCCCCGCCGGGCAATAGCGCGCCTCGGGGCCGGCGTATTCCTTCAGGTTGACGTTGACCGGCACGCTGGCGTCCTTCAGCGTCAGATGGCTGGGCTGGTCCTCGTCGTGGTTGGTGCTGGACAGGAACACCGAACTCAATCGGTCGAAAGTCAGCACGCCATCGGGCTTGGGGTAGGCGATCTTCTCGCACTGGTCGGCGGGCAACAGTGCCGCGTGGTCCGGTGCGGCGCGATGGATCGTCCACGGCGGATTGCGGATACCCAGCTTCGGCAGCAGCCCCTGTTCGATGAAGGTCATCAACGTGGCGAAAGTGCGGCCCTTCTTGAACCATTGCTTGAAGTTCTTGGCCTGCCGCAGTTCGGCATGCAGCCAGGATTTCTCGAACGCCGCCGGATACGCCGCCAGTTCGTCGTGCGAGCGGCCTTCGCCCAGCGCCGCGAACGCCGCTTCCGCCGCCAGCATGCCGGTCTTGATCGCCGCATGCGAACCCTTGATGCGCGAAGCGTTGAGATAACCGGCTTCGCAACCGACCAGCGCGCCACCGGGGAACACGGTCTTCGGCAGCGACAGCAAACCGCCGGCGGTAATCGCGCGCGCGCCGTAGCCGATGCGCTTGCCGCCTTCCAGATGCTTGCGAATCGAAGGGTGGGTCTTGAAACGCTGGAATTCCTCGAACGGCGACAGCCACGGGTTCTTGTAGTCCAGCCCGACCACGAAACCGACCGAAATCTTGCCGTCCTCGGCGTGATACAGGAACGAGCCGCCATAGGTATCCGACGCCAGCGGCCAACCGGCGGTATGCACCACCAGTCCCGGCTGATGCTTCGCCGGATCGGCCTGCCACAACTCCTTGATGCCGATGCCGTAACTCTGCGGATCCTTGCCGGCATCCAGCTTGAACTTCTCGATCAACTGCCGGCCCAGCTGGCCGCGCGCGCCTTCGGCGAAGATCGTGTATTTCGCCAGCAATTCCATGCCCAACTGGAATTCGGCGGTCGGCTCGCCATCCTTGCCCAAGCCCATGTTGCCGGTGGCCACACCCTTCACCGCGCCGTCGTCGGCGTACAGCACCTCGGCGGCGGCAAAGCCGGGGAAGATTTCCACGCCCAGCGCTTCGGCCTGCTGCGCCAGCCAGCGCACCACGCTGCCCAGGCCGACGATGTAATTGCCTTCGTTGTGGAAGCAATCCGGCAACAGCCAGTTCGGCGTCGCCTTCGCGCCGGTTTCGTCAAGGAACAGGAACTCGTCCTTCGTCACCGCCTGCTTCAACGGCGCGCCCAGTTCGGCCCAGTTCGGGAACAGTTCGGTCAGCGCCTTCGGGTCCATGATCGCGCCGGACAGGATGTGCGCGCCGGGTTCGGAACCCTTCTCCAGCACGCAGACCGAGACTTCGCGGCCGGCTTCGGCCGCCAATTGCTTCAGCCGGATCGCGGTGGCCAGCCCGCCGGGACCTGCGCCGACCACGACCACGTCGTACTCCATCGCTTCACGTGGGCCATAGGTGGTCAGCAATTCTTCCGGGGTCATGGCTTGGCTCGTGGCTGGGCAAGACCGACATGATACCAACGCGACCGTATTGCTGCGCTGCGCCAGAGCGCGTCGCGGCAGTAGCCGCGACCTGCCGCGCCGCAGGCTCGCTTTGCATTGATTTATTGAATCAAGATTGATCAATGCGTTCCGCAGTGCCAGATTGTGCGCAGCCAACGGGGCTTCGCCCGCCAACAGCCAACGCCATGAACACCGCTTACCGCAAACCGCTCCCAGGCACGAATCTGGATTGGTTCGACGCCCGCGCCGCCGTCGAGGCCATCGCCCCCGGCAGCTACGGCAGACTGCCTTACACCGCCCGCGTGCATGCCGAAAACATCGTGCGCAAGGCCGAAGCCGACAGGATTCCCGCGTACCTGGGCCAGTTGATCGGCCGCAAGCGCGAACTCGATTTCCCGTGGTTCCCGGCGCGCGTGGTCTGCCACGACATTCTCGGCCAGACTGCGCTGGTCGATCTGGCCGGCCTGCGCGACGCCATCGCCGACCAGGGCGGCGACCCCGCTGCCGTCAATCCGGTGGTGCCGGTGCAGCTCATCGTCGATCACTCGCTGGCGGTGGAAGCGCCGGGCTTCGACAAGGATGCGTTTGCGAAGAACCGCGCCATCGAGGACCGCCGCAACGAAGACCGCTTCCACTTCATCGACTGGACCAGGCTGGCCTTCGACAATGTCGAGGTGATTCCCGCCGGCAACGGCATCATGCACCAGATCAATCTGGAGAAAATGTCGCCGGTGATCTGCACCCGCGACGGCGTGGCCTTCCCCGATACCTGCGTGGGCACCGACAGCCACACGCCGCACGTTGACGCGCTGGGCGTGATTGCCGTCGGCGTGGGCGGGCTGGAAGCGGAAAACGTGATGCTGGGCCGCGCCTCGTGGATGCGCCTGCCGGATATTGTCGGCGTGGAATTGAGCGGCAGGCCGCAACCGGGCATCACCGCCACCGACGTGGTGCTGGCGCTGACCGAATTCCTGCGCAAGGAAAAAGTCGTCGGCGCGTATCTGGAATTCCGAGGCGAAGGCGCAGCCGCATTGACCGTCGGCGACCGCGCCACCATCAGCAACATGGCCCCGGAATACGGCGCGACCGCGGCGATGTTCTTCATCGACGACAACACGCTCGATTACCTGCGCCTGACCGGCCGCGAAGAATCGCAAGTGCAACTGGTCGAAACCTACGCAAAAACCGCCGGCCTGTGGACCGATGCGCTGAAAACCGCCGAATACGAACGCACCCTGCACTTCGACCTTTCCACCGTGGTGCGCAACATGGCCGGCCCGTCCAACCCGCACCGCCGCCTGCCGGTCAGCGCCCTGGCCGAGCGCGGCATCGCAGATGAAGCCAAGCTGGAAGCTGCACGCACCGAAGAAGCCGACGGCCTGTTGCCCGACGGCGCGGTCATCATTGCCGCGATCACTTCCTGCACCAACACCAGCAACCCGCGCAACGTCATCGCCGCCGGTCTGCTGGCGCGCAACGCCAACGCGCGCGGACTTGTGCGCAAACCATGGGTCAAGTCGTCGCTCGCGCCCGGTTCCAAGGCCGTGCAGCTGTATCTGGAAGACGCCGGCCTGCTGCCGGAACTGGAAAAACTCGGTTTCGGCATCGTCGCCTTCGCCTGCACCACCTGCAACGGCATGAGCGGCGCGCTGGATCCGAAGATCCAGCAGGAAATCATCGACCGCGACCTGTACGCCACGGCGGTGCTGTCCGGCAACCGCAACTTCGACGGCCGCATCCACCCGTACGCCAAGCAGGCGTTCCTCGCATCGCCGCCGCTGGTGATCGCCTACGCGATTGCCGGCACCGTGCGCTTCGATATCGAGAAGGACGTGCTGGGCGTCGATGCGCAAGGCAATGAAGTGCGCCTCAAGGACATCTGGCCCAGCGACGCCGAGATCGACGCCGTGGTGAAGGCGTCGGTCAAGCCCGAACAATTCCGCAAGGTCTATGGCCCGATGTTCAGCGTGCGTGTCGAGCAACGCGAAAAGGCCAGCCCGCTGTACGCATGGCGGCCGCAGAGCACCTACATCCGCCGCCCGCCGTACTGGGAAGGCGCACTGGCGGGCGAACGCACCTTGCGCGGCCTGCGCCCGCTGGCGGTGCTGCCGGACAACATCACCACCGATCACCTGTCGCCGTCGAACGCGATTCTCCCCTCGTCCGCCGCCGGCGAATACCTGGCGAAAATGGGCTTGCCGGAAGAAGACTTCAACAGCTATGCCACCCATCGCGGCGACCACCTCACCGCGCAACGCGCCACCTTCGCCAATCCGCAACTGGTCAACGAAATGGCCGTGGTCGATGGCGAGGTCAGGAAAGGTTCGCTGGCGCGCATCGAACCGGAAGGCAAGGTCGTGCGCATGTGGGAAGCCATCGAAACCTACATGGACCGCAAGCAGCCGCTGATCATCATCGCCGGCGCGGATTACGGCCAGGGCAGTTCGCGCGACTGGGCCGCCAAAGGCGTACGACTTGCAGGCGTGGAAGCCATCGTCGCCGAAGGCTTCGAACGCATCCACCGGACCAACCTGATCGGCATGGGCGTGTTGCCGCTGGAATTCAAACCCGGCACCAACCGCAAGACGCTGGGCATCGACGGCAGCGAAACCTTCGACGTGATCGGTACGCGCAAACCGCGCGCCGATCTGACCGTCGTGATTCATCGCAAGAACGGCGAAAAAATCGAAGTGCCGGTCTCCTGCCGCCTCGACAGCGACGAAGAAGTCGCCATCTACGAGGCCGGCGGCGTGCTGCAACGCTTCGCGCAGGATTTCCTCGAAGCCAACAAGGCGGCTTGATTGCCGCCAGCCACGGCAGGCGGGGCAGGGCATCGGGGCTGGGGCGCTTGCGCCCCTTTCCCGTCAGGCGCACACTTCTTGGCAGTTTTTGCCATTGGATCCCGTCATGGCCACCATGAATGTCTCCCTGCCTGATCCGCTCCGGCAGTTCGTGGACGAAGAAGTCCGCGAAGGCGGCTTCGCCAGCACCTCCGATTACATGCGCGACCTGATCCGCCAGCGCCAGCGCGCCAAGGCGGCCGAGTTCCTGCGCCAGTTGATCGCCGAAGGCATGGCCTCGGGGCCGGCAACCCCGCAGGAGCCGGATTTCTTCGACCGCATGCGGGAGCAGGCCAGGCAGCGTGCCGAGCGCACCGGGGGATGAAGCCGATCCATTGGCGGGATTCGGGCCGTCGCGATCTCGATGACGCAGCCGCGTGGTATGCACGTCAGGGCGGATTGGCGCTGGAACTGCGCTTCATCGCAGCCGTGGAAGCGGCGGTTGATCTGGCTTCCCGTCATCCTGCCGTCGGCTCCACTCGGCATGCGGCCTTTGCTCGCGACTTGCCTGCGCCCCTGCGCTTCCTCCCCGTCCACGGTTTCGAGCGCTACCTCGTCTATTACATCGACCTGCCCGACCGCATCGAAGCGATCCGGGTCCGGGATGCGCCGCGCGGACTGGCGGCTTTGATGGAAGGCGACGAATGAACAAGTTCAACGAAGATTCCCGGGTCAAGATCCCCGCATTGCTGCACCTGACGTGTCTGGGATACCGCTACCTGTCGTTGAAAGATGCCCGTTGGGACGGGCACGCCAACATCTTTCCCGGATCTGTTCGAAGACGCCAGGTGCGCGTGGCATGACCGTTTTGCGCTGCACCGCCAAGCTGCTCAAGCGCTTGCGCCAACCGGCCAAGCCGCGCGAGCCGGAGCCGCAGGCCAACCCGCTGGGCGAGTGGTACGCCGATATCGACATCTGGCGGCGGCAGTCGTTCGTGGTGATGCTCAACGCCGCCACCGGCGCGGTGCTGGCCTTGCCCGGCAATGCCGCCGGCCTGCGTCGCCTGCACGAAGCTTCGCTGTTGCAGTTCGCCGCCATTTGCGCGCATCACGGCCTGCACGGCGACGGCGTGGATGCGGAGTTGCGTGGTTTCGATGCCGGCTTTGCCTTCGCCGCCACCCGCGACCGCAGCCTGCTGGCCTCGATGAATGATCGCAAGTTCGGCTTCTGGATGGATCTGGAGCATTCCGACCGCCCATTGCCGGATGCCGCCGCACGGGATTGGAATGGATTGTTCAAGCATCCGGCACTGGGCCGCAACGCTCGCTACAACATGGAATACCACGTGCCGTTGGAACTGGTGCGCCAGCGGCTGATGCCGGTGGCGCGGATCATCCCGTTCCCCGGCGGCGCGGCAACGGGTTGATCGTTTCCGTCCACTTTTGCCGCCACCGGGGCAGGGCTAAGCTTCGCAACCATCTGGCCAGTCGGGCCGCTTGATGTTTCAAGGTGGCGCAATGAGCCAGATTCCCCAGATCAAGATCCCGGCCACCTATATGCGCGGCGGTACGTCCAAGGGCGTGTTCTTCCGCCTGGAGGATTTGCCGGAAGCCGCGCGCGTGCCGGGCATCGCGCGCGACAGGTTGTTCCAGCGCGTGATCGGTTCGCCCGATCCTTACGGCAAACAGACCGACGGCATGGGCGGGGCGACGTCGAGCACCAGCAAGGGCGTGATCGTGTCGCCGTCGTCGCAGCCCGGCCACGACATCGATTACCTGTACGGACAGGTCAGCATCGACGAGGATTTCGTCGATTGGTCGGGCAACTGCGGCAACCTGACCACGGCGGCCGGTGTGTTCGGCATCCACGCCGGCTATGTTGCGAACGTGCCGGACAACGGCGTGTGCACGGTGCGCATCTGGCAGGCCAACATCAACAAGACGATTCTCGCGCACGTGCCGATGACGAACGGGCAGGTGCAGGAAACCGGCGATTTCGAGCTGGACGGCGTGACCTTCCCGGCGGCGGAGATCTTGCTGGAGTTTCTTGATCCGGCCGATGAGGGCGAAGGCGAGGGCGGTGGGGCACCTGCTCAAAACGGCATGTTCCCCACCGGCAATCTGGTTGATGAACTCGACGTGCCCGGCATCGGCAGCTTGCAGGCGACGATGATCACCGCCGGCATCCCGACCGTGTTCGTCAACGCCGCGCAAATCGGTTTCGACGGCACCGAACTGCAACCGGCGATCAACAACGACAAGGCGTTGCTGGCGAAGATGGAAGCCATCCGCGTCGCCGGCGCGCTGTGCATGGGTCTGATCAAGACGCCCGAGGAAGCCGCTACCCGCCAGCACACGCCGAAGGTGGCCTTCGTCGCCCCGCCGAGGGACTACGCCACCTCCGCCGGCAAGATCGTGCAGGCCGGCGACATCGACTTGCTGGTGCGCGCCCTGAGCATGGGCAAGCTGCACCACGCGATGATGGGTACCGCCTCGGTCGCCATCGCCACCGCCGCAGCGGTGCCTGGCACGCTGGTGAACCTTGCCGCTGGCGGCGGCCCGCGCGATGCCGTGCGCTTTGGCCACCCCTCCGGCACCTTGCGCGTCGGCGCATCGGTGGAGCAGCGCGATGGCCAGTGGGCGGTCACCAAGGCAGTGATGAGCCGCAGTGCGCGGATTTTGATGGAAGGTTTCGTCAGGATTCCGGGCGATTCCTTCTGAACGTTGCGGCGGTGCGCCCGTCGCCGGCATTGCCGGCCGGATTTGCCTTAGAATGGCCGCACCACAGCACAAACCCGGGTGGCCCGCGGAAACGCCGGCCGAGCGTGCGACATGAGTACTACCACCGCCCATCGCTGATTCCCCGCCCGAGGCCACCCAGGAAGGCGCCCTCGTGGCGCCTTTTGCATTTCCGACGACCCACATGCGGTCGCACGCAACCGAAACACGAACTCCCATGATCGCCATTACCCTTCCCGACGGCTCCCGCCGCGAATACGAAAACCCCGTCTCCGTCATGCAGGTCGCGCAGTCGATCGGCGCGGGTCTGGCCAAGGCCACCGTGGCCGGTGCCGTGGATGGCAAGCTGGTCGATGCCAGCGACCTCATCGACCGCGACGCCGCCCTGCGCATCATCACCCCGAAGGATGCCGAAGGCGTCGAGATCATCCGCCACTCCTGCGCGCACCTGGTCGGCCATGCGGTCAAGCAGTTGTACCCGGATGCGAAGATGGTGATCGGCCCGGTGATCGACGAGGGCTTCTACTACGACATCTATTCCGAACGCCCGTTCACGCCGGAAGACCTGGCCGCGATCGAAGCGCGGATGAAGCAGTTGATCGAACAGGACTACGACGTCATCAAGCAGATGACCCCGCGCGCCGAAGTCGTCGCCACCTTCAAGCAGCGCGGCGAGGACTACAAGCTGCGCCTGATCGAAGACATGCCCGATGACGTGACCGCGATGGGCCTGTATTTCCATCAGGAATACGTTGACATGTGCCGCGGTCCGCACGTGCCGAACACGCGCTTCCTGAAGGCGTTCAAGCTGACCCGCATCAGCGGCGCGTACTGGCGCGGCGATTCGAAGAACGAGCAGTTGCAGCGCATCTACGGCACTGCCTGGGCCGACAAGAAGCAGCTCGACGCCTACATCCAGCGCATCGAGGAGGCCGAAAAGCGCGACCACCGCCGCATCGGCAAGCAGCAGGATTTGTTCCACCTGCAGGAGGAAGCGCCGGGCCTGGTCTTCTGGCATCCGAAGGGCTGGAACATCTGGCAGGTGGTCGAGCAGTACATGCGCAAGGTGTATCGCGACACCGGCTACGGCGAAGTGCGCTGCCCGCAGATCCTCGACGTGTCGCTGTGGCAGAAGTCCGGCCACTGGGACAACTACAAGGACAACATGTTCTTCACCGAATCGGAGAAGCGCACCTACGCGGTCAAGCCGATGAACTGCCCCGGCCACGTGCAGGTGTTCAACCAGGGCCTGCACAGCTACCGCGACCTGCCGATCCGCTACGGCGAGTTCGGTTCCTGTCACCGCAACGAGCCTTCCGGCGCGCTGCACGGCATCCTGCGCGTGCGCGGCTTCACCCAGGACGACGGCCACGTGTTCTGCACCGAGGCGCAGATCGAATCGGAAGTGCGCGCCTTCCACGAACAGGCGTTGAAGGTGTATGCCGACTTCGGTTTCGACCCCACCGCCGATGGAAGCATCCAGATCAAGATCGCGCTGCGCCCGGAATCGCGCCTCGGCGACGACGCCACCTGGGACAAGGCCGAGGACGCGCTGCGCAGCGCCCTGCGCGCCTCGGGCGTGGAATGGCAGGAACTGCCGGGCGAAGGCGCCTTCTACGGCCCGAAGATCGAATACCACCTCAAGGACGCCATCGGCCGCACCTGGCAACTCGGTACGATGCAGGTCGATTTCATGATGCCGGGCCGCCTCGGCGCGGAATACGTCGATGAAAACAGCCAGAAACGCCACCCGGTGATGCTGCATCGGGCCATCGTCGGCTCGATGGAGCGCTTCATCGGCATCCTGATCGAACACCACGCCGGCGCTTTCCCGGCCTGGCTGGCTCCGGTGCAGGCGGTGGTGGCCAACATCACCGACGCCCAGGCCGATTGGGTCGAAGAGGTGCGGAAAACCCTTTCCGCACAAGGGTTTAGGGTGGTCGCCGATTTGCGCAACGAAAAGATCGGCTATAAAATCCGCGAGCACACGCTGCAACGGGTGCCGTACCTGCTGGTGGTCGGGGACCGCGAGAAGGAAAACGGCGCGGTGGCCGTGCGTACCCGTTCCGGCGAAGATTTGGGCACAATGTCGTTGCCCGCCTTTGCCGAGCGCCTGCGCGCCGAACAGTCGGCATGAGTTTTTCAGGCCCGGCCGGGCCGTGACCCGGCCGGTACCGTTTCATTTGGAGACCCTCACATCAGTACCCCTCCCGACAACAAGCAGAACCGCAGGAACCATGAAATCCGCGTGCCACGCGTGCGCGTGATCGGCAGCGACGGTGAAATGGTCGGCGTGCTTTCGCGCGACGAAGCGCTGGCCATGGCGCAGGACGCCGAACTGGATCTGGTCGAAATCCAGCCCAACGCGGATCCGCCGGTCTGCAAGATCATGGACTTCGGCAAGTTCAAGTTCGAAATGCAGAAGAAGGCCAACGAGGCCAAGAAGAAGCAGAAGCAGGTCGAGATCAAGGAACTCAAGTTCCGCCCGGTCACCGACGAAGGCGACTACCAGATCAAGATGCGCAACATGCGCCGCTTCCTGGAAGAGGGCGACAAGGTCAAGGTCAATATCCGTTTCCGTGGCCGCGAAATGAGCCACCAGGAACTGGGCCGCGAAATGGCCGCGCGCATCGAGGCCGAACTCGGCGACGAAATCGTCATCGAGTCGCGCCCGCGCCTGGAAGGCCGGCAGATGGTCATGATGATCGCGCCCAAAAAGAAGTGACCCCGCCGGCGGCCACTGGCCATACCATATTCGATGTGAGCAACAGTGCGCCCGGCGGGCACGCCGCCGGGCATCCGTCCGCCAACCAGCGGCACGGAAGCGGATGGCGCGAATGGGATTGTGATTCGCTTCTCACATCAGGTGAAGAAGAGAGAGCAAGCGATATTTAAATAGTGATATTTAGGTAGTGATATTTAAGCTGAATTCACTATTCGTCGAAAAAGTTAGGACATCATCACGGCAGATGTAGGGACGTGGTTTGCAATTCCGAGCCAAGTCCGGTTCGATCGGGCACGGCCGGTACTTGCTGGAGTTGCGGAGGGGATGGGTGTTGATGGGGGTACGTGCGATGAATGCGGATTTGCCGGGAGACCAGCGGCTGATGCCTGCGCCTGCGGGCGTGGGGATTGCGCTGGTCGAGGATGGCGATGAGCTGCATGCGAGTAGCGGTCGGTGAGCTGCGGCACGAAGGTGCGCAACGGGCCGGCTTCGACAGAACCGAGGCGCTGCCTGCTCGCCGATCGCGGCCGGGCGGTCGGCCGTTACGCCCGAATGGGCGGGGCCGCTTGCCGGATGCTCGGACGTGCCACGGGAAGACATGGATTGGGAACTCTAGAGAGAACTGAATGAAAGCCAAGGTCGTTTACAAGAAGGGTGGCGCGAGCCATACGGTGGATACCGCTAATCTGGCCCTGGATCGGCCATCGGTGGTTTTTCTGAAGTTGGCGCCGGAGAGCGTTGCCCGCTACGAGAGGCGCGGCGATGACTTGGTGCTGGTACTGAAAGACGGTCAGGAAATCGTCGTTCACGACTTCTATGTCCACTACCCGCAAGCCGAACAGGCCGAGCAAGCCGAGCAAGCCGAGCATGCGCCCGGCGATGGCACCGACACCGGCAACGACCGCAGCGACTTGGTGCTGATCGACGACAACGACGTGGCCTGGTGGGGTCAGTACACCTCGCCTTGGTCCGAATTCCATTTTACCGAGATCGAATGGGGCAGCGGCGGATTCGTGCTGTGGCCCTGGCTGCTGGGCGTGCTCGGCGTGGCCGGCGCCGCGCTTTCCATGGGCGGCCACGACAGTCGCCATGACGACGACACGGTGACGGCGGCGAACGACGCGCCGGTGGCCAACGACGACAGCGTGACGACGAGCGAAGACACGGCGATCAGCGGCAACGTGCTGACGGCGGTGGCCGACGGCGACGTGGCCGACACGGATGCGGACGGCGACACGCTGACGGTGACGCAGTTCGTGGTGGACGGGACGACGTACGAAGCGGGCGAGACGGCGGAGATCGACGGCGTGGGTACGCTGGTGATCAACGAGGACGGCAGCTACACGTTCACGCCGGCGTCGAACTACAGCGGCGACGTGCCGGTGGCGACGTACACGATCAGCGACGGCACCACGACGGACGAGGCGACGCTGACGATCACGGTCGATGCGGTGACGGACCTGACCGCGGCGGACGACAGCGCGGAGACCACCGAAGACACGCCGGTGACCGGCACGGTGGCGGACAACGACAGCACGACCAGCGGCGGCGACCTGACCTTCGCGCTGGAGACCGAGCCGAGCAACGGCACGGTGGTGCTCAACGAGGACGGCAGCTACACCTACACGCCGGACCCGGACTACAGCGGCGAGGATACGTTCACCTACACGGTGACCGATGCGGAGTCGGGCGAGACCTCGACGCAGACGGTGACGATCACGGTGACGGCGGCGAACGACGCGCCGGTGGCCAACGACGACAGCGTGACGACGAGCGAAGACACGGCGATCAGCGGCAACGTGCTGACGGCGGTGGCCGACGGCGACGTGGCCGAC
>JASGDT010000015.1:0-117498 GCA_047607085.1 Pseudoxanthomonas sp. | reverse complement strand
GGGGCCGCCAGGGCCGCCAGGGCCGCCAGGGCCGCCAGGGCCGCCGCGGTCGCCGCGGTCGCCGCGGTCGCCGCGCGCATGCATCGGGCGTTCCTCCTTGTCCAGTTTGCCGTCCTTGTTCTTGTCCAGTTGGTCGAATTTCTCGGCCAGGCGCGGGAATTTCGCCGCCTCGGTCTTGTCGATCACGCCGTCGCCATTGGCGTCCAGCTTCGCGCGCGGCGCGTCGTCGGGTTTCTGATCGGCGGCGCTGGCCACGGCGACGCCGGACAGGGCCACCAGCACGGCCATCATCAGCAGGTTCTTGCGGTTCATTGCGGTCTAGCCTCTTGTCGTCGTGGCGCGGATTGGCCACTGGCGACAAAAACGCCCCTGCATCGCGCCGGTTGACGCACGGTAGGCAATATTCAGTTTTCAGCCAGTCGCGGCCCCGGAGACGCTCCGGCGGCAGTATGCTGGCCCAAGCCCCGACTCTCCCATTGCCCCCGACCCCAAAACCAAGACCCCCCGATGGGCACCGACTTCAACCCCGGCCACGACGACCTGCGCCTGTTCCACACCGGCGAGCATCCGTGCGGCTACTGGGCCGAGCGCACCGCGCGCGACCTGGTGCTGGATCCGCGCGATCCGCGGCTGGCGTCGTTCTACCCGACCGCACTGGGTTGGGGTTTCCGCCGCAGCGGCGACCTGGTGTATCGGCCGCATTGCCCGCATTGCCAGGCCTGCATGGCGGTGCGCATCCCCGTGGATGCCTTCACGCCGGACCGCAGTCAGCGCCGCTGCGCGGCGCGCAATGCGCAGATCGAAGCGCGCGTGGTGGCTGCCGAACGCACCGACGAGCAACTGGCGCTGTACCGGCGCTATCTGCACGCACGCCATCGCGGCGACGGCATGGACGGGCATGGCGCGATCGAGTTCGACCAGTTCCTCATCGGCAGTTGGTCGCAAGGGCGTTTTCTCGAACTGCGCGACCACGGCCCCGAAGGCGATGGCCGGCTGGTCGCGGTGGCGGTGACCGACGTGCTGCCGGAAGCACTGTCGGCGGTCTATACCTTCTACGACCCCGACTGCGAAGCACGCAGCCTCGGCACGCTGTCGATCCTGCGCCAACTGGAATGGGCCCGCCGCGAAGGCCGCAAGCACCTGTACCTGGGCTACTGGATCGACGGCCACCGCAAGATGGACTACAAGCGCCGGTTCAAGCCGCTGGAAATGTTCGACGGGCGGCAGTGGCAGATGTTCGATGACGTGTAGAAAAGGCGTTCTTGTCCGCAAAAAAACGCGAAGTACGCAAAGGCGAGCCATTGAAACCCGGCTCATCCACTTCGCGTCTTTTGCGCCCTTTGCGGACCGCAATGCCTTGCTCGAATCTCCCCGGCAAACGCAGGCCAGGCATGTCTTGCTACCCTGCGCACCCCTTTCCTCTACCCCACCACCATGACCGAATCCCCCGTTCTCGTCGCCGATGACGGCGGCGTCCGCCAGATCGCCGTCAACCGTCCGGACAAGCTCAACGCGCTGAATGCGGCCACGATCGGCGCGCTGCAGGCCGCCTTCGACGCCGCCGCCAACGACCCGGGCGTGCGCGTGGTGGTGCTGACCGGCAGCGGGCCGAAGGCCTTCGTCGCCGGTGCGGACATCGCCGAAATGGCCGAGTTGGGCGTCAACGCCGGCCGCGAGGTTTCGCTGCGCGGCCAGCGGCTGATGCGGCGCATCGAGACCCTGCCCAAGCCGGTCATCGCCAAGGTCAATGGCTTTGCCCTGGGTGGCGGGCTGGAACTGGCGATGGCCTGCCACCTGCGCATCGCCGCCGACAGCGCCAAGGTCGGCCAGCCGGAAATCAACCTGGGCCTGATCCCCGGCTTCGGCGGCACCCAGCGCCTGCTGCGCCTGGCCGGGCGCGCGGCCACGCTGGAACTGTGCCTGCTGGGTACGCCGATCAGCGCCGAGCGCGCGCAGCAACTGGGCATCGTCAACCGCGTGGTGCCCGCTGCCGAACTGGACGCCGAAACCGCCCGGCTGGCCGCGCAACTGGCCGCTGCCGCGCCGCTGGCCCTGCGCGGCGTCCTCGACGCCGTGATCCACGGCGGCGAATGCGGCATCGAGGAAGCCCTGCACTACGAAACCGCGCAATTCGCCCTGCTGTTCGCCAGCGAAGACATGCACGAAGGCACGCGCGCCTTCCTGGAACGGCGCAAGCCCGCCTTCACCGGCCGCTGATGACCGCGCGGCAACCGCACGACTGCGACGACGGCGCGCGGCTGGCCGCGTTGCTGGAACGCGACGACGTCGATGCGGCGCTCGAAACGGGACTGATGGATTTCGTTCCCTGCGCCGGATGCGACCCACGAACCGCCGCGCCGATCCTCGCCACGCAGCAACGCCTGTCCGCCGCCTGGGCCGCACGCGAGCGCCACCGCGCACGCGAAGCGCGGCTGGCGCGCATCGCCGCCGAACGCGCCGCGCGCCGTGCGCCGCCGCCACAAGCACAATCACAACGGCAAAAAACCGCCCTGCCACCCGCCGCCGCGCTTGCCTTGGCGCGCGCAAAAGCCAAAGCCGCACAACGCAGCGACCAATGACGACAAAAGCCACCCGCAAGGCAGCCAGGAAAAATTCCTCGTCGATGACCGGCGGGGTGGGACGTGAGCGGGACCGTGAGCCGCAGGGATGCGGCGACCGAGCCCCCGTGGACGGGTTCACGGCGAGTCCCGCTCACGCTCCGCCCCGCCGGTCATCGGCGAAGGCAGCGAAACAACCCGTCGCGAAGAAAACCGCCGCCACACTGCGCAGGACGCTGACGCACGCGCAAGTCGTCGAACTGTTCACCCGCCTGCGCGAACTGAACCCCAGGCCGACCACCGAACTGCAATACACCACGCCGTTCGAGCTGCTGGTCGCGGTGGTGCTGTCGGCGCAGGCCACCGACGTCGGCGTCAACAAGGCCACGCGTCGGCTGTACCCGGTGGCGAACACGCCGCGAGCGATCCTGGCGCTGGGCGAAGACGGACTGAAGCAGTACATCGCCACCATCGGCCTGTTCAACGCCAAGGCGAAAAACATCATCGCGTTGTGCCGGATCCTGATCGACGAACACGGCGGCGAAGTCCCGCACAGCCGCGCCGCGCTGGAAGCCCTGCCCGGTGTCGGCCGCAAGACCGCCAACGTGGTGCTGAACACCGCCTTCGGCGAGGCGACCATCGCCGTGGATACGCACATCTTCCGCGTCGCCAACCGCACCGGCCTGGCCCCTGGCAAGGACGTGCGCACGGTCGAGGACAAACTGCTGAAAGCGGTGCCGGACGAATTCAAGCTCGACGCCCACCACTGGCTGATCCTGCATGGCCGCTACGTCTGCAAGGCGCGCAAACCCGACTGCCCGCAATGCGTGATCCGCGACCTGTGCCTGTTCAAGCAAAAGACCGCGGCGTGAGTGGCGTAAACTGACGGCCATCACCAGGACAGTCGGAACCAGACCACCTTTGCCCGTCGTCCTGGCGCAAGCCGGGATGACGGAAATCCTGAAACACGCAAGACGACAACGTCGGCGATACGCGCTTCGGAGTCCACCCCCCATGATCTTTGAAACCCTGCAAACCTCCGGCCACGAACAGATCCTGTTCTGCAACAACCCCGACGCCGGCCTGAAGGCGATCATCGCCGTCCACAACACCGTGCTCGGCCCGGCGCTGGGCGGCATCCGCATGCGCGCCTACGCCGACGAAGGCGCCGCGCTGACCGACGCGCTGCGGCTCAGCCGCACCATGACCTACAAGAACGCGCTGGCCGGCCTCAACGTCGGCGGCGGCAAGACCGTGCTGATCGGCGATCCGTCCGCCGACAAGACCGAAGCGATGTTCCGCGCCCTGGGCCGCTGCATCGATTCGCTGGGCGGACGCTACATCGGCGCGGAAGACGCCGGCACCGACGTGGCCGACATGGAGCACGTCTATCGCGAAACCGAATACGTCGTCGGCGTGCACCAGGTGCACGGCGGCAGCGGCGACCCCGGTCCGTTCACCGCCTACGGCGCGCTGCAAGGGCTGATGGCTGCGCTGAACCGCAAGTTCGGCAATGAGGAAATCGGCAAATACCGCATCTCCGTGCAGGGCCTGGGCCACATCGGCATGGAACTGGTCAAGCTGCTGAAGGAACGCGGCGCAAAACTGATCGTCACCGACCTGGACAAGGCACTCGTGGATCGTGCCGTTGAAGAATACGGTGCGGAAGCGGTGAAGCCCGACGAAATCTACGACGTGCCTGCCGACGTATTCGCCCCTTGCGCCTTCGAATACGCCATCGACGAAAACACCTTGCCGCGGCTGAAAGCCAGGATCATCTGCGGCACCGCCAACAACCAGATGAGCCACGTGGTCGGCGTCGAAGCGCACAAGCGCGGCATCCTGTACGCGCCGGATTACGCGGTCAACGCCGGCGGGGTGATGAACGTGTCGCTGGAAATCGACGGCTACAACCGCGAACGCGCGATGCGGCTGATGCGCAACATCTATCACACCATCGGCCAGATCTTCGACCTGTCGGACAAGGAGGCCATCGCCCCGCAATACGCCGCCGACCGCATCGCCGAAGCCCGCATCGCCGCGATCGGCAAACTGAAGCTGCCGCTGGGCCGCACCGCGCCCAGGTTCATCGGGCATCTGCGCGGGGAGCGTTGACGGCGCTCGTGCGCCCTTCGTCCACCTGCTGTTCCCTCCCCCCGCGTGCGGGGGAGAAGGCAAAAGCGACTCCGTCAGAACCCGTACCGCAACTTCGCCGTCCACTGCCGGTCGTCGAACAGCGAACCCACTCGCTGGTCGTAACCAAACGACAGCCGCGCATTGCGGCCCAGCCTCGCATCCGCACCGAAACCGAACAAACCACTGCTGCGCGAATAGCCCTCGCCTTGCAGCGGCGACCACGATTCCACGCCAGTGAAGCTGGCATCGATCAGCAGGCCCCTCTCGGACAGCGATTGCTGCCATTCGACGAAACCATGCAGACCAAAGCGGTTCCAGCGACGCTCGGCGCGCAGGCCAGCGATGGCCTGAGTGCGCTCGGCGGTGCTGGCATTGGCTTTCAAGCCAAACCCCTCCGCGCCGTTTTCGAGGAAACCTTCACGTTCCATGCGCAGGTAATCGATGCCGGCATACGGCGTCAGCGCCGATGCACCGTGGCCGAAGCGATAGCCGGCTTCGAAACCGGCGCTGAAAAAGTCGCCGTCATACTCGCTGGCCACGCCGGTGCGCTGGTCGCCCAGCCACAGTTCGCGGCGCAATTGCCGCTCGAAACGGCCCGCGCCCAGTTGCGCCATCGCATAGGCGTTGCCGCGCACACCGCCGGTGTAGAACTGCGCCTGGGTCTGGCGCTCGTGGCTGCGGTCGCCGCGACCATCGGCAAGCCCGCCGTCGGCGCTGGTTTCGCCGAAGGCGAAGCCGGCCACTGCATTGTTGGCCATGCCCAGCCGCAGATCGCTGCCGACCAGCCAGCCACTGGACTGGAAGCGGCCGATGCCAAAACCGCCCTGCCCCGGTTCACCCAGCGCCTGCGACCAGTTGCCCTGCAAGCGTGGTTGCGCAGTCAGCCGGTCAAAGCGCGACGACAGCGCACGGCGATTGGCGTCGATGGCGGCCAGCGCGTTGGCGTCGGCAGCGGCGTGCAGTTCGCCGGACAGGCTGCGCAGGGCGCGATCGGCCTGGGCCACCCCGGTGACTTGTTGCAATGCGCCGGCCGCATCGATGAAGCCGGCGGAAATACCGCTGCCGCCCGCGGCCAGTTGCCCGTCGATGGCCTGCATCGCGGTTTCCACGCGCGCCGCCGACACCAGGGTGATGCTGGACAAGCCCATGCCGGCAACCGCCTTCGACACATCGATGCGGCTGATGTCGAGGAAGACATTGTTGGTGTCGTAGGAAACGCTGGCGTCCAGGAACACGTTGGGCGCGGCCTTGACGCTGGCGAAGGTGCCGCTGACGCCGCCGGTGGCCGTCAGCAAGGTTTCCCTGGCAGTGGTGGTGTAGCCGGTCTTCACCCCGAGGATCGACAGTTGCCCGGCCAGCGACGCACTGCCGCCGACGTTCAGCACGCTGCCCAGCCACACGCCGAGGTTGCCGCTCGAAGACTGGCTGAAATCGCCGGCGATGGCGGCCGGGCTGCTGGCGCCGTTGAAGAAGTTGCCGCTGTTGGCGACATCGCCGCCGAAATCGCCGCTGGCCCACACGGTCGCGCCGCTGGAAACGTAGAGGTCCGAAGCCAGCCCCTGGCGCACGTCCAGGCCGCCAGCCTGCACGCGGGTGTCGCCGGTGTACGCAGCCGCCGCGGCCAGGGTCAGGATGCCGCTGCCGGACTTGGTCAACCCGCCGCTGCCGACGATTTCGTTGCGCCACACCGAGTTGCCGCTGAACGACACGCTGACATCGCCCCAGGCGAAATTGCTCGGCCCGTTCGCGGCCTTGCTCACGTCCAGCAGGCCCCAGCCGAACACGGCGTCCACGCCCGGTTCGCCGATGTCCGTGGCCGCGCCGAGGATCGTCTGCCGCACCAGGTCGTTGTCGAAGTAGGGAAACGCCGACCACACCACCGCCGCCGCGCCGGACACCAGCGGCGCGGCGAACGAGGTGCCGCTGCCCTGGTACAGGTCGTAGCTGCTGTCGCCGACCTCGGCGTCGGGGTCGATGAAGATTTCCGTGCCCGGCGCGGCCAGGCAGTAGTTCATCGCGCTGCCGCAGGCGTTCGGATAGACGATGGTGTTGCCGTCGTCGTCCACGTAGCTGTCGAGCTGGTCCGGGTTGTCCGGATCGACCGCGGTCACCGCCAGCCAGCCCTTCTCCAGCGCGGCGTCGGCAGCCAGGCTGGGCAATGCGGCGTTGTCGCTGGGTTCGCTGCTCCCTTCGTTGCCGGTGGCGAACACGACGATGCCGCCGCGCGTGACCACGAAATCCTTCCACGCCGTGGCCAGTTCGGTGGTCAGCGCCGGGTCGTTCCAGTACAGCCCACCCCACGAATTGTTGATGATCTTCGCCCCGGCGTCGGCCAGTTGCGCGTTCAGTTCCCGGAAGAAATCGCCATAGCCCTCGCCGGCCAGGATTTCGTTGCCTTCGCCGGAACCGTCGTCTTCCGGCGACTCGTCGTAGATGATGCGCGAGGACACGATGTTCGCCTGCTGGGCCACGCCGCCGCCCCAGTTGCCGACGCTCTCGCCGGCGGCCAGTTGCGCCACCACCGTGCCGTGGCCGACCACGTCATCGACGCTGGTGTCGTTGACGCTTGGATCGACGTTGATGAAGCTGGCCGTCACCCGACCGCTCAATGCGGGATGGTTGCGGTTGACGCCGGTATCGAGCAGGCCGATGGTGACGCCCTGCCCGGTCAGGCCCGCGCCCAGCGCGCCGGCGGCGTTGATCACTTCCAGGTGCTGGCTGTATTCCGGCAGCGTCGCGGCGGCGGCCTGCGTCGGCAACGTCGGCGGATTGACCTGGGTCAGACTGCTGTCGTTGGCGATGGTCGCGGTGAAGCCGACCACGGTCGATTCCGCCGGCGTGGACTTGACGTTGCCGCCCCCGCCGCCACAAGCCGCCAATCCCGATGCCAGTGCCAGCGCGATCGCCACGCGCAAGCCCGTTTCCGCCACTGTCGTCTCGTTCTTCATCGAACCCTCCCTCCGTCGTGTTCGCTTGTCCGGTGCCGACCCGTGCCGCCGTCCGCGCCGGCATCAAACCAAAGTTCGTTTACCGCAAAGCCCCCTGCGGGGCGATAATGCCCGCCGTTGCACCATCACTTCAACGGGAGGGAACACCCAATGTCAGACATCGTCATCGCCGCCGCCCAGCGTACCGCCATCGGCGCCATGCTCGGCCAGTTCACCGGCGTGCCCACGCCGACCCTCGGCGCCACCGCCATCCGCGCCGCGCTGGAACAGTCGGGCATCTCCGCCGACGAGGTTTCCGAAGTCATCATGGGCTGCGTGCTGCCGGCCAACCTGGGCCAGGCTCCCGCGCGCCAGGCCGCGCTGGCCGCCGGCCTGCCGCAATCGGCCGGCGCCACCACCATCAACAAGGTCTGCGGCTCGGGCATGAAGGCGATCATGCTGGCCCACGACCTGGTCAAGGCCGGCTCGGCCAGCGTGGTCGTGGCCGGCGGCATGGAGTCGATGACCAATGCTCCGCACATGGTTTCCGCGCGCACCGGCCTGCGCTACGGCGATGCCAAGCTGGTCGATCACATGGCCTGGGACGGCCTGACCAATCCTTATGATGGCAAGTCGATGGGCGTGTTTGCCGACGCCACCGCAGCCAGGTACGGCTTCAGCCGCGAAGATCAGGACGCCTACGCCGCCGAATCGGTCAAGCGCGCGCAGGCCGCGATCGCCTCCGGCGCGTTCGACGGCGAGATCGCCCCGGTCAAGGTCGCCGGCCGCAAGGGCGAGGTCGAATACAGCATCGACGAACAACCCGGCAAGTCCGACGTCAGCAAGATCCCGACGCTGCGCCCGGCCTTCAACAAGGACGGCACGGTGACCGCCGCGACTTCGTCGAGCATCTCCGACGGCGCTGCCGCCACCGTGGTGCTGAGCGCCGACGAAGCCGCCAAGCGCGGTATCAAGCCGCTGGCGAAGATCGTGGCCCATGCCACCAACGCGCACCAGCCCGAATGGTTCACCACCGCCCCGGTCGGCGCGATCCAGAAGGTGCTGGACAAGGCCGGCTGGAAAGTCGAGGACGTGGACCTGTTCGAGATCAACGAAGCCTTCGCCGTGGTCGCGATGGCCCCGATCAAGGAACTGGGCATCCCGCACGCCAAGGTCAATGTCAACGGCGGCGCCTGCGCTCTGGGCCATCCGATCGGCGCTTCCGGCGCACGCCTGGTCGTCACCCTGCTCAACGCCCTGCGCAAGCGCGGCGGCAAGCGCGGCGTCGCCAGCCTGTGCATCGGCGGCGGCGAAGCCACGGCCATCGCGGTGGAACTGGTTTAAGCCGCATTCGGTTTGTTCGGCTGCAAGCGCGACGCATCAACGCTGGCCACACCAGGTTCTCACGCTTGTTGCACAAACATGAATACGTCCCCGCTTGACAGTGGAAATGGGCTTGTCATCATGTTTGCGGCGCGCATTGGCGCGTTGCCACTCCACAGACGAGGAATTGCAAGATGACCATGAACAAGGCTCTGATCGCGCTGGCCCTGGGTTTCGCCCTGGCTGCGTGCTCGAAGCAGGAAGAAGCGGCCCCGGCCGCCGAAGCCGCCGCTGCACCGGCTGAAGCCGCGACCGACACCGTCGCCGAAGCCACTGACGCCGCTGCCGACGCCGCGACCTCCGCCGACGCCGCCGAAGCTGCCGCCGACAGCGCTGCCCAGGCCGCCGACGCTGCTGCCGATGCCGCTGCTCCGGCCGCTGAAGAAGCTGCCGCCCCGGCCGCCGAAGAAGCCGCTGCCCCGGCTGCCGAAGAAACCAAGTAATCGGTTCCTTCGGGCCAGCAACTGACGCATGCGTTGGTGATGCAAACGGGAAAGGCTGCCGGTTCGCCGGTGGCCTTTTCGGTCAGGGAGACGTCGATCCACCGACCCGCTCCTGCACACCGGCAAGCGCCCGTGAAGTGCCCATGAAATGAAGTATCCGTTCCACCCTACTGACTCCCTGGAGAACCCCATGAAGACCAAGCTGTTGATCCTGGCCGCTGCCAGCGTGTTTGCCCTGGCCGCCTGCAAGAACACCGCTGAAGGCGCCGCCGAAGACGCCGCCGCCGCCGCCGACACCGCCGCTGCCGCTGCCACCGACGCCGCTGCTGCCGCCACCGACGCCACCGCCGAAGCGACCGACGCCGCTGCTGCTGCCGCCACCGATGCTGCCGCTACCGCCAGCGACGCCGCCGCCACCGCCACCGATGCTGCCACCGACGCCGCCCAGTCCACTGCCGACGCCGCTGCCGCTGCGACCGACTCCGCCAAGGACGCCGCCGCCGACGCCGCTGCTGCCGTGAAGGACGCCGCTGCCCAGGCTGAAGAAGCCGCCAAGAAGTAATCGACGGCAGCTTCGCGTTGTTCGCAGACAAGGCCCGCGCAAGCGGGCCTTGTTTTTGCGTCGGACAAGCGTATCGAGGAGATCGCTGCCACGCGCATTCGCCATGGCTATCGGCGGATTAATACGTGCTGTCGCGCCGGGAAGGCCGGCAGGTCAACCACAAGCGCGTGCGCCGGCTGCATCGGTAGTCATGGCGCCTGCACCACGGCATTCACCAGGCAATTCGGGCGGGGCCGCCTTCCGTATTTGCAGCGAATCAACAGACGCCCCACCTGGAAGCATCAGCCGCCCAGTTTCTGCTTGAGCGCCGCAACCAGCCTGGCCGGCGCTTCGCCGGTGGCCGGCAGGCCACGCGGATCCACCGCCGACACGCTGGAACCGGATTCGCGCGCAACCACGCGCACCAGGAAATTCACGCCTTCATAGCTGACGTCGTAAGCACCCAGCAGTTCGGCCTTGCTGGAGATGGTCACGCCCGGCACCGCGGCCAGCGCATCGCCGACCTGCTTGAAGGCGTCCTCGCGGCTGGCGGCGACGTTGAACCAGGTGCCGGCTGGCGCATTGGCCGCAGCCGCCGAAGCCGTCTGCGTGGCGGGAATCTGCATCGCGCCGGCGGTGCTGGGCAAGTTGAGGTCCGGCGGCACTTCCAGCGGGCGCATTTCCGGAGCCAGCGCATAATCACCCCTGGCCCCCTTGTGGAACCACTTGCAACCGGACAGGCCGACGGCGGCGACCGCCAGCAGGGCAAAGGCGAACGGGCGCGAAACCTTGGAAAGACGCATGGACAACTCCTGGGGTGTGTATTCGGAACCGGCCACCGACACGGCGGCGGCGATCCCGGTCTCAAGCTGCGATGTTACTTGCGGCCGGAAAGCGCGGGCAAGTATGCTGGCAGCCATGCCGGCGCATCGCCCGGTCGCCATTCAGACAGCCACAGCAACGCCGCACGGCCGGAAGCCCTCTTGACCGACACCACGCCCCGGCCTTCGCCGAACGAAAACCACCTGCTGATCAATGCCTACACGACGCATCCCGATTCGCCGCTGCTGGGGGTGACCCGGCGCATTGCCGATTCCGGCTGCAACCTGTCCGACGCGCGTCTGTCCACGGTGGGCCGCGACGTGTCGCTGACCGCGCTGGCCACCGGCTCGTGGGATTCGGTGGCCAAACTCGAGGCCATGCTGACCCGGCTGGAACGCGAGGAAGGCCTCAAGCTGGTCTGGTATCGCACCGCCGCCAAGCAGGCGCAGTCCAACCTGCTGCCTTACATCGTCGAGGTGATCGCCGCCGACAAGCCGGGCATCGTGTTCCAGCTGGCCGATTTCTTCGACCGCCAGGGCATCACCGTGGAGAACCTGCAAAGCACCCGCTACAACGCGATGCAGACCGGCGCGGAGATGTTCAGCGCGCAGATCACCATCGGCGTGCCGTCGAACATGCACATCGCCGCGCTGCGCGACGATTTCCTGGAATTCTGCGACCACCTGAACCTGGACGCGATCATGGATCCGATGAAATTCTGAGGACGGGATGACGGCAACCGGCAAGGCACTGAACCAGTCCACGCTCAAGCTGCCGCTGGCGCTGTCCGGCGGCGACAGCGCCACCCTCTCCGACTACGCCGGTCAGTGGCTGGTGCTGTACTTCTACCCGAAGGATTCCACCCCCGGCTGCACCACCGAGGGCATCGACTTCAACGCGCTGCTGCCGCAGTTCACCGAGCTGGGCGCAACGGTGCTGGGCGTCTCGCGCGATTCGCTCAAGTCGCACGACAACTTCTGCGCCAGACAGGGCTTCAAGTTCCCGCTGGTTTCCGACGCCGACGAAAAACTGTGCAATGCTTTCGACGTGATCGGCGAGAAGAACATGTACGGCAAGAAGGTGCTGGGCGTGATCCGCAGCACCTTCCTGATTTCACCCGAACACAAGCTCGTGGCGCAATGGCGCGGCGTGAAGGTTCCCGGCCATGCGCAGTCCGTGCTCGACGCACTGAAGGCGGCACAGGCCAAGTGACCCCTCCCCTTTCCACCACCGGACGCCGCCCTGCCCTGCAGGCTGCGGCGTTCTTCGCTTTTTCTCCTCACTGAGGCCGCGTACAGATGATGACCCACGGCAAACGCATCTACGTGCTGGACACCAACGTGCTGATGCACGATCCCACCGCGCTGTTCAAGTTCGACGAACACGACGTGTATCTGCCGATGCAGGTGATCGAGGAACTGGACAACGCCAAGAAAGGCACCAGCGAAGCCAGCCGCAACGCGCGCCAGGTCAGCCGCTTCCTCGACGAACTGATCGAGAACGCCGGCCTGGACAAGCTGGCGCAGGGCGTGCCGCTGTCGCAGCCGCAAAGCGTGCAACTGCGCGGGCGCGAGATCAGCGGCCTGTTGCGCTTCCAGACCAGCCACTTCGACGCCGGCAAGAGTTTCGGCGCGGTGATCCCCGACAACGCCATCCTCGGCGCGATCCTGGCCCTGAAGGAACAGACACCGGCAGCGACGCCGGTGGTATTCGTCTCCAAGGACATCAACCTGCGGATCAAGGCCGCCATCGCCGGCATCGCCTCGGAAGACTACGAAAACGACCGCGCGCTGGACGACTTCAGCCTGTTGTTCACCGGCGCGACCGAACTGCCGGAGGATTTCTGGCACCGCCACCAGGGTGACCTGAAATCGTGGACCGACAAGAATGGCCGCACCAGCTACGAGGTGGTGCGCGCCGAAGACGAGGACTGGCACCCCAACCAGTACCTGTACCTGCCCGGCGAGGACGAAGTGGAACTGCGCGTGGCGCGGGTGTCGCCCGACGGCAAGGCCACCCTGACCCTGGCCGACGACTTCCGCAGCGGCCAGCACGCGGTCTGGGGCGTGAGCGCGCGCAACCGCGAGCAGAACTTCGCGCTGAACGCCTTGATGGATCCGGAAATCGACTTCGTCAGCCTGCTGGGCACCGCAGGCACCGGCAAGACCCTGCTGGCGCTGGCGGCGGGCCTGGCGCAGACGATGGACCAGCAGCGCTACCGCGAAATCATCATGACCCGCGCCACCGTCAGCGTCGGCGAGGACATCGGCTTCCTGCCCGGCACCGAGGAGGAAAAGATGACGCCGTGGATGGGCGCGCTGACCGACAACCTGGAAGTGCTGACCCACAACCAGGAAGGCGGCGCCTGGGGCCGCGCCGCGACCAACGACCTGCTCGCCAGCCGCATCAAGATCCGCTCGATGAACTTCATGCGCGGCCGCACCTTCCTGTCGCGCTACCTGATCCTGGACGAGGCGCAGAACCTGACCCCGAAGCAGATGAAGACCCTGATCACCCGCGCCGGCCCCGGCACCAAGATCGTCTGCCTGGGCAACGTGGAGCAGATCGACACCCCCTATCTGACCGAAACCACCAGCGGCCTGACCTACGCGGTGGATCGCTTCAAGAACTGGGCGCACAGCGCCCACGTCACCCTGCGCCGCGGCGAGCGCTCGCGGCTGGCGGATTACGCGTCGGAAGTGTTGTAGGCAGGCCCGCGTACCAGCCAAGGAAGACTTGTGCTTTTGCCCGTCATTCCCGCCTTCGCGGAATGACGGGCAAAACCCTTCCCGTCATATCTGCGCCCCAACTTGACCCCACCCGCCCCGGCGCGGAGAATATCTCTATATCGCGATACGGAGATATTCATGGATCTGGAAGACTGGTCGGCCCGGCTCAAGGTGTTCGCCGATGCCACCCGCGTGCGCCTGCTGGCGCTGCTGGAGCAGGAGGAACTGACCGTCGCCGAATTGTCGTCGATCACCCGGCTGGCACAGCCGCGCGTCTCGACGCACCTCGCAAGACTGAAGGAAGCCGGGCTGGTGCGCGACCGCCGCGCCGGTGTGTCGGCATATTACCGATTCGACGAGGCCGCGCTGGACCCGGCGCAGCGCGCGCTGTGGCAGGCGCTGGGCCACGGCAGCGACGACCCGCTGCTGCGCCAGGATGCCGAACGCGTGCCCGCCGTGCTGGCCAACCGCGCCGCCGACCAGAACTGGGCCGACAGCGTGGCCGGCGACATGGAGCGCCACTACTCGCCCGGCCGCACCTGGGAAGCGATGGCGCGTTCCGCGCTGCCGCTGCTGGAAACCGGCGACGTGCTGGACATCGCCTCCGGCGACGGCGTGCTGGCCGAATTGCTGGCCCCGCATTCGCACCGCTACGTCTGCATCGACACCAGCGCGCGCGTGGTCGCCGCCGCCGGCGAGCGCCTGCGCAAGCTGAAAAACGTCGAGGTGCGCGAAGGCGACATGCATGCGCTGCCGTTCACTGGCGGCAGTTTCGACCTGGTGATCCTGATGCACGCATTGACCTATTCCGGCCAGCCGGCGCTGGCGGTGGCCGAAGCCGCGCGCGTGTTGCGCCCCGGCGGCCGGCTGCTGCTCAGTTCGCTGGCACGGCACGAACACAAGGCCGCGGTGGCTGCCTACGGCCACGTCAACCTCGGCTTCAGCGCAAAGGAACTGCGCAAGTTCGCCGAAAAAGCCGGACTGGCGGTGTCCAGTCTGGAAACCGTGACCCGCGAGAAACGCCCGCCGCATTTCGAGGTGATCTCGTTGATCGCCAACAAGTCGTAGGGCGGGTCCGGACCCGCCTTTGCCAATGCCACGATCAAACAACAGGCGGGTCAAGACCCGCCCTGCGGACTGCAAATGAACCCCCTGCCTTGGCTCAAACCTGATCGCACCGAAAAACTGCTGCGCGCCCTGCGCGAACGCATTCTGATCCTCGACGGTGCAATGGGCACGATGATCCAGCGCCATGAACTGGACGAAGTCGGCTATCGCGGCGCGCGTTTCGCCGAAGGCTTCGATTCGCAACATGTGCATGATGGGAATTGCGGCCACGACCTGAAAGGCAACAACGACCTGTTGCTGCTGACCCAGCCGCAGATCATCGGCGGCATCCACCGCGACTATCTGCAAGCCGGCGCGGATCTGGTGGAAACCAACACCTTCAACGCCACCCGCGTGTCGCAGGCCGATTACCACCTGGAACATCTGGTCCATGAATTGAACAAGGCCGGCGCCCAGGTCGCGCGCGCAGCCTGCGAGGAAGTGGAAGCCACCACCCCGGACAAACCGCGTTTCGTCATCGGCGTCATCGGCCCCACCAGCCGCACCGCCAGCATCAGCCCGGACGTCAACGACCCCGGCTTCCGCAACACCAGCTTCGACGAATTGCGCGACACCTACGCCGAAGCGACCGAAGGCCTGATCGACGGCGGCGCCGACGTGCTGATGATCGAAACCGTATTCGACACGCTCAACGCCAAGGCCGCGCTGTTCGCGATCGAGGAGGTCTTCGACCGGCGCGGCGCGCGCCTGCCGGTGATGATCTCCGGCACCATCACCGACGCTTCCGGGCGCACGCTGTCCGGGCAAACCGCCGAAGCCTTCTATACCTCGTTGGCGCATGCGCGGCCGCTGGCCATCGGCCTGAACTGCGCGCTGGGCGCGAAGGACCTGCGCCCGCACGTGGAAACCCTGTCGCGGGTCGCCGATGCCTACGTCAGCGCCCATCCCAACGCCGGCCTGCCCAACGCCTTCGGCGGCTACGACGAAACGCCCGAGGACATGGCCGAAGTGCTGAAGGAATTCGCGCAATCCGGCCTGCTCAACATCGTCGGCGGCTGCTGCGGCACCACACCGGACCATATCCGCGCGATCGCGAAGGCCGTTGAAGGCATCGCACCGCGCGTGTTGCCGCAAGCCCATGAGCAAGCCGCATGATTTCTGCTCGTCATTCCCGCAATAGCCGCCATCGCCCTTCGTGCAGATTGCGATGAAGGCCGGAAGATGCGGTGGTGGGGCCGATTCAGGACTGTGAGCCGCATGGATGCGGCGACCAAGCCCCCATGGACGGGTTCACGGCGTGTCCTGAATCGACCCCACCACCGCATCACGCGTAACGGCAAAGAGCGATGACCAGACATTCGTCTGTTGAAAAGCACCTCCCGCCTGCGCGGGAATGACGAGCAAGAAACAACAGCAAGAACCCACACGCCATGACCACTTCCCACCACACCCGCCTGTCCGGCCTCGAACCACTGGTCATCACGCCGGAACTGCTGTTCGTCAACGTCGGCGAACGCACCAACGTGACCGGCAGCGCGCAGTTCCGCAAGCTGATCAAGGAAGACCGCTACGACGAGGCGGTGAACATTGCGCGCCAGCAAGTTGACAACGGCGCGCAAATTCTCGACGTCAACATGGACGAGGGCCTGATCGATTCCGAAAAAGCGATGACCCGCTTCCTCAATCTGATCGCATCCGAGCCGGACATTGCCCGCATCCCGGTGATGGTGGACAGTTCCAAATGGGACGTGATCGAAGCCGGTCTCAAATGCCTGCAAGGCAAAGGCGTGGTCAATTCGATCTCGCTGAAGGAAGGCGAAGCGGTCTTCGTCGAACACGCGCGCAAGGTGCTGCGCTACGGCGCCGCCGCAGTAGTGATGGCCTTCGACGAAACCGGCCAGGCCGACACCTGCGCGCGCAAGGTCGAGATCTGCACCCGCGCCTACAAGATCCTGACCGAGCAGGTCGGATTCCCGCCGCAGGACATCATCTTCGACCCCAACATTTTCGCGATTGCCACCGGCATCGAGGAACACGACAACTACGCCGTCGATTTCATCGAAGCCACCCGCATCATCAAACGGACCTTGCCGCATTGCCATGTCTCCGGCGGCGTTTCCAACGTGTCGTTCTCGTTTCGCGGCAACGAGCCGGTGCGCGCGGCGATCCATTCGGTGTTCCTGTACCACGCGATCAAGGCCGGCATGGACATGGGCATCGTCAACGCCGGTGCGCTGCCGGTCCATGACGAACTGGACCCGGAACTGCGCGAGCGCGTCGAGGACGTGATCCTGAACCGCCGCAAGGATGGCACCGAGCGGCTGCTGGAAATCGCCGAAAAATTCAAGGGCAAGAAAGGCGAGAAGAAAACCGAAGACCTAGCCTGGCGGCAGAAGCCGGTGCGCGACCGGCTGGCGCATGCGCTGGTGCACGGCATCGACGCCTTCGCCGAAGCCGACGCCGAAGAAGCGCGCCTGCAAGCATCGCGTCCGCTGGACGTGATCGAAGGCCCGCTGATGGACGGCATGAACGTGGTCGGCGACCTGTTCGGCGCGGGCAAGATGTTCCTGCCGCAGGTGGTGAAATCCGCGCGGGTGATGAAGAAGGCGGTGGCGTGGCTGCTGCCCTTCATCGAAGCCGAGAAGGCGAAGACCGGCGATGCCGGCAAATCCAATGGCCGCATCGTCATGGCCACGGTCAAGGGCGACGTGCACGACATCGGCAAGAACATCGTGGGCGTGGTGTTGGCCTGCAACAACTTCGAGGTGGTTGACCTGGGCGTGATGGTGCCGGCGCAAGTCATCCTGGACAAGGCGCGCGAAGTCGATGCCGACATCATCGGCCTGTCCGGCCTGATCACGCCGTCGCTGGAGGAAATGAGCCACGTCGCCCGCGAAATGCAGCGGCAGGGCTTCACGATGCCGCTGATGATCGGCGGCGCGACCACTTCGCGCGCGCATACCGCGCTGAAGATCGACCCGCATTACAAGGCACCGACGGTTTGGGTGAAAGATGCCTCGCGCGCGGTCGGCGTGGCGCAGTCGCTGATTTCCGCGGATCTGCGCAATGCCTTCGTCGCCGCCAACGAAGCCGACTACGCCGAAATCCGCGAACGCCACCGCAATCGCGGCGATGCCAAGCGGCTGGTTTCGTTGCAAAAGGCACGCGCGCAGAAGTTCGATGGCGACTGGGCCAACTACGCGCCGCCCGCGCCGAAACAACCCGGCCTGCACGTCTTCGACGATTACCCGTTGACCGAACTGATCGACTGCATCGACTGGACGCCGTTCTTCCAGTCGTGGGAACTGGCCGGCAAATTCCCGGCGATCCTCACCGACGAGATCGTCGGCCGGCAAGCCAGCGACTTGTATCGCGATGCCCGGGCGATGCTGGAAAAGATCGTCAGCGAGAAATGGCTGACGGCGAAAGCGGTGTTCGGCATCTGGCCGGCGAACAGCGTTGGCGACGATGTTGTTCTTTCCTCCTCGGACGGAGGGCTCCAGGCAAGCCTGCATTTCCTCCGCCAGCAGGTGGACAAGCCCGCAGACCGTCCCGATTTCTGCCTGGCCGATTTCGTCGCGCCGCAATCTTCCGGCAAGCAAGACTGGATCGGCGCATTCGCCGTCACCGCCGGCATCGGCATCGACGCACACGTCGCCCGTTTCGAAGCCGCGCACGACGACTACAACGCCATCCTGCTCAAATCGCTGGCCGACCGCCTGGCCGAGGCGCTGGCCGAACGCCTGCACCAGCGCGTGCGGCGCGAATTCTGGGGCTACGCCTGCGACGAAACCCTCGACAACGAAGCGTTGATCGCCGAGAAATACCAAGGCATCCGCCCCGCGCCCGGCTACCCCGCCTGCCCGGAACACAGCGAGAAAGCGACGCTGTTCAAGCTGCTGGACGCCGAAAACAACGCCGGCATGCAACTGACCGAAAGCTTCGCCATGCTGCCCACCGCAGCGGTATCCGGCTATTACTTCAGCCATCCGCAAAGCCAGTATTTCGTCGTCGGCCGGCTGTCGAAGGAACAGGTCGCCGACTACGCCAGGCGCAAGGGAGTCGAGTTGGCGCAGGCGGAACGCTGGCTCGCCAGCAATCTCGACTACGACCCGGAATGAACGCGTAGAATCTGCGGCACAACGCGAAAGTGGCGGAATTGGCAGACGCCCTGGATTTAGGTTCCAGTGCCGCAAGGCGTGCGGGTTCGAGTCCCGCCTTTCGCACCACGATAAGGCTCGCAGACTTCCGCAGCGGTTCGTCACCGTACTGAAAACCCCGGGAAATACTGCGGATTCAAGTTCACCATCGTTCGCCATAGTTCGCTTGAATCCGGCGCAGTGAAGGGGCAAGATTGGGGGCACGCAGGGGGCATCGGGCACAACTACCCCCCCAGCGACTCCGATCATGAGGAACCTGCATGGCGACGGGAACGGGCAAGCTCACTGCCCTGTACGTGAAGAACGCGAAACCCGGCAAACACTTCGACGGCAATGGCCTCTACATCGAAGTGACGCGGAGTGATTCGCGCCTGTGGCGGATGAAGTACCGCTTCGCCGGCAAGGAGAAGCGGCTGGCGTTCGGTGGCTTCCCCGAGGTGTCCATTGCCGAGGCACGCGACCGCACGGCCAAGGCGCGCGCGCTGCTGCGCGACGGGGTTGATCCGGCCGCCGACAAGGCAGCCAGACAAGATGCCGCCAGGCGCGAAGCAGAATCCGCCTTCGATGAGGTGGCGACCGCCTGGCTTGCGAAGAACCGCTCCCAATGGGCCGCAGCCACGATCAAGAAGGCCGAGTACATCATCGGGGATTACTTGGTTCCGGCATTGGGCAGGCAGTCGATCACCACGCTGACAAGCAAGGCGGCTGCAACCGCCTTGGGGAAGATTCCGCCGACACTCGCCGTCATGGCGCGCAGCTACCTCGGCAGGATCGTGACGTTCGCCATTCAGGAAGGGCTGCGCGATGAAGGGCGCCTGTTGTCGTTGCGCGGCGTACTACCCCGGCTCGACAAGGGGCACATCCCCGCCGCGGTCGATCTGGCCGATGTTCGCCAAGTGGCGCAAGCCGTGGAGGACTACCCCATCCCGGTAACGCGCGCAGCATTGAGGCTGGTGATGCTGACCGCCCAGCGCCCCGGCAATGTGGCCGCCATGGAATGGAGCGAGGTTGATTTGGAAGCGGCCGAGTGGTCGATCCCGGCCGCGAAAATGAAGATGAAGGTCGCCCACATCGTGCCATTGCCGGCACAAGCCGTGGAAACCCTGCGCGGAATGCTGCCCTACACCGACGGCAAACGGTATGTATTCCCGGCATTGGCCCGGCAAGTCACGCCGCACCTGCACCGCGACGCGCTGAGTGCTGCCCTGCGCCGGATGGGCTTTCAGGGGACGCATGCGACGCATGGCTTCCGCGGCATGTTCCGAACCGTCGCGCGCGAGCGCCTGAACATCGCCCCGGACGTGCTGGAGGCCCAACTGGCCCACGCCAAGCGCGACCAGATCCAGAAGGCCTACGACCGAACCACGTTCCTGAAAGAGCGCAAGGCGGCGATGCAGCGCTGGGCGAACTACCTGGACGGCCTGCGCGCCAGCGGCGGCAAGGTGGTGGCCATGGCGCGGACTTCCCGCTGACCATCCTTGACAATGTAACCTGATGAGTTACAGTTAACCGTGATTCTAACCTTCCGACACAAGGGACTGGAACGGTTTTTCCGAACCGGAACCACCAGCGGCATCCAAGCCAAGCACGCGGTCAAGCTGCGGCTGATCTTGGCGCAGTTGAATCAGGCCCGCGTGGTCGATGACATGGACTTGCCGGGTTTGCGGCTGCACCGGCTGAAAGGCGACCGAGATGGAACATGGGCGGTCACGGTGCAAGCCAACTGGCGTATCACCTTCAAATTCGAGAACGGCAACGCCGAGGTTGTGAACTATGAAGACTACCACTAGGGCTCAAGGCATCCGCCAGCACAACCCGCCGCACCCCGGCGAGGTACTGGCCGGCCTGTGGCTGGAACCGCTGGGCCTGAGCGTCACCGCAGTGGCCGAGGCGCTGGGTGTTTCCCGCAAGACCGTTTCCAAGATCGTGAACGGTGGCGGCGCCGTCACCCCGGAAATGGCCATGCGCCTGGAACTGGCGTTCGGCGCCAGCGCCGAATCCTGGCTGGGGCACCAGGCCGCCTACGACCTGTGGCAGGTGGAGCGGGAGCGCGCGCAGCTTGCACGGCAGGTGCAGCGCGTACCGCTGGAACAGGCCGCATGAAGAACAAGAAACCCCTCCCGCAGCAGGCACAAGCCGCGTAGGGGAAACCGAATCGGGCAATGCCCGGTAAAAGCGGCGCGACGGGGTGTTCACGGCACCCCGCCACGCCTTCCACAAACGTTCAAATGGAGAACGATCATGGCAACGCAAAGTGTAACCAAGAAGGCAGCAACCATTCCCCAAAGTGTGACGACCCGCGTCAAGATCACTCCGACCATTGCCGCTGACTATGCCCGGCGCGGTGTCTTTCAGGAACTTCAGCAACCTTCGAAACGCTGGACAAAACTCGCGATCGAGCGAGCGGCCGAGTTGCTGGCCGACGCGGAAGCAATGCGCGGCCCGCGCACGCATCTGGAAAAGCGCGGCTTGTCGCATGCCTATGGCTCGTTGGCCAAGAACTTGCGTGAATCCTTGTCTGTGCCAACACCACCGGCACCGCGCCGTATCCGCAGTCGAGAGGACCTGTCCTTCACCCAGCGAGACGGCAAGGGCAGATTGATCAACTGGGTTTCGCCCGACCGCGAGAACCACTGGAGTGAGAACTGCGGCATCGGTGAAATCTGGTTTGATGAAATCGTTGCTCTGGCCCAGCACAGGCCTAAAGAAGCGTACGACGCCATGCGCTTTGCTGGCCCGGAGATGGTCCGCTATTGGGACTACGGCCATCCAGACGGCTTTTTCGACCGGATGGCACGGTGGGCGCTGGTGGCCATTCTGGCGAATCCGGCCGAGCCGCCTGAGTCTCAACTTCCATTCGATCTGCCGCCAGGCCGTGGCACTCCAACATGCGAGGCCATGGACTTCTACCTGGCGGCGGCTGTGCCCAGCCAACCCCAGCCCACTTCGAATGTCATCCCCTTCCGACGGCCTGAGCCTGCGGACAGGGTCTGACAAAGGCCATGGCAACACCCGGGAACGCCGGCAAAGACAAGCGGGGTGGCCGCCGCCAGCGCCACCCCGTGAAAACGGAAGGGCTTGGCGAGATTGACCGCAAGGCACTCGCCGACCTTCTGGCGAAGTTGGCACCCAAAGCCACTGATTCCCAGCGGTCGTTCGCGCTGAAGATCGTTGTTAAGGGAATCGAATTCTGTCGTGACGGTGTACCACCCGACCATATGAAGCTGACCGGCGCGGCACAACATAACCGCCGCGCGCTGGAGAAATTCAAGAAGGGAAAGACAGCATCCGGACAATTTCCGTTCAACAGCTTCATGCAGGTTGGCGGGAAGTGTTACGGCCTCACCAGCACCGGGCTGTATCTGCTGGAAGGCGGCGACGTGCCGATCAACGCGATTGGCGATTCGCCCGAAACTACCGAAGGAAGCTACGGGGATCTGAAAGGTGGCATCGCCCACATGCTGCGCAAACTCTCCGTCCTGCAGCAGCTTGCCGCCGGGTTCAAGCACCCTGATCCAGAAACACCATTCAATAGATCCCTCACCACTGCGGACGACCTAAGTTCTACCACTGCGGACGCCCTACTCAACACAATCATACATCCGCCGGATCATGAGGCTAAATTGGCAGGCTTCGTATACTTGGCAATCGTGAAGGGATTGGGCCTAAAAGCCAGCAGCTACGACCTGCACCAGTTCGACCCACAAAGGGTGGTGGTTGGCGCGAACTATTGCCGCCTGCTGGTTGCTGCCATGGAGCAAAGCGGTATCGAGCCCCCGAAGGAAAAGCTGCGCCCCACGATGATCAAAGGCGAGCAGGAAGCTAGGCAGTTGCTGACCCCAGTGGTCACCTTCCCGGATGGCAGAACTTATTCAGACTTCGCGATGTTGTTCCCTGATGCGGACGCATAACCCGCTTTGTTTTTGAAGGTAGAGGAAACGGCGCGCGCCGTAGCCTAATTTTCTTCTTCGTTCGAATTCAACCATCGACGGAGAATGAAATGATGCAGAACCCCACCACTGGCGTAGATCGGCTTATTCCGATTTCGGAAGTTGCTTGGATCACTGGGCTTAAGAAAACCGCCATTTACGGCCGAATCAAGGCCAAGCAGTTTCCAGCGCCTGTGAAGCTCTCAGCGAGAGCATCACGCTGGACTCAATCCTCAGTCGAAGCTTGGGTCTGCCAACAGGTCGCCACGGCGAAGGCGGCCGCATGAACGCCGAACAAGAGCACGCCCCGCTGCTGAATGTGCAGATCGAGTTGGCGGAGATTTCTGATGAAGTTTCGCTGCTGATCCTGAACATGAAGGGCAGCGCCGATATCAGCCTGGTTACTCAGGTTCTCACCAGAATCCACGGCCGACTGTCGCAGTTGAGCACCGACCTTTTCGAGATCGACGTTCATCTGGTGGATTCCCGCCAGCTTTGCATGGCGCTGGACCGGCAGGAGACGGAAGGGGGTGACCCATGCGAAACCTGAAACGAAAACGCCCACCGGGCAAGGTGGGCGCTGCTCTTGGGCTGGCGGGCTGCGGGAGCGACACGAAGGTTAACCAAGGCTGGCGCCTGTGTCCATCGCTCCCGCTCAACCTGTCCACCTGCCTGCGCCGCTGGAAACAGCGCCTGCGCCGCAAGCGCGCGCTTTGGCGTTCGATGCGGCCAGAGGTTGGGCCATGAAGCGAGAAAAGCAGAAAGGCCGGCGTGAGGCTGGTTCCTTCAGCGCCATCCCACATGCAGTTCAGAATTCCGAGAACTACCGCGCATGCGGCGGCTCAGCGATCAAGGTGCTTTTGTACCTGGTGCAGGAGTATCGCGGAAACAACAACGGCAAACTGGCCGCCATCCTGTCGGATCACCCAGCCGGCATCAAATCCTCGGACACACTTTCGCGCGCGCTGCGCAAACTCGAACAATTCCACCTGATCCAGAAGACCCGGCAAGGTGGCAAGAACAAGGCCAGCTTGTACGCGCTTACCTGGCATCCGATCGATTGCAGCGGCGTCACGTTGGACGTTCCAACGACGAAGGTTGCATCCGGTATTTGGAAGCTGCCTGCTGAGCCAGTCTCACGGTGCGTTGCGAAAAATCCTTGCTCCGGAATCCGGAGTAAGTCGCACCGGAATCCGGAGCAATCGCAAGGCTCGATGAGACGCGCTGCACCGGAATCCGGTGTAGTCAGGCCTATTTTCGGCAAAGAGTTACTCCGGATTCCGAACACTTCTATAGATATACCAAGGGGGTTTGTTGATTCACCGCTGTTGGCTCGTGGTTGGAGGGTTGGGCTATGACCACAACCGCCGAGCGCATCGCCGAACTTGCGAGCCACCCTGTGGTGGCTGAAACCACGATTGCCACGCTTGTTCAGGAAGTCGAAACCTTCTGGCTGCTCACTTACCAACTCCTGCTCCTGATCGAAGGCGGCCAGCTTGTGGCTGATGCCAGCGTGACCGCTACCGAGCGTGCCGACATTGCCGACCTGTGCGAGACGGCGAACCTGGAACTGAAGGACGCCATCGCGATGCGGCTTCCGTTCGTTGAGCCGAAGAAGCTGCTCGCTGCTGCTTGCGCTGGGGGTGAGGTATGAACGCCCTGGTGATTGCCGACCAGAACATTCGCTGCGATGCCGTCGGCCGCTTCTCGCTGAACGACCTGCATCGCGCTGCGGGCGGCGAAGTTCGGCATCAACCCAGCAACTGGCTGCGCCTGCAACAGGTTCGCGAGCTGATCGATGAGATTGAAGCCGAAGACGCCGAGGGGGCTTCCTCGAATCTGAGGAACCGTTCCTCACATGTGATGAACGCCGTCGCGGTCGATCGGCAAAGCGGAACTTTCGTGGTTCGGGAACTGGTGTTCAGCTATGCCATGTGGATTTCACCCGCCTTCCATGTTCGCTGCCTGCGCGCCCTCGATGCGATGGCACAGGCCCAGTGGTCGCAGGACGCAACGGCCCAGCGCCAGCTATCGCAGCAGTCGGAGCGCTTGGAAGTCTTCGCCCACGAGGTGAAGGTCTTGGCACCCAAGGCGGCGGCGTTCGACCTGATCGCCAGCCAAGGCGGCCACAAGAGCCTGACCGAGGCGGCAAAGCTGCTGGGCATGAAGCCCCGACACCTGACCGCATGGCTGAGCGAGAACGCCTGGATCTACCGGACGACCGATTACGGCAGTTGGGTGGCGTATCAGCGCCGCATCGACGACGGCTATCTGACCCATCGCATGCACCCCGTTGAACACGCGCCCGGCTTCACGCGCCAACACCCGCAGGTACTGGTGACGGCGAAAGGCCTTGCACGTCTGGCCGAACTGCTGAGCGACCACGACGACACCGCCAACCCTCTGCCCACCCTCCACCGAAGGATTGCCGATCATGGCCAGTACTGACCAACTCGAAGAACTGAACCGCCCCGCACGTCCGTTGTCGCCTCCGGCAGTTGTCGCGCCGGGCTACCGTGATGCAATGGCAACCCCGCCTGTGGCGACACCGAGGACGCTGACCGCGACCACGGCACCTGCTGCGCCTCCCAGCACCGCGCGCGCGCTGTCGCCCCCGGCGGTTGTGGCGCCGGGTTACCGCGATGCGATGGCGCCCGCCGCATCGCATCGCAACCTGAGCGGCATGTCCGCAGGCGCGCCGTCCAGGGCAGGAAACCCCACCTGGACCACGCCTTATCCGCGTGGTCTGGCCCACCCCACGCCCGAGGTTCCGCACGCGCTGGCCAAGCCGGATCCGATGGCGGCGGCCGGGAACAACCCCAGCGCTTCACTCATCCCGAACAGCTACACACTGGGGGATGGGATCGAACGCACCCTCCCCAAGCGCCAAGGCCCGATGACGGCGGCGCTTGGCAGCGTGCCGGCTGCGGTTACACCTGCTGTACCCAATAAACCAGCAACAACCGCCCGGCCCGGCCACAACTTCAACCTGCAACCCGGCGATGCGAACACGTTCACTTTCAGCCGTGACGGCAGCAGTTTGCGCGCCGGCCAGACCGTTGCCGTGCCCGGCTTGTTGAATCGCCCGGTAGCCGGCCAACCCGACGCACCGCAGGCGATCACCCGCCCCGAGGTTACCGCCGACACCGTGGCGCGCTACCGCAACCTGAGCGGCGTGCAGGGCGCGGTGATTGCCGATCCGGGAAAGCCGAGCGTGGCGGATCAGATCGCGGCGCTGGGCGGGGATTCGCGGCTGAAAGGTAGCCGCACGCTGCGCGATGCCGCCGCGCAGGCAATCCTGCAACAGGCCGGCTATGCGAACGGGAACGAGCAAGCCGCGCAGCAGCGGCAGTTCCAAGGCGACATGGCCGTACAAGAGTTGAACGCACGCGCGGAGGAATCCGCGGCGCAGCGGCGGCTGAGTGCGCAGCAGATCAACGCCAACCTGTGGGACAGCGACCAGACCCGCGCCGACCGCCGGCTGGAGGTGCAGGCCGGCCGCCCCACCGTCACCCAGGACGACGGCACCACCGGCCAGATAGGCGCGGACGGCAGTTGGACGCCGATCACCAACCGCTACACTGGCGAGGCGATCAAGGTGGCGCAGCCGCCCAACGCAACCGGCGGCCTGACCGCTGCCAATGTCCTGGACGCCTACACGCAGCAGCGGAAGGCCATCCTCGGTTCAGATGCATTCGGCCCGCAGGCTCAGACGATGCTCGATGCACTCGACGCCAGCCCGCTGGGGCAGCGCTACCAGACCATGATGGGCGGCACGGCGACTGGCGCCGGCCCGAGCGTTGAACAGTTCCTGGCCGACGCCAAGGCCAAGGGCACGAAGCTGACCGAGCAGCAACTTCGCGCCTACTACGCCGACAACTACGGGGATTGAGGCATGGGCATCGAACTGGATTTCGAGAGCGCCTACACCCCGACCAAGCGGGCGAAGGCAGACACGGGAACGACCGTGGCCACTGCCCCGAAGGACAACGGCGCGCGCGGCGGCATCGAACTGGACTTCGAAAGCGCCTACACCCCGACTCGCCGCCCAGCATCGCCGGCTACGCCTGCGCCCGCAGCAGTGGAAGAATCGAAGCCAACGGGCTTTGGCGGCACGTTCATGCGCGGCCTCAAACGCAGCCTGCCGGAAACGAAGGGCCTGTTGTACGCCGCCGCCGGTGCGGGCGGTGGCTTGGTTGGGGCGGATGGCGTTCGCGACTGGGGCCTGGAGAACTACCAGCGCGTGAAGCGCGACGAGATCGACCCGCTGGAATCCGAGGCCAGCTTTGCCGGCACAGTGAAGGGCAAGGATTCGGTTGGCGAATACCTGGGCGATACCTTGGGCAATCTGGCCGGCCAGGCACTGCAAAGCGTGGCTGTTGGCGTTGCCGGTGCTGCGGCTGGTGCGGCGGCAGGTACACCCGCCGCCGGTGTTGGCGCGATTCCCGGCGCGGCTGCTGGTGCTGTTGGCGGCTTGGTGGCACGCGGTGCGGCGAAGAAGATGCTGGTCGGCCAAGTGGAAAAGCTGATCGCCGAACAACTGGCCAAGGGCGCAACCCGTGAAGCGGCGGAAGCCGCCGGGAAGAAGCTGGCCGCCGACCAACTGCGGAAAACCGGTGGCGGGGTGCTGGCCGCCGGCGCGCTCAATGTCGGCAAGGAAACCGGATCCATCTACGCCGACCGCGCCGAGGATGCACAGGCCGCGGGGGAAGACCTGACCACCGGCGACGCGGCGCGCGCCATCGCTGCCGGCACGGTTGCCGGCCTGGTGGACACCGCCGCCGAAGGCCTGAACGTCGGCAGGTTGCTGAAAGGCGCTTCGCCGAACGCCTCCATGGCACGCCGTGTTGCGGCTGGTGTCGCCGGAGGTGCGGCGACGGAAGGCGGCACGGAGGTTGTTCAGACCGCGCTGGAACGCGCTGGCGCTGGCCGTTCGCTCGCCGATGAAGAAGCCCTCTCGCAGTACCTGGAAGCCGGTGCAGGCGGTGCAATAGGTGGTGGCGTGTTGAGTGGAGCCGCTGGTGTCCGCCGTTCCGAGAGTTCCCCGGCAGCGCAAGAGAACCTGGCCTCGGACCAATCCGGCGAACAGACCTTTACCGAGCTGGCTGCCGGCGCGACCAGCATCGGCAAGGAAACCGGATCCATCTACGCCGATGGCAACCCGGTTCCGGATCCATCCGCCGGCCCGATCTCGCGAAGCGTGAACAACGGCATCGACGCCAGCGCAATTCCGACGGCCACCCCTTTTCCCGCTGCCTCACCGGGTTCGCTCGCGGATGCAGGCGACACGTTGACCGCATCGGCCATGCAGCCGACGGACATGCAGGAAACGGGAAATGCCCCTCCCGCAGGCGTGGTTACCACCCCGGTTACCACCGGCGACCCCCTAAAAAGGGAGACACCAGCGGGATCATTCTCGAATCCCGAACCCATGCCTCACGAATCGACGAGCAACCCGGCAGGCGTGGAACAATTCCCGGAATGGAATCGTGAAACACTGACTGACCCCTCCGCGCGCGCCATCGCATCCCAAGCACCGGCCCCAGCCATGGTGACCGGTGACGTTGGCCGCATGCCACAGAATGCTGTTGGCGAACGACCTGCCGCCGCGCCTTCCACACTTGCCGAGGCCACGCACCGCGCCGCCACCAGCCCACACAACAACCTGCCCGACGCCACCCCGGCGCAACGCGAGGCCGGAAATTTCAAGGTTGGACGCTGGCGCTTCGCCGGTCGAGAAATCAGCATCGAATACCCGGCTGGCGTCCAGCGCAAACCCGACCACGTACCGCTGACCCGGGCCTACGGTTACTTCCGGGGCAGCAAGGGTAAGGACGGCGAGCATGTTGATGTTTTTATCGGCCAGCATGCGGACGATTCCAGCCTGCCCGTGTTCGTGGTCGATCAAGTTGACCGAAACGGGAAGTACGACGAGGCCAAAGTTGTCCTGGGCGAAGCGAACGAGGCAGCAGCGCGCGCCGCCTATCTCAGCAACTACCCGGATGACTGGAACGGTCTTGGTGCGATTACCCGGATGACACAGGGCGAGTTCAAGGCATGGCTCGTGGATCCCAAGAAGACCCGGCAACCGCTGGGAACACTCCCGCCGGCATCTTCCACCGACAAGGTTTCCACCGAAGTTTCCACCCGCAACCCACAAAAAAGCGATGCACCGCCGGCCGGGTTGAGCCTAGATCGCGCGCACCGCCTCACCCAACGCCTCACCCGTGGCTGGGGCACGGACGCGCCGCGCGTGGTGCTGGTGCGCAACGCCGACGAGTTGCAGCAGGCGGCTGGCCTGCCAGCGGGAACACAGGCAGGCGAACGCACCGAAGGCACGTATCAGGGCAAGCGCGCCGTATTCCTGAACATCGGCGCGATCGAAAGCCCGCAGCGTTTCCGCCAGGTGCTGGCGCATGAAGCCCTCGGGCACTACGGCATGGAGCGCGTTGTCGGCAAAGCCGAATGGAAGGCCATCGGCGATGCCATCGGCCGGCACGTCCGCGACGGCACCGGCGGCAAGGAGGTTCGCGAGGCCATCGACCACCTGCGCCGCAGCCAGCCCGAAGCGCTGCAATCCCCCGACCGTGCAGCGCGCGAGGTGCTGGCGGTCATGGCCGAACGCGGCAACCGGAACGGATTGATCATGCGTGCCGTCTCTGGCGCGCGCCGCTTCCTGCGCCGGCACATGCCGGATCTGAAATGGAACGATGCCGATGTTCGCGATCTGCTCAATCAGGCCGATGGCGTGTTGCGCCGTGGTGCGGAAAAGTCGCCGTTCGAGTCAACCGCGATTGACGCCGGCCAGCCAACAGACGACCCGCTGGCCGCCTCGGTGGGCGCGCTGGTGGATGCCTACCGCCATACCGACGAAACCACGCAAGGGGCGCTGTTTTCCAAATCCGCCGACCCGAGCCTGACCACGTCACCGGACGTGTCGAACGTCGCCCGTGACTTCGACCACTTGGACGATACCCAGCGCGCCGCCCTCGGCAAGATCGACACCTTCAGGCCCCGCGCGACATTGGCCGACCGGCTGCGCACCCACGGTGAACGCTGGCAAGCGAAGTTCGTGCAAGGGGTGTTCGACCAGTTCGCACCCTTGAAGGACTTGGACGAAACCGCCTACATGCAGGCGCGGTTGTCGAAAGGCACCGATGGTGCAGTGGAAGCCGCATTCCGTCACGGCCCGCCCAAGCTGACCGAGGGCGCGCTTGATGTTGTTGCCGACGGCAAGGGCTTACAAGGCCACTTGCAGGAACTGGGCGGCGAACATGATCTGTTCCTGGCATGGCTGGCAGGCAACCGTGCCGAAGGCCTGAAAGCCGAAGGCCGGGAACACCTGTTCGACGATGGCGAGATTGCCGCCTTGAAACAACTGGGCACGGGGAAGATGGCGGACGGTCGCGCACGCGCGCCGGTGTACGCCGCGGCGCGGCGCACCTTCAACCGCTACCAGAAGCACGTGCTGGACATTGCCGAAGAGGCCGGCATCCTCGATCCGGAAGCCCGCAAGTTGTGGACGCACGACTTCTACATCCCCTTCTACCGGGTCATGGAAGGCGAGAAGGCGGTTTCCCCCGGCGCCGCAGTCACCGGCCTGGTGCGACAGAAAGCGTTCGAACGCCTGAAGGGCGGCACCGAACCGCTGGGCGACCTGCTGGCCAACACCCTCAGCAACTGGTCACACCTGCTGTCCGCATCGATGAAGAACATGTCGGCACGGCGCGCGCTGGAAGCCGCGGCGGATATGGGCATCGCCACGCCTGCCACCGGTTCGGACAAGGGCACGGTCTGGGTGACGGTCGCCGGCAGGCAGCAGCACTACACCGTTTCCGATCCGCTGGTGTTCGACGCCCTGACCATGCTCCACCATCCGGGCTGGAACAACCCGGCAATGAAGGGCATGCAGTGGTTCAAGCGCGCGCTGACCGCTGGCGTCACTGCCGACCCGGCCTTCAGGATCCGGAACCTGATCCGCGACACCGTTTCATCGATCGCGGCCAACCGGGTTGGCTACAACCCGCTGCGCAATCTGGTGGAGGGCTGGAAGGCGACCGAGCGCGGCGGTGATACCTACCTGCGGTTGCTGGGCGGCGGCGGCGCGGTTCGCTTCGGCACGCTGCTCGATGGTGACCAGGCCGGCAACGCGAAGCGCCTGATCAAGGCCGGCATCGCAACCGAGGGGCAGATCCTCGACACGCCGACAAAGGCAAAGGCGGTCTTCACCCGCGCTTGGGATCGCTGGCAGGAACTGGGCGACCGCGCCGAAACCGTGAACCGCGCCGTTGCCTACCAGCAGGCCCGGGCCGAAGGGAAAACCCATCTTGAAGCCAGCTACGCCGCGCGCGACCTGCTCGACTTCACCATGGGCGGCAAGTGGGCGGCGGTGCGTTTCCTGACGCAGGTAGTTCCCTTCATGAACGCCCGGCTGCAAGGCATCTACAAACTGGGTCGCGCCGCGAAGGAAGACCCACGCCGCTTCGCCACGGTGACCGGTGCCGTAGCCATGTCCTCGGTACTGCTGCACCTGTTCAACGCCGACGACGAGGAATACCAAGCGCTGCCGGATTGGGTTCGGGATACCTACTGGTGGGTCAAGCTGCCCGGGACGGAACACGCCCTGTACATCCCCAAGCCATTCGAAATCGGCGCGCTGGGTAGCGTGGCGGAGCGTGCTACTGAATTGATGACCGGCGGCGAGGATTACCGGGCCGCCGATTTCGGCCGCACGTTGCTGGGCATCCTGAACGACCAACTTTCCATGAACCCGGTCCCGCAGGCTTTCCGCCCAGCAATGGAAGCCGCGTTCAACCGGAACACCTTTCAGGAACGCCCGATCGACGGCATGGGGCAGGAGCAACTACCGGCGGCGGACCGCTACACCGCGCGCACCAGCGCCGGCGCGGTGGCCGCAGGCAAGGCACTGAATGTCTCCCCGCAGCGGATCGAGCACATGGTTCGCGGGTACTTCGGTTGGCTGGGAAGCCAAGCCCTGGCGGCAAGCGACCTGGCCGGCCGCAGTTTGTTCGACATGCCGGCGAACCCGGCCAACGACTTCACCCGCCCACAGAACCTGATCGTGGTGGGGGCATTTGTCCGGCCCACCCAAGGCAGCGGTTCGAAGTACGTGAACCGGTACTACGCACAACAACAAGAGGTGAACCAGATCTATGCCGCCTATTCGGCTGCGAGGAAGGCCGGCGACATCGAACGCGCCGCCGAGTTGTACAAGGACGACCGCCTGCGTTTGCGCGCGCTGTACCGTGCCGCCGACCGGCAAATGCGTGGCGTGAACCAGCAGGTGCGGCGCGTCACCAGTGACCGAACATTGACTGCCACCCAGAAAGCCGAGTTGCTGGAAGGCTTGTACGCGACACGGAACAGGGTGGCAAAATGGACGACAGAAGAGGCGCGGCGAGAGAAACCATAGATGGTTTGCTTCAAGTGGGCATGACTTGGGGGCAGATTCGGGGGCATTCCCCCAGAGGCTGGGAACAAACAGCAACATGCCATGCCCGATTTTGAATAGTTCGAGTCCCGCCTTTCCACTGGAACCCCATGAAGTCCCGCAACCCCGACGCCACTCCGGCGGCATGAACCAGGCGTCGATTCACGCAGCCAACGAGGCCGGTCCCTGGAATGAACGCCTGGACCCGTGGTTGGCCTCCCTGGTCAGCGCGTTGCTGCATCTGCTGATGCTGCTCGCCCTGCTGAACGCCGATCCGCCGCCGATGACCGCAGCGCAAGGCGCCGCTGCCGGCGGCAGGACCCGGGCGGATTTCATCGGCAGGGAAAATCCACCCACGCCGGTCGAACAACCTGTTCCCCGCCCGCCCAAACCGCAGCTGCCCAAACCCGTGCGCAAACCGCGCAAGGCCGCGCCGGTGCCTTCGGCCATCGTCGAACAGGCCGAAAACCCGCTACCCCCGGAAGCCGACGACGCGCCCGAACCGCCGGCGCCTGCCCCCAGCCCGCCTGTCCCCAGCCCGCCGGCGCCGGCGCAACGCTATCCGCGCACCTGGACCGGGCGGCCACCGGGCCTGATCGAACAGGACGTCGCCGACAATCCCGCCGGTCTGGCCCGCAATCCGGTCGGCACCCAGGGCAATCGGCGCGACTCCACCGCCGAAGGCAACGGCCTGGAAGTCGGCGGCTACCTGGTCCAGTACGACCTGCGCAACGAAACCCGCCTGCGCGAATGGAAGGAGGCGGGCATGACCGAACTGTTCCTGCCCCTGCCGGGCACGCAATCCCTGATGGTCTGCCCGCTGCAGGTGGCGCTGGATCGCGACTCCGGCGAGTGCCGCCTGCTGCCGCCGGATTCGCCGGAACTGGCGAAGATCGGCGACGCCCGCCTGGTCATCGACATGCTGCAGGTCTATCGACGCGGCGAACCGGTGTGGCGCGGGCCGGGGCCGTATCGCTAGCGCGCGTTATTGCCCAAACAATCCCGCGTACTCCGGCGCCAGATACGAGCGCAACACTTCCAGCGGCACATCGACCGACTGGGTGCCATCCGAATACGGCCCCACCTGGTACGGCGGGAACACGAAACGCAACGCCGTCGCCTTGCCATCCGCGCCCAGCACCGGCTGGAACTGGCGGAAGCTGTCCGCATCCGGCTCGGTGCCGGCGTCGATCATGCGGTTGGTGTCGCGGACGAATTCGGCGCGATCTTCCGGGCTCATTTCGTCGGCATCGGCGCGCACCGACACCTGAGTGTGCAATTGCTCGCGCACGTAGCCGCTGACCGCCAGCCAGCCTTCGGCGGAAGGGATCAGTTCGTCGGCAGTCAGCAGTTTTTCCTGATCGGGCAGCCAGACGAAGCGCGCCACCAGCGGTTCACCGTGCACGCCGCCGGTGTAGCGGCTGCCATCGGCGGCGATGACGATCCATTGCGGCGTGGCCGCGACCTGCTCGAATCCCAGCGACAGTTCATAGGGCGCGCGCGGCTTGTCGTTGCCGATCGCCTCGACCGCCTGCATCAGCCCGGCGCGTTCTTCGGCCACATAGGCGGCGATGGCGCGGGCCAGGCCTGGGTGCCGGTTGATCGTCGGCGGATAGCTGATGCCGACCACGTAGCGTTCGTTCTGCTCGATCTCGTCCTTCAGCACCGGCGGCGCTTCCGGCACTGCCTGCGCTGCGGGTGCGTCGGGTTGCGCCGCCACCGGCGCGGCCGCCTCCGGCTTGCACGCCGCCAGCGCCACGGCCAACGCCACGACCAAGGCAATCGGCGGAAAAACGGGGGCGGTGGTCCTTGTGTTCGCCATGCGTGCGGCTCCTTGAATCGATTGCCGGAAATTCTACTGGACCAGGTCGGCGTATTCGGGGTGCCGATGGATGAATTGGGCCGCATACGAACACGCCGGCACCACCTTCAGACCTTGCGCACGGGCATGGTCCAGTGCGGCCCGTACCAGCGCGCCGGCAATGCCGCGGCCGCCGATGGCTTCCGGCACGCCGGTGTGTTCGATTTCCAGGCTGCCGGCGTGCAGCCGGTAGTCCAGCACGGCGGTGTGGCCATCGACCGTGGTGCTGAAGCGGCTGTCGCCGGGGGCGTGCCGGATCGGCAAATGCGGCTCGCTCATCGCAAGACTCCTGGTTGGCTGCCGCCTATTGTGCGCCCTGGCCCGCCGGCCCGGCAGATGCCGACGCGGCGCGTCACTTTTTGCCCCAGCCACGCACCGGACCATGGCCTGCGGGGCCTTTTTGCATGTACCGATCAGTTGGCACGGTTCGTGCGTAACCCCCCTTGGCAAGCAGTTTCCATTCCACGACACGCACAGGGGAACACCAATGAGCCTGAACGAAATCAACCAGGGCACCATCTCCAACGCCGACTTCACCCTGCTGGAAGGCCTGTACCAACTGGCCATCGCCGGCCACTCCCAGGATTGGGAATTCGACCGCCTCAACCAGGCCGTCTATGAGCGCCTGCTGACCTCGTATGCCGTTGCGGCGGACGAAGTGGAAGCCTGCGTCCGCAACAACGCCTTCCAGGTCGCCTGATCGGCGACGGCGCGCGGGGCCGGTTCCCCGCGCGCGTCAGGGGCCGAACGTCGGCCTCGACAATTGTTCCAGGAAGTGGCCCAGCACCCTGGGCTGCATCATCAGCATGAACAGCACCCCATAGGCCGCGCCGGCCAGGTGCGCGCTGTGGTTGATGCGGTCGCCGCCCTTCCTGTCCATCCAGATGCTGTAGGCCACGTAGCCCACCGCATACACGACGGCCGGCAGCGGCACGAAGAACACGAAGATCAGCGACCACGGCGACAGCAGGATGAAGGCGAACACCACCGCCGACACCGCGCCGGACGCGCCCAGGCTCAGGTAATTGGGGTTGCGCCGGTTCTTCAGATAGGTCGGCAGGATCGACACCACCAGCGCCGACAGGTAGAACAGCGGATAGGTCAGCGCGCTGCCGCTGATTTGCAGCATCTTCCATTCGATGACGCGTCCGAAGAAGTACAGCGTCAGCATGTTGAACAGCAAGTGGCTGAAATCGGCATGGATGAAGCCGTAAGTCAGCAGCCGATCAAACTGCTTTTGCCGGTCGATCGCCGGCGGCCACAGGATCAAACGGTCGGCCAGCTTGCGGTTGTTGAAGGCCAGCCACGACACCACGGCGGTGATGCCGATCAACACGAAGGTAATCGGGGATTGCATCGGTTCCTCGAAGGCAGGCGCATCCAGGCGCCGGAAAGCGTGCAAGCCTAACCGATCCCCCCGCCGCAATCGAATCCGCGCCAACCAAGGCTGCACGAACGCCGCAATGCAGGCATCATCGGCCTTTCCCTTGCCGACGCCGACGCCCATGCGCACGACTGCCGCCTGCCTGCTGCTTGCCTTCACCCTGCCCGCCGCCGCGGCCGACCTGACCACGAAGGCCGAACGCAGCGGCTTCATCGAAACCGGTCGCTACGACGAAACCATCGCCCTGTGCGATGCCTTCGCCGCGGCGTGGCCGAAGGCGGTGCGCTGCTTCGACTTCGGCACCACCCCGGAAGGCCGGCCGATGAAGGCGCTGGCGGTTTCGACCAGCGGCGCGTTGACCGCACGACAGGCGCACGAACGCGACTTGCCGGTGACCCTGGTCCAGGGCGGCATCCACGCCGGCGAAATCGACGGCAAGGACGCCGGTTTCTGGCTGCTGCGCGACCTGCTGGAGGACAAGGCCGCGCCGGGCGTGCTGGACCGGCAGGTCTGGCTGTTCGTGCCGGTGTTCAACGTCGATGGCCACGAGCGCTTCGGTGCCTGGAACCGCCCCAACCAGCGCGGGCCGAAGGAAATGGGCTGGCGCACCACCGCGCAGGGCTACAACCTCAACCGCGACTACGTGAAGGCCGACGCCCCGGAAATGCAGGCGATGCTGCGGCTGGTGAACGAGTGGGATCCGCTGGTCGAAGTCGATCTGCACGTCACCGACGGTGCGCAGTTCGAACACGACGTCTCCATCACCGGCGAACCGGTCAACGCCGGCGACGCGGAACTGCGCAAGGCCGGCCAGGCGTTCAAGCAGGCCATTCTCGACGACCTGGCGCGCGAAGGCTCGTTGCCGCTCGGTTTCTATCCTTCCTTCGTCGAGAGTGACAACCCGGCATCGGGCTTCATCGACGACGTCTCGCCGCCGCGTTTCTCGCACGGCTATTTCCATCTGCGCAACCGCTTCGGCTGGCTGGTCGAGACGCATTCGTGGAAGGACTATCCGGCCCGCGTGCGCATCACCCGCAACGCCATCGTTTCGGTACTGCAACAAGTCGCCACGCATGGCCGGGAGTGGTTGCAACAGGCGCGCGAAGCCGATGCGCGTGCCGCCGGGCTCGGCGGGCAAGCCGTGCCGCTGGCCTGGGCCGCGACCGACAAGGCGCGCCTGATCGACTTCCGCGGCTATGCCTACACGCGCACGCCGTCCGAGGTTTCCGGCGCGCTGATGACCCGTTACGACGAGAGCACGCCGCAAATCTGGAAAATCCCGCTGCGCGACGAATTGCGGCCCAGCGTCGTCGTCACCGCGCCACAAGCCGGTTACATCGTGCCGGCGGCATTCGCCGATCGGGTCGGCGCGATACTGCAACTGCACGGCATCGACTTCCACCGCATTGGCGCGCAAGCCGACGCGACGGTGCAGACGTTCCGCGCCGACGAAGCCGCGTTTGCCGCGCAATCCGTCGAAAGCCACCAACGCCTGTCGGTGAAAGGCGAATGGAAGCCGGAAACCCGCGCCGTCGCCGCCGGCTCGCTGTTCGTGCCCATCGCGCAAGCCAGAGCGCGGCTGGCCATGGCCCTGCTGGAACCGCAGGCACCGGACTCGCTGTTGCAATGGGGCGAATTCAACAACGCCTTCGAACGCAAGGAGTACATGGAAGACTACGTCGCCGAAGACGTGGCCCGCGCAATGCTGGCGAAGGATCCGGCGATCAAGACCGCCTTCGAGCAGAAACTGCACGAAGACCCGCAGTTCGCCGGCAATCCGAGCGCGCGGCTGGCGTTCTTCCATCGCCTGCATCCGTCGTGGGACGAGCGCTACTACCTGTATCCGGTGCTGCGCACGGACGTGCCCCTGCCGTAAACGCAAACGCGCGCAAGCTGCGCGTGGAACATGGCCATCGCATTCATCCCTGCTCAACGCGGCTGCGCTTACCCTTGCCGCCCTTGATTCCGTGCAATGGAAACGCCGATGCGCAAGTTCCCGATCCTGATCCTTGCCGTGGCGCTGCTGGCGTTGTGGTGGTGGCTGCAGCACGCCACGCCGCAGACGCAGGTACAAGCGCCGGCCGTGTCGCAGACCGCATCCGCGCCGACCGTCATCGACAACGCAGCGAACGCGCCACAGGCAACTGCCGCCCTGCCCGGCTTCCTGCCGCCTGAAGCGCACGCCACGCTGCGCCTGATCGCGCAAGGCGGGCCGTTCCCGCATCGCCAGGACGGCAGCGTGTTCGGCAATCGCGAAAAAAACCTGCCGCAGCGCCCGCGCGGCTGGTACCACGAATACACCGTGGAAACGCCGGGTCTGAACCACCGCGGCACGCGCCGCATCGTCACCGGCGGCACGCCGCCCAGCGAATACTGGTACACCGATGACCACTATGAATCTTTCCGCCGTTTCGACTACCTGCCAAGCGCGGAGTAAGCCATGACCGATTCCGGTTTCGACCTCGGCCTGGCCGATCCCACCCGCGCCGGCGTGTTCTTTTCCAGCACCCGGGACCTGGGCACCCTGGCCGCCGCCGCGCGCGATGCCGGCCTGCTGGCGCGGCGCATCGACCTGCTCGGCTGCGCCGACAAGCGCACCCTGCTGCTGCGCATCGCACTGGCGCTGGATTTCCCCGCCAGCAGCGGCCACAACTGGGATGCGCTGTCCGACAACCTGCGCGACCTGGACTGGCTGCCAGCGGGCAACGGCTACGCGCTGTTGTTCGACGCCGCCGGCGAAATGCGCGACGCCAACGAAGCCGACTTCGACACCCTGCTGTCGATCCTGGAAGAAGCCAGTGCCGACTGGGCCGCGCACGGCGTGCCGTTCTGGGCCTTCCTGGCGCTGCGCGAACAGGATTTCGACGAAATGGAATCCGCTTCGTAGGCACCCCCATGCTCTCGCGCTTCTCGGCCAACCACACGCATCTGTATCCCGGGGCGCTCCTGCGCCGCCTCGACAACGAAGGCGACGCGCGACTGCCGCCCGGCGGGGAAATGCTGGTGGAGTTCAGCGATGGCGTGGTCGCGACCGGAAGACTGCTGGAAGCGGACCGGGACGCCTTCGTGCTGCGGATGCCGGACTATCGCACGCAACGCGGGACGAACGTGCGGGCGCGGACATGGCGGCTCGCAAGCACCGGCGAGCCGGGATTGCTGCGCGTGCAGAAGCGCCTGCCGGCGGATCGAGCCGGTCCTCCCCTGGGCGAAGAGCCATAAAAAAACGCCGGGACTTGCCCGGCGTTTTTCGGTTCCGGCTTGCGCGCGGATTACAGCGGCTGCACCTGGTCGGCTTGCATGCCCTTCTGGCCCTGGACAGCGACGAAGCTGACCTGCTGGCCTTCCTTGAGCGACTTGAAGCCATTGCCCTGGATCGCGCGGAAATGCACGAACAGGTCGGGGCCGCTCTGCGGGGTGATGAAGCCGAAGCCCTTGGCGTCGTTGAACCACTTGACGGTACCGGTCTGACGATCGGACATCTTTGCTAACTCCTGAAACGGATGGAAAAAGACCGCGACCACGGGACATCCGGGCCGGGACTGGGGTTTGCAGGCTGGTAAAGCGGAAAGATGTAGCCGATCGTTGGATCTACCGCATCAGGCCCACGATGAACAGTGACCCTGGCAAAGCACAGTGCTGCGCACGATACGCAGGTTCGGGGCAAAAAGCGACAAATTTTTCGTTCAGCTTCAAGAAGGGATCAATCCCGGCGGGCTAGACTGCGCGGCCCCGCCCTGCCTCTCCCGCCGATGCCCGCTGTGCCGCCGCCTTTTCCGCCCTGCTGGAGCCGTTCGTGACGGCCGAATCCGACGTATTGGTGATCGGCGCCGGCGCGGCCGGGCTGATGTGCGCCCTGACCGCCGGCCAGCGCGGGCGGCGGGTACGGGTGCTGGAACGCGCCAACAAGCCGGGCAAGAAGATCCTGATGTCCGGCGGCGGGCGCTGCAATTTCACCAATACCGGTACCGGCCCGGCCAACTACCTGTCGGCCAATCCGCATTTCTGCAAGTCGGCGCTGGCCCGCTACACGCCGGCCGATTTCATCGAACGGGTCGAACGCCACGGCGTCGCGTATCACGAAAAGGAACTGGGCCAGTTGTTCTGCGACGATTCCAGCAAGCAGATCGTCAAGCTGCTGCTGGACGAATGCAGCTGGGTCGGCGTGGACGTTCGCACCAACTGCGAAACCGGGCGCGTGGTCCACGGCGAAGGCGGCTTCCTCCTGCACACCTCGCAGGGCGCGTTCTCCGCGCCGGCGCTGGTGGTCGCCAGCGGCGGGCTGTCGGTGCCCATGCTGGGCGGCAGCGGTTTTGGTTACGAATTGGCGAAGCAATTCGGCCACGCCGTGCTGCCGCTGCGCGCCGGGCTGGTGCCGTTGACCTTGAGCGGCAAGCATCAGGAACGCTTCGACGGCTTGAGCGGCCTGTCGCTGCCGGTGGAAGCACGCTGCAACGACCAGCATTTCCGCAACGCGATGCTGCTGACCCATCGCGGCGTCAGCGGCCCGGCGATCCTGCAGATTTCCTCGTATTGGCAAGCCGGCGACGAATTGTTGCTGAACCTGTTGCCGGATCGCGATGCGCTGGCGTGGCTGCGCGAACGCCGACAGACGCGCGGCAATGCGGAACTGAAAACCGTGTTGTCCGAGGCCCTGCCCGCGCGCTTCGCCCAGCGCCTGTGCGAGGTCTGGCTGCCGAACCGACCGCTGAAGCAGTTCAACGAACCGCAATTGCGCGACATCGCCTCGACGCTGCGCGATTTCCCGTTGATCGCCAGCGGCACCGAAGGCTACCGCACCGCCGAAGTGACCCTGGGCGGCGTGGATACCGATCAGGTTTCCTCTTCGACGATGCAATCGAAACTGCAACCGGGCCTGTATTTCGTCGGCGAAGTACTGGATGTCAGCGGCTGGCTGGGCGGCTACAACTTCCAGTGGGCCTGGGCCAGCGGCCATGCCGCCGGCCTGGCGGTATAGCGCGGTTACGCGCCATCGGCCAACGGCTGCAATCGCGGATCCAGCGCCACGCGCCCGTCGAAGACGAAACAGTCGCCTTCGTAGCCAAAACCGCCGACCTGCTCGAAATAGCCGAGGATGCCGCCATCCAGCTGCAGCACATTGTCCATGCCGGCCGCATTGCGCATCCACAACGCGGCTTTCTCGCAGCGGATGCCGCCGGTGCAGAAGCTGACCACGGTGGCATCGCGCCATTGTTCCTTGCGCGCTTCCACCTGCGCCGGCAGCTCGGTGAACTTGGCGATCGGCAGGATTTGCGCATTGGCGAAGCTGCCGTATTCGGCTTCCTGCGCATTGCGCGTATCCAGCATCACCACACGCTTGCCAGCATCGTCGTGCCCTTGCTGCAACCAGCGCGCCAGGGTCTTGGGGGCAACTGCGGGCGCACGGCCGGACAGCGGCGAGGACGCCTCGCGGCGAAAGCTGATGATTTCCGGCTTGACCTTGACCTTCAACCGCGCGAACGGCTGCGACCGGCTGCGGCTTTGCTTGACCACGATGTCGGCGAACCGCGCATCGTCGCGCAGCGCATCGACGAAACCTTGCACGGCGGCCTCATCACCGGCCAGGAACAGGTTCAGGCCTTCTGCGGCCACCAGCACGGTGCCGCGCAAGGCCAGCGCCTCGGCACGAGCGCGCAATTGCGCGGCGACGGCAGCCGGGTCGTCGATGCGGGCGAAGTGATAGGCGGCGATATTCAGGACCATGTGCGCATTTTACCCGGTTGCCGTTAACCCGCCTCCATAGATGGCTATGGCGCGGAAGGCGCCGGCGGCGTGATCCCGCCGGGCGCGTCGCTGGTGTTCGACGCGGAGCTGCCGGGCGTGGAGTGAAGCCTTCGCAGGAGCGGCGCAAGCCGCTCCTGCGGGAATCGCCTAATCCGCCTGCGCATCCTTCTCGACCCGGCGCAGGCGCAGGTCGTGGAAGTCGAAGCTGAAATCGGTCAGCGACGAGACCGCCTTCATCCGCGCCCCGACGATCTTCCCGTCCTCGTCCAGATTGAAGTTGACGAAGGCGTCGGCGTTCAACCAGCGATCCCGCCAGCGCACGATGAAAGTGTCGTGCTGCCAATGCTCCAGGTCGCCGACCAGTTCGGCGGTATGGGTGAAGCGCATCACCGGCCGGCCCTGTTCCATCGCGATCGTCACGTCGCCGTACCACGGGTCGCGATAGGTGCCGGCGTAGCCGGCCAACGGCAGCGACGGCTTCGACTTGGCGTTGCGCGCGGCCTGGTGCTTGCTCCAGCCTTCGTCGGCCTTGTCCCGCGACTTGGCCAGCGCGGCGGCATAGGCCGCGGTCCAGTCGGTCTGCGGCGCGCCCATCTGCTGGTCCAGCGCGCGCATCGTCACCGCATTGAACGCCGCGCCGACTTCCTGATTGGTCAGCACGATCACGCCCAGTTTCAAGTCGGGAACCAAAGTGATGCGCGAAACCATGCCGGGCCAGCCGCCGGTGTGCCAGACCAGCTTGTGCCCGCGATAGTCGGACAGAAACCAGCCTTCGCCGTAACCGGAGAAATTCGGCATCGCCGCGGCCAATTCCGGCACCGACGGCTTGGCGACCGGGATCGGCGTCAGCACGCTCCACATCTCGCGCTGGCGCTGTTCGCTGAACAATCGCTTTGCGTCTTCACCCTCGCCGGAAATCACCCCGCCATCGAGTTGCACGCGCACCCACCTGGCCAGGTCATCGACGCTGGAGTAGATGCCGCCGGCGCCGGCCACGTTGGACCAGGTCATGCGCGGCGCGGGAACAATATCCTCGAAGTCGGCTTTGGAGTAACCCGTCGCCACGTCGTCACCATCTTGCAGGCGGTCGCTGTTGAAGCGCGTGCTTGTCATGCCCAGCGGCGCAAAAATGCGCGTGCGCAGGAATTGCTCGTAGCTCTGCCCGCTGACCTGCTCGACCACCAACTGCGCCACGCCGAACAGGATGTTGTCGTAGGCGTATTGCTCGCGAAAGCCGCCTTCCAGCGGCACGTCCTTCAAGCGCCGCACCACGTCTTCGGCGCTGTAATCGGTGGCCGGCCAGAACAGCAGGTCGCCCGCACCCAGGCCCAGTCCGCTGCGATGCGCCAGCAGATCGCGGATGCGCATTTCGCGGGTAACGTAGGCGTCGGACATGCGGAACCACGGCAAGTGGTCGATCACCCGGTCGTCCATCTTCAGCTTGCCCTCGTCGGCCAATATCGACAGCGACGCGGCGGTGAAGGCCTTGGTGTTGGACGCAATCGCGAACAAGGTGCCGCTGTTGACCGGCGCGCCGCTTTCCACGTCGCGCACGCCGTAGCCTTTGGCCAGCACCACGTCGCCGTCCTTGACCACGGCCACGGCGATGCCGGGCACGTCGAATTGCTTGCGCACGTTTTCGACATAGGCGTCGAAATCCGCATCCGGCACCTGCGCGAAGGCCGGCATCGTGAAAACGAACGCCAGCAACAAACCGGCCAGCGAATGTCCACGCATGGCGATTCCCCCGTTCAAAGATGGCGCGACGATAGCACCGACCGGCATCGCCGCACCGCACCATGCGTCATCCACGGCATAATCCGCGCATGTCGAATGCGAACGGAAACCGGCGGCTTGCCGTGATCGGCGGCGGCCCGGCCGGGCTGATGGCGGCGGAAACCGCGCGCGCGGCGGGCGTCGAAGTCGATCTCTACGAGGCCAAGGGCTCGGTCGGGCGCAAGTTTCTGATCGCCGGCAAGGGCGGGCTGAACCTGACCCATTCGGAACCGCGCCCGGCCTTCGACGCGCGCTATCGCGAGCGTGCGGCCCAGGTCGGCCGCTGGCTCGATGCTTTCGATGCCGATGCGCTGCGCGAATGGGTGCGCGGGCTGGGCGTGGAGACTTTCGTCGGCAGCTCCGGCCGAGTATTCCCCGCCGACCTGAAAGCCGCGCCGTTGCTGCGCGGCTGGGTGCGGCGGCTGCGCGATGCCGGCGTGCGCTTCCACGTTCACCACCGTTGGCTGGGCTGGAACGGCGACGGCGCACTGCGCTTCGCCACGCCCGATGGCGAAACCGTCGCCAGCGCCGATGCCGTCGTGCTGGCGCTGGGCGGCGCAAGCTGGCCGCAACTGGGTTCCGATGGTGCGTGGCAAGCCGTGCTGGCCGATGCCGGCGTGGCGGTTGCGCCGTTGCAGCCGGCCAATTGCGGTTTCGATGTTGCATGGAGCACGCATTTCGCGCAGAAATTTTCCGGCGCGCCGCTGAAGCCGGTCGTGGCGCATTGGCGCGACGCAGATGGCAAGGAACGCGTTCTGCAAGGCGAATGTGTCGCCAGCGCCGACGGCATCGAAGGCAGCCTGATTTACGCCATCTGCGCCGACTTGCGTGATTCGATCCGGCGCGACGGCAGCGCGATCCTGCACCTGGATCTTGCGCCGGGCCGCGATGTTTCCCGCCTGCAGCGCGAACTGGAAAATCCGCGCAAGGGCCGCAGCTTTGGCGAATTCCTGCGCCGCCGGACCGGGCTGGAAGGCGTCAAGGCCGCACTGCTGCGCGAGGCGCTGGACAAACCGCAGATGGAGGATGCGATGCTGCTGGCGCAGACGATCAAGCGCCTGCCGTTGACATTGCTTCGCCCGCGCCCGGTGGCCGAGGCGATCAGCAGCGCCGGTGGCGTGCGCTTCGATGCGCTGGATGCAGGGTTGGTGTTGCGCGCGAAACCCGGCGTTTTCTGCGCCGGCGAAATGCTCGATTGGGAAGCGCCGACCGGTGGCTATCTGTTGACCGCGTGCTTTGCCAGCGGCGTCATTGCCGGACGCGGTGCGCTGCAATATCTGCAATCCACGTTGTAGGTCGGCCCTGCGCGGCCGACACGCACGGTCCCGGCGACATGTCGCGTCGGAGGCGTAGCCCCGACCTACGGCTTCTTCGCCGCTTTCGCGCGCTCGGCAGCATCCTTCTGGAACGCCTCGATCTCCGGCGCATCGCGCAACACTTTCGAATGCGGGTCCAGCGTGTAGCTCTGCCCGTCGGCGATGGCGATTTCGCCGTGCCCTTGCGTCATCGGCACATCGACGATGCGCTCGGCCACGCGCACCTGCACCGGCATCGGGAAGGGCTTGTCGCCTGCGGTCTTCCAGCGCAGCGACAATTTTCCGTCCCTGCGCTCGGCCAGCAGTTGCGGCAGCGGTGCGGATTTCAGATAGACGTCGAAGAACCAGCCGTAATCCTTGCCGGTGGCACGGTTCACCGCGTCGATGAAATCCTGCGTGGCGCCGTAACGCGGCTGGTAGTTGCCAGGCTTCGGGTCGGGCCGGCCATAGACCAGTTCGCGCGTTGCCGCAAAGAACGCTTCGTCGCCAATCAGTCCGCGCAGCGTATGCAGCAGCAACGAACCCTTGTAGTACAGATCCAGCGCAGGGCCTTTTTCGGCGTCATAGACGTCGCCGCTGCTGTAGCTGTGGTCGGACACCAGCGGGAAGCGGTTGCGGATCTTCGCCCGCTGCGCCATCAGTTCGGCGTGATAGGCCATGTCGCCGCGCAGCCATTGCAGGTACAGCGGCTGCATGTAGGTGCCGAAGCCCTCGTGCAACCACATGTCGTTCCAGTCGGCATTGGTCAACTGGTTGCCGAACCATTCGTGCGAGAACTCGTGCTGCAGCAGCCAGTCGTAACCGTAGGCGCTCTTTTCGTAACCGTTGCCGTAGGCGTTGACGGTCTGGTGTTCCATGCCCTTGTGCGGGGTTTCGACCACGCCCATCTTCTCGTCGCCGAACGGATACGGGCCGATGTTCTCCTCGAAGAAATCCAGCATCAGCGGAAACTCGGCGAACAATTCCCCCGCCTTGGCTTGGTTGCCCTTCAGGTACCAGAAATCCAGCGGAATGACGTTGCCGTAGCGGCTTTTGTACTGGCTTGAGAGCAATTCGTAGGGGCCGACGTTCAACGCCACCGCATAAGTGGTCACGTCGCGCGCGCGCCAGTGGTACGTGCGCCAGCCGTCCTTTTCGGTCATGCCCAGCAACTTGCCGTTGCCGGCGGCGACCAGCGGCGCGGGCACGGTCACGCGCTGCTCGACGATGGCCGGCTCGCCCCAGGGCTGGTCGATGCACGGCCACAGCAGGTCGCAGCCTTCGCCTTCGACCGCGGTGGCGACCCACGGCTCGCCGGTCGGCGCGGTCGCCCAGACGAAACCGCCGTCCCACGGCGCGCGCCTGGCTTCGTGCGGATGGCCGCCATAGACGACGCGCAGCACGGTGCGTGCGCCGGCAGCCAGTGGTTTGGGCAGATCGACGCTCATGCGGCCATCGGGGTTGCGCCAGGCATCGGCGGCCAGCGCCACGCCATCGACTTCGACCGCGGTGACCTGGTAGTGGTTGTCCAGATCCACCACCAGCTTCGACAGCGCCTGCTTGGCGACGAAGCTCAGGCGCGCATCGCCGTCCAGCCGCTTGTATCGCGGATCGATGCGGAAGGCCAGTTCGGCGTTCTCGAAGGTGACCGCCCGCTGCTCCGGCGCAGCGGGGCCGCCGGAGGACAGGGTTTGTTCGCTCAGCGGCGGCTGCGCCGGTTCGGCCGCGTGCGCAGGGATACAGACAGCAAGGGACAAGGCAAGCAGGGTCAGGCGCATGGGAACCGGGCAATCAAGATGGGCGGAAGATGCGCCAGCCTGCCACATTTGCCACGCGTGGCGGACTGCCTGAAGTCATGCGCCACGAAACACGAAACCCCAAAATGGTCGTCCGCAACGGCCGCGATCCGGCAGGAGAGAGACCGGACCGCAGCGGCTGCGGACGTGGGATGAAGCATAGACGGGCGCGTGTTGAAATTCGGTTAGAACGCGGTGTCGGTTTGATGACGTGCGCTCATGTGTTCATGCACTTTCGCACCGCCTCAACGCAACTGGCTGTCCTTGCTGCCGCGACGGTTGTAGCCGCTGGCCACCTGCTGTTCTTCGTCGTGCGCCTGCTGGCAGGCCACGCACAGGCGCACGCCCGGCACGGCCTTGCGCCGCGCTTCGGGAATCGGTGCATCGCACTCTTCGCAATGATGCAGGCTCTCGCCCTTCGGCAACTGGCTGCGCGCGCGCTGGATGGCGTCCTTCACGGTCGCGTCGATCTGGTCCTGCACCGCACCATCGCCTGCCCAGCCGGTTGCCATCTCTGCCGCCCTATTGCCTGCGCAAGAACTGCGTCTTGACGTAGATGCCGCTCTTGCGGTCGTAGATGTGGGTCGGGTCGTCCTCGACCAGGCGGATGTCGCGGATCACCGTGCCCTGCTTGATCGGGCCGGAGCCGCCCTTCACCGGCAAGTCCTTGATCACCACGACCGAATCGCCATCGCCCAGCGCCTTGCCGTTGCTGTCGCGCACGACCAACCCGGCTTCTTCTTCCGCCACCTCGCCCTCGGCCCACTCGTGCGCACAGATCGGGCACACCAGCAGGCGACCATCGCGATAGGTGTCTTCGCAGCCGCATTGCGGACAGGCGGGGAAATCGGACATGCGCGATACCGGTGAAGGGGCCGCGCGGCGGGCGCATCGCCGGCCCGCATGCCGAAAAAGTATGGTGCCGAAGAGAGGAATCGAACCTCCGACCTACTGATTACGAATCAGTTGCTCTACCGACTGAGCTACTTCGGCGGGGTCGCAGATTCTAGGCGGCGCGGCCAGTCAGGTCAATTTGGCCGGGCCCGAACCCGCCCTCAGAACAACCCATGCAGGTACTCGGCCAGACGCAGGCTCATCGCCACCAGGGTGAAGGTGGGAAAGGCCCAGCCGCCAGTCGGGAATACCGAACTGCCGGCCACGTACAGGTTGTCCACGCCATGCACGCGCGAATCCAGATCAACCACGCCGCGGTGCGGGTCGGGGTCCATCCTGGTGGTGCCGATGTGGTGCGAGGTACCCTGCAACCCCGGCGTGGCGTCGTTGCCGGCTTGCAGCCACGACTCCGGCTCGAAGCGGCCGGCACCAACCCGTGCCAGTTCCTCTCCGACGATCCGCGCGGTGGTGCGGTAAGTGTGCCAATCCAGCGGGGTCAGGCGCCAGTCCACGCTGGCCTTGCGCAGGCCCAGCGCGTCGGTGTCGGCAGCCAGTTGCACGCGGCTGTCCGGGTTGGGCGCCTGTTCGAAATAGCCATCGACATCGACGCGGGCCGTCCTGACCGCCGGCTTGCCCGCCAGTTTGCGCACGCAGGCGTGGGCGATGCCGCCGGCCCCCAGGCCCAGATCGAGCGCATTTTTCACCAGCGATGCCGGGGAACGGCCCATGGCTTGGCTGCTGCGGGGCAGCGAGCCGTCCTTGCTCCACAGCGCGCCGGTGTCCACTTGCGGCTCCAGCACGTACAACATGGATTCGTCACGGGCCGGTTGCCGCATCGCGGCGCGCAAGCGGCGCAAGGCCTGCAGGCCACGCGGCACGGCGGCCTGCACGGCAACCGGCCGCGCCCGCGCATTGAGCAGGCGCGCGCTGCGCTGGGCAGCATCGGCGACGCACAGTTCTGGAAACAGCGGCGCATCGCCCTGGCCGCCGGTGCGGTTGTAGGCGCGGGTCATGGCATCGGCCCGGTCGGTATGCAGCACACCGATGCGCCCGGCCGGATGATCCATGAAGTAACGTCCCACCAGATCGTGACGATTACCCAGGCCACCCGGCATGACCGTGTCGGAAAGCAGCAGCAGGCGAGCGTTCTCGATGCCGCCACAGGCCAACACATACTGGCGCGCGCGGATACGCCCGCGCCGGCCGCACAGGCTGCCGATGCGCGCTTCGCGCACGCTGCTGGCCTGCGCATCGGCCTCGAAGACCAGCAGGTTGGCATGCAGCAGCACGCGCACATTCGGCGCACGCCGCAACTCGTCGCGATAATCGCTGCCAAAATGCACCGGGCTGCGCGCAAAACGCTGGTTGACCAACAGGCTTTCGTCGAATTGCGGCGGCGGGTACGGCAGCGGACCGGCAAAGGAGCCTTCGGCAAAGCCATGGTTGCCGATGCGCAACAGCTCGCACGCCTGCTGGTAGTACGGCCGCAATTGCGCGTAGGACAGCGGCCAGCCGCTGTGCGGCACCCAGTCGCGCACGGCAAAATCAAGGCATGCCAGCGGGATGCAACCGCCGCCCCAGGCTTCGCTGCCACCGCCGAACGCCCGCAACCGGCTGTTGCGCGCATTGAATGGCAGCGTTCCGGTCGAATCGGCCTGATACAGGTCCTGGGTGTCGTGATCCGGCTCCAGGCCGCCGCTTTCGACCAGGCAGACCTGGACCCGGCTGCCGATGAAACTGCGCGCAATGGAGATGCCCGCCGGTCCCGCGCCGACGATGCACAGATCCGCCTCGATGTCCGCCGGCGAAGACGACTCCCGATAATCGACGATCACCTGTTCCCCCGCCCGCCACCTGCCCGTATCACGCAACAAACGCGGATCGAGGCGGCAACCGGACGCGGTCGCGCACTGCGGTCAATCGACCAGGCGCAAGCGCAATTCCTTGGGCAGGGCGAAGACCATGTTTTCCGGCTCGCCGTCCAGTTCGCCCACGCTGGCCGCGCCCAGTTCGCGCAGCCGTGCCAGCACGCCATCGACCAGCACGTCCGGGGCCGAGGCGCCGGCAGTGACGCCAATGCGCCGTTTGCCGGCCACCCAGGCCGGGTCGATCTCGTGCGCGTCGTCGATCAGGTGGGCCTCGACGCCGTCGCGCTGCGCCAGTTCGCGCAGACGGTTGGAGTTGGAACTGTTGGGCGAACCGACCACCAGCACCAGGTCGCATTGCCTGGCCAGGTCGCGTACCGCGTCCTGGCGGTTCTGGGTGGCGTAGCAGATATCGTCGTTCTTCGGCCCCTGGATGGCCGGGTATTTCGCCTTCAACGCATTGATGATGCCGATGGTGTCATCGACCGACAGCGTGGTCTGCGAGGTGTAGGCCAGGTTCTGCGGCTGGCCGACCTGCAAGCCGGCCACGTCGTCGATGTCTTCGACCAGGTGGATGCTGCCCGCGCCGGCCTCCCGGTTCCACTGCCCCAGCGTGCCTTCGACCTCCGGGTGGCCGGCATGGCCGATCAGCACCACGTCGCGGCCGGCGCGGCAATGGCGCGCCACTTCAAAGTGGACCTTGGTCACCAGCGGGCAGGTCGCGTCGAACACCTTCAACCCGCGCATCTCGGCCTCGGCGCGCACCGCCTGCGACACGCCGTGCGCGCTGAAGATCACCGTGGCGTTGTCCGGCACTTCGTCCAGTTCCTCGACGAAGACCGCACCGCGCTGTTTGAGGTCATCGACGACGAAACGGTTGTGCACCACCTCGTGGCGCACGTAGATCGGCGCGCCCAGGGTTTCGATGGCGCGCTTGACGATCTCGATGGCGCGATCGACGCCAGCGCAGAAGCCGCGGGGATTGGCGAGGAGGACCTGCATGGGAGGAATTCTAGCGCGAGAACTGCCCACGGATCGGGGCTACGGCTTCTTCTTCCCATCGAACAAGCCGAACAACACGATCCCGATCGCGCCGCCGACGATCGCCGAATCGGCGATGTTGAACGCCGGCCAGTAATGCGTGCCGACGTACCACTGGATGAAGTCGATCACATGGCCGTGCAGCACGCGGTCGATCACGTTGCCCAGCGCGCCGCCGATCACCAGCGCATACGGCAACGCGCTGCGCCACTCGCCACGCCGCGTGCGCGACAGCCAGAAGCCGAGCAGGCCGCTGACCGCGACCGCCAGCGCGCTGAAGAACCAGATCTGCCAGCCGCCGGCGTTGCTGAGGAAGCTGAACGCCGCACCGGTGTTGTAGGTGCGATACCAGTTCCAGAAGCCGTCGATCACCGGCTCGGCAGTGAATTCCTTCAGCGACGACAGCACCCACTGCTTGCTCCACTGATCCAGCGCGATGACCAGCGCAGACACCAATAACCAAATCAGCGCATTGGGCTTGACCTTCGCCATCAGAACCACCGCCGGTCTTCGCCCGGCCCTTCCACGTTGCCCACGCAGCGGCCGCACAGTTCCGGGTGCTGCGCATGCGCGCCCACGTCGGCGCGGTGGTGCCAGCAACGCACGCACCTGGGCTTGGCGGTCGGTTGCGCCAGCACGAACACCTCGTCGGCCTCGACCGGCGTCACCGCCACGTCGCCGCTGATGAAGAAGAAGCGCAATTCCTCCTGCAACGGCTGCCACTTTTCCACGGTTTTCGCATTGGCCGACACCGCGATCTCGGCGTCCAGCGCCGCGCCTATCACGCCGTTGGCGCGCATCGGTTCCAGTACCTTGGCGACCTGCTCGCGCAGCGCCAGCAACTGCTCGAAATCGGCAGCCACCAGCGGCGCATCCGCCGGCAACGGCGCAAGGCCGTCGTACCAGGTTTCGAACAGCACGTTGCCCTTGCGCTCGCCCGGCAAGTAAGCCCACATCTCGTCGGCGGTGAAGCTCAGCACCGGCGCGATCCAGCGCACGAAGGCTTCGGCGATGCGATACATCGCGCTCTGCGCGCTGCGCCGCCCGCACGAATCCTCACGCATCGTGTAGAGGCGATCCTTGGTCACGTCGAGATACAGCGAGCCCAGGTCAACCGAGCAGAAATTCAGCAGCGCCTGCACGATGCTGGCGAAATCATAACGGTCGTAGCTGGCCTTGATCTTCTCCTGCACTTCCCACGCGCGATGCACGATCCAGCGATCCAGCGCCACCATGTCGTCCAGCAGGCGCAGGTCGCGCGCCGGGTCGAAACCATGCAGGTTGCCCAGCAGGAAGCGCGCGGTGTTGCGGATGCGGCGGTAGGCGTCGGCGTTGCGCTTGAGGATTTCCTGCGACAGCGACATTTCGTTGCTGTAATCGGCCGAAGCAATCCACAGGCGCAAGATGTCCGCGCCCAGGGTCTTCATGATGTCCTGCGGCTCGATGCCGTTGCCCAGCGACTTGGACATCTTGCGGCCATGCTCATCGACGGTGAAGCCGTGGGTGAGGCACTGCTTGTACGGCGCGCGCTTGTCGATGGCCACGCCGGTCAGCAGCGAACTCTGGAACCAGCCGCGATGCTGGTCGCTGCCTTCCAGATACAAATCCGCCGGCTTGCCGAAACCGCGTTCCAGCAGCACGCCTTCGTGGGTCACGCCGGAGTCGAACCACACATCGAGAATGTCGGTGACTTTCTCGTACTTGTCCGCATCGCCGCCCAGCAGTTGCGCCGCATCCAGCGCATACCACGCATCGATGCCGCCCTTTTCGACGATGTCGGCGACCTGGTTCAACAACGCCACCGAATCCGGGTGCGGCTCCTGCGTCTGCCTGTCCACGAACAACGCGAGCGGCACGCCCCAGGTGCGCTGGCGGCTGATGCACCAATCGGGCCGGCCTTCGACCATGCCGGCAATGCGCGCCTCGCCCCAACCGGGGAACCAGCCCACCTGCTGGATCGCAGCCAGCGCATCGCGGCGCAGGTTGCCCTGCTCCATCGAGATGAACCACTGCGGCGTGGCGCGGAACGCCACCGGCGTCTTGTGCCGCCAGCAATGCGGATAGCTGTGTTCCAGCCTGAAGAAAGCCAGCAGCGTGCCGTTGCCGCGCAAGGCTTCGACGATGACGTCGTTGGCCTTCCAGACGTGCAGGCCGGCCAGTTGCAGTTCGCCGAACGGCGGCGTGCCCGGCAGATACACGCCACGGCCATCGACCGGGTTGATCTGCGCGGCGGTGTACTTGTCGAGTACGCCGTATTGTTGCGCGACCGCGTAGTCCTCCTGGCCGTGACCGGGGGCGGTATGCACCGCGCCGGTGCCGTCTTCCGCGCTAACGTGGTCGCCGAGCAGGATCGGAATTTCGCGCTCCGCATAAAACGGGTGCTGCAGCACGATGCCTTCCAGCGCCTTGCCCTTGGCCTGCGCGTGCACCACGGTATCGGCCACGGCATAACGGCGCAGCACGCGCTCGGCCAGGGCTTCTGCCAGCACCAGCCAGCGACGCTTGCCGTCGCGCACGGGACCTTCCGCCAGCACATAGTCCAGCTCCGGGCCCAGCGACACCGCCAGCGATGCCGGCAGCGTCCACGGCGTGGTGGTCCAGATCGGCACGGCGATTTCGACATCGCCCGGCGCTTCGATGCCGAACGCCGCCGCCAGCGCCTTCGCATCGCGCGCGGCATAGGCCACGTCGATCGCAGGCGAAACCTTGTCCTGGTATTCGATTTCCGCCTCGGCCAGTGCGCTGCCGCAGTCGAAACACCAGTGCACCGGCTTGGCGCCGCGCACCAGGTGGCCGTTGCCGACGATCTTGGCCAGCGCGCGGATTTCGTCGGCCTCGAAGCGGAAATTCAGCGTCTTGTACGGGTTGTCCCAATCGCCGATCACGCCCAGCCGCTTGAAGTCCTTGCGCTGGATTTCGATCTGCTCCTCGGCGTATTCGCGGCATTTCTGCCGGAACTCCCCGGCATTCAACTTCACCCCGACCTTGCCGTATTTCTTTTCGATGGCGATTTCGATGGGCAGGCCGTGGCAATCCCAACCCGGCACATAAGGCGCATCGAAGCCGGCCAGATAGCGTGACTTGACGATGATGTCCTTCAGAATCTTGTTGACCGCATGGCCCAGATGGATTGCGCCGTTGGCATACGGCGGGCCGTCGTGCAGCACGAACAGCGGGCGGCCCTTCGCGTTGTCGCGCAGTTGCGCATACAGATCGTCGGCATGCCAGCGTTCCAGCGTAGCCGGCTCGCGCTTGGGCAGATCGCCGCGCATCGGGAAATCCGTCGCCGGCAGGTGCAAGGTGGTTTTGTAGTCGATGCTCACGGAAATCTCAGGCAGTGGCGCGCAGTTTTTCTTCGGACAACACCCGTCGTGCATCCAGCGCGTCGCGCCGCATCTGCTCGGTCAGGCTATGCAGGTCGGGGAACTTCAGTTCATCGCGCAGCTTGGCGACGAATTCCACTTCGATGTGGCGGCCATACAGGTCGCCGCTGTAATCGAACAGATGCGCTTCCAGCAGCGGTTCCACGCCTTCCACGGTGGGGCGCGTGCCGAAGCTGGACACCGACGGCCACGGCTGGTCGAACACGCCATGCACCCGGGTCGCATAGATGCCCGACAGCGCCGGCACCTTCGGAAAGCGCAGGTTGGCGGTGGGGAAACCCAGCGTGCGCCCCAGTTGCTTGCCGCGTACCACCCGCCCGCCGATGGCATAGGGCCGACCCAGCAATTGCGTGGCGACGGAAAAATCGCCGGCCAGCAGGGCTTCGCGGATGCGCGTGCTGGAAACGCGCTCGCCGTCGGGGCAATGCACGGGTGCGATTTCGTTGGCGATGAAGCCCCCGCTTCCAACAGGCAAGCCGGCGCCCATCGCCTGCAACAGCGCCAGATCGCCGCCACGCTTGTGGCCGAAACGGAATTCCGGGCCAATCCACACTTCGCGCGCCTGCAAACGCTGGACCAGCAGCTTGCGCACGAAGTCTTCTGCCGACATCACCGACAAGTTCGCGTCGAAGCGCAACAGGCCCACCGAATCCACGCCCAGTTCGCGCAGGCCCGCTTCCTTGGCTCGCGCCAGGGTGAGGCGCGGCGGCAACGGGGTCTTGAACACGCCGGCGAAGTATTCGCGCGGCAAGGGCTCGAAGCTCAGCGCCACCGCCGGCACGCCCAGTTCGCGCGCGCGCGAAACCGCATGGCGCACCAGCGCGCGATGGCCCAGATGCAGACCGTCGAAGGCGCCGATGCAGACCACGCTACCCTGCGGGAACAACACCCCGCCCTCGACGTCGCGAAACAGCCTGCTCATATGAACCGGAGAGTATAGCCGGACGCGCCGCCGCTCATTGCTCGCGCAGGTCGCGCGGGCGCAGGCCCTGCAGCCACAGCACCGCCGCATAGGCACCCGCGCCGCTGCCGACCAGCAGCGCCAGCCGCCAGACACGCTGCCACCAGCCCCACGGCGTCCAGTCCAGCCACAGCCCACGCAGGGCCAGCAGCATCGCGATCATCGCCACGCTGGCCAGCGCGATCTGTCGCAGCCAGCGCCCCCAACCGGGCTGCAGGCGGTACACCCCGGCCCGGCGCAGATACCAAGCCAGTTGCAGCGCATTGGCCCAGCCGGCCACGGCGATGGACAGCGCCAGCAGCGCATGCAGGCCCGGTACCTCGGCCAGCGCGTCCAGCCAATTGCCGCCGGCCTGCGCCAGCGCCGCCCTGCCCGCTTCGGTCAGTGCCAGCGCCGCCGCCAGGAACAACACCGTGCACAGTGCATTCACCAATACCGAGGCCACCGCCGATTTCACCGGTGTTTTCGTGTCATGGCGCGAATAGAACGCCGGGGCCAGCACCTTGACCAGCAGGAATGCCGGCACCGCCGTCGATTGCGCGATCAGGCTCCAACTGCCCATCTGCGTGTCGAACGCGCTGAAGCTGCGGTACTGGAACAAGGTCGCCACCAGCGGATGCGCGCACAGCACCAGGCCCAGGCAGGCCGGGATGCCGATCAGCAGGCACAGGCGGAAGCCCCAATCCAATCCTTTCGAAAACCCCGCCGGGTCGGTGGCCGCGTGGCGGCTGGACAAATGCGGCAGGATTACCGTGCCGATGGCCACACCGAACATGCCCAGCGGGAACTCCAGCAAACGATCACTGAAATACAGCCAGCTGACGCTGCCGCTGAACAGCATCGCCGCCACCACCGTATTGAACAGCAGGTTGAACTGCGCCACCGACGAGCCGAACAAGGTCGGCAGCATCAAGGTCAGCACCTTGCGTACCCCCGCGTGTGCCAGGTCCAGCCGCGGGCGCGGCAACAGGCCCAGCTTGGCCAGGGCAGGCAACTGGAAGCCGATCTGCAGCACGCCGGCCACGAACACGCCCCAGCCGAGCGCCAGCGCCGAATAATCCATCAGCGGCGCCAGCCCCAGCGCGGCGGCGATCATTGCCACGTTCAGCAACACCGGGCTCAACGCCGGGATCGCGAACTTCTGGTAGCTGTTCAGCACGCTGCCGGCCAGCGAGGCCAACGAGATGAACAATGCATACGGAAAGGTGATGCGCAGCAGGTCGGCCAGCAATTGCCGGTATTCGGCCGACAGTTTCGACCCCAGCAGCGCCGCCAGTTGCGGGGCCAGCAGCAGCACCAGCGCCACCAGCACCAGCAAGCCCGCCGCCAGTACGCCGGTCACCCGGTCCACCAGTTCCTTCACCGCCTGCTGGCCGTGTTTTTCCTTGTATTCGGCCAACACCGGCACGAAGGCCATCGAGAACGAACCCTCGGCCGACAGCCGGCGCATGAAATTGGGGATTCTGAACGCGATGAAGAACACGTCCATCGCCGCGCCGGCGCCGAAAACGATGGCATAGACCTGGTCGCGGATCAGCCCGGACAGGCGCGAGAGGAAGGTCATCGAGCTGAAAACCGCTGCCGAACGCAGCAGGCGCGGGCGGCTCATCGGGCGCTCTCCGCCGCCAAGTCCGGCTGGTTGACCCAAGTCCTTGAATAGTCCATAATTTTCGGCTCGTTTTTCCGTCTTCCGTTCAAGGGCCGTGATTTTGTCAGGCCCGCTCCGAAAAAGCACTCAACAGGATTCCAACCGTGGCCAACATCAAGTCCGCCAAGAAGCGCGCCAAGCAGACCATCGTGCGCAATGCGCGCAACAATGCCCAGCGTTCGCAGCTTCGCACCGCCGTCAAGAAGGTTCTCAAGGCGCTCGACGCCAACGACGCCAAGGGCGCGCAGGAAGCCTTCGCCGTCGCCCAGCCCATCCTCGACCGTTTCAGCGCCCGCGGCCTGATCCACAAGAACAAGGCTGCCCGCCACAAGAGCCGCCTGACCGCGCGCATCAAGGCGCTGCAAGCCGCCTGAGCATGTCCTTCTGGCGTGCAGCAAGTCGCGCCAGCGACATCGAACGGAAGACAGCGAAAACCCGCCGGAAGGCGGGTTTTCTTTTGGTTCGTCGTCCATGAATCGTTTCTACGGGACTTCTTCCGCTTCCCCGCGCTGGCGGTCGAAGAACGCCATCACGTCCTTCATGATCGGCCAGGTGCCTTCGCGGCCCAGCGCGGAAACCAGATACCACGGCTGCGCCCAGCCCAGTTCGGCGATCACCTGCTGCGCGGCAGCGGCGGCTTCGTCCTCGAACATCAGGTCGGCCTTGTTCAGCACCAGCCAGCGCGGTCGCGCCAGCAGCTCCGGGTCGTGCTTTTCCAGTTCGCGCTCGATCGCGCGCACCTGCTCGATCGGCGACACGCCTTCCACTCCGCCTTCCATCGGCGAAATATCGACCAGGTGCAGCAACAGCCGCGTGCGCTGCAAATGCCGCAGGAACTGCGTGCCCAAACCCGCGCCATCGGCCGCACCTTCGATCAGCCCCGGCACGTCGGCGATAACGAAACTGCGATGTGGCTCCACGCTGACCACGCCCAGGTTCGGGTACAGCGTGGTGAACGGATAGTCGGCCACCTTCGGTGTCGCCGCACTCACCGCACGGATGAAGGTGGATTTGCCGGCATTGGGAAAACCCAGCAGGCCCACGTCGGCCAACAGCTTCAGTTCCAGCTTCAGCGTGCGGATCTCGCCTTCCTCACCCGGCGTGGCCTTGCGCGGCGCGCGGGTGACGGAACTCTTGAAGTGCATGTTGCCCAGCCCGCCCTTGCCGCCCTTGGCCACCAGCAGGCGCTCGCCGTGGCGGGTCAAGTCGCCGATCACCTCGTCGGTTTCGACGTTGTGAACCACGGTGCCGACCGGCACGGTGATGGTCAGATCCTCGCCGGCCTTGCCGTACATCTGCCGGCCCATGCCGTTCTCGCCGCGCTGCGCCTTGAAGCGGGTCTGGTGGCGGAAATCGACCAGGGTGTTGAGGTTCTCGTCGGCCTGCAGCCACACGCTGCCGCCATTGCCGCCATCGCCACCGTCCGGCCCGCCCAGCGGGATGAACTTCTCGCGGCGAAAACCAATGCAGCCGTTGCCACCGTTGCCGGCGAGGACGTGGATTTCGGCTTCGTCAACGAGTTTCATCTTGGTATCGAAAGGTTTTCAGAATGACTTCGGCCCGCAGCACCGGCGTATCCTGCGCGGCATTGGCCGAGCGGTACAAGCGCACGACACGGCGGGGGTTGCCCTGCTTGTCCGGCAGGAAATAGAGATTGGAAACGCGATATTCCATGCCCTCCCACAATTCTGCATCTTCGACCGTGCGGCCATTGGCATCCCGCGCCAGCGACTGGCGACGCCAATGTACCGTGGTGCCATCGGGCTCGACATTGGTCGTTTCCTCCAACTCCACTCTTCCGGCTGCACTGATGACCTGCCGCCGCTTCAGCCGCGACTGGCCTTTGACGCCTGGATTCTGGTTGCGAAAATCCATCAGGCGCTCCGTGCCGGTATAACGAATCTTGCCATTGCCCGTTGGCAAATCCGGCTGGCCGCTACCTGCCGGCGGTTGCGGTGACCCGAGCGGCAGGCGCAACTCGGAGGCTTCCACCGAAGCCACCGGCCCGGCCAATCCGGAAATCACTCGATCATTGGGGACATCGGCAACACACCCCGTGCCTGCCAACGCGATCAAGACCAGCAACAAAGCCGACAATCGAGCCATTCCCGGCATCCTTCCGATACTGCGACGAAAACAAGAAACCCCGCCGAAGCGGGGCTTTCCGATCTTGCGGTCAAGCCGAACGGCTTACGCCTCGGCAACCACGCTCACGGTGCGGCGCTTGTGCGGGCCCTTGGTGGAGAACTCCACCTTGCCATCGGTCAGCGCGAACAGGGTGTGGTCGCGGCCCAAACCAACGTTGCTGCCCGGGTGGAACTGGGTGCCACGCTGGCGGACGATGATGTTGCCGGCTTCGATGGCCTGGCCGCCGTAGATCTTGACGCCCAGCATCTTCGGATTGGAATCGCGACCGTTGCGCGAGGAGCCTACGCCTTTTTTGTGTGCCATGACTGTGTCTCCTCGTGCTTAGCCGGCGATGCCGGTGATTTCGATTTCGGTGAAGTACTGACGGTGGCCTTGCTGCTTCATGTGGTGCTTGCGGCGACGGAACTTGATGATGCGCACCTTGTCCGCGCGGCCTTGCGACACGACCTTGGCGGTGACGGTGGCGCCCTTGGCGGCGTCGCCAACCCTCACGCCTTCGCCGGTGCCGACCAGCAGCACGTTGTCGAAGGTGATTTCATTGCCGGCTTCCACATCGAGTTTTTCGACTCGGATGGTTTCGCCAGTCGTCACGCGGTATTGCTTGCCGCCCGTGACCAGGACTGCGTAGCTCATGGGATTTCCTCTGGGTTTGCTTCTGTAGTTATTTTGGCCCGCCGCGCACGCATGGCGCGGACAGAAGCGGGATTGTAGTGGAATCAGTGACTTGGCGCAAGCCGCCTACTTGTCCAGCGCCTTTTCCGTACTAGCAACCAGCGAAGCGGCCGAAACCTTCATCGCCTTCGCCAGCAGAAGCACCGTGGCAAGGGCGGGTTGGCAAACGCCGCGCTCGGCGCGGGAAACAAAAGTGCGGTCAACGCTGGCCAGATGCGCCAACTCTTCTTGGGAAAGGCCCGCCGCCTCGCGGGAGCGGCGCAATGCCTGCCCGAATGCCTTTGCCACAATTTCACGGTCTTCTCGCACCCCAGCAGCTTTGCGAGGCTAGGCATACTTGACCACGGCGTACTTGCTACAAATGAGGCGTACATGCTACAAAGCAAGTACCCAAATAACCCGAAAGAAAGTCATGAAACGGATTGTGCTGCTGTTGATGGTTCTTGCCATGTCCGCACCTGCGTTCGCCGCTTGGGAAAGCAAGAAAGACAAAGAAATCAATGCGTGGGTTGCCACCCTTCCTCCGCCTGATGCCGACTTCGGGCCGTATCCCGATGACTACGAAAAACTGGTGCAAAGCCATTTTTCGGAACAGTTGAAAGACCCGGATTCGGCCAAGTTTTCCGATTTCAGAATCAAGAAAAGCTATGTACTGATAAGTGCACCGAACAAACAGGCTCAATTCGGCTACGCCGTCTGCGTGAACATCAATGCCAAGAACTCTTACGGTGCCTATGCGGGCAAAACGCTGACGTGGGCATTCATCCGTGACAACGCCATCGTCAGGAGTGCAATGGCAGAAAGCACCGACTTCAACAGCAAACTCGACATGGCTGGCGTGTACACCCGCGGGGATTGCGCGCAACAAACGCAAGCAACTACGCCATGACGAATTCGAGATACACCTCGCCGCGCAGCTACGGCGTGTACGAGCTACCTGTATCAGCCAAAGCTACGCGGCTATATCGGTTCGGCAACCATCCTGTACGCCAGCAGGAACTCGAACGCGAGTTCGGTTCCTGTCTTCTCGTCAATCTCTATCCGCAACGAGAAGCCGCGAAAGCGGAAGCAGATGCACTGAATTCCAAACAAGGGACACCGGCACTTGGCGAATGACTCGTCCATCGGGCTAAACTAACCGGTCGCTTTCCGGACCCCACGCCGATGGCCCTTGATTACATCCGCATCCGCGGTGCGCGGACGCACAACCTGAAAAACGTCGATCTCGACCTGCCGCGCGACAAGTTGATCGTCATCACCGGCCTGTCCGGTTCCGGCAAGTCGTCGCTGGCGTTCGACACGATCTATGCCGAAGGCCAGCGCCGCTACGTCGAATCGCTGTCGGCGTATGCGCGGCAGTTCCTGTCGGTGATGGAGAAGCCCGACGTCGATCACATCGAAGGACTGTCGCCGGCGATTTCGATCGAACAGAAATCCACCAGCCACAACCCGCGTTCGACCGTCGGCACCATCACCGAAATCTACGACTACCTGCGCCTGCTGTATGCGCGCGTCGGCTTGCCGCGCTGCCCCGACCACGGCTATCCGCTGGAGGCGCAGACGGTCAGCCAGATGGTCGATCAGGTGCTGGCGCTGGAATCCGACCCGGCGCTTTCCGAGCAACGCTGGATGCTGCTGGCGCCGGTGATCCGCGAACGCAAGGGCGAACACGTGCAGGTGTTCGAGCAGTTGCGCGCGCAGGGCTTCGTGCGCGTGCGCGTGGACGGCGTCGTGCACGAGATCGACGCGGTGCCGGCGCTGGCGCTGCGGGTCAAGCACACCATCGAGGCGGTGATCGACCGCTTCCGTCCGCGTGCCGACCTCAAGCAGCGCCTGTCGGAAAGCTTCGAGACGGCGCTGAAGCTGGGCGACGGCATGGCCAGCGTGATGTCGCTGGACGCGCCCGATGCGCCGCCGTTGCTGTTCTCGTCGAAGTATTCCTGCCCGGTCTGCGACTACTCGCTGCCGGAACTGGAGCCGCGGCTGTTCTCGTTCAACTCGCCGGTCGGCGCCTGCCCCGACTGCGACGGCCTGGGCGTGGCCGAGTTCTTCGACCCGGCGCGCGTGGTCGTGCACCCGGAACTGTCGCTGGCCGCCGGTGCGGTGCGCGGCTGGGATCGACGCAATGCCTATTATTTCCAGTTGATCGTCTCGCTGGCGAAGCATTACAAGTTCGACGTCGATACGCCGTGGCAGGCGTTGCCGGAACGCGTGCGCAACGCGGTGCTGTACGGCAGCGGCGATGAGACCATCACCTTCAACTACATCACCGACGCCGGCGGGCGCACCCAGCGCAAGCACCGGTTCGAGGGCATCCTGCCGAACCTGGAGCGCCGTTACCGCGAAACCGAATCGCCGGCGGTGCGCGAGGAGTTGTCCAAATACGTCAGCCAGCGTCCCTGCCCCGACTGCGACGGCGCGCGCCTGAACAAGGCCGCGCGCAACGTGTTCGTCGCCGATCGCCCGTTGCCGGATCTGGTGGTGTTGCCGATCGACGAGGCGCTGAAGTTCTTCCACAGCCTTTCGCTGTCGGGTTGGCGCGGCGAAATCGCGGCGAAGATCGTCAAGGAAATCGGCGAGCGGCTCGGCTTTCTCGTTGACGTGGGGCTGGATTACCTGACGCTGGAACGCAAGGCCGATACGCTGTCCGGCGGCGAAGCGCAGCGCATCCGCCTGGCCTCGCAGATCGGCGCGGGACTGGTCGGCGTGATGTACGTGCTGGACGAACCGAGCATCGGCCTGCACCAGCGCGACAACGAAAGGCTGCTCGGCACGCTGACGCGGCTGCGCGACCTCGGCAACACGGTGATCGTGGTCGAACACGACGAGGACGCGATCCGCGCCGCCGACCACATCCTCGACATCGGCCCCGGCGCGGGCGTGCACGGCGGCGAAATCGTCGGCGAAGGCGCGCTGGAGGACATCCTGAAATCGCCGCGTTCGCTGACCGGGCAATACCTGTCCGGCCAGCGCAAGATCGAAGTGCCGACAACCCGGCACAAACCCAACCCGAAGATGACCCTGCACCTGCGCGGCGCATCGGGCAACAACCTCAAGAACGTGAACCTGGACATCGCCGCCGGTCTGTTGACCTGCATCACTGGCGTGTCCGGCTCGGGCAAATCGACGCTGATCAACGACACCCTGTATTCGCTGGCGGCGAACGAGATCAACGGCGCCTCGCACGCGGTCGCGCCGTATCGCGAAATCCACGGACTGGACCTGTTCGACAAGGTCGTTGACATCGACCAGTCGCCGATCGGCCGCACGCCGCGCTCCAACCCCGCCACCTACACCGGCCTGTTCACGCCACTGCGCGAACTGTTCGCGCAGGTGCCGGAGGCGCGCGCGCGCGGCTATTCGCCGGGCCGCTTCTCCTTCAACGTGCGCGGCGGCCGCTGCGAAGCCTGCCAGGGCGACGGGCTCATCAAGGTGGAAATGCACTTCCTGCCGGACGTCTATGTGCCTTGCGACGTCTGCCACGGCAAGCGCTACAACCGCGAGACGCTGGAAATCCTCTACAAGGGCCGCAACATCAACGACGTGCTGGAAATGACTGTCGAGGATGCGCTGAAGCTGTTCGAGCCGGTGCCGTCGCTGGCGCGCAAGCTGGAAACGCTGATGGACGTGGGCCTGAGCTACATCAAGCTGGGCCAGAGCGCGACCACGCTGTCCGGCGGCGAGGCGCAGCGCGTCAAGTTGTCGAAGGAACTCTCTCGCCGCGACACCGGGCGCACGTTGTACATCCTCGACGAACCGACCACCGGCCTGCATTTCCACGACATCGAAGCCTTGCTCGGCGTGCTGCACAAACTGCGCAACGACGGCAACACCGTGGTGGTCATCGAACACAATCTTGATGTCATCAAGACAGCCGACCGCATCGTCGATCTCGGCCCGGAAGGCGGCCATCGCGGCGGCCAGATCATCGCCACCGGCACGCCGGAGGAAATCGCCGCCAATCCGGCCTCGCACACCGGGCGCTTCCTGGCCAAGCTGCTGGATGCCGCCAGCGACCGGAAACCTGCCAAAACAGGCGCAAGGAAGAAGAAATCCGAATGAACGAAACCGCCACGCCCAAGCCCCTGTTCCGCATGCCGCTGCAGCTGCGCTGGAGCGATCTGGACGCCTTCAATCACGTCAACAACGCGCGCTATCTGACCTTTCTGGAGGAAGCGCGCATCCGCTGGTTCGATTCCATCGGCGAGGAATGGGTGACCGACGAATTCGCGCCGGTGGTGGTGTCGGTGCAGTTGAACTACAAGCAGCCGATCCCGTATCCGGCCAACGTCGAAGTCGATCTGTTCGTGGAACGCGTGGGCAGCAGCAGCACGACGATCGCGCACCGCATCGTCAGCAGCGACGGCAACACGCTGTACAACGATGGCAACGTGGTCGCGGTGTGGATCGACCGTCGAACCGGGCGACCGCGCGCCTTGCCGGACTCGATCCGCAGGGTGGTGGGCGGGTAAGTCCGCCCAATCAGGGCATCGCCTTCCTCACCGCCAACTCGCCAATGATTTCGCCGCCGTCCTTCAACTTGAAGGCCACGGCGACCCTGTCGCCTTCCCTCAACGGTGCGGATGGCTGCAACAACATCAAATGCTGTCCGCCCGGTGCGAACGTGACCGAGCCCTTCGCCGCGATGGGCAATTCCCCAAGCGAGCGCATGCGGCTGACGCCATCGACCACGGTGCTTGCGTGCAGCATCGTGCGCTCGAAGACCGGGCTTTCCGCGCCGACGACAATGGCTGCTTTCGCGCATGGATTTGCGAGGGTGCCGTAACCGGCCAGCACGGTCGGCGCCGGTATCGGCGGCAGGCTGATCCAGCCGTTCTTCAATACCGGCTTGCATTCGCCAGCCAACGCCGGCAACGCCAACGCGCAAGCCAGCACGGCAAGCAGGTATCGCGGCAGTCGTTTCATGGGCATGGCTTATCATAGCCGCACCTCCCGGAGGCAAGGCATGACGGCACTGATTGAAACCATCGAACACGACGGCGACATCCGCGAAATCCGCATGGCGCGCGCGCCGGTCAATGCCTTGAACCCGGAACTGTGCCGGCAATTGATCGCCGCGCTGGCCGCCGCCCACGGCGACGATGTACGCGGCATCGTGCTGTCCGGTGGCGAAGGCATCTTCAGCGCCGGCCTGGACGTGCCCTTCCTGCTGTCGTTGGGCGATGACCGGGACGCGCTCAACGATGCCTGGCAGGCGTTCTTCGGCGTGGCCCGCGCGCTGGCTGGCGCGCGCGTGCCGGTGGTCGCGGCGATCGGCGGCCACTCGCCCGCCGGCGGCTGCGTGCTGGCGCTGTGCTGCGATTACCGGGTGATGGCGTGCAGCCTCGATCCGCAGAGGCCTTTCGTGATCGGCCTCAACGAAACCCAGGTGGGCCTGGTCGCGCCGGAAGGCATCCAGCAACTGATGCGCCGCGCCGTGGGCGTGCACCGTGCCGAAAACCTGTTGGTGGCCGGCGCCTTGGTGCCGGCCGAACAGGCCGCACGGATCGGCCTGGTCGATGAACTGGCCGACGCCGCCGAAGTCACGCCGCGCGCGCTGACCTGGCTGCGCACGTTGCTGGCACTGCCACACGCAGCGGTGTCGCAAACCCGCGCCATTGCCCGCGCTGATCTGGCGCTGGCGCTGGACCACGACAACATCCGCATGGATCGCTTCGTCGAAGCCTGGTACGCACCGGAAACGCAAGCGGCCTTGCAGGCGATGGTGGAGCGGTTGAAGAAGTGATCCGCAGGTCGGGGCTACGTTCCCGGCATGGTTGTTGTCTTGGCGGCGCAAGCATCGGGGACGTAGCCCCGACCTACGCCCTGCATGCTTCCTTTACCGCACCACCGGCCGCGACGAGTCGCTGATCCAACCGCTCCACGAGCCGGGGAACACCTTCGCGCCGTGCAGACCGGCATGCTCGAAGGCCAGCAACTGGTGGCAGGCGGTAACGCCGGAGCCGCACATCAACACGGCGTCAGATGGCGCGCGGTCGCCGAGCAACGACGATAGTTCTGCGCGCAAATCCACCGCCGGCTTGAAGCGGCCGTCTCGCAGATTCAACGCATAAGGGCGATTCAGCGCGCCGGGCACGTGGCCGGCAACCGGGTCGATGGGTTCGACTTCGCCGCGAAAACGCTCGGCCCCACGCGCGTCGATAAGCCAGCCGCTGTCTTCATTGAGGCGTTCGCGCACCGCGTCGGCATCGACGATGCGCGAACGGTCGAAACGCGCCGGATACGGCGCTTGCGCCGAGTACGGCTGCACTTCCGCCGTCACCGGCAAGCCTGCCGTGCGCCACGCGGCCAGACCGCCATCGAGTACCGCCACGCGCGCGTGGCCCAGCAATCCCAGCAGCCACCAGCAGCGCGCGGCGGCCATGCTGCCGTCACCATTGTCGTAAACCACGACCTGATGCGACGGCGCGATGCCCCATGCGCCCAGTTTGCGCGCGAAGGTGTCCTCGTCCGGCAACGGGTGCCGGCCCTGCCCCGCCTTGCCCAGGTCGGAAAGATCCAGGTTGAGGTCGGCGTATTGCGCGCCAGGCAGGTGCGATTGCGCATAGCCGTGGATACCGGCCGGTGGATCGGTCAGCGCGAAGCGCGCATCAATGACACGCAAATCCGCATCGCTCCGGTGCGCGGCGAGTTCATCGACCGAAACCAGCGTCGTCCAGTTCATGCTCATGCGTGCATCTCCAGCCGTTGCCGCAAGTTGGACAGTATCGCCGCCGTCGCTCCCCAGATGCGCTGGCCGGGCCAATCGTATTCCAGCACGGTGCGGCGGCGGCCCTTGTAGTCGATGGCGATGCCGCGCAGGTGTTGCGGCGACATCAGGTATTGCAGCGGCACTTCGAACACGTCGGCCACTTCCGCCGGGTTGGGCCGCGCGCGATAGCCGGGGTCCAGCATCGCCACCACCGGCAGCACGCGGTAGCCGCTGATGGTGACCAGCGGGTCGAGGAAGCCCAACGGCACGATCCGTGTTGCCGACACGGCGATTTCCTCTTCGGTTTCGCGCAAGGCAGCAGCGACCGCGCCGGTGTCGGATTCGTCGATGCGGCCACCGGGGAAACTGACCTGGCCGCCATGATTGCGCAGCGCATCGGTGCGGCGCGTCAGCAGCACCTGCGTCCCCTGGGCGCGCGGCGTCAGGCCCACCAGCACGGCGGCTTCGCTCAGCACGTCGGGCAGCGGCAGGCCGTGGAATTCTTCGTGGTTCCAGCCGATGCCGGTCGGCGGTGCGGCCAGCGGATGCAAGGCGCGATGCAGCCAATCGCGTTCCGGCAACGGCGGCAGCGCGGCCAGCCTTGCGCGTTCGCGTTGCGGCAGTTCGTTGCGAACCAGTTGCAGGCGTTCTTCGTTGCTCATTCGTGGCCAAGCGGCGATTTCGGCCAAGGTGCGCAGGCAACCCACGCAGGCACCATCGCCGCCAAGAATACAGACACCCATGCACGGGCTCGGCATGGATGCGGTGAGATGACTCATGCGCTGATTATCGCCTGTTCCGTGCAGGCAAAGCGCGCGGTCGCATAAAAAGAAACGCCGGCACGTGGCCGGCGTTTCGCTGATGACTGACCGCGATGAAGCGCGGCTTATTTCACGCTGACCAGCTTGACCACGAACGACACCGCCAGGTTCGGCGGGAATTCGGTACGCGGGTCGGCACCATAGGCCTTGTCGGCCGGCAGATAAACCTCCCACTTCGCGCCGGTCGGCATCGCCAGGATCGCTTCGCGCAGGCCCGCCAGCGGGATTTCGCTGACCTTCATGCCCGGGATCTGCTGCGCCGGACGTTCCTGTTGCGGGTGCTGGCCCAGCGGATACGGGCCGGCGAACTCCAACTGCACGGTGCTCGCCTGGGTCGGCTTGGCGCCGCTGCCGTTCTCGATGACCTTGTACTGCACGGTGCTTCCCGGCACGGTCTGCACGCCCGCCGCAGTCTTGTTCTGGGCGATGAAGGCATCGCTCTTGGCCTTGTTGTCGGCGGCGGCCTTGTCCCATTGGGCCTTGGCCTTCTCGGCCTGGCGCTTCTGGAAGGTTTCCACCGCGGTGCGCAGTTGTTCGACCGGCACGGTCGGTTCCTTCTTGGCATAACCTTCCTGCAGCGCCTTCTGCACGGTGGCCAGATCAATGGCTTCGCCGCTTTCGATCAGGTTGCGGCCCAGGTCATAGCCCAGCGCATAGCTCAGCGCATTGCGATCCGGCGGCGGGGTGGTCTGGGCGAACGCCGAACCGGCGGCCAGCGAAAGGGCAAACAGGCTGGCCGGAGCCGCCTTGGTGAAGATCGAACGCAACTTCATTGTGGAAAACTCTCCTGTCATGGAAAAGGCGGCCAGGCCGCCCCTTGGAAATCCGGGAAAAACGACGCGCTAGGATAGCCCCGCACCACCTTAAAGGCCAGTGACGGCCGGCCTGTGACCGGCGCTTTGTGGTCGAAGTTCCCCCCGCCCGCAGCCGACCGCGTTCTTTTCACGCCGCCGGGGACGGATTTTCCGCCGGCACGGAACGCGGACCGAAGCCGAACCCATTCTGGTTGGTCGCCGACACGATCAGGCGGATCATGTTGCCCGGCACCATCAATTCGACCTGCATCTCGCGGCCTTCCGCATTGCGGCCCACCAGCGTCATCTCGACGAAAGCGCCGCCAGTATCTATTTCCTTGCAGAACAGGTGCGGTCCACCCGGCTGGTCAGGCAGATACGGCTTGATCGCATCGCCCAACGCTTCCAGCGCCTGCGGGAAGAAATAGACGGCGTAGCCATTGCTGTCGTTCATGCGGGAATCCATCCATGCTGGAGGGTAGTGGCGTGCATTCATCCTCAACGTACCATCAACCGTGCCGCCATGCTCGCGCGACGCCAAGGGATGCCGTACAACAAAAAAGCCACCCGCTTGGGATGGCTTTCCTGTTGCAGATGGCGCGCCCGGAGAGATTCGAACTCCCGACCGCCTGGTTCGTAGCCAGGTACTCTATCCAGCTGAGCTACGGGCGCGTGTGACAGAAGCGGAATTTTGCCCGATCGCGCATGCGTTCGTCAATTCCATTTTCCGCGTTGCCAGCCTTTGAAACAGGAGTTTCGATACTGGCGGAGTGAGAGGGATTCGAACCCTCGATAGAGCTTTTGACCCTATACTCCCTTAGCAGGGGAGCCCCTTCGGCCTCTCGGGCATCACTCCGGGAACATGCGCGCAGCCGTGCCGCGACGCCAGAACGACTAGGATACCGGATAGGCCGCACTTGCGGCAATCGTCGAAACGATTCCGGCGGCGGGTTCAGTTGGCCGTGCCGCCACTTTCGGTCGCATGCGCCGGCTCATTGGCTTCGCCGCGCTGGATGCGTTGGTAGATTTCCTCGCGGTGCACGGCCACGTCCTTGGGCGCGGTGATGCCGATACGCACCTGGTTCCCCTTTACGCCAAGCACGGTGACCGTGACCGAATCGCCGATCATCAAGGTCTCGCCGACACGGCGGGTCAAGATCAACATCTGCTGTCCTCCTGGACACAAGTCCTGGCTGGGAGGCGTCCCCCGCAGCGAACTTGCGCGGCGGGCCCCCGGAATACGGATCACGAACGTGAATGGTAGCCAGCAGGCCAACCATTCCACAATCACCTGATTTCACATTGAATCACATTCGGGCGAAGTCCGGACAACTCGTTTTGCCCGTGTCGTTGGCTTCTGCAACAGAAGAAACCTGGTCGCCACGGAAACTTTGCCGGCTCCGGTTCACCCCCCACCCCAGCCTCTCCCATCAAACGGAAGGAGGCGCAAAAAGCGGCGCAGCACGCCGGGTGGTCAATGCAGCCGCTGTGCCACCCAGTCCCGCACCTCGCCCAGTACCGCAGCAAGGGCGGGGCCGTCCTCGCCACCACCCTGGGCGAGATCCGGGCGGCCGCCGCCCTTGCCGCCAATCCGACCGGCAACATGGGAAAGCAGTTCCCCCGCCTTGACCTTGCCCGTTGCGGCGCCGTTCACGCCCGCGACCAGCGCTGCCTTGCCCTCGGCAGTACCGGCCAGCACGATGACGGTATCCCCCAACTGCTGCTTGAGGCGGTCGATGGCTTCGCGCAGGGCCCTGGCGTCGAAGCCTTCGAGCCGCGCCGACAGCACCTTGATGCCGTTCACTTCGACCGCCTGCCCGGCCAGATCGGCGGTCGCGCCGCTGGCGGCCTTGGCTTTCAGCGATTCCAGCTCGCGTTCCAGCTTTTTCAGCCTGTCGGCCTGGGCGCGCAGCTTGTCGATCACCTCGCCCGCATTGCCGCCGAGTATGGCCGCCGCCGCACGCAGGCGCGTTTCTTCCTGCGCCACATGGTCCAGCGCAGCCTGCCCGGTCACCGCCTCGACGCGGCGCACGCCGGCGGAGACGCCACCTTCGGACACGATCTTGAACAAGCCGATGTCGCCAGTGCGGCGCACGTGGGTGCCGCCGCACAATTCGGTCGAAGTCGGGCCGAAGCGCAGCACGCGCACACGCTCGCCGTATTTTTCGCCGAACAGCGCCATCGCGCCGAAATCCAGCGCTTCCTGCATGCCCATGTGGCGTACTTCCCCTTCGTGGTTGGCGCGCACTTCGGCGTTGACGATGCGTTCGACCTCGGCGATTTCTTCCGCGGTCATCGGCTGGAAATGGCTGAAGTCGAAACGCAGGCGATCCGGCGCGACCAGCGAACCCTTCTGCGCCACATGCGTGCCCAGCACGGAGCGCAGCGCCGCGTGCAACAGGTGGGTGGCGCTGTGGTTGAGGATGGTCTTGCCGCGCCGCGTGGCATCGACTTGCGCGGACAGCGCATCGCCGACCTTCAACGTGCCGCTGGCCAGCTTGCCGAGATGGCCGAAGAACTGGCCGGCGAATTTCTGCGTGTCGCTGACCGGGAATTCGACGCCCACGCCCGAAAGCACGCCGGTATCACCCACCTGGCCGCCGGATTCGGCATAGAACGGCGTGGCATCAAGGAACACCACGGCTTCATCGCCCGCGCCGATGCTTTGCACCGGCAGGCCGTCTTTCAGGATGGCGACGGCGTGCAAACCCTGCGCGTCGAGTTGTTCGTACCCGAGGAAGCTGGTCGGCGCGAGTTGCGCCACCAGTTCCGCAGGCAGGCCGGTGTTCGACTTGAAGCTGCCGGCGGCGCGCGCGGTTTCGCGCTGTTGCTCCATCGCGTCCTCGAATCCTGAAAGATCGACCGACAGGCCGCGTTCGCGCGCGATGTCCTGGGTCAAGTCCAGCGGGAAGCCGTAGGTATCGTACAGACGGAAAGCGTCGTAACCGGGGATCAGGCCGTCGCTCGACTTCGCGGCGATCTCCTCGAATATCTTCATGCCCGAATCCAGCGTTTCGGCGAAGCGCTCCTCCTCGGCGCGCAGCGCGCGTTCCACCGTGGTTTGCGCCGCCGGCAATTCCGGGTAGGCCTCGCCCATCAGTTCGACCAGCGTGGGCACCAGCTTGTGGAAGAACGTGCCCTTCATGCCCAGCATCCAGCCATGGCGCAGCGCGCGGCGGATGATGCGGCGCAGGACGTAGCCCCTGCCCTCGTTCGAAGGCAACACGCCATCGACGATCAAGAAGCTGCACGCGCGGATGTGGTCGGCGATGACGCGCAGCGACTTGTTTTCCAGATCGTGCGTGCCGGTGAGTTCGGCGGCCTTCCCGATCAGCGCCTGGAACAGGTCGATCTCGTAATTGCTGTGCACGTGCTGCAGCACCGCGACCAGGCGCTCCAGGCCCATGCCGGTATCCACGCACGGTGCGGGCAGTGGCACCAGCGCACCGTCGGGCTGGCGGTCGAACTGCATGAACACGTTGTTCCAGATTTCGATGAAGCGGTCGCCGTCCTCATCGGGCGAACCGGGTGGGCCGCCGGCAATATGTCCCCCGTGGTCGTAGAAGATTTCGGTGCACGGGCCACAGGGGCCGGTGTCGGCCATCTGCCAGAAGTTGTCGCTGGCGAACGGCGCGCCCTTGTTGTCGCCGATGCGGATGATGCGCTCCGGCGGCAGGCCGATCATCTTGTGCCACAGGTCATACGATTCGTCATCGTTGTGATAGACGGTGACCAGCAGGCGTTCGGGCGGCAGCTTCCACACCTGGGTCAGCAATTCCCACGACCAGGCGATGGCTTCCTTCTTGAAGTAGTCGCCGAAGGACCAGTTGCCCAGCATCTCGAAGAAGGTGTGGTGGCGCGCGGTGTAACCGACCGAATCCAGATCGTTGTGCTTGCCGCCGGCGCGCAGGCAGCGCTGCACGTCGGCGCAGCGGGTGTAGCTGCGCTTTTCCGCGCCGAGGAACACGTCCTTGAACTGCACCATGCCCGAGTTGGTGAACAGCAGGGTCGGGTCGTTGCCCGGCACCAGCGGCGCGGACGGCACGATGGTGTGGCCCTTGGAGGCGAAGAAATCGAGGAAGTCCTTGCGGACGCGGGCGGTGGTGAAAGCTGGCTGGACGGCAGTCATGGCAGGCGCAACGGATTCAGGCCGGAAAAGACTGCGAATCTTAGCAAAAGCGCGGGGTTGGCCGGGGCATGGGGGCGAGGCGGGCAGCCAACTCACCGCGCCGATATCCTCCCCATAGCCACACGGTTGCAGCGGCAGTGCAGGCACCGGTTTTCTCGTGCCTTGCCATGATCGGGGCGGTTGAACGCCACCCCCCGCCGGAGCGGGGGCTGGACTTGCGTGACTGGCATGGACGGATTCACTGCCGTGCCCACTACCAGCACTCCGACAACGTACCTTCGCTGGTTTTCACACCGGCGTTGGTGAGTGTCATGGTGCCGCAGGGGTCGTTGGCCTGGTTGCCGACTGGGGTGGCGGTGAGGGTGAAACTGGTGGCGGAAGTGAAGGTGGCGGGGGTCAGGTTGTAGCGGACCGTTGCGCCGGTTTCGCGCGGAGAAACCGTCGTGGGCAAGGTGAAGTCCACGTAGGTGTTGTTGGTGGTGTAGTAACGCTCGGCCAGGGCAGCGTATTCCACGAGGTCGGCCTTGGCCTGGGCGCGGTAGGACTTGCGCACGTAGCTTTGGTACGACGGGTAGGCAATGGCCGACAGGATGGCAATCACCGCCACCACGATCATCAGTTCGATCAGGGTGAAGCCGCGCGCGCGGCGCGGCTTCAGGGTCTTGCGGTTCGCAACAGTCATCGCACTTGTCTCCAGGATTGGCGGCCGCAGGCACGCGGCAGGTACATGGCCGATGCGCCGGCCACTTGCACCACGGTGTAGCAGCCGGCAGGCACGCTTGCCAGGCAATCGGTATCGTCTGCGGCACACGCTGTCGAGCGCGCCGTGGTCATCACTGCCACGTCCTTGACCGGCGAACTGCCGGAGGTGTCCAGCTTGATCGCGCCGGTACCGCTGGCCGGGCTGGAGCCCGTGGCCGAACCCACGCGCACATCGCTCAGCCCCGCCGCACCCGTCAGGGCATTCAGGCCGTACAGCCAATTTTCGCTGGAGGTGGTGCAATCATCGTCGCTATCATCACCGGGTTCATACACCGGGAAGAACACCACGCCCTCGGCGATGGACGGGTTGCCCACCATGCGTTGGCCGCTGGGCAAATCCAGATACCAGCCATACGCGCCCACAGTGCACGACGTGCTTGCCACCTGCCCGCACAAACTGGTCGTCAGATACGTCACGCCACTGTCGGTGGATTCCGTGCCCGTGCTCTGCGTGGTCAAGTTACTGCGGGTCACCGTGGTCGTCACCGGATTGGCAATGGTGTCCGTATCCAGGATGCCGTACAGGGTTTCGGTGACGGCGGTGGCGGTATCGTCGTCCTCGAACGAATAGCTGCCGGTGCCGAAGTACAGGAAACGTCCGTTGCCCGGCCCCGCCGCGACTTCCAGCCCCCCAAGGATGGCCTGGCGCGTGGCGGTGGCGGTGGTGCCAGCCCGGGCAATGAACAGTGGCCTGCCGCCGCGGTCCACGCTGCCGCTGCCACGCAGGTCGAACTTCCACACCGCACCGGTCTGATCCGCGCCATACACGGTGTCGTAGTAGCCATCTCCGCCATCGATGGCGGTACCGCTGCTGTTGTATTCGTAGTTGTCGGTCACCACGACATTGCCCAAGCCGTTGTAGCCAGGCACGTCCGTGGAAACGCTGTCGGCGGCGGTAATGGTGCTGACCGCGCCGGTGCCCGCATCCACCACGAACAAGGTGGCGCTCTGGTTGGTGCTGTTGTAGCCGTTGCCGAAGATCACCTTCCAACTGGTGCTGGTGGAAGAAGTCTTGACCGGCACGATCACCGGCTTGCCCAGCACGTAACCCATGCTGCCGGCATGGGTGCCGACCAGATTATTGACTTCCCACAGCACTTCAATGTCATCGGGGTCGGTGACATCCAGTGCGAACACGCTCTTGCCGCCCGCACCGGACGCGCCGACCACGATGGTCTTCCATGTGCCGTTGATCTGCACATCGCCCATGGCCACCTGGCCATCAACGAAGTAGCGGTGCTCGAACTTCTGGTCATCGGCGTCACTGGACTTGTACGGGAACAGCAGGTTGCCCATGTGCCCGACGGAAGTGGCGGGAATGTAGGCGAAACGCTCCACGCCGCCATTGCTGTCGGTGCGGCCGTCGAAGACATGGAACATGCCGTCGTTGGCACCCACGAAGATCTGCGGGCGGTCGAGTGCTTCCTTTTCCTCCAGATAGTCAGCGTAGTCGCTGTCCATCCAGCTGTAGCCATAGTCGTCATAGGGATTGGCGATCACCGGCGAGGAATTGACGATATCGCCCAGCAAGGTGGTACGGGTACGCAGCGTGCCCTCATTGGTCGTATCGCCGCGCAAGTAGTTGACCGCCGTGGCGATGCTGCTGCTGGTCAGGGTGTTCAATTGCGCGGTGGTGCATGCCGTCGTTTTCAAGGCATCGGTGCTGGCACACAGGTCGGCCATGGCGACATTGGCGCTGGTGAAATCGGTCGCGCTGGTACCGTCGGCATTGAGCTTGCCGAACTGGATGTTGCGGCTGCCGTAGGCCGGCAGCTTGGCGCTGGCCGACCATGCCTGCGTCGATACCACCGTATTCACGGCCTGTTTGTAGGTGATGCCGGCTACGGTCTGGGTGACGTACGTGGTTTCAGTGGAGAGTTCATAGCCTTTCAGTTCACCCGACCAGTCGGTACCGTTGTTCTTGATCGAATATTCCGGCACCACCTGCAACGAGCCCTCACCCACGCGCGAGCCGGTCATACCCAGGGTACCCGCCAGCGGACTGCCCGAAGCCACGCTGGCAATGATCCGGCGCATGGCAGCGGTGATCCCGGCCGGCGACTTGGCGTTGATCATTTCGCCACGGGCATTCATGGTGGCGTGCCACATTTCGTCCACGGCTTCCGGAGCCAGATCCGCTCTGGCCTCCCAGGTTGGCGGGTTGTCATAAGGATCCGGGGTAAATACAGTTGGATCGTCGTCATCCTGAATATAGGTAACGCCGAACTGATTGCCTTGGGCACCCAGCGCCACACCATAAAAGTTCATGTGCGGATTGGTCTGGCAATCCAGTTTCTTCCACGCCGTACTGGATTCGCTCAAGGTTCCGCATTCCTCCGGCACCGGCACCAAGCCCGCATCGAGGTCCGACCGCAGATTGGTGTTGTAGTAGTAGGCCGCAATGTCGGCCATGGTGTTGGAATAGCTGTCGGCAAACGGCGACCCCATGCTGGTATCCACATTGCCCACGGTAATGCTGGTGCTGTCATTGATGTAGCCGTCGGTGAACAGCATGCCGGCATTCTTCTGGCAAGCCTTCTGGATCGGCGCACTCGAATCCGTCCTCTGGAACTGCTGCCCCAGGAATCGAACCGAGGCACGGGTGGGCGTGCCGCTCGTGGCACGCATCATGCTGGTCAGTTCGTCGAACAACGCCTGTTTCTCCGTCGTGTCGGACGTGGACATTTCCCGCATGGTCACGGCCTGGCGATCGTTGATGCGGAACCAGCCCACGCGCATCTTGTCGGCATCGACCAGCGCATTGAGCGCGCCTCCAATCAATGCCTCGCGGCGGGTACGGTAGAAGCTGAACCAGTTGGCGAAGTTCTGTATCGCCGCCTCGTATTGCGCAGTGGTGTCGAAGTTGTCCGGCTTGATTTCGTACTTGTACAGCGTGCCCGGCCGGCCACCCACCAGCGGCGCAGTGCCCGTGGTGACGGTGGTCACCGCCGCAGTCTTGTAACCATAGTCATCCGGCAAGGTGCTGGAATCGACCAGGAAAAACGTCGCCGGGAAATAGGACATGTGCAGGTAACATGCCGCCGTGATGCGCGTATCCTGCGAGAGCGCGACATAAGCCCCACTGGTGCTGATGTTGGCGGATTTCCCGCTCGCGTTTACCGCGGTACACGAACTCCCGCTTTTGGTCATGACACGTGCGCCCTTGGGAATCCACATGCCTGCACGCACACGGAAACGCCACTGGTTGCTGTCCGTGGTGGATTCCTGCGTTGCCGTGAGATCAAGCGTGCCCGTGTCGAGACTGGTACTGCCAGTGGCACGAGGATCACGCCTTGCCGCCGCTGGAGTGATGGTCATGTAATCGGAACCATCCGCATTCTTCCAGGTCGGGTATTCCTCGCGCGGATCGAAATAAGCGGGATTCACGTCCGGGGAACGCGCAAAACCGAAGGCATCGAGCGGCGGGATGGCGTTGTTGCCATCGCGGTAACCGAAATCCGGGAACGTGTAGTAATAGTTGTAGGCCGTATTCGAGTTGTAACCGTAGGCCGTAGTGCCGTTGTAAAAACTGCCGCTACCGCTGGTATTGTCCGCCCAGGCAAAAACACCATCGCGGGTATTGTTCAGCACCTCCCAAAACATCGACCCGGAATCGTCGATCGCCATGATGAAGGCCGGCGGGGTTTCGACGACCACGTTCAAGGGCGCTTGCGCCAGGGGGGGCGCAGTGGTCCAGGTCACTGCCTTGGCCAGGTACAAGCCACCACCGGCCAGGGCGGCCAATGCTGCGAAAATGGCGATAATGGAAGTGCGGCGGGTAGCCATCACGACACCTCAGGGAATGAAGATGGTGTCCACCGCCGCATTGGCGGTGGGATTGCTGTCATCGTCCACGGCATAGGCGGTGGACTGGAAAACCTTGTTTGCGTCTTCGCTTGCGGGCTTGCCGCCGGCCAGGCTGCCACGCCCGGAAATGCATTTGCCGATGGAACGCACGTAAATGGCGTCGGCCTGGGTGGTGTCCAGCGCGCGCTGCGAGGCCCAGTTGGTGGCATCGAAACCGGTGCGGCAGATTTCGTCCACGGTGACGGCAGTGCAGTCGCTGGCCGGCGTGGTGCGATTGGTGATGGCCTCGAGATAACACTCGCTGCGGCGTGCGCTGGTTTCGGCGTTCTGGAAAGCGATGTTGATGTTGCGGTAGTTGGCGGACATCTTTTCCTGCAGGACCGATACCTGCATGCCGACGATGCCCAGCAGGGCCAGCACGATCAGGATGACCAGGGCGACATACAGGGCCGCGCCGCGCTGGGTGCGGGCGCCGGCAAAGGAAGGCGCAGCCCTGGGGGACATGCGACTGGAAAGTGTGCGGCGTGACATGTGCGTGGCCCCGTTGTCAGTTGCCATAAAGGCGGTTGCGCAAGGCGATGGTGGCCTCATAGCTCGCGCGGAATTTCGCGTCGCTGGGCAGGGTGTATTGGGTACCCAATGTGCTCGGCGTGGTGGTTTCGCCAGAAGCCGCTGCCGCTGCCGCCGTTTGCGGGCTGCTCGCCAGTATGCCGACCTGGACCTGGCCAACGCGCCGCCATTCGGTTTCGGTGGTGGCCAGCGTGTCGGCGGTATCGGCGCTGGCGGTGTCGCCGGTAAGCGCCGTCACAGCGCCGGCATCACGGCCGTACAGCAGTTGCAGGCTGTCGATGCCTTCGACCAACTCTTCGACCGTGGCCGTGCTGCCATTGAAGCGGGCACGGTACAGGGCTGGCACGTCGCCTGCGCCAGTGGCCACGTAATAAACCAGTGCCTCGGCACGGTACAGCGCGGTCTGCCCGGCCGGGCTGGCCGTGTAGCGGGCAAAGGCCGTGGTGAAAGCGGCGGTGTCGCTGGTGTTGATGCCGCCACTGGTGGCGGTGACCACGCCACCGGATGCGGTGCCGTTGAAGATGTCGGAATAGGTGCAGTCGGCCACGCCGAACATCACCGGCGAGGTGACGCCGCTGCCGGTCAGCACGTCCCACTTGGCGGAATCCACGGTGAGGGTTGCGCCGGAGACAGCGGTGACGGGGATGCCTTCGGGCGTCAGGAAGCGCAGTTCGACGATATCGCTGCCCGGCAGTGGCGCGGGGGTCAGGCCACTGATGTAGGTGGGCAGCGTGGGCGACCAGCCACTGGTCGGCGAAGCCAGATTGATGGTGTCCGTGGGGCCGGTGCTGGTGGCTTCGTAGCCTTGCAGGGATTGGGCGAAGTTGAGCTGGGCCACGTTGAGGTGGGAGTTCAGCTCATTGGTCTTGAGCAGGCGTGCCTGGTCGTTGATGCAACCGAAATGCCCGACCATGCGCAGGTCGCGCTGCAGGAAATCCATGGCGAAGCGGCCGTTTTCCTGCGTGCGGGAAAGGCCTTCGGACAATTGGTAGGCGGCGCGCGATGCGCCGAACACCTGTACCACGCCCAGCACCAGCAACATGCCGATGAGCAGGGCGATCATCAGTTCGATCAGGGAGAAGCCGGCTTGTCGGCGAGGGCATGCGATGCGGGTCACAGGCGCGTCTCCAGTTCGACATTGCCGGTTTCAAAGGTGCTGGCCTTGCGATCGTCGTCGGCTTCCCAGCGTTGGTCGTTCCAGTTCAGGACCACCTTGGCCACGCCGCTGCTGTAGGAGACGGTGGCGCGGGCATCGGCACCCAGCGCGGCACGTACCTGGCATTGCCAGCGGGCGATGTGGGCAGTGCGGCTGGCGGTACCCGTGGGAAAGGTGCATGCGGTGGTGGCGGTGCCATCCGTGCTGATGCTGGCGCCGGTGTATTCCACCGCGTACTGACGGTTGGAGCGCATCAGATCCAGCATGTCGTAGGCCAGATTGACGGCCTGGGTGCGCTGTTGCGAGCTTTGCGCGAAGCGCACGCTCATGGTTTGCATCAGCGCGAACCCCAGCAAGCCGACGCCCAGCACCAGGATGGCGATCATGACTTCGATCAGGCTGAAGCCTTGCGGGCGGTGCAGGCGCACGGCGTGGTGGCTGCGGGTGATCGGTTTCATGGGCAGTTGCCCCTTTCCATGCGGACTTGGCCGGTCGTGCCGATGGTGAGCGTGCGTTGCAGCTGCTGCCCGCTTGGGCAGGTATCGGGGGCGATGGTCACCGTGGCCGGGTCGGTGCCGGCGGGACTGGTACGGCGACCGCGCGCATCGAAGGTGAATTTGAGGTCGGTACCGGCGTCGATGCTGACCTGGGCACGCGGCGAGGAGTATCGGACAATGGTGTCGCCGGTGGCGAAGGTACCCCAGCCGGTGCTGCCGGTGTCCGACCAGACCATCCAGCCGTCGCTCCAGCTTGTGCCATCGCAGCCAGTGCCGGCGGTGCTGGGGCAAACGCCGCCGCTGCGGGTGGTGCGGATGGCCTCGGTGCGCGCCAGCGCCAGCGCGCCCATGACCTCGTTGGTGGCGGTGGCCACGCGGTTGCTGCGCAAGGTCTGCTGGAAGCTGGGCAGGGCCAACGTGAGCAGCAGCGCCGCAATGGCGATGGCGATCATCAGTTCCAGCAGCGTGAACCCCGCGGTACTTGCACGCGACATCGGTCAACCCCTTCTTCAGCAATGCCCCGCCGGGCAAGCTAGGCAGCCGGCGCGCCTGGCGCAAGCCGGGCCGGGACGAGCGGCGATTTGGGGGGGATGGGCGTCAACTTCCGGGATGCGCTCACTCCGGCCTTGTGCTGCTTTCCGCTTGCCGATGTGCCAGCGGGGCGGTAGCTTGTTCGGCATGTCGCCTGCCCTGCCATCGGTGCCCTGTTCCGCGCTGGAAGATGCGCGGCGTGCCGGTATCGACCTGGGCTTGCTGGACGACAATCTGCGCCTGAGCCACGAGCAGCGCGCGTTGCAGCATCAGGATGCGCTGGATCTGGCATTGGCCCTGGAACGCGCCGGGCGCGTTTTGCATGAGCGACCTGCAACGCCTGCTGCAACGGCTGGATGAGGCCGGCATCGAGTTCGTGCTGGTCGGCGGTTATGCCGCGATGCTGCACGGCTCCAGCCTGCTCACCCGTGATGTTGACGTGTGCGCCGTGCTCACGCCGGACAACATCAACAAGCTCCGCGATGCCTTGCGCGATCTGCACCCGCAGCACCGTTTGTCGCTGCCCCGGCGCTCTTTTCTCGACGAACCGCCACCGGGCATTGGGCTGAATCACCTGTATCTGAGCACCGATTGGGGGGCACTGGATCTGCTGGGCAGCATCACCGGTGTCGGCGACTACGCACGGGTGGCGCGCGATGCGGTGGAAGTTGAATTGTTCGGCCGTCGCTTGCGCGCCATTGGTCTGGATGACCTGATTGCCGCCAAGGAGGCGTTGGGCCGCGACAAGGATGTCATTGCGGCGAAGGAACTGCGCGCCATTCGCCAGAAATTGCGGGATGGAGGATGAACCGAAGCAGCCCGGATGCAGCCGCACGGCGGCGCAGTCACGGTAGTGGCAAGGCGATGCGGCAACGGTAGTGGCCGGCTTCCCATTTGCTTTCGATGCGGGCGCGCGGGCCGAAGGCGTAGCTGAGGCGCCAGGCGATGCTGCGCTGAGCGTGGCCGGCGCCGGATTGCAGGATGGCCACTTGCGGTTGGGTGGCCGGTGCGGGGTTGTCGATGTGGATGCGCAGCTCACCGGCATCGGCTTGCAGTTCAATCGTCACGGTGCCGCCTTCGGGCAGGCGCGAGATGCCGTGCAGCACGGCGTTTTCGACCAGCGGTTGCAGTACCAGGCGCGGCATCGGCAACGACCACGGCAGGGGTTCGTGCAGTTGCCAGTCGATGCGCAGGCGCTCTTCGCCCAGGCGCAGGGATTCGATGGCCAGGTAGCGACGGGCCAGTTCCACTTCCTGTTGCAAGGTGGAACCGCCCTCGCCCGCACCCAATGCAGCGCGAAACAGGTCGGACAGGTCCAGCACGGCTTGTTCGGCCACCAGCGGGTCGCGCCGCACCAGGCTGGCGATCAGGTTCATGCTGTTGAACAGGAAGTGCGGACGGATGCGGGCCTGCAGGGCGTCGGCTTCGGCGCGGGCGTTGGCGTTGAGCTGGGCAGCCCAGCGGTCGCTGACGTAGAAATAGCGCAGCGCCAGGGCGACGATCAGAACGGCCACGGCGGCGCTGCCCAGGGTGAAGCGCCAGAAGCCCACGCCGAAGGGCAAAGGGCTGGCGACGGCATACAGGGCATGAACCACGCCGGCGGCGAACACCACCATCGCGGCGGCGGTGAGCAACGCCACCACGCCGCCCAGCCGCACCGGCAGGCGGGAGATCCATTGCCGCGACAGGCACAGCAAGGCGGTGACGGCCATCGCCAGCCACAGGGCGAAGGCGCTGGCGGTGAGGAATTGCATGGGCGTCATCTGCCGACCGCTGTCCGGCACCAGGGCCAGTAGCACGACGGTCAGTTCGGCCAGGCCCAGCATCACCCAGATGCGCGGGCTGCGGCAGAAATCGGGAAGCCAGGGTTGGGGTGGAGGGGGTGTCATCGGGAAGGTCTCCGTGGTCTTCCCTCTCTCCCCGCTTTGGCGGGGGGAGAAGGAGAGACGTTACGTCACCACCCGATAACACGGCTTGTATTCGCCGGCGATCTTCATGCGCCGTTGCTGGACGAAGGCGCGCAGCAGTTCGTCCAGTGCCTGCATCATGCCGGCGTCGCCGTGGATTTCAAACGGGCCGTGTTGTTCGATGCGGCGCATGCCGTCTTCCTTGACGTTGCCGGCGACGATGCCGGAAAACGCGCGGCGCAGGTCGGCGGCCAGCGCCGGCGCGGGGCGTCCGTGGTGCAGGTCCAGCGCGGCCATCGCTTCGTGGCTGGGGGTGAAAGGCTGCTGGTAAGGCAGCGGCACGTCGATCGACCAGTTGAAGAAGAACGAATCCTTCTGCGCGATGCGCCATTCGCGCACCTTGCGCAGACCTGCGATCATCTTCTTCGCCACCGTTTGCGCATCGCCGATGACGATTTCGTAGCGCGAGGCCGCTGCGTCGCCCAGGGTCAGGCGGATGAACCTGTCGATCTGTTCGAAATACGGCGCGGCGATGGCCGGGCCGGTGAGGATCAGCGGAAATGGCAACTGCGCGTTTTCCTCGCGCAGCAGGATGCCCAGCAGGTAGAGGATTTCCTCGGCGGTGCCGACGCCGCCGGGGAAGACGATGATGCCGTGGCCGATGCGGACGAAGGCTTCGAGGCGCTTCTCGATGTCCGGCATGATCACCAGGTGGTTGACGATGGGGTTGGGCGATTCGGCGGCGATGATGCCCGGCTCGGTGATGCCGATGTAGCGGGTGTGGTCGCGGCGCTGCTTGGCATGAGCAATCGTCGCGCCCTTCATCGGACCTTTCATCGCGCCGGGGCCGCAGCCGGTGCAGATGTCCAGGCCGCGCAGGCCCAGTTCGTAGCCCACTTGCTTGGTGTAGTTGTATTCGTCGCGGCTGATCGAATGCCCGCCCCAGCACACCACCAGGTTGGATTCGCCCGGTTGCAGGATGCGCGCGTTGCGCAGCAGGCCGAACACGGCGTTGGTGATGCCGGCGGAGGATTCCAGGTCGGCCGCGTATTCCGGCCCCATCTCGATCGCGGTCCAGGCCAGGTCGCGGACCACGGCGAACAGCAGTTCGGCCACGCCGCGGATGATTTCGCCATCGACGAAGGCCATCGCCGGGGCGTTGACCAGGTCGATGCGCACGCCGCGATCCTGCTGCTGCACGTGGATGTCGAAATCGGGGTACAGGTCGCGCGCGGCGCGCGGGTCGTCGCTGGCGCTGCCGCTGGTCAGCACGGCCAGCGCGCAGCGGCGCAGCAACTCGTGCATGCCGCCGCTGGAGGCATCGCGCAGGCGCGCGACTTCGACGCGGGAAAGGACGTCCAGACCGCCGCTGGGGAAGATGCGCGCGTTCTGTACCGGCAGCGCCCTGGCTGCTGTGTCGTTGCTCATGGGTCTTTTTCTTCGCTTTCTGGTGACCGGCGACTTTATCGCCGGGCGCGGGAAAAGGAAAACGGCCCGGATTGCTCCGGGCCGTTCTGGCGAAACTGGTGGGCGGTACAAGTTTCGAACTTGTGACCCCTGCCGTGTGAAGGCTGGTAAATAGGGTTCGCAACCGTCCTCCATGTAGATAATCCCTTGTTTTAAGTGCCCTGCAATCCGTTGCCGTCCGCCATAGTTTTCCGTACTCTTTCCGTACTGGCGATTTTCTCGCCAATGGAGTCCGCAAGCATGGCCGATCTAAGCACCGTTCGCAGCCGCGAAGCCCTGAAACCGCAGCGTGAACCGTACTGGCACAAACTGGCGACTGGGCAGTTTCTCGGGTTTCGTCCTTCAACCATCGGCAAGGGCGGCACATGGATTGCCCGCTACTACGATCCAGACACACGCCGGAAGCCGTTGAAGGCACTCGGAGACTTTGGAAACCTGCCAGCAAGCGACCGATTCGGCGCGGCATCCCAAGAGGCACGAGATTGGTTCAAGCATCTTTCGCGTGGCGGTTCGGAAGATGACGTTACCGTGCGGGAAGCCTGCGAGCGCTACGCCACAGACAACCCGGACGCGGCGGGCCGGTTTGCCCGCTACGTCTATTCCGACCCTATCGCGCCGATCAAGCTGCGGAAGCTGCGGAAAACACAGGTGGCCGCTTGGCGTGCCCGACTGGAAACCCGGCCCGCACTGGTGACACGCAACAAAGGCGGCGACCGCGTAACCCGGCCACGATCTGCGGCGACGCTGAACCGCGACATGTCCGCACTGCGCGCCGCGTTGTATGCAGCCATGAAGCGGGAAGAAGTGGAAACCGCGAACGCATGGCGCGATGCCCTGGCCCCAGTGGAAAACGCCGGCAAGCGCCGGAATCTGTATTTGGACAAGGAACAGCGGCGCGCACTGTTGGCCGCGATGCCTGCCGATGCCGTCGCGTTTTTCCGTGGCCTGTCCGTGTTGCCACTGCGCCCCGGCGCGCTTGCAGGCTTGAAGGTTGGCGACTTTGAAGCCCGCACCGGCACACTCGCAATTGACCGCGACAAGGCCGGCAAAGGGCGGCAAATCCTGCTGCCAGCAAGCACGGCGGCGATGTTGAAAGAGCAAACACGCGGCAAGCTGCCGGGCGCGCCGTTGTTCATGCGTGCCGATGGCAAGGCATGGGACAAGGACGCATGGAAGCACCCGATCAAAGATGCAGCGAACGCGGCGGATTTGCCCGCATCCTGCACCGCGTACACGCTGCGCCATTCCACCATCACGGATCTAGTTGTTGGCGGGCTTGACCTGCTGACCGTGGCACAAATCAGCGGGACAAGCGTGGCGATGATCGAGAAACACTATGGACACTTGAACAAGGCACGGGCGGCGGCGGCATTGGCCGCGCTGGTGCTATAACCAAATCGCCACGGCTAGGCCGGCCAGCCGAACGCGGGGAACCTTCACCCGTTGCCGTGGCGTTCCTTTGAAGGGCGCAACGAAGGTGCGCTATGGATTTCCCCGCTTACGTCCCAGCAGGGGCGCGTGATTACATCCGCCGGACATTGGAAGGTGGAGCCAATGGCGATCATTGGGAAGGCATCAATGCCTTTGTGGACAAGTACCGCGCCGATGGACTCTCGGACAGTGATGACGCACTGCGCGGACTACTGAAAGAACAAGCCTGCCTACTACGCTTCGCCCACGATGCGCGTATGCGAGATGCTTACACGACCCTGCAAAACGTCTTTCAGCGTGATGACGAATATGCGGACTTTCTCCGAAGTGCCGAAGCCGCAAACATGGATTACACGCCGTGGCGTGAAGGCGTGAAGCGAGCCAACGCGCTGAAACCCAAGATTGCAGAAACAGCGCGCCAGCTTGCAAAGCTGCTTGGACAAGCAGCCGATGCAGCGCACGGCTATGCACCGGATGAATTTTTCTCCATTCGGACTTTGCTGGAAGCAACCGACAATCACGAAATGGATGGCCACAATCCACACATGTGGCGCGCCGTCCGGGGAGCGATTACGGGCGAACAGCGCGAGCCTGCACCAATTGAGCAGGTCGGAATCGATGCAGTACCGCGCACGTTGAAGGTAGTCCATACGGATGAAGAAGCCGAAGCCGCACGGCAAGCTGATCCCGACATGCTGCTGATTCGTGTTGTTTCAATGGAAGCGGGAGAAAAGGTGGAACGCGACCCGAAAGAAGAAGCACGGGACATGCTGCACTACGCATGGGAAAAGTCTCCTAGACTGCCCGCACTGCTGGAAACCGTCGCACAGGTGGCGGAAGCTTGGGAGCCTAGCGAAGGCGGAGCAATCGGCGCGGCAATCGCCAGTCGGAAACAAAGCACTGTAGCTGAATATCAGCGCGCTTTTGCCAAACTGCTGCAAGAGAGCGGCATTACCGACCTGAACGCCGATATCCAGCGAGCAATGGCCTACACCGCAAACGTGGTGCTAAATGACCCCGACGTGGACGTTAGCCCCGATGCCGTGCGCATGGCGTTGATTCGTGCCGTTTCCTCTCCGAACGATTCGACCTGATTTTTTGCCGCGAATCGTTCGGGGTTTCCGACGGTTCGCCGCCGAAAAACGGCTTGAATATCCATGACGCGCCCCATTCCGTGCCATTGAATGGGCATCACTGATTCGCAGCCGTCCGCGCAATCCCGCGCGAACGAGCAAGCGAGCCGAAAGGAATCAGTGATATGACCGGGAACCTTCCCCCGACCTATCGGCCATTGGTCACGGCCTGCGCGGAGCATGGGATCAGCCGCACCGTCGCATTTGAACTGGCGCGCGCCGGCAAGCTGGAAACCTTCACCATCGGCAAGCGGCGCTATGTCGCACTGGAAAGCCTGCGCACCCTGCCGGAACGATTGGCGGATGAAGCCGCAAAGGCGGCGGCATGACCGGCCCGCAGAAACGACAACGCCACGGTGCCGGCCGTGGCGAGGTCGAAAAACTCAAAGCACTGTACGGCAACGCTACCAAGCCGCGCCGTCCTTGGGAAGGCCCCAAGCTGCCGCGCAACTGGCGTGACCTGCTGCCCGATTCGGAAACCTACTACCGCGCGCGCGTTGCTAAGCTGGGCAAGGCCAACGCGACCGGCTGGGCACAGGGCACATGCCCGTTCCATGCCGACCACAACGCTTCCCTGTCCGTCAACGTGCGAGAGCCTAACGGCGGCTGGCGCTGCTTTGCCGGCTGCGGCGGTGGTGATTTGGTTGGCTTCCATCTGCGCATCACCGGCAAGGCGTTCACCGCTGCCGTGGCTGACCTTGTGGGGGTGACGCCTTGAACGCCGTTCCCAAGGAAACCCCGCAGGCTGCTGCCCGGCGCTTCGCTGCCAAGGTGCTGCAATCAGGCTATCAACCCAACGGCCTGCACGAATATCAGGATGCCGGCGGCAACCCGGTTTTCTGGCGCATCCGCTGCAAGCACCCCGACACCGGCGACAAGTGGATAAGGCCCATGTGCTGGGATGGTTCCGGATACGTGCTTGGCGAGCCTGAAAAGCCGACCACGGGCGCGCTGTTGTACCGCCTGCCCGACCTGCTGGCCCGCACTGATGAACCGGTTTGGGTGGTCGAAGGTGAAGCCTGCGCCGATGCGCTGGCAAAGCGCGGCAAGGTGGCGACCACAAGCGGGAGCGCGTCCAGTGCCGACGGTGCGGATTGGGAGCCGCTGCGCGCGCGTAGCGTCATCCTGTGGCCCGACAATGACGGAGCCGGTCGCAAGTATGCCGACACGGTAGCCGCACGCCTGCGCGCGATTGGCTGCGACGTGCGCAGGGTGGACGTGGACGCCTTGGGCCTGCCCGATGGCGGCGACGTAGTGGATTGGCTGGCCGACGGCGGCGATGTTGACGACGTGCCGATGGTGGACACATCGGCGGCGGCCAGCATCCCGCATGAATCGCGCGCGCATGACGATGAAACCCGCAGCGCACCGGAACCGCTGCGCCGTCCCGTCCCACCGGCAGAACCGTATCCACTGGCCGAATTGGGCGAAGTGTTGCGACCGGCTGCCGAAGCTATCCGGCGCGTGATTCAAGCCCCGGACGCAATCACCGGCGGCGCGCTGCTGGCGGCGGCATCGCTGGCGGTACAGGCACAGGCAGACGTGCATATTGATGGTCGCGTGATTCCCTTGTCCCTGTGGCTGTTGTCCGTGGCCGAATCAGGCGAGCGCAAAAGCGCGGTGGATGCCGAAGCGATGCGCGCCGCGCGCGAGTACGAAAAGGAATTGATGGCCGCACATGCCGAAGAACTGGAACAGCACGAAGCCGATTTGGCCGAATGGGAAGCCCGGCGCGATGCCGTGAAAGGCGAAGCGAAGAAAGCGAAGGGCGAAGGATTGGCCCGCAAGCTGAAAGCCCTAGGCCCACCACCGCCTGCGCCGCTGCTGCCGCGTGTGACCGCTGCCGACTTCACCGCCGAAGGGGTGTTCAAGCTGCTGGCGGCAGGCATGCCCACCATCGGCGCTTTCACCGACGAAGCGGCGCTGGTTTTCGGTGGTCACGGCATGGCAAAGGAAACCGTCATGCGCACGGCGGGCACCCTGTGCAAGCTGTGGGACAGGGGCGAACTTGACCGCGTGCGCAGCGGCGACGGTGCAACCAAATTGCACGGGCGGCGGTTTGCCCTGCATCTGCTGGCACAACCGGTCATTGCAGAGCGCGCGCTGTCGGATGACGTACTGGCCGGGCAAGGCTTCCTTGCACGCTGTTTGCTGGCATGGCCGCAAGGCACGGCAGGCACGCGGCAGTATCAGAACGAAAGCCTGCGCAACGACCCGGCATTGCAGCGGTTGGCGGCGGTGCTGCTGGCACGACACCGGCAGGCGCTGCCACTGGCACAAGGCGAACGGCAGGAACTGGCACCGCGCGGGCTGGTGTTGGATGCCGACGCCTTCGCCATGTATCGCCAATTGCATGACACCGTGGAAGGCCACATGGGGCCGAACGGGCGGTTCGCACAGGTGAAGGCATGGGCAAGCAAAACGGCAGAACAGGCGCTGCGCATCGCGGGCGTGCTGACACTGGTCGAGGATGCCCACGCGGCGGCAATTACCGGCCCGACGATGGAACGGGCGGCGGAACTGGCGCTGTGGCACTTGAACGAAGCCTTGCGGCTGGCGGGCACGGCGGAGGTGTCGCCGGAAACCCGCGATGCCGAAGCCCTGCTGGAATGGGCGCACGCCACGGGGCGGAGCGTCATCTATTCCACCGAAGTCATGAACAAGGGGCCGAACCGGATACGCGAGCGCGAAGCGTTCCTGGCCGCCATTGCCGAACTGGTCGCGGCAGGCTGGGCGCATCCGGTTGAAGGCGGCATGGTGTTGGACGGCGCGCGACGGCGGCAGGTGTGGCGCATCGTTCCGGCCAGTGAGGGGCGCTGACATGGGCAGGCTGATGGACGCACTACGCGAGAAATCAGAAAGCGGCCCCGTTGCGATTCCCGCGATTCCTGCGATTCCTGCGATTTTCCCGGTAGCGGGATTCACAGAATCGCAGAATCGCAAGAATCGCAGCGGCGGCGAATCTGAAAAACACGATGGGGCGGCAGTGCTGCCCCTGCCGGTTGCTGCTGGCGGAATCGCAGAATCGCAAGAATCGCAACGCGCGCGCCTGCTGGCACTGGCCGAACCTGAAACCCTGCCGCTGGTGCATGGCCTGCCCGATGCCGACGTGACCGCCTGCACCGGCTACACCGATGCCGACCTGCTGGGCTACCTGCGCACCCTGTCGGCAGGCGAGCGGATGGACGCGGGCATGACCCCGGTGGAATGGGGAACGCCGCACGCGCGCACCTGTGAAGCCTGCGGCCCGGTGCTGCTGTGGGAGACGTGCCCCGACGTGGTGAAAGCCTGCCCGTGGTGTTTCAGGCGCAAGGCCGGCAAGCCGATAGCCCGGCCACGGGTACAGGTGTCGAACGGCGTGCTGAACGGCTACACCGACCCCGGCGTTACCCCGGCCATGCGGGAAGCTTTGCGGGCGATGCGGGAGCGGGACAAATGAGCAGGAAACCGAAGCAACCGGCACCACGCAAGCAACTCATCACTTCCGTGAAGCCCGAGGAATCACCCGGCCATGCGGTGGGGCGCGCGCTGGCGTCACCATCCAATGCGGCGGCTCGCGTCATGCACGCGGTAGAAAGACCGGACGGCCTGCAAGCGCAAATCGACCTGCCTGACCTGTCCGACGTGCTGCGAGAACGCGCGGAAGCGGTACAGGCTGGCGACCTGTCGGGAATCGAGGCGATGTTGAACGGGCAGGCCACGGCACTGCAAAGCCTATTCGTGCGGCTGGCCGAAAGGGCGATGACCTGCGAAACCGCACCAGGGTTCGAGGTAAACATGCGTATGGCACTACGGGCACAGAATCAGGCACGCACCACAATGGAGACCTTGGCGACGATCAAGAATCCGCCGGTGGTGTTCGCACGGCAGGCCAACATCGCCAACGGCCCGCAGCAGGTGAACAACGGCATCGCGCACGCGGAGAACGAAAAACCGCAAACCGAACTTTTGGAAGGGGTGACACATGAACGGATGGACGCCAGAACGGCGGGCACGGCAGGCCGAAGCGATACGGCAATGGAAACCGTGGGAGCGAGCAACCGGCCCGCGCACCGACACCGGTAAGGCCACGGCCAGCCGGAACGGATGGAAAGGCGGCACGCGGCCCCTGCTGCGCGAGTTGGCCCGACAGTTGCGGGAGTTGGAGCGCACGCCGTGGTGAAGCCCAGAAACGAAAAAACCGCCACGGGTTACAGGGCTGTTTTCCGTATTTTTTCCGTACCAACGAAAAAGCCACTGGTCAAAGTGGCCCAAGTCGTTGTTTTGTATGGTGGGCGGTACAAGTTTCGAACTTGTGACCCCTGCCGTGTGAAAGCAGTGCTCTACCGCTGAGCTAACCGCCCGTTGATGGGTGCCCGGACGCATCCGGGCCGCGCATGGTAGCGGCAGGCGGGGATTTGGTCAATTACCGGCCCTATCGGGACTTGCTTTCGCGCAGGGCGGCGATGCGCGATGGCGGGGTAAAGCTGTCGGCACTGGCTTCCCCCCAGAATTCGCGGAACACGGCGTGTTGGGGCACGCCGGCCAACAGTTCGCCGGGTTGCAGGTAGCGGTACAGGGCGGCCAGTGATCTCACCTCGACCGGCGAGACCCGGCGCAGGATGTGTTCCGGGCCCAGTTGCGAGGGATGCTCCAGGCCGGCCGCGCCCAGCAGGTCGCGCAGGGCCTTCAGCGTGTTCTGGTGGTACAGGTGCACGCGCGCGGCCTTGTCGGGCACGTCGAGGTGTTTCCAGCGGCGCGGGTCCTGGGTGGCGATGCCGGTGGGACATTTGCTGTTGTGGCAGCTCTGCGACTGGATGCAACCCAGCGCGAACATGAAACCGCGCGCGGCGTTGCACCAGTCCGCGCCGAGGGCCAGGGTGCGGGCAAGGTCGAAAGCGCTGGTGATGCGCCCGGCTGCGCCGATGCGGATGCGCTCGCGCAGGTTCAGCCCGACCAGGGTGTTGTGGACCAGCAGCAGCGCTTCGTGCATCGGCACGCCGACGTGGTCGATGAACTCGGCCGGGGCCGCGCCGGTACCGCCTTCGGCACCATCGACGACGATGAAATCCGGCAGCAGGTCCGGTTGCGACGAGCCCGTCCGTGAAGCGGCATGCTCGTTCATCGCCTTGGCGATGCCGAACCATTCCCACGGGTGGCCGATGGCCAGCTTGAAGCCGACCGGCTTGCCGCCGGACAGTTCGCGCAGGCGTGCGATGAACTGCAACAGACCCAGCGGCGTGGAGAATTCCGAATGCGTGGCCGGCGACACGCAATCCACGCCTTGCGGCACGCCGCGGGTGGCGGCGATTTCGGCGCTGACCTTGGCCGCCGGCAGCACGCCGCCGTGACCGGGCTTTGCGCCTTGCGACAGCTTGACCTCGATCATCTTCACTTGCGGATCGGCGGCCAGTCCGGCGAATTTCTCCGGGTCGAAACGGCCCTTGCCGTCGCGACAGCCGAAGTAGCCCGACGCGATCTGCCAGACGATGTCGCCACCGTTTTCGCGGTGGTAGGAAGACAGCGAACCTTCGCCGGTATCGTGGCAGAAGCCGCCGCGTTTCGCGCCGGCGTTGAGCGCGCGGATGGCATTGGCCGACAGCGCGCCGAAGCTCATCGCCGAGATATTGAACACGCTGGCCGAATACGGCTGCGCCCTGCCCTGCCCGACCGTGATGCGGAAATCGTGCGATGGGATTTCGACCGGCGCCAGCGAATGGTTGAGCCATTCGTAGTCGCTGCCGTAGGCATCCTGCTGGCTGCCGAACGGCACCACGTCCATCACGCCCTTGGCGCGTTGATAGACCAGTGCACGTTGCTGGCGCGAGAACGGCACCTCGGCGGTATCGCCTTCGATGAAATACTGGCGCATCTCCGGGCCGACCGCTTCCAGCCCGTAGCGGAAGTGCGCCAGCAGCGGGTAGTTGCGGCGCAGGGTGCTGCGCCGTTGCAGCAGGTCCAGCGTGCCCAGCCCGGCGAGCGCGGCGAAAACGGCGACGCCCCACCACCAGCCAGGCCGGTGCAGCGCCAATGCCAGTGAGACGACAGTGAGGAGGATGCTGAAAACGTAGGCCAGGTAGCGGTGCATTGCGTGCCGTGCTGGGTTGCCGCGGGATCAGGCGGATTCTGCCATGCACGGCGGCTCAAGCCACAGCGCCGGGGGCCGAATCAGCGCGCGCCGCGCCCGAAGATCACCACTTCGACGGTTTGCAGCAGGATCATCAGGTCGAAGATCAGGCCGTGGTTCTTGACGTAGAACAGGTCGAACTTGAGTTTCTCCTCGGCGTCGCGCACCGATGCGCCGTAGGGATAGCGCAATTGCGCCCAGCCGGTCAGGCCCGGCTTCATGCTGTGGCGCACGCCGTAGTAACGGATTTCCTGGTCCAGCATTTCGACGAATTGCGGGCGTTCCGGACGCGGGCCGACGAAGCTCATGTCGCCGCGGATCACCGAGAACAATTGCGGCAACTCGTCCAGCCGGGTCAGGCGGATGAAACGGCCGACCCGCGTGGTGCGGTCGTCGTCGCGGCTGGCCCACACCGCCACGCCGCCCTTTTCCGCGTCCTGGCGCATGCTGCGGAACTTGACCAGTTCGAAATGACGGCCACGCTCGCCGACGCGCACCTGCCGATACAGCACCGGGCCACCGGATTCCAGCCAGACCGCCAGCGCCACCAGCAACATCAGCGGCCAGGTCAACGCCAGCATCGACAGAGACGCGGCCAGGTCGAACATGCGCTTGCCCAGCCGCCGCGGCATGGAATAGTCGAAGCCGCCGGACAGCACCAGCCACGACGGATCGACCACGTTCAACTGCACCGCGCCGGCTTCGCGCTCGAAGAAGGTGGAAAGGTCGATCACCGACACCCCGTGCTGCACGCAACGCAGCATTTCCTCCATCGGCATGGTGCCGCGGCGCTCGTCGGGGGCGATGACCACCTCGTCGATGGCCAGTGCCTCGACCAGCGCGTGCAGCGCACGGCCGGCCGGTTGCAGCAGCAGCGACGGATCGACCGTCACCGACTGGCCCGGCGCCGGCACGAAGCCGACGATGACGAACGACTTGCGATCGGACTGGCGGCGCATGCAGGTGTTGATCAGGTTGGCGTTGTCGCCGGCGCCGAACACCAGCACGCGCTGGCGCATCGCTTCGCCCGGCAACAGTTCGCTGGCCAGCAGGCGGCCGGCCCACAATGCGACGAAGCCCAGCACCAGCATCAACGCCAGCGGGCCGCGGCCGACGTAGGTCTGCGGGATGGCATAGAACATCACCAGCAAGGCGATGCCGCCAAACACGAACGACAGCGCCAGCCGCAGCGCGAGATCCAGACGCGAATGACGGCCGTGCGCCTGGTACAGGCCGAACGCGGCCATGGCACCGGTGATCACCAGCGCGACCAGCAGGGCGCGCAACGGCGCGGTCTGCAGGAACAGGGCATGGCCTTCGGCATCGTTGTGGAAACGCAGCCATGCCGCCGCCGCGACGCACAGCATCAATGCACAGACTTCGAGCAGCCACAGGATCCGCATCGCGCGATTCTTGCGGCTGGGTTGCACGCTTCTCATCCCGTCCCCCGCCTGTCGTTTGCGTTGGCGGCGCTCATCGCACGCCTTGCCTGTTCTTCAATACGGCGAACCGGCGCGGCACCGGCCAGCGCCAATGCCGGCGGCGACAGCCACTGCGCAGCCGGCGGCAAGGCCGGTGGCGCCGCCAGCGCGACTTCGAATTGCGGGTGCAGCCGCAGCGCATGCAATCGCACCCGCCCGCCCGCGGCGGGGTCGGCCAGGCGCGTGTCCAGCACCGCGCCCTCGGCGGCGGCGAAATTTTCCATGTCGCAGGCCAGGCCAATGCCGGCGGCCTTGAGGAAGGCCTCCTTGCGTACCCAGGTGCGCAGCAGGGCGGCATCGCGCAGCGGTGGCGGCGCCGGCAATGCGGTGTATTCGTCGGGGTGGCAGATGCGCGTGGCGATTTCGTCCAATGCGGTCGCGCGCGCGATGGGCTCCACGTCCACGCCCAACGGTCCGTTGCCGGCGAAGGCGAAGGCCACCGCGTCTTCGGTGTGGCTGAGGCTGGTGACGGCGGCGATGCCGTGCAGGCAGGGGCGGCCGTCGTCGTCGCGATGCAGCGGCACCGCCGCCGGCACGGTGCGCAGTGCCTGCGACAGGAACAGGCGGTGCAAGGCATAGGCCAGGCTGCGCTCGTCGCGGTCGTGCGCGCGCCGCAGCGTTGCAACGCGCGCGCGCTCGGCATCGTCGAGCATCGCCTGCGCCTGCGCCAACCATGGCCGCCATTCGGACAGCACGGCAAAGCCGACGCGCACGCGGCGGTTGTCGGCCATGTCCAGGGCGAACGGCTGGCAGGCGCGTTCGAAAGCCTGTGCCAGCAGCGGCAATGCCCGGGTGCTCCGCGCCATTTCGGCTGTCACGCTCATTGCGCTTGTCCGGCGTTGGCCATGGCCGCCAGCGCGCCGATGTCGGGCGCTTGCGGGTTGTCGCTGCGACGGCGTTCCTGGCCCGGTTCCATCTTTCTGCGCAACGGCGGCTCGTAAAGTGCACGCGGCAAGGCCGAAGGCACCACGAAACCCGGCGGCGACGTCGGCGTGCCTGCGCCTTTGCCACGCAGCGGACTGACTGCGGTCGGCCGCAGCCCGCCATGTGCCGCGTCGGCCAGGCCCGGCTCCGCGCCGCGCAGCGTCTGCGTCCATTCGCGCGGTTGCAGCACGGCTTGCTGCACCCAGTTGTGGCTGCCGGCGATCTTGCGGCCATCGCTCCACGGCGCGACCTGTTGCGGGCTGCAAGGTTCGGGGGTGTCGTCAACCAGGTTCTCGCGTACCGGCGTTGGCGTGCCGCCGATCTGGTAAAGCAGGTTGTCGTGCATGTCCAGCGCGCCTGCGCCCAGTTGCACCAGCACCGCATTGGCCGGCCCCGGGCGGGTGAAGACGATGCTGTTGGCCAGCAGGCGCACGCGGCCTTCGCTGCGGCCGTTGAGGTCGCCGCCGATGCGGATCGCATTGGGCCATTGCCCCGACTGCACGATGACGTTGCCGACCACGTCGGCGTCCTCGCGCCGCAGTGCGGTACTCCAACCCTTCTGCTGCGCCCAGCAGTCCGGGCCGATCAGTTCCAGCGCCTGGTAGGTTGCGCCTTCCAGCCAGTTGTAGTGGATCTGGCTGCGCTCGTGCCGCACCTTGACCAGGTTGCCGCCCTTGCCGGCGTGCACGTAGTTGAAGCGCATGCGGAACACCGCACCGGGATACGCCACTTCGTCCGACTGCATGTAGATGGCGTGCGCGCTCATGCCGCCGCCGCTGTTGCGGATCTCGCTGTATTCCAGCGTGAACGAGCCGGAATTCTGGTCGGCGGCCAGGATGCCCTGCCCCGGGCAATCGCGGATGATCACGTCGCGCACGGTCACGTCGTCGGCTTCGCTGAAGATGCAACTGCTGCCGCCGCCGGTGATCTCGAAGCCCTCCAGCACCACGTGGTTGGAGTAGCTGAACTTGATCGTGAAATATTCGCCGCCCTTCAGCAGCGGACGCTTGCCACCGCCTTCGCGCCGCCAGCGGATCGTCACCGGTTGCGTGGCGCTGCCGCCATCGCCGACGAGGATGCCGCCTTCGTAGGTGGCATCGCCATCGACCTCGACCACGTCGCCCGGTTGCAGGTCGTTGTTCTCGAATACCTGGTGCAACTGCCGGTATTCCCGTTTGGGGCCGACTTCATAGACGCGCGCGCAAAGCGACGGCGCGGACAAGGCCAGCCCTGCCAGCAACGCCGCACGTGCACATCCTTGCCACTGCCCTGGTTTGCGCATGCGCGGTTACCCTGCCGGTTGCCAGTGTTCGACAAGCAACAACGCAGGCAGGCCCGATGTCCGGACAGGGTCGCGCTGTTGGCCGGCTCGCGCCGTTGCCGGCGTTTGCATGGCGAACGGAAGCGGTGGAACACACAACGATGAACAACTGCGGGCACGCAGCCGCAACAAGCCATGGCGACGCGGCGACACGACCGCTGCACGTGGCCCACGGCGTGCTGTCGATGGAACTGGGCGGATTGGAACGTCTGGTGCTGTCGATGATCGAAACCGGCCGCCGCCGCGGCTACCGCAGCAGCGTGGTCTGCGTTGACGAAACCGGCCGCCTGGCCGAACAGGCGCGCGCGCTCGGCGCGGAAGTCCACAGCCTGGACACCGGCGGCGAACGCACGCAGGCCACGCAACGGGCCGCCGAACTGTTCGCGCAACTGCGCCCGGACGTGCTGCACACCCACCAGACCGGCGCGCTGTGGCACCTGGGCCGGGCCGCGCAGCGCGCCGGCATCGCCACCGTGCACACCGAACACAGCGACCATGCCCGCCTGGCCCGCGGCCTGCACAACGAAATCCGCATGCGCCTGTGGTGGCGGCGCGCCAGCCGGCTGGCGCGGCGCTTCTGCTGCGTATCCGAGGACATCGCCCGCTCGGTGCGGCGCTGGCGCACGGTCGATGGCGCGCGCGTGGCGGTGGTGCCCAATGGCGTCGATACCGCGCTGTACGCGCATCGCACGCGACGCGAAGCCTTGCGCCGTGCACTGGGCCTGCCCGCCGATGCACAGGTGATCGGCACGGTCGGCCGGCTGACCGAAGTCAAGCGCCAGGATCTGCTGCTGCGCGCGTTTGCGCGGATTGCGGCCGAACGCCCGCGTGCATGGCTGCTGCTGGTCGGCGACGGCGAGCAGCGCGCCGCGCTGGAAACGCTGGCACAAGCCTGCGGCCTGCACGGGCGCATCGTGTTTGCCGGCTACCAGACCGACATCCCGCCGCATCTGGCGGCGATGGACGTTTTCGCAATGAGCAGCCGCCACGAAGGCCTGCCGCTGGCCCTGCTGGAAGCCTGGGCCGCGCGCCTGCCGGTGGTGTCCTCCGCCGTGGGCGGCGTGCCGCACGTGGTTCGCCACGGCTACAACGGCCTGCTGTTCGACAACGGCGATGAAGCCGCGCTGGCCACGGCGCTGGCGCGGCTGCTCGACGACACCCTGCTGGCGCAGAGGCTGGCCGCCGCCGGCGAAGACAGCGTGTGCGCCTCGTTTTCGCTGGAACGCATGGCCGAACGCTACGACGGCCATTACCGCGCCGCGCTGGCCTGTCCCCTTCCCGCCACTGCCGACGTTTCCCTGACATGACCACCACGCACCGGACCGCCATGAATACCCATCGCCCGCGCAAGCTGATCCTGATCGAGATGAACGAGATCACCTGGCGGCTGGTCGATCCGCTGCTGGCCCGCGGCCAATTGCCCAATTTCGCCAAGCTGGCCGCGCGTGGCGTGCGCGCTTCGCCCATCGCCGACGAACAAGGTGCCGACCTCGACCCGTGGATCTCATGGACCACCGTGCATACCGGCCGCCGCGCCGCCGAGCACGGAGTCAAGTTCCTCGAACAACCGCCGGAAACGGTCACCGGTCCGCGGCTGTGGGACATCGTCGCCGACGCCGGCCGCCCGGTCGGCGTGTTCGGCTCGATCATGTCGTGGCCGCCGCGCAAGGATATCGCCGGCTTCTGGGTGCCGGGCACCTTCTCGCCCGGTTACGAGACCTTCCCGCCGCAACTGGAAGCCATCCAGGAGCTCAACCTCAGCTACACCCGCGAACACAGTCCGGTGGCAGGCAACCTGCGCCGGCGCATGTCCAGGCCGGAACTGCTGCTGCGGCTGAAGGCGCTGGGCCTGCGCACAGCCACCGTGGCACGCATCGCCGGCTTCTACGCGCGGCGCGTGCTGGGCCTGGCGCAGCCGTGGGAGAAGGTCAGCATGCAGCCGCTGATCAATTTCGATTTCTTCGAAAAATTGTGGAAGCGCCATCGCCCTGCCTTCGCCACCTTCCACACCAATCATGTCGCCCACTACCAGCACCGCTACTGGCGCGCCGCCGATCCCGGCCCGTTCCTGGAAAAACCCGACGACGCCGAAGTGCGCCGCTATGGCGATGCGATCGGCTTCGGCTACCGCGTGGCCGACGAACTGCTGGGCCGGGTGATGGCAATGGCCGGCGACGACACCATCGTCGCGGTCGCCTCCGGGCTGGCGCAGCAACCCTACGTCACCGAGGAATTCCGCGGCGGCCGCAGCGTGGTGCGCTTGCGCGACATCGGCCGCGTGCTGGAGTTGATCGGCATGCAAGGCCAGTGCGTGCCGTATTCGGTGATGGCGCCGCAGTGGAATTTGCCGTTTGCCGACATCGCCACGCGCCAGGCCGCCGAGCGCGCGCTGGAAGCGGCGTGGATCGGCACGCCGGAGCAGAAACTCTTCGCCTGCACCGGCGCGGGCAACACGCTGTGCATCAACGTGCGCCAGAAGCTGCCGCGGCCGATCGACTGGGACGCCGAATGCGTGTTCCCGACCACCGGCCAGCGCCTGCGCATGCGCGAGCTGTGCGCGGAAAAAGATCCGACGCCGAAACAAGGCTGCCACGACCGTCGCGGCCTGCTGCTGATGGCCGGCCCCGGCATCGCCGCCGGCCGGGACCTGGGCGAATGCTCCACGCTGGACCTTGCGCCGACCTTCCTGCACGCACTGCGCCTGCCCAAGCCCGACTACATGCCCGGCCACGTGCTGCATGCGGCCTTCACCGACGCGCCCGCGCCGCAACGCGCGCCGGCCGTTGCCGCTGCACCCGCGTTCGACCCCATCGGCCAGCACGAGGCCGCATGAAGATCCTCGCCCTGACCAACCTGTATCCCAACCCGCTGCAACCGCACCGCGCGCCGTTCAACCGCCACCTGCTGCGCATGCTCGGGCAGGCGCACGAATTGCGCGTGATCGCGCCCACGCTGTGGCTGGAGGAATGGCAGGCGCTGCGTCGCGGCGGCAAGCCGCTGCCGCCGTCGCGGCGCGTGTTCAACGAAGGCCTGGTGATCGACCACCCGCGCTACTGGTACACGCCGCGGATATTGCGCAGCCACTACGGGCAGTTCTTCCGCGCTTCTGTCGCCGGTTGTTTCCGCCGCGCCCTGCGCGAATTCGCGCCGGACATCGTGTTCGCGCCATGGGCCTATCCGGATGGCTGGGCGGCGGTGCGGCTGGCGCACGCCGCCGGTCTGCCGGCGGTGGTGCAGGTGCACGGCAGCGACGTGCGCCTGCTGGATCAATTTGGCGCGCGCACGAAAGGCACCCGCCAGGCATTGGCCGAAGCCGATGGCGTGATCGCCGTTTCCGCCGAACTGGCCGGCCGCGTGGCCGCGCTGGGTGCGGATGCCGGCAAGGTGCGCACCATCGTCGATGGCGTGGATCGCCAGCGCTTCCACCCCGGCCCGCGTGGTGAAGCACGGCAAGCATTGCGCCTGGATGATGGCGTGCGTCATTTGCTTTTCATCGGCAACCTGCTGCCGGTCAAGGGTGTCGATGTGCTGCTGCAGGCCTGCCAGCAACTGCAGGCGCGCCGCCGCGACTGGCGACTGCATCTGGTCGGCGATGGCCCTTCGCGTGCTGCTTACGAGCGCCTGGCGCAGTCGCTGGGCATCGCCGACCGCGTCGATTTCCATGGCAGCCTGCCGCACCACGAATTGCCGACGTGGCTGCGTGCCGCCGACCTGTTCGTGCTGCCCAGCCGTTCCGAGGGCATCCCCAACGTGCTGCTGGAAGCTTCCGCCTGCGCCACGCCGTGGATCGCCAGCGCGGTGGGCGGCATCCCCGAAATCGCGCCGCTGGGGCGCAGCCGACTGCTGCCGCCGGAACAGCCGCAAACGCTGGCCGAGGCCATCGCCGCCATGCTCGACGCGCCACCGCCGATGTCCGCCCACGTCCCGCGCGACCGCAGGCAGGCCGTTGACGACATCGCCACCTTCCTCGGCGAAACCCTGCAACGCCACCGCTTGGTACAGGCCTGCCCCGCTGCCGGCGTGCGCGTCTGCCTTCCTTGAGATCGCACCGCCATGAGCCACGCTTCCGCCCCAATGCTCGACGCCCTGCCCCGACCGCAAGATGCGGCCGCGGCCGGCATGCACGAAACCGCCACGAAGGCGGCCCTCGGCGTGCGCCGCGTGCTGTACCACCACCGCACCCAGGGCAAGGCGGTCGAAGGCGTGCACATCCGCGGCATCGTCGATGCGTTGCGCGCCGAAGGCGTGGCCGTGGATGTGTTGTCATTGCCCGGCGCCGACCCGTATTCCTCGCCCAAGGCGATGTCGCCGACCGCACAGGCGCGGCGCTGGATGGGCTGGCTGACGCGCCTGCCGGAACCGGTGTTCGAACTGGCCGAAGCCGCCTACAACCTCGTGTCCGGCTGGCGCGTGCTGCGCTGCCTGCGCCGCCACCGCGACACCGATTTCATTTACGAGCGCTATTCGCTGTTCCTGTTCGCGACCGTGCTGGTGGCGCGCTGGCTGCGCGTGCCGGTGATCCTGGAAGTCAACGACTCGGCCACGGTGCAGCGCGTGCGCCCGCTGTTCTTCCAGTCGCTGGCCACGCGCATCGAGGCGTGGACCTTTCGCAACGCCGCCGGGCTGGTGTTCGTGTCCGGCGTTTTCCGCGACCGCGTGCTCGGCAAGCTGGGGCTGGACGTGCCGGCCATCGTCACCCCCAACGCCGCCAACATCGCCAAGTTCTCGTTCACCCCCGCGCAACGCCAGCAGGCGCGCCTGCGCCACGGCCTGGGCGACAGCGTGGTCTGCGGCTATCTGGGCGCGTTCGTGCCGTGGCACGCCATCGACCGCTTCGTGCATGCCATCGCCGACCGCTTGCACGAAGCACCTGAATTGAAGCTGCTGCTGGTCGGTGACGGCGCTACCTTCGCCGAAGTCCGGGATTTCGTCCAGCAGCGCGGCCTGGACGATCGCATCGTGCTGACCGGCCGCGTGGCGCATGATGAAGTACCCGCATTGCTGGCGGCGATGGACATCGCGGTGCTGCCCAGCGCCGGCGATTACACCTCGCCGGTCAAGCTGTTCGAATTCATGGCCTGCGCGGTGCCGCCGGTCGCGCCGGGCTTCGCGCCCATCCACGAAGTGCTGGCCGAAGGCGAAACCGGCTGGATGTTCCCGCCGGAAGACCTGCATGCCGCCGTCGAAGCGGTGATCGCCCACAGCCGCGACAGCGACGAACTGCACCGCGTCGGCCGCAATGCCCGCGCCTACATCGGCAAACACCGCCAGTGGCGCAACAACATCGTGCAACTGGTGCAGTTCCACCATCGTCTGCAACGGCCGCGCAACGCCTGAAAAACGACACTGGTGCGCACTCCGGCGCATGGTCCAGCGGAAACCTCCCCCGGCATCCCGCCCAGGGTGCATCGCCTGCGAAATCCCCACCCCCGGCAATCGCCATCGTGCAAACAGGGGTAAGCTTCCCGGTTTCCTGCGTTTCCATTTTCCATCCCCATGAAAAAAGCAGTCGTCCTCCTCTCCGGCGGCATGGACTCCGCCACCGTCCTGGCCATCGCCCGCGAACAAGGCTTCGCCACGCACGCGCTCAGCGTCAGCTACGGTCAGCGTCATACATCGGAGTTGCAAGCCGCCGCGCGCGTGGCCAGGTCGCTGGGCGCAGTCGCACACAAGACCGTCAACGTTGACCTGCGCAGCATCGGTGGTTCGGCACTGACCGACGACATCGAAGTACCTGTGCGTACCGATGAGGCGCCGGGCGGCGAAGGCATCCCCGTCACCTACGTGCCGGCGCGCAACACCATCATGCTGTCGATCGCGCTGGGCTGGGCCGAAGTGCTGGGCGCGAGCGACCTCTTCTGCGGCGTCAACGCCGTCGATTACTCCGGCTACCCCGATTGCCGCCCCGAGTTCATCGAAGCCTTCGAGAAACTTGCCAACCTGGCCACCAAGGCCGGCGTCGAAGGCGCGGGCCTGCGCATCCACGCGCCGCTGATCCACCTGAGCAAGGCCGACATCGTGCGCGAAGGCATCCGCCTGGGCGTGGATTTCGCACAGACCGTCTCGTGCTACCGCGCCGACGCCGAAGGCCATGCCTGCGGCCATTGCGATGCCTGCCGCCTGCGCGCCGCCGGCTTCGCCGATGCCGGCGTCGCCGACCCGACGTACTACGCCTGATTTCGCGATGGTGACCGTGTAGGTTAGAATCCGCACCCTTCGATGCAACGTCGAAGCGCATCAACGGGTTGGTAGCTCAGTCGGTAGAGCATCGGACTTTTAATCCGCTGGTCCTGGGTTCGATTCCCAGCCAACCCACCATCCTCCTGCCCGCTTCGGCAACTGTTTCACCGCCCCGGCTCGTCGTTCCACAGCAGCTTGTGCAGCTGCATCTGGAAACGCACCGGCAGGCGGTCGGCAACGATCCAGTCGGCCAGCTCGCGTGGCGGCAGTTGCGATTTGCTGGGCGAGAACAGCACGGCGCAGCGGTCGGAGAGTTGGTGTTCGCGCACCACGTCGCGCGCCCATTCGTAGTCGGCGCGGCCGCACAGCACGAACTTGACCTGGTCGCGTGCGGTCAGCAGCGGCAGGTTTTCCCAGCGGTTGCGCGCAACCTCGTCCGAGCCGGGAGTCTTGATGTCGAGCACGCGCGACACGCGCGGGTCAACCTCGGAAACGTCCAGTGCGCCGGAGGTTTCCAGCGAGACGTCGTAGCCGGCGTCGCACAGGCGTTGCAGCAGGCCGATGCAGCGTTTCTGCGCCAGCGGTTCGCCGCCGGTCACGCAGACGTGGTGCACGCCATAGCTGGCGACCTCATGCAGGATGTCGTCGATCTCCCACCATGTGCCGCCGTGGAAGGCGTAGGCGGTGTCGCAGTAGTTGCAGCGCAGCGGGCAGCCGGTCAGGCGCACGAACACGGTCGGCCAGCCGGCGGTGTCGGCTTCGCCCTGCAACGACAGGAATATCTCGGTGATCCTGAGGCGGTCGCGCGGGGATTGCTCGATCTGGCTGGGAATGGAGGCGTCCATGAGGTTCATTGTAGGCGGGGCCACGTCCCCGACACGCCGGCACCACGGCAACGGCACGCCTGGAGCGTTTCATGCACTTTCGGGTGCGTTATCCGCGCTTTTGTGCCGCTGCCAGACAAGGCGCGGGCCGCCGGCAAGGCTGGCCACCTTGGTGGCAAGGCCCGCAACGCCGCCTGGCGGCGGTTCAAGCGTGCGGGAATGTGCTCAAAAGTGCATGACACGCTCTAATGCGGACAACTGATGTTGCGACGCCGTCGCGGCCCGAAGCCGCTTCCACCCGGGTCAACGCAGGCTGCTGCCCAGTTGGATGGATTTCAGGCGGTCGTCAGCGGTGCGGGCGACGTCGCTGCCAGGATATTTTTCCAGCACCGAGGCCAGCGTGGATTCGGCTTGTTCGACCTGGCCCAGACCGTATTCGGACAGGCCCAGCTTCAGCATCGCGCCGGCAGCCTTGTCGTGGGTCGGGTAACGGCCCAGCAGCGTGTTGAACTGCTCGGCGGCCAGCTGGTAGTTCTGGGTGACGTAATAGCTTTCGCCCAGCCAGTACAGCGCGTTCGGCGCATAGACGCCGGCGGGATACAGCTCGAGGAAACTGGTGAACAGTTGCGCCGAGTCAACATAGTTGCCGGCCTTCAGTGCGTTGAAGGCGACATCGTAGGCGGCGCGTTCTTCGCCGGCCTTGGCGACCGCGTCGGCATCACCATGGACGGTGGGCGGCTTGTCCGCGCCGGTCGAGGCGGCGGGCTTGTTGTCGGACGGCAAGGCGACCGGCGGCGTGGCCGGCAGCGCCCCCCCCTCGATGCGGTTGAGGCGTCCGTCCAGGTCAAGGTACTGGTCGCGGCTACGCTGCCTGGATTGTTCGTTGTCGTTCTGCAATTGCTCGACCAGGCCGCGCAGCTCGGCCACTTCCTGGCGCAACTGGCTCAACTGGTTGAGCAGGTCATTGTTGCCCTGGTTGTTGGCCGCTTGCTGCTCCAGCACGGCAACACGGTCGGCCAGACTGACGCGCTGCGCCTGTGCGGGTGCGATGGTGGCGATGCCCAGCGGGATCGCGATCAGCAGCGGCAGGGAGCGAAACGAAGGCATGGCGCGCATGGGTTGTCGGTTCTTGGTGCGGGCGGGGTTTCCCGGCTGCGGGCAGCAGCCGGGAAACTGGACGCCGTGGGCTTACTTGGCGGTATAGACGATCTCGACGCGACGGTTGCGCGCCCAGCAGTCTTCGCCGGAGCTGGTGCAAACCGGGCGTTCTTCGCCGTAGCTGACCACGGTCAGCTGGCTGCCGGAACCACCGTTGGCCTGCAGCGCGGACGACACGGCGTTGCCGCGGCGCTCGCCCAGGGCCTGGTTGTAGTCGCGGCTGCCGCGTTCGTCGGCGTTGCCTTCCAGGGTGATGCGCGCGGAAGGACGGTCGCGCAGGTACTTGGCGTGGCAGCTGACGATGGCCTGGAATTCCGGCTTCAGCGCGTCCTGGTCCAGATCGAAATAGACCACGCGCTGGCGCAGGCAGGCGTCGGTGTCGAGGTCGTCCGGGCCGTACAGGCCGCTGGTGGCCGGGCCGGAAGGAACGGTGGTGGCCGACGAGCCGGTATCGGTCGGCGGGGTTTCCTTGACGGTCTTCTTGCAGCCGGCCAGAACGGCCACGGACAGCATCGAAAGAGCGATTACACGGAGGCTGGTGTTCATCGGAAAATCCTTGGGCGGTGGGTGTGGTGGGTTTGCGGGGCGAATTCTAACCCGGATTCAGGTCGGTCAACGCCGCGTGAGGCGTGATTTTCAAGGTTCAACGCGGCGTGCGGTACGGGCCCCAGGCCGGTTCGCGCACGTCGCCGTCGGCCAGCACCAGGCGCTGGCGGACGCGGGCGTCGGCCGACACGGCGTACAGCACGCCACGGCCGCCTTCGCGCGCGGCGTACAGCACCATGCTGGCATTGGGGGCAAAGCTGGGGGATTCGTCCAGCGAGCCGGGCGAGAGCAGGCTCCAGCGCGGCGAGCCGAAGCTGCTGTCCATCAATGCGATGCGGTAGTTGTTGCCGCTGCCCTGGGCAACCGCAATTTTCTTGCTGTCGAACGACACGCTGGCCGAGGCGTTGTAGCTGCCGTCGAAGCTGACCCGCGACGCGCCACCGCCGCTGGCGGCCATCTTGTAGATCTGCGGGCGGCCGCCGCGGTCGGAGGTGAAATAGATCGTGCCGCCGTCGGCGCTCCAGGTCGGCTCGGTGTCGATGCCGATCTGGTTGGTCAACTGGGTCAGCGCCTTGCTGCCCAGGTCCATCACGTAGATTTCCGGATTGCCGCTGCGCGAGAGGGTCAGCGCCAGCCGGCGGCCGTCCGGCGAGAACGTCGGCGAGCCGTTGATGCCGCGGAAGGCAGCGACCAGTTCGCGCGCGCCGGTGGAAACGTCCTGGGTGTAGATCGCCGAGTTGCCGCGCTCGAAGCTGACATAGGCCAACTTGCGGCCGTCCGGGCTCCACGACGGTGCCAGCAGCGGCTCGGACGAACGCACCACGGTCTGCGGGTTGAAGCCGTCGGAATCGGCGACCATCAGCGCATAGCGCGCGCCGGCGCCGACGCCGGTCTGGGTGATGTAGGCGATGCGGGTCCAGAACGCACCGCGCACGCCGGTGATCTTCTCGTAGATCTCGTCGGCGATCTGGTGGGCGACGTCGCGCATGGCGTTGGCGCGCGCGGTCTTGGCCAGGCCGAGCAGGCGCTCCTGCTTGGCGAGGTCGAACAGTTCGTATTCGACCCGGTAACCGCCGTCGCCGGCATCCAGCACGCGGCCGACGACGATGTAGTCCTGGCGCAGCGCCTTCCACGTGGGGTAGTTGATTTCCGCGCCGCGCGTGGGGCGTTCGACCAGCGCGCTTTCCGGCAGGCTGCGGAACTGGCCGGAGCGGTCCAGATCGGCGGCGACCACCTTGGCGACGTCGGTGCCGGGCACGCCAGCGCCGCCTTGGTATGGCATCGGCACGACGGCGATCGGCGTGGCCGAGGCATTGCCGCCGACAATGTCGATTTCCAACCCTTGCTGTTGTGCCAGTGCGACAACGGGAAGCAGCAGGGAGACGATTGCAATGAGCCAGCGTGGCAGGGTCTTCATGGAATAACCGGGTCCGTTCAGATTCTTGACAAGGGATAGCAGGCCGTTGGTGAACGTTCACGCAATCGAGGGTGAAGCGCGTTCAACGATCCTGCGCGGTGAAATTGAAGTTGAGCTGGCGATTGAACACCGATTCGAAGCCGCGGTAGGGCAGCGGCTGCGCCTTGAGTACCGCACGCTCCAGCGAGGCCTGACCAGCCGGATCCATTGGACAGCCAGGTTGCACTTGCGCATCGATGACCTCGCCGCCGGGCAACTGCTTGATGATGACTCGGCAACGGGTACCCAGCGGCACCGAATCCGGCCGCGTCCACTGCCGATTGACCGCTGCCTGGATGGCTTCCCGGTATTGCGCCAAAAGGCCATCGTCAGTGCCACCCTGCCCGGCCGGCGCGCTCGGCCCTGCAGCGGTCGCGGTCGCACTGGCAGCACTGCGCTCGCGCGCGGCTTGCAACTGGCGCAGTTTCTGTTCGGCGAGGTTCTGCTCGCGTTCCAGCTTGGCGCGTTCGGCCCGAAGCTGTGCAAGCCGATCAGCCTTGCGTTTTTCTTCATCGGCCTTGCGCTTTTCTTCCTCGGCGATGCGTTTCTGTTCTTCCTGTTGCTGCTTGGCCAGCCGCTGCTTCTTTTCGGCTTCTTCCTGGCGCTTGCGTTCGGTCAGGTCGATCTGTTCCTGGCGGCGCTTGGCTTCCTGCTCCCGGCGCGCCTTTTCCAGCGAAATCGCGTCGATGCGCGCTTCTTCCTGGTCGATCTTGTCGGGAACGGGCACCGGTTCCTGCGCCTGCACCTGCTGCGGTACCGGCGAAATCTGCGGGGCCGGCTCGGGGATCGGCTGCGGCGGCGGCACGGTGTCTTCGACGACGGGTTCGGGCTGCGGCGGCAACGGTTCCGGCTCGGCGCGCATCGCGCTGGCCACGGCGCGATCTTCCGCCGCCGAGGTTTCCATCGTCGCCTCGACCGCCTGCGCGCCGGCCGCAGCGGAAATGTCGTGGTTCCAGGTGATCCACGACGACAGCCACAACAGCACGGCCAGCAACACATGCAGGCCGATGGCGAAGGCCAGCGGACGGCCGATGCCGTCGTCGTCGTGACCGGGGGGCGGGAAGGTTGCGGCGTTCATCGCCAACTCATTGCTTGGTCCACAGCACGACGTTGGTCACCCTAGCCTTGCGCAGCGCCTCGGTGGCGTCGATGACGCGCTGGTACGGCGCATCCTTGTCGCCCGCCAGCAGCACGCGCAACTCGTTGCCCTGCTGCGCCTTGATCGGGGCCAGCATCGCTTCCAGCCCGGCGGCATCGACTTCGCGCGGGCTGCTGTCGCCGGGCAGTTGCAGGCCCAGGCGACCATCGGGATAGGCGATGACGATCACCGGCTCGGCCTTGCTATCGACTGCCTTGGCGGTCGAGGACGGCAATTTGACATCGACCGACAGCGTCAGCAGCGGCGCGGTGACCATGAAGATGACCAGCAGCACCAGCATCACGTCGATGTACGGCACGACGTTGATCTCGGATTTCAGCTTGCGGCGCTTGCGGTGGAAGATTCCGGCGGCCATGGGTCTCGGCTCCTGGAGTTATTCGACCGAAGTCTGGCGTTGCAGGATCGAGCTGAATTCCTCGGCGAAGCTTTCGTAGCGCAACGCCAGCCGTTCCACCCGCGAGGTGAAGCGGTTGAACGCCCACACCGCCGGGATGGCGACGAACAGGCCGATGGCGGTGGCGAACAAGGCTTCGGAAATGCCCGGCGCGACGCTGGCGATGCCGGCCTGCTCGCCGCTGGAAATCATGTCGTGCATGGTCACCATGATGCCGAACACGGTGCCGACCAGGCCCACGTAGGGCGCGGTGGAGCCGATGTTGGCCAGCAGTTCCAGGTTGCGTTCCAGCACGCCGATCTCCCGGGTGTAGGCCACGCGCATCGCCCGCTGCGCGCCTTCCAGTTGCGCGCGGCCGTCGAAGCCGCGCTTGTCGCGCAGGCGCGAAAATTCGCGGAAGCCGGCCTCGAAGATGGATTCCAGCCCACCCAGCGCGCGATTGCGGTCGGTCGCGGCGGCGTACAGCTTGCCCAGGTCGGCGCCGGACCAGAAGCGGTTCTCGAAATCGTCGGCGTCGCGGTTGGCGCGCTTGAAGATGCCGGCCTTGCGGAAAATGATCACCCAACTGAGCAGCGATCCGAACAACAGCAGCAGCACGATCAGCTTGACCGGCAGGCTGGCCTTCAGCATCAGGTCGAAGTAGTTGATGCTGTTGTGCGCGGTGGCCGCAGTCGCTTCGGCGGCGGCGGCGGTCACGTCCACCGGCAGCGGTTCGGTCACGGTGGCCAGCAAGGCCGTCAGGGTGGAGATCATCCGTTGTTCCTTGGGTTTGTCGTCTTGCGGTTCAGTCGCCGGTTTCCAGCGATTTGAGTTGTTGGTGCAGGGCGTCCGGGATGGCGACCGGGCTGAAGGCCGAAGCCTTCACCGCCGCCACCCGCACCGTGGCGGTCAGCAGCACCACGTCGTCACGCACGATGGATTGCGCGAACACCAGGCTGGCCTTGCGGCATTGTTGCAGTTGCACGCGCACGTCCAGCATGTCGTCGAGTTTCGCGGGCTTGAGGAAATCCAGCTGCATTTCCCGTACCACGAACACCACGTCATGCGTCGCGCGCAGGTTTTCCTGCCCCAGCCCGAGCGAACGCAGCGCTTCGGTGCGCGCGCGTTCGAGGAAGGCCAGGTACTGCGCGTGATAGACCACGCCACCGGCGTCGGTATCTTCCCAGTAAACCCTTGTCGGCAGGCTGAATGGGGGCTGGGACCCGCTCAAAACAGGGCTCCCATGCTTTCCGGACCCTCGGCCCCGAACCCCGCGTCCTGCCTGGGCTGCAAGCCCAGATGCAGATACGCCTTCTTCGTCGCCATGCGCCCGCGCGCGGTGCGGATCAGGAAGCCTTGCTGGATCAGGTAGGGTTCCACCACGTCTTCCAGCGTGCCGCGCTCCTCGCTGAGCGCCGCCGCCAGCGATTCCACCCCGACCGGGCCGCCATCGAAGCTGTCGATGACGGTGCGCAGCAGGCGGCGGTCGAGTTCGTCGAAGCCTTCCGGGTCGATTTTCAGCATCGCCATCGCCGCCGCCGCGACCGCCGCGTCGATGCGCCCGCCGGCCTTGACCTGGGCGTAGTCGCGCACGCGGCGCAGCAGGCGGTTGGCGATGCGCGGGGTGCCGCGCGCGCGCCGGGCAATCTCCGCCGCGCCATCGGCCTCGCAGTCGATGCCGAGGATCCGCGCCGAGCGCCGCACGATGCGCGCCAGTTCGTCGGCGCTGTAGAACTCCAGCCGCTGCACGATGCCGAAACGGTCGCGCAGCGGCGCGGTCAACAAACCAGCGCGTGTGGTCGCGCCGATCAGGGTGAACGGCGGCAGATCCAGCTTGATCGAACGCGCGGCCGGGCCTTCGCCGATCATGATGTCGATCTGGAAGTCTTCCATCGCCGGGTACAGCACTTCCTCGACCACCGGCGACAGGCGGTGGATTTCATCGACGAACAGCACGTCGTGCGGCTGCAGGTTGGTCAGCAGCGCGGCCAGGTCGCCGGCCTTCTCGATCACCGGGCCGGAAGTCACGCGCAGGTTGACGCCAAGTTCATTCGCGATGACATGGCTCAGCGTGGTCTTGCCCAGCCCCGGCGGGCCGAAGATCAGCACGTGGTCCAGCGCCTCGCCACGGCCCCTGGCCGCCTCGATGTAGATGCCCAGTTGCTCGCGCACCGGCTGCTGGCCGAGGTATTCGTCCAGCCGTTTGGGGCGGATGCTGGCCTCGAGGGCGTCGTCTTCGGAGTTGGCGGCGGAGGCGATGATGCGGTCAACATTCATCGCCACATTATGGCGCGTCCACGGATCGGCTGCCTGACGCGCCCATCTTCTTGCCGCGCCTACCGGAATGCCTGGGTGTAGGACAGCAGCAGCACCCGTCCGTTGATGTCCGACAGGCCCGTGCCGTAGCCCAGGTTGCCGTAGGCATAGCGGTTGATGGTCGGCATGCGGTCGGTCAGGTTGCGCGCTCCGATCGAGATGCGCGCATCCCACGGTGCTTGATAGGTGATGCTGAAATCGGCGGTCCGGTAGGCCGCAATCCGGCCTTGATACGGTACGCCCAGCACGCGATCGTCTTCCACCGAACGCGCATCGTAGGCGCCCACGTGGTTGAAGCGCAGGTTGAACGACCACTCGCCGAGCCGGTATGTATTGTTCCAGTTGCCCAGGTATTCGGGCTGGTTGACGTAGCCGACGGCGTCGAACACCGGCGCGCCGGGCGCGGCCGGCCGCTTGAAGTCGCGCACCCAGGACAACAGCAGCCGCGACTGGAAGCTGCCGCGATCGCCGAAATCCAGATTCAACGCGCTCTCCACGTCCACGCCGCTGGTGCTGAAGCCCGGCACGTTGGCCGACCCGGAAGTCACCGACGTGATCCGGCCGTTGGCGTCACGCTCCAGCGCCACCGAATAGCGGGCCAGATCCAGTCCCTGCGCCTCCAGATCCACCACGGTCTGATCGTCCAGGTTCTGTATCTGGTTGTCGATCCGGACCTTGTAGAAGTCGGCGGACAGGCTGAACTTCGATGTCGGCGCCCAGATCGCACCCCAGCTGACGGTTCTGGATTCCTCCGGCAGCAGGTTGGGGCCGCCCTTGAGTATCTGTTGCACCTGGATCGGCTGGCAGGCGGTATCGCTGGTGTTGCCGCCGGCGGCGGTACAGGCCCGCGTATCCACGACCGTGGACGTGGTCAGGCCCGAAGACGAGTTGATCTCGTACAGGTTGGGCGCACGGATGCCTTCGGAATACGAGCCCCGCAGGGTGAGGTAGGCAAAGGGCTGGTAGCGCACCGCCACCCGGTGGGTCGGCTCACTGAAATCGGGCAGGCTGTAGCTGTCCCAGCGCCCGGCGTAATCCACTTCCAGGTTGTCCAGGATCGGGAAGGCCAGTTCCACGTAGCCCGCATGCACCTTGCGTTCGGTTGCGAAGGGAAAGCAGAACCCGCCGGTCAACGCATAGACCGCACTCAGTGCATCGCAAGACTCATCGATCGACTCCTTGCGCCATTCATAACCCACGCCGTACTGGATCGCGCCGCCAGGCAACCGCAGGAACGGCAGTTCCGAGGTCCAGCCCAGCCCGGTCGCATCCAGTGTGGTTTCGGTCCGGCGCAAGCCGGTCCGCAGATAGGGCGCATAGGCGGCCACAGCCGAGGTGTCGAACAGATCCAGTTGGCCCGCGGCCACGGCGGCGGCGAAGGGTGCCACATACAGGGCGTTGCGGTAATAGCTGTCGGCCGCTTGATTGGCGTATTGGTAGTAGCCGGTCAGCGTGCCGGCACCGGGCGACCACTCGAAACCGGCAACGTAATGGCGCTGCTCCGACTGCGTATCGAGTTCACGGGCATAGGCATCAGGCAGCGAATACAGCACCGATACGTCGCGCGGCGAGGTCACACCGGCCACCGGATTGCCCGGGCTGGCATCGTAGGTGGGATTGGTGGGATTGCTGGCGGCCAGGGTCAGGGTGCCGGTGACAGGCTCGCGCCGCCCCAGGGTGTCTTGATTGACGGCCAGCACTTCCGCAAACAGCTTGAACTGGTCGGTCAGGTTCCAATGGCCGGCCAGAAACGCGGATCTGACGTCGAACTCCGGCAGGTGGTCGGTCTTGTCTGCGGTCGGATTGCGGCATTCGAACTGGTTGTCCACGGTCACGGTCTCGCCGGTCACCGGATGGACAAGCGTCAACGGACCGCGCACCGCGGTCGTGGCCGGGTCGCACCCGGCTTCCGTCGCGTAGGGGCCGGCCACGTTGCTGCCATCGCCGAAGAAATCGGTGGCCCGGTAGGTGGGCGGGAAGCTGTTGTCGAGAAAACCGAATCCCAGATCGGAGTAATCCGAACGCAGGACCTTGCGTTGGCGGTTGGCCAGCGCGTCGATGTCGCGTTTTTCCACCGACAGGATCAACCCGCCACGCTCGCCATTCAGGCCCGCGGTGACGTTGGTGACCAGCGCATTGCCGCCCGCAGCGCTGGGGTTGGCCAGGCTGACCGAAGCTTCGGCCCCATCGAAATGATCCTTCAGCACGATGTTGACCACGCCAGCCAGCGCATCCGAACCGTAGATGGCCGAGGCGCCGTCACGCAGCACTTCGATCCGCTCGACCGCGCCGGCCGGGATGAAACTGGTCGAGACCCCGAAGCCGAAGAACGTGGAATCGACCGGGATCCGGCGCCCATTGATCAAGGTCAGGGTGCGCCCATAGCCCAGCCCGCGCAGGTTTACGTCGGTGACGCCCTGACCAGTGGATCCGGGACGCGGCGTGGAGGTGCCCTGGCTGTTGTACGGCAAGGTGCGCAGGACTTCGGCGATCGTCGGCTGGCCGGTGGCGAGGATGTCCGCCTCACTGTAGATGGTGACCGGCAAGGCGGCCTCGGCATCGGACTTGCGCAGGCGCGAACCGACTACCTGGATCGAATCGATCTCGGTGACCTGCTCCCCGGGTTCCGATGCCGGGGTACCCGTCTCCTGGCCCACGGCCCGTGCGGACAATGCGCAGAGCAGCGAGGCGGAAAGCATTGAAACGGCCAGAACCGGGCGGACTGGCATCGCACCATCGCGGCGCGAGGATTGCGAGGAAGCCTTCATGACAAGAGCCCTTTCGGAAGCAACGGAGAGAGGAGCAACGGAACAGAAGTCAATTTACATACCATCCGTCTGGTATGTTTTCACAATGTGAATTTCTCGTCAACTGCCCTCTCGCTCTCATTGTGATCATGTCGACATAATTAAATGCAGTCTGTACGGTATGTTATATTCGCAACGTTTTCAATCTGCCGCTGGAGCAAGAGAATGAAGTTCCTGGTTTCCGTCATGGGCATGGTTTTGATGTGGGTGTCCAACACCCACGCAGCCCAAACACCCATGCCAACAACCGAAGCCTCTCGGCTGGCCATTGTTGGCGGCACCGCCATCCCCGTGGTTGGCAGCCCGCCGATCCACGACAGCGTGATCCTGGTCGCCAACGGTCGAATCGAGAAAATCGGTACGGCCACCCGTATCCAGGTTCCACCAGGCTATGCAGTGATCGACGCCAAAGGCAAATGGATCACACCTGGCCTGATCGACTCCAACGCACACATGGTGCTCAACACCATTCCTGAGTTCTTTGTCAAATACGAGGATCAATTAGAGGAAATCGCACTGCAGTCCGCACAGATTTCACTCAAATACGGCCTGACCACCAGCGGCGACAGCTGGGGACCGCTCGCGCCACTGCTCAAGGCACGCGACCGCATCAATCGCGGCGAGGAAGTGGGTACGCGCCTGCTGGTGGCCGGCAACATCATCGGCCTGGGCGGGCCGTATTCGCCGTACTTCATGGGGGGCTGGGATTTGCACGGCGCCAGCATCCGCTACGGCAGTTGGGTGCACCCCGACATCCAGCAACGCATCAACGCCGAATGGGAGGCCGGGATGGGGCCGAACCTGCTGGCGCTGACGCCGGAAGAAGTACGCCAGGCGATGCGCGACTACATCGCCCGTGGCGTGGACTTCGTCAAGGTGGCGATCTCCGCCCACGGCATCTCCCCGGTCGAGCCGATGATGTTCTCCGAGGCCGCACTGCGCGCCATGCGCGAGGAAGCCGCCCGGGCAAAGATCCCGTTCCAGACCCATACCTTTACCCTCGACAGCCTCGCCGTGGCCGTGGCGCTGAAGCCCGACCTGATGCAACATCCCAACTTGGTCGCAGTCCCTTACACCAAAGCTTCGCCGCGGCAGCGCACCATGCTTGACGCGTTGATCGTCGAGTCCAGAAAGCAGGGCATCTACGCCGGATTGATGGGCGTAGCCAACAAGAACCTGGTCGAAAGCCAGTTGGCCTGGCGCGCCGAGGACCACCCGGACCAACCCTCGCTCAACCGGGTCATGGCCGAACGCAACCTCGGCACCGGCCCGGATTACTACCAGACCAGCATCGACAACACCCGCCCGTGGTTGAAGGCCGGCGTGGCCTTCACCATCGCCACCGACTCCGGGCCGGAAGCGCCGGAACTCGGCCCCACGGTGTGGGGCAAGCTGGGACGCTCGCATTTCGAACGGATGGAGGGATTGCAGGCCCTGGGCGTCGAACCGATGCGGATTCTCGAAGCGGCCACCATCAATGGCGCACGCGCCTATTTCCTCGGCGATGAAACCGGCTCGCTGGAGGCCGGCAAGTCCGCGGACATCCTGATCGTGGATGCCGATCCGCTGGCCGACGTGGCCAACCTGCGCAAGATCCATGCCGTGATCATGAAAGGCGTGTTGATCGACCGTGCGGCGCTTCCTGCCCATCCGGTGCTCAAATACGATCCGGAGGCGCCTTGGCCGTACTGACGCCCTGGCGCCGAACAGGCATACTCGGCACGATGTCCCACATTCCAGACTCCAGATCGGGCGACTTTCCGGCAAGCCCGGCGCCGGCGCCCTCTTCCTCCGGCCGCGTGCGCCGACGGCAGGAAGACCGCAGCCGGGAAATGCGCCAGCGGCTGATGGATGCCACCCTGCGCTGCCTGGCGGAAGTGGGCTATGTGGGGTTGTCGATTTCCCAGGTCGCCCAGGCCGCGCAGGTATCGCGAGGCGCCATCCTGCATCACTACTCGACCAAGACGGAATTGGCTGCTGCGGCAATGCTGCACTTTTTCGAGACCCGCTACGACCGGCTGCACGAACTGCTGGCCGGACACGCGGCTCCGGAGCTGTCGCTGGACGACCGGCTGGATGTGTTCCGGCGGGAAATCAGCGCGCTGTTCCCACTCAATCTGGAGATCATCAACGCACTGCGCACCGACAACGACCTGCGCAGGACAGTGCTTAGCCCTCACACCCCGCACCACGCCGAGCGCCTGGCCGGCTACAAGGCGATGTTCCCGCGCCTGTCTTCCGAGCGCGACCAGGAAACCTTCATCGCCGTGTTGGTGGCGTTCCTGCGCGGGCTGTGCATCGAATCGATGATGCGCGATGGCCAAAGCCCGGACTTCTCCGACCGCATGTTCGAAATGTTCCGTGCGATGGTGCATCTGTATTTCGCCCACCCGCAGGCCACCAATGGCGGCGATGCCATCCCCGCCAGCCACGCCTGACCCACCCGTCACCACGCGACCGCCGCCCAGGGGAAGGAAGCGCTGTCCCCCGGGAATGTGGCTGGCCCTGGCCTATGCCCTGCCGGTGCTGCCCTACGCCATGCTGGCCACGCCGGCACTCTCGATCGTGCCCCCTGTTTACGCCAAGCATGGCGCGATCAGCCTGGCTGCGGTCTCGATGGCGCTGCTGATCGCTCGTACGTTCGATGCGGTGATCGACCCTGCAATCGGGATGCTGGCCGATCGCATGCGGCGCATCGTCGGCTATCGAGGCTGGATTCTGGCGGCGATGCTGCTGGCCGTGGTTGCCGGTTACTTCTGGCTGCAAGTGGATGAAACCGCGGGGTTCGGTCATTTCCTCGGCTGGTCGTTGTGCCTGTGCCTGGCCTGGTCCCTGTTCGAGATTCCGCACCGTGCATTGCTGGCGGAGATGGCCCGAACCCCGGACCTACAGGCCATGCTGGCGGCTTGGCGCACGGGGATGTCGCGGTTGGGCATGCTGGCCTGCCTGCTGATCCTTCAAGGCGCAGGCGAGACCTCGCTGGTCACGCCCGCCACCTTGCGGGTACTCGCAGCGATCGTGGTGCCGTTGCTGCTGATCACCGGCACGGTGTTCCTCTTGGGAACCGCGAACCTCACGGGCACGCCTGACGAAGCCTCGCAACGCAACGCACGAACCGATGCCGGAGCCGCCTCCCATCACCACGGCCATGTGAGCCGGGATGCTCCGGCCGTCGGCAAGGCCCTGCGCCTGCCCTCGCTGATACGGAACCCTGCATCACGACGTCTGCTGACAGTATCGTTGTTCATGGGGGGAGCCACCGGCATGACCTCGGCCTTGTATTTCCTGTACATGGACAGCCTGCTGGGCATCGCCGACCGCATCCCGGCCATTGCGTTGACGGCGATCGGCGCCGGCCTGGTCGGCGCCTGGCTGTGGTTGCCGGTCATTACCAGGATCGGCGACATCCGCACCTTGGCCATCGGCAATCTTGGTCTGGCAACCATCGTGGCGATGTTCTGCATCGTGACCCCGAGCGTGTTCCCCGTTGCGGCAGTGACGGCGATCTTCGTCGCCTCGGCCCTCGTCGCTGCCGGCATGGAGATATCCCAGGTTTCGCTGGCCGCAAGCATCGTGCGACAGCACCAAGCCGAAACCGGCCAGGATCGGGCGGCTTCATTCTTCTCTCTGGAACGATTTGTCACCCAGATCGGCATCGCCGTCGGTGCGGCAGCGGCCATGTTGTGGGTGAATGCCGCCGGCTTTCGCATGAATGGCGGCAACGACGCCTGGATCAGCGCGATGTTCCTGGTTGCGTTCGCGGTGGCCCCGGCCCTGCTGCACTTGGCCGCCGGCCTGCACATTCTCGGTCTGGTCCGGTGGATGGCCGGCACCTCAAATCTCCACCTGTGACCCCAGCTCGACCAGCCGGTTGCCCGGGATCCGGAAGAACCCGGTCGCCGGGGCGGCGTTGCGGTGCATGACCGCGAACAACTTGTCGCGCCACACCGGCATGCCGCGGTGGGCGCTGGCGACGATGGTTTCGCGGCTGGCGAAATAGGTGGTTTCCATCGGATCGAAATACGGGCCGCCGTGGTCGCAACCGAGCATCAGCGCCTGCGGCACGTCGGGGGTTTCCATGAAGCCGAAGCGCAGCACCACACGGTGGAACTCGTCGCCGATGGCGTCGGACTTCAACCGCTTGCCCTGCGGTGCGTAGGGCACGTTCAGCGTTTCCACGGTCAGGAACACGTTGCGTTCGTGCAGTACCTTGTTGTGTTTCAGGTTGTGCAGCATCGCGTGCGGCACCACGTTCCTGTCGGCGGTCAGGAACACCGCCGTGCCCGGCACCCGCACCGGCGGCGCCAGCATCAGGCCGGGCAGGAAGGTATCCAGCTGGATGCCGTCCTTGCGCACCTCGGCATGCAGCAGTTCGCGGCCGCGGCGCCAGGTGCGCAGCAGGGTGAACACCAGCAGGCCCAGTGCGATCGGGAACCAGGCGCCATGGAAGAACTTGGCACCATTCGCGACCAGGAAACCGAGGTCGATCACCACCACCACCGCGCACACCGGCAGCACCCACCAGCGCGCGCGCGTCCACGTGGCGCGCGCCAGCAGGGCCAGCAGCAACGTATCGATCAGCATCGTTCCCGACACCGACACGCCGTAGGCCGAGGCGAGATTGGTGGAACTGCGGAACGCCAGCACCAGCGCGATCACCGTGACCATCATCAGCCAGTTGATGCCGGGCACGTAGATCTGGCCGATGGTGTCCTTCGACGTGTGCCGCACCTGCATGCGCGGGATGTAGCCCAGTTGCATCGCCTGGCGCGACACCGAGAACGCGCCGGTGATCACCGCTTGCGAGGCGATGATCGCCGCCATCGTCGCAAGCGCGATCATCGGCCACTGCGCCCAATCGGGCACGCCGACATAGAACGGATTCTTGACCGCCTCCGGATTCTCCAGCACCAGCGCGCCCTGGCCGAGATAGTTGAGCATCAGCGACGGCAGAACGACGAAATACCATGCATAGCGGATCGGCCGCTTGCCGAAATGGCCCATGTCGGCATACAGGGCCTCGCCGCCGGTGACCGCCAGCACCACCGCGCCAAGGATGAAGATGCCGTGCCAGCCGTGGGCGATGAAGAACTTCGTGCCCCACCACGGACTCAGCGCATGCACCACTTCCGGGTTGTGTCCGATATTGAGCACGCCCAGAGCGGCAATCGCCACGAACCAGACCAGGGTAATCGGCCCGAACACCATTCCAACTTTTTCGGTGCCCAGGCGCTGGGTGCCGAACAGCACCAGCATGATCCCGATCGCGATGGGCACGATCCACGCATGCAGCTGCGGCGCCGCGACTTCGATGCCCTCCAGCGCGCCCAGTACCGATACCGGCGGCGTGATCACGCTGTCGCCGAAGAACAGCGACGCGCCGAAGATGCCGAGGATGCCGACCGCGTAGGCGCCGCGCGAGCCCTGCGCCAGGGTGCGCTGCGCCAGCGACATCAGCGCCATGATGCCGCCTTCGCCCTCGTTGTCGGCGCGCATGATGATGGCGACGTACTTCAGCGTCACCATGATCATCAGCGCCCAGAAAATCAGCGACAGCAGCCCCAGCACCTCGGCCGGGTCGCCGGCGTCGAGTCCGTAGTGCGGGACGAAGGCCTCCTTGATCGTGTACAGCGGGCTGGTGCCGATGTCGCCGAAGACGACGCCGATGGCGCCGACGACCAGACCGGCCAAGCCGACCTTGTCGTGGCCATGTCTTTCCGAATGCGTGGCGGCGGTATGGCTCGCGTTGGACATGCAGGATTCCGGACGTCTGGCGTTCTCGTGGACCGGCGCTCAGCGCAAGGCCGATTGCAGGGCCTTGCGGATGATCGTGGCGGCATCGTCGCCGGCGGCGGTGGCGTCGCGCGCCATGCGCGCGGCCTCGGCCGGTTTGTAGCCCAGTTGTTGCAGGGCGATGGCGGCTTCGGACTGCGGATCGGCCGGCAGGCTGCTCAAGCCCGGCGATGCGCCGCCGCCGAGGCCATCGACGCGGTCGCGCAATTCCACCACGATGCGCTCGGCAGTCTTCTTGCCGATGCCGGGGATGCGGGTAAGCGCGGCCACGTCGCCGGTCCGCACCAGCCGCGCGAACTCATCGACGCTGGCGCCGGACAGCACCGCCAGCGCGATCTTTGCGCCGATGCCGCTGACCTTCTGCACGTCGCGGAACAACCGGCGCTCGCCTTCGCTCAGGAAGCCATACAGCGAAACGCTGTCTTCCTTCTGCGCATGGTGGGTGAACAGCGTGACCTCGCGACCCAGGTCCGGCAGGTCGTAGAAAGTGCTCATCGGCGCCTCCAGTTCGTAGCCGACGCCATGCACATCCACCACCAACCACGGCGGCGACTTGTACGCCAGGATGCCTTTCAATCGACCTATCACGATGGCGCTCCCGTGCATTGCCATCCATGGCGCGAGTACGTCGGCTTCGGATGCGCCTGCCCGACCATCCATGGTCGGGCGCTCAGCGACGCGCGAGGCGATGCCTCGCAAGCGCGCCGCTTCGCCCACGGCGGCG